>CALVHB010000056.1 GCA_944327275.1 Candidatus Gastranaerophilales bacterium | reverse complement strand
GCTGTCATCCCTTTTGATAATGCAACACTTCTTATTCCGTCAGTAGTAAATGCTCTTGCTACACAAATCAATGGGAATAAAATATTTATCCATCCCATAACTGCAAATGCTGTCCAGTAAGAGACTTCAACAATTCTGTCCCCAAGAATGTCCAGAACTGATCCCCATTCTGATGACTGATTATATTTTCTAGCAATGTAACCGTCCAACCCGTCCATAGCAAATGCAATTATTGTCAAAATAAATGAAATTCCAAAAGCCCATGTAGTTCCTTCGTATAGCAATGCAATTGCTGCATATGCTACAAAAACTCTTGATATTGAAACTATATTTGCAAGGTTATTTTTTATATCCATTTTTGATGTCTCTCCTGTGTATATTATTTTTTTGTTCTTGAAAGGGCAAAATTAACTTCATCAAGTTTTTTTACCTTATCTCCCAACATAATTTTTTCTGCCTCTTCAAGAATTTGAGTGACCATAAATCCGTTGTCACCGTCAGAACGAGCTTTTTTGCCTGATGAACAACAACTTATAAAATGTTGACATTCAAGTTTCAAAGGTTCAATTTCCAAATAGTCAAGTTTGATATTTTGAGTATTATCTTTTACAAAATTATCAAATATAACAAGTTTGTTTTCTGCAACAGTATCATCTAAAATTGCTGTAGCTTTAGTTCCTCTTACAAGTAATTGTACATGTTTTCTAGGTGTAATCCAGCTGTCTGAAATGTGTCCTATTACACCATCTTCGAATTGGATTCCAATATGTGTAATATCCATAATTTCATTTTGATCAGAAGAGCAACCAACTGCAGAAATTACATGTAAAGGTTCCTTACCTGTTACATAACTGATCATTGATACATCATGCGGAGCTAAATCCCACATAACACTTCTGTCATTTTTAAAGTAGTTAACATTAAGTCTATCGCTTTGAGCGTATACAATTTTACCAAGAGCACCCTCTTCAATAAGCATTTTTAATCTATTTACTGCAGGATGGTACAATAGTAAGTGCCCTACCATCAAAACAAGACCTTTGTCATGTGCTAATTGAGATAAATCTCTAGCTTCTGCTGCTACTGTTGAAATAGGTTTTTCTACATACACGTTTTTCCCTGCTTCAAGCATTGCTTTTACCATTTTGTAATGTGTATGGCTTGGAGTAACAACACATACTCCTGTTATTTCCTTGTTGTTGATTATGTCATTAAAATCTTTTGTAACTTTTACCCCAGGGTATTGTTCTGTTACTTTTTTTAAGTTTTCATCATCAATATCACAAACTGTATGGAGTACGTTTAAATTATAGAAATTGCGTACAATGTTTCTTCCCCATACACCGCAGCCAATAACTGCAACTTTTTGTTCACTCATTTTTATTTCCCTAATTCTTATCTAATACTACTTATATCATACGCGACAAAGATTATTTTGCAAATAATTTAAAAACTTTTTACAAATTATTTTTGTTGGTTTTGTATTGCGTTTATTCTTATTTGGTGTAATTGTTCACATTTATCAAAGAATAATTCAGCATCTTCGTCAGGAAAATATTTTGCCAATTTTTCCAAGAGCGGTCTAGGAAACTCTGAAAATTTAGCCATTCTGGTTAGTATGTCGTCATTTAGAGGATAAAGATTTCTAAAATTTTTGTTAAAAATAGCTTTACTTTCCTCTTCCGCCTTTTGTCCGTTATTTTGTACTTTTTCTCCAAGTTTGTACGTAACATAATTCGTGTCAAAAAATACCGGTTTGTATCCCTTTAATATTATTCTCATAATAAAATCAAAATCAGAAATAAGTTTAAACCTTTCATCAAAATAGTTTTCTTTTTCTATCATTGATTTTTTAAAGAACATAGCTTGTCTAGCACAAGGCATAACTTGAAATGCAGTGTGCATTGCAGGCATGAACAGAAACACAAATCCCTGAGGGTGTCTGCAATATGCAGGAGCAAAAGAGAAATCTCCATTGTTTGCTTCAAGAATATTCACGATGTCAGAAATAGCTGTTATGTCTTGAATAAAATCATCACAGCTGAGAAAAGTAACATATTTCCCTTTAGCTCTCATAACTCCTTTGTTATAAGCATTAAATTTACCAGTATCCTTTTCTGAATAAAAGTTTATAAATCCTTGATTTTTGTAACTTTTCAGCATTTCAACAGTGCCATCAGTTGACATATTGTCTATAATAAGATGCTCAATATTTGGATATGTTTGCATATCGAGAAGTTTTACTAGTAAATTAAAGTCATCTGCAAGGTTGTTTTTTAAAAGATTATGTGTTGGTGTAATTATTGTTACAAAAGGTTCCATTTTATTCTCCTTAATTCCTTTAATATAGCATATTTTAGTCTTAATTACGAATTGTTACAAGATGTAAATTTAACTTGTAAAATTCAACAAAAATGTATGATTTCGAGTTTAAATGTATGTGGTCTTGTGTTTAAAAAATGCTATAGGAGGTTATTATGAGTCAAAGTACTACGGTTTCCCCTATTGAGGTTGGTGCAATGTCTGCACTTGTAGGGGCTGGTGTCGGTTATGCTGCTGCTCCAAGGAAGTATACCCTTGAACAATTATTAACTCTCAAAGAGGATGTGTTTGAAAAAACTTTATCAGAGAAAGTTTTTTCTGGTGAGGGTATGGAAGCAAAAATTGCAAGGAATACTATTGTTGATGGTAGAAAATTGATTAAAGAAGCTTCCAAAAATAATACTGCAGAGGGTAAGTTAGCTGAATTACTTCGTTCTGCAGATTTAGATGCTGCTTATAAATCAATAAAAAGCTATCTACCAAAAGCAAGAGCACAATCAGCACTGATTATGGCAATATTATCAGGCTTTGTCGGAACTCTTGCTAAAGTTATCTATGATGAGAAAAAATCTTAGAATTTTGCATATACATCTCTTAGTATGTATTCTTCAAGTAATTTCTTTGTAGAAGGTATTGATTTTGGGTCATTAATCATGATGTCAAAAGCATAGGTTTTTCCGCTTCTGGAAGTTATATATCCTGCAATACAGCTTACATCTGATAATGTCCCAGTTTTTGCTTTTATGTTGTCTTTAAAATAAAGCATACGATTAGTCAATGTACCTTCTCCAGCTGTTGGCAATGAGTTTATATAGTTTTTATCTTCTGCAATTTTTACAAGGAATCTTGTCATAAAATCAGCTGTTACAATGTTATTTTTTGAAACTCCGCTACCATCAACTATTTTGATATCATCATGTTTTAAGTTGAGTTTATCAAAGTAAGTATTTATCATTCTTTGAGAATTTTTTAAAGAACCTGTGTTTTGTACGAATTCTTTTCCGGCAAGCTTAAATACTGTTTCTGCCATAAAGTTATCGCTGTTTTTAAGTATTAGTTCTACAGCATCTTCAATTGGGTGTTTTACTTCTGCAACCAAGTAGGTATTTGTGGTTGGAGTTTTCTTTTGGTAAAAATTTCCATAGTAATACATTTTTTCATTTTTTATAGCTTCTTCCAGTTGAAGAATAAAATATCTTTTTGGATTGTTGATAGGAATTTGTTTTGTTATTTGAACTTTTACGGTTCCATTTGCATTAATTATGTCAGGAGAAATATTATTGTTTCTTGTTAATGACACATTAGTTTCATCTCCTGTAGTGACTAAATTCATAAATGTTGTCGGGTAAAATTTAGTTGTGTATATATTTGCAGGAGCGTTATACCTTGTAGGTGAAATTATTATGCTAAGAATATTTCGAGCAAGGCTATATGAGCTGAATTTAGGCATAAGCGG
>CALVHB010000055.1 GCA_944327275.1 Candidatus Gastranaerophilales bacterium | reverse complement strand
AATCATTATAACTTCCCATTTCTTAGAGAGCATATTAACATAAACTCATAAAAATTTGATACTCCAAGTTGCCTAAAATAATCAAACTGTCTGTTAAAAGAAATCAAACTAACTGTTCATTTACATTAACTTTGCTCCATTTTCCTCAGGGGTGTTTTTTAATAAGGCGCAGAATATACTGCGTATAGGTTTTTTAGAATCAAATTCTGTACTTTTTTCCAATTCGTCAATATTAACTTCACCAATTTTACTGATTTGTGATGCTGGGATATTGTCTTTGTAAATATATTCTATGGCTTCTTTTCTTTGTTGAAAAAGTTTTCTAAATCTGACAGGTGTTCCAAAAATCAAATGTTTAGGACTTTTTAACCTTAATTCTTTTGGATCCATAAAGTTTACTTTTTGCATTACTTCATGTCGTAAAGTTTTTATTTCTTCTGCACTAAAAGTATTTTTTATTAAATCTATATAATATTGTCGCATCTTTTGAATATATTGAAATAATGTGTTTTGACTCCTGATTTTTAATTTTTTAAGATCAAGATTACCAGTGGGAATTTTTATCATAACAATATTAGGTGATTTTTGGAATTGGTGTTTAAGTAATTTTTCTTGTAAATTTTTATTTCCCCAATTCTTATTGTAATTCCATCTTTTAAATAAATTGGTAAGTTCTACAGCAAAAATTCCATTTCCCAAAAGATCATCTTCAGATGTTTTCAATATTCCGGATTTCATTATTGAATCATAATTTGCTTTAGTTGTTATGTGATATAAATATCTTGGTACAATTTTAGTCATATGAAAGTTTTCAATTTTTATTTATTATTTCCATTTATAATATCTAAATATTCAGAATTTGCGGCTTTTCCCTCTTTCATAATTTCGTCCAATAATTCTTTGTTTTCTAAAGATTTCATAGCATCATTTTTTAGTTTTTTAAAATAACATGTTCCGGATACTTCGCATTCAGCTATTTCGCCCGCAAGTATTGCTTCTTGTTCGGTTATTTTATTTAAGTATTTTGCAATATTTACTTTATTATTTTCACCGTAATAATTAACATTCATAAAATCATTAAAGTAAAGTTTAACTTTTTCGCTATTTTTTGTTCCTTCTTTTATTAATCCAAATTTATTAATAAAATTTTGTCTAAGAGATTTTAACTGTCCTGTGTACATTTGCAAATTATTTCTCATAGTTTCTTGATATAATTTTGGATTACTATGCAACATTTTAAAATTTATATAATCTTGAATACTTACTCCCATTCTTACAGCTTTATCAGGAGACATTTGTACTAAATTTTCAATAATAGATTTTTCTGTATCAACTATAGATTTAGCGTATAATTCAACAGCTTTTTCTCCAAGAGTTTCATGTCTTAGTATATCAATGTTCTGTAAGCAATGTTGAATTTCGTGGCGTATATAATTGTATATTTGTTCTTTACTGCAATTTTTAATTTTTGAAGGGCTTATAAATATGCAATGGTTTGTTCCCATATATTGCATTATATTGTCCCCTTGACATTCTTGCATAAATACTGATGGTCTTATATCTTTTGAAAGGTTAAATTTTTCAGTTATTAGGTCGTAGGCGGAAGTTATAAAATCATTTCCATTTTTTGAGAAAACTTCTTTTATTTCTTGTGGGGTAATCCTTGTTTTAGTTGTTCTTGCGAAAAGATATGCTTGGAATAGGTTTTTATCAACAGTTGTCATACGATCACAAACAGGTCGTGAGATATTTTTTCCGATATGTTTAGCTATATTATTTACTTGAGAGCTGTTTGATGTAACGTTATAGAATTTTTTTACGGCAGGATTAATCCACATAAATGTTTCCTTTCAATTTTCCTTGGAAAATTAATTTTAGATTTCACAAGACTTCTAACGCTTTAGAAGTCTTGTAAATAATAAAAATTTACATGGTTAAAAAGGAAATTTACATATCTTAATGCAATATAGACTACTCTGGTTTAATAAACAAAGTAGTCCATATTTCTGTGTAGATATAATTTTCAATAATTAGAATTTTTTCAATTTCGCATATGCTGCATCCATGGCTTTAATCCCTTGTCTGCCAAAATCAATTGTATACATCATGCTTTCACCGATTTGCATAACTTCTTTGATATGTCCTATGCCAAGTTTGTCATGGAACACTCTTTCACCTTCATTGAATACATATTCAATAGGTTGAGTAGTCTCTAGTTTCTTTTGTCTTTCCGCTTCGGCTTCTTGTTGCATGCGTTCTTTTTGTTTTTTTTCTTCAAGCATACGTTTTATAGCGTTGTCTTTAAAAAATTCTTTAACTTTTTCATCATCTCGTTGTTTATTTACTTGAGATTTAACTAAAATTGCTCTACTTGGAGTCCTTTGCGGTTGATTGTGGTAAGACGCATTTTGTCTTTGTCTGTCATTTTGCGAATTACCGGTTGCAAGTCCTCTGGTTGGGGCTACAAATCCTCTGCCAAAACCTGTAGAAGGTTTTACATAACCGTAGCTGTCTGATTGTGCTGATGAATATGAATAATCAGATTTACCTGTTTTGGCTTTTGATACTGCATTTTGGAATGTAGAAGTTCCGCTTGTTGACCCCTCAAAGCCTATAGAGTTTAGTAATTGTCTAGGAATTTCTTCAATAAACCTTGAAGGATTGTAGTATTTATATTCTCCCCACATTTGACGACGTTTTGCAGATGTCAGGTATAATTTTTCTTCTGCTCTTGTGACACCAACGTACATCAATCTGCGTTCCTCTTCCATTTCTGATGGGATATTGAATGTCCTTTGATGAGGGAATACTCCTTCATCACATCCTGCTAAAAATACAACAGGAAATTCAAGACCTTTTGCAGAGTGAAGAGTCATTAAAGTTACGTTATTAGAGATATCATCCATTCCATCCAAGTCAGATACAAGAGCTACCTGTTGTAAAAATTCTCCAAGAGCGTTGTCGGATTCTTCAGGAACAAATTCTCCTGCAACGTTTACAAGTTCTTGTAAGTTTTCAATATCTGCTTCACTTTCCGGAGTATTTTGTAATTGAAGCTCTGCAAGGTAACCTGTTTTTTCAATTACAAGTGTTACAAATTCCTGTAGTGAATAAGATTTTACTGCATCTTTGAATTTTAAAATTAATTCGGAAAAATCTTTTAATTTTGCTCTTGTTCTTGGAGGGATTTCTACCGCATCTTCAATTCTCTGGCATGCAGCAAAAAGACTTATATCTTCTTTATCCGCAAAATCTGATAGGTTTTTTACGGAAGTATCCCCTATTGACCTTTTTGGAACGTTTACAATTCTTCTGAAACTTTGCGAATCATCAGGATTATAAATAAGTTTTAGGTATGCAATAATATCCTTAATTTCCTTTCTGTCATAGAATTTTAGTCCGCCGTAAATTCTATATGGGATACCTGCTGCCATACAAGCTTCTTCAAGTGCACGTGATTGTGAATTTGTTCTATACAATATTGCATAACGGTTGTAATCTCCACCGGAATCTTGTTTTATTCTGCTTGCAATAAAGTTTGCTTCATCCGCTTCATCTTGTGCTTCAAAGTAGTCTATTAATTCTCCATCGCCTTTTTGTGAGTACAAGACTTTATCAACACGTTCTGTATTATTTTCAATAATTGCATTTGCAACGTTCAAAATATTTGCTGTAGAACGGTAGTTTTGTTCAAGTTTAATCAATTTTGTTTTCTTAAAATCTTTCTGGAAATTCAATATAATTGTGTAATCAGCACCACGCCAGCTATATATTGATTGGTCAACATCACCTACAACACATAATGAACGTTCATCAGGAATTTCAGCATCAAGATTTGTATATAACATATTGATAAGTTTATATTGAGCCATGTTAGTATCTTGGAACTCATCGACCAATATGTGTTGAAATCTATCGTAGTATTGTTGTCTTACATCTTTGCATTGTTCTAATAATTTTACTGTTAGTAACAACATATCATCAAAGTCAATTGCGTTATTGTTGTTTAAAGAATTTTCGTATTCTTCGTATATAGAAGCAATTTTTTGTGATTTAAAATCCCTTGCAAAGGTTGCAAAAGTATATGCATCTTGCATTTTGTTTTTTGCATTAGAAATAACAGCTTTTACAAGCTTTGGTTGATAAATTTTATCATCAAGGTTGAGTTTTTTTATGGCTTGTTTAATTACGGCATTGCTGTCGTTTTCATCGTATATAGAAAAGTTTTTATCAAGTTTTTTGCCTGATTGAAAACTGTAATTTTCAATATTTTCACGAAGTATTCTACCGCAAATTCCGTGGAATGTTCCAACCCACATGTATTTTACTACATTTTCTCCAAGTATATTTCCAAGACGTTCTTTCATTTCCTTAGCAGCTTTGTTTGTAAAAGTTACTGCAAGAATATTTCTCGGTCTTACTCCATTTTGTATAAGATATGCTATTCTTGAGGTAAGTAATTTTGTTTTTCCACTACCTGCGCCTGCTAAAACAAGCAGCGGGCCTTGAATTGTTTGAACAGCTTCCTTCTGTTCTTTATTAAGATTATCCAGTATATTTTCCATATCCCCTATTCCCAAAATAAAATTTTTGTGATATAATCAGCATAAACTAAAAACGTGTAGATTGCAATTAGAAAGTAGGAAAAATGGTGAAAACTGATATGTCAAATATATTGATGAGTTCTGAAGATGATGCAAAAGAAAAACAAAACTCTATTGTAGTACCGATGGATGATTTGGATACGGTGTCTTCTGACTCTCCCGACACGGTCGATGCTTTAGCCATGGAACTTGCTACTATTCAGCAATCAGCAAAAAGAATTGCTATAATAGGCAGCCGTAATTTGCCTATTACCCACCAACAAATGATTGAAACATTAGCTACTGCTCTTGTTAGACAGGGTAATACAATTATTACTTCAGGAGGTTCTTCAGGTACTAATGCTGCTGCAATCCGCGGTGCTATGAAGGCTAATCCGGATAAATTAAAAGTTATTTTACCTCAGACAATTGGTCAACAGCCAAGTGATGTTCAAAATCAACTTATAGGTGTTCCTAATATTGTAGAACATCCTGATCGCGCTATGATGACACTTGCTGATGCTTCCAGAGTTTGTAACAGAGAAATTATTGATGATTGTAATCAGTTAATCTGCTTCTTGTCTCATACTAGTAAGACTTTACATAATGCCGTTCAGTACGCTGAAGAAGGACATAAAGTTATTACTGTTTTCTATTTGGATTAATTATGTCAGATAATTTAAAAAAACTTACAGGCAAGAATAGAAACGATTTTGAAACGGTAGCTCATGAGTTGGTCAGTAAGCCTGACGTGGAACTTTTTAAAGAGCTTGTGGATAGTGATGGATACTTGTTTGATTTTGTAAAGCAGAATGTTGCTGAAAGAATTGGTAAGGTGATAGATGAAAATAATTTTAAAAACCTTATTGAGTTTTTAAAGTATTATTCACCTTCTTATGAAAATATCATCGTTTCTTCACTTGTGAAATTTGCTGATGAAGATATTACGGATATTATGCTTGAAAAGTTTGAAAATGGATGTGCTGATGAAAAAATATATGCAGCAAAATATTTTTCACTAATTCAAGATCCTTTAGCTTATGATTTTTTAAGGGATAATTCTTATTCAGAAAATGAATATCTTGCTCACAACTGTGCAGCAGCTCTTTCAGCTTGGAATGATGAGAATTCTTATAATGAAGCTATTGCAAAATTAAAAAGTGATGATGATTTTGAACAGCTTTCAGCCGTTAGATTTTTAATTGCTTATGGTGACAAAAGAGCTGTTCCTGAGATATTAGAAGTTATGAAAACATCGGCAATGGCAGAAAACATTGCCGGAGAAATTCCTTATTTAGAAGGCCTTTTCAATTTACTAGATACTGACTATGTAAATGCATTGGTAGTTATTAATCTAATAGTCAATGCACTCGGAGAAATATTGCCTTTATCAGTTGTTTTTGATTTTGAATTATATGAAGTTCTGGAGCACTTGATAAACAACAAGAATGATAGTAAGGCTGCTGTGGTGATTTTGAATGCAAAAGAAAAGTTTGATATCTTAACTGAAAATAATGAATACCTTTTTGACGAGGATAAAGATACAAAAAATGAGGTTCAGGATATAAAAAAACTTTTGAAAAATATAAATAAAAAAGATTTGGAAAAATTAATTCCTGAAGAATTAAATGAAAACAGCCCTTTGGTATACACTGCTCTTGAATTATCATCTGATGAGTATGCTATAAGAGAGTTGTTAAAATCAAATAATCAGACTTTAATTTTAAAAACAGTTGAGGTTTTAAAATCCCTCGGAAAGCTTGATGAAACGGCTAAAACGGTTGCTCTTTTGAAAGTTACTGATATAAATATAAAAGCAATAATTCGCGCTTTATAGAATTTTATGATAATATTTGCATATGGAATTTAATGAAAAAACAATTGAATCGGATTTGATTTTTGATGGTCGCGTAGTGAAACTCTATAAGGATAGTGTTGAATTATCAACAGGTCAAAAAACCTTTAGAGAAGTTGTTAAACACACCGGTGGTGTAGTAATTTTAGCTTTGAAAGAAGATAAGGTATTACTTGTAAAACAATTTAGATACCCTATGAAAGAAGTTATGTTTGAACTGCCGGCAGGAAAGCTTGAACAAGGTGAAGATCCTTTCGAAGCAGCTAAAAGAGAATTGGAAGAAGAGACAGGCTATTGTGCAAAATCTTGGACCGATTTGGGTTATGTATATACATCTCCGGGGTATAGTGATGAAAAATTATACCTTTATAAAGCAGAAAATCTTGAATATACCTATTGTCATCCTGATGAGGGAGAAATTATTCAAGCTTTTGAATATCCGCTTGAAACTGTACTTTCAATGGTCGATTCAGGGGAAATAAACGATGCAAAAACCCTTTGCGCATTAATGAGAGCTAAAATAAAGAGATAAATTATGTCTGAAAAAAACAAAATTAAACTGGTTGCAACAGATATTGACGGAACAATTTTAAAATGGGATTTTGGATTTACTCCCGAAGTTAAGGCTTGTGTGAAAAAACTCACCGAAAAAGGGATAAAAGTTGTCCTTGTAACAGGGCGTATGCATAAAGCTACAACTTTTTTGGCTGATGAGCTGGGATTAAAAACTCCTATTGTTT
>CALVHB010000054.1 GCA_944327275.1 Candidatus Gastranaerophilales bacterium | reverse complement strand
ATTTTTACATTTTTAATGATTGCAGCTTTTAGATTTGGGGTTCAAATGCCATTGTTCGGTATTAATAACCAAATTTTTTCTAATATCGCACAGGGAAATAATATTATCGGATTTTTGGATTTATTTTCAGGTGGCGCATTAGGAAAAGTATCTATTTTTGCTTTGGGTATTGGACCGTACATTACATCATCAATTATTATCCAACTTATTTCTGTTGTTATTCCATCGTTGGAAAAATTACAGAAAGAAGAAGGAGAAGCAGGAAGACGTAAATTATCACAGTATACAAGGATATTTACGGTGGTATTGGCTGTTTTTCAGTCATTAATCTTCATGTTATATTTACACCATCTTCCAGGAGCAGTTTTACCTAATGTTAATCCTATAATGTTCTTTATAAGTTCAATTGTTGTATTAACAGCAGGTTCTGTTCTTGTAATGTGGATTTCAGAACTTATTACCGAAAAAGGTATTGGTAATGGTGGATCTTTAATTATCTTTATCGGTATCTTGTCAGGTATTCCTATTTATGCATCTAGGACAGCTCAAATAGTTGCTAATAATTCAATGATGCAATTAGGTTTATTAGTTCTGCTTGCAATATTCTTTGCAGCAATGGTATTTATCGTAATAATGCAGGAAGCTGTAAGAAAAGTTATTATTGTTAATCCAAAAAGACAAGTTGGGAACAAGGTATATGGCGGAATGAATTCTTTTATCCCGTTCAAACTTAACCCAGGTGGTGTAATGCCAATTATCTTTGCTATTGCTATTTTGCTTTTCCCTTCTACGGTTTTAAGCCTTGTAGGACAGGCAAATTTCAAAAGTGAAGCTGTAAAAAATGTAGTAATCCATTTAAATCAGGTTTTAAGCCCTGACGGTGTAACTTACTACGTTCTATATTTCTTATTAATTGTTGCATTAACATTTTTCTATGCATCAATTATGCCGAACATGCAGCCTAAAGATATTGCAGATAATTTGAAGAAATACGGTTCTTCTATCCCTGGAATCAAACCAGGCAAACCAACTGCAGAAGCTCTTGATAAAATTCTTACTAAAACAACATTTATCGGAGCTATGGGTTTAGGTATTATCGCTTTAGTACCATCTCTGGCAAGTTATATTACTAATATTAAAACTTTGCAAGGTATCGGTGCTACATCTTTGATAATCATGGTCGGTGTTGCTTTGGATTTAATTAATCAGGTAAGAACTCATCTTCTTGCAAGAAATTATGAATCATTCTTAAAAGATTAGAGTATTCAATTTATTGATATAAAAAATAGTCCCTAATACTTAGGGGCTATTTTTTTGTGTTTAGTAATAGCTATTTCGTTGAATGATAAAGTAAAACAAAAACCTTATCATATAATTGTAAATCCTCAACTCTTCTGATTGCTCAGTATTTTGCCCTGTGTTGTTGCAGGGCTTTTTTTTTGTTTACATATCGACAAATTAATTAAAATAGTGTAGAATAGTCAAAGAAATGAGGTTAATATGAGAGAATTAATAGAAAAGAATAGAAAAATTACAGTTGTTCCGTCAGATTTCAGAAACGCAAACAAAGGTACAATAATTGATGTTGAACCTAAATATTTTACAGTTGAGTTTGAATATGAACCTACTGGAATGATGAAGCATAATTTTTGTGAGTTTTATACACAAACATCACATGGAACTTTGTATTTCGATTCTTATCCGGAAGAAATCAATGGTAAGTGTGTAAGAATTGCAACTCCTGCAAAACACAGATTTCTTCAAAGACGTCAGTATACTCGTATAAAATATATGTATGACTTGGATTTAGTTTCTGACAATTTGTCTCATAAGATTACAACTTTGGATATTTCTGCTGGTGGTATGAAATTCAGAACTGATGAAAATATTAATATTGAAGGAAATTTTAAAATAGTTTTACCTCTTTCTGAAAAACAAACAGTAGAATGCAAGTTTACACCGATTCGAATTGAAAAAAATGAAAATGGCGGATACACAGTATCCGGTAGATTTAACTACAACAACAGCAAAGATAAAATGACATTGACTCAATATTGCGCTAAAAGAAGTATTGAGATTAGGAATAAATAAGAAATGAGCTTAATAAGCCTGTATAAAAGAAAAAATAAAAAACTTTTGTTTACGACTCCATCTCATTCACAGAAGTTTTTTATTTTTCATAAGTTTTATCAATTTTATAAATACGACATCTCCGAAACTGAAGCTCATGATCCTGAGCTTGCTCTTTCTAAGGCAGAAGAAAGTGCTTCAAAGATTTATAAAACTAAACATACTTACTTTCTAACAAATGGCTCATCCTCAGGAATAATTGCAGCTGTTCTTTCATGTACTAAAAAAGGTGATAAAGTTTTAATATGGGAACATGCTCACCAGTCCCATACTAATGCAGTTAAATTAAGTGGATGCATCCCAGTTTTTTATAGTATAAACAAAATTAAATATTGGGGAGTATACGGAAAAACTATTTTAAGTCCTGATCAATTAAAAGATGTAAAAGCTGTTATAGTTACTTCTCCTACATATGAAGGGATTGTATCTGACATAAGATCAATAAAAAAACTTTGTAGAGAATTTGGAGCTTATTTAATTGTAGATGAAGCACATGGAGCTCTTTATCCTTTTTCAGATAAATTACCTGAAAGCTCTGTAGAAATTGCAGATTTTACTATTCAATCCTTACATAAAACAGCTGGAGGCTTAAACCCAACTGCTCTTTTGCATGTAAATTGCGATATTGATGCAAGCAATGCTCTTTCTATGATAAATACGACATCTCCATCGTATCCTTTGCTAACATCTATTGAAGCAAATATTAATTTTCTTAATTCCAATAGAGGCAAAATACAACTAAACAAATTAATTGATTCAATAATAAATTTAAAGAAAAACGTTAATAATGTTGAATTTTTCGGGGATGATATTACAAAAATCTTAATTAAACATAATAAATATTCCGGTTATGAGCTATCAGAAATATTGTTTGATAAATTTAATATAGAGGATGAAAAAACTAACGATATATCGACAATGCTGCTTTGTGGAATAGGTACTACATCCAAAAAGATTGAAATGTTAAAAAAAGCACTAAAAAAATTGTAAAGAGTTTGTAACAATTTTTTGTATATTGTTAAAGAAATAATATAAATTGACCGATATACCATAGTGAAAGTTACTAAGGAAAATTGAAAGGATAATTCGTCAACTATGGGAATGGCGGCAGGACAAGCAAGATTATTATCAATCACATCTCGTATGTCTGATAACGAGTTAAGAGCTCAAATTATCAACAATAACAAGATGCGACTTGCTACTGAAAGCTCACAAGTAAGTGAAGCTTATATTAATGCGCTTAACCAAGCTCAAATGATGTTTACGAATTATGATGCAAATAATAATGCAACATACCAACAATTAACATTTAATGCATTAACATCTTACAATCCTTATAATAACCAATATGCATTAGCAAATGCATCAGGTCAAGTTTTGGTTTCTGAAAAAGATGCTACAAACTTTATGAATGCAAATGGAGATTTGAACACATTTTTAAGTGCATACGGACTTGAAAAGTCTACAACATACTTTGATAAATTGAACACGTACAAAGGTGACGATGGACATATTCCTTACAAGGGTTATGATGAAAATGGTGATATTGCAAACTTAGATTCCGGTTTTACTGCCGAAGAATTAGAAACATTATTTTTCGGAGGAAAACTTAACGGAATTAATCATAGAGGATATGACGCCGCTTTGTCATCTGCAATTTATAACGGATATATTTCAAAAGCTGAAGCATTTGATAATGCATATACAGCTTATGCTGGAACAATTGCGGATAATATAACAAATAGCTTAAATCAAATAACAACAACTTCTGGTAAATCATTAAATGACATACTATCAGAAATTAATGGATCTTCTGATTCAGAATTAGTTTATTCAGATTTTTATAATGCAAGTACTAATAAAGGCTGGATTGTAGACTTTGAAGAGATAGTTAATCAAGTTGAAGATAAAGCAAAGAAAGATGAAGCTACTCAAGAATACTTCAAAGTTTTACATGAACAAATAGAAGCATTAAAGAAATTTAACCAAGTTGAAGCATACAATACATTCACAAAAGGTCCAGTTTCTGAAAATGATACATCTGATATCGTATATGATCCAAATGCACACTCTATGGTCATTGACGATACATATAAATTAATTAAGGATTCTACAACAGGAGCATACAAACTGGCTATATATGATGAGGATAACGAATCAGATCCTTGGGCAAATGCAATAGAAATCCCGAATGGACTAACAAGTTACAAAATAGATGACACTTATACAATAAATTTTGGAGGCACATTACCAGACTTATTTGCAGCTTGTGATGCTGCATATGGAGCTAGTGGTGATGGAAAACAACCAGATTGGGAAATAACTGTCACTGAAAAAGTTGATGTATCTTCAGTTGCAGATACATTAGAAGAATACATAAAAAATTTATCTACTAATATTTTCAAATTGTGGGATATTACTGACCCTTCATTTGGAAAAGACAAAGATGGCAATGAAACAACTGCTTACAAAAACTATAAACAAGCAGCGATGGATTTCATTAACTTTGTTTATGGTTCTGATAGTGCATCATTTAACGAAGGTACCAACAACTTCCAAGTAAAAGGTGCTGATGGAACTACTGTTGTAATTGACAGAGAAACAATAAATGGTTGGATTACAGATCCAAACAATTTGATGAATTTTGTTAATAATCCTGATAATAAGGTGTCAGATCAACAAAAAACTGAATTACAAGACGTTTTTGATGTCATTGTATTAAACAACATAATGAATACATATGGCGAACCAAAAGTAACTTGGATAGATACAATGAATCCAAACGAAAATGGTGAAGCTAAAGCTCAATGGTACACAAATCTATTTACACGTATGCAAAGCGGTTTCAAAGTTCTACAAGACGGTTTAGCTTCAAGTACAGAATGGATTCAATTTGCATTAGAAAATGGACTTGTAACAATGGAACAAGTAGACAGTAATCAAAATTGGAATTCAATAATGTATTCAAATTGTAGCGACATAACAGAACAAACAAACGATACTGCAGTAGCAATTGCTGAAGCAGAATATAACGCAGCAATGAATAAAATTGAAAATAAAGATAAAAAATACGATTTAGAGTTGAAAAACATAGATACTGAACACAACTCACTACAAACTGAGTATGACTCAATTAAATCAGCAATTGATAAAAATATTGAAAGATCTTTTAAAATATATAGTTAAATATCAACCTAGATACACACAAAAGCAGGTATCAAACCTGCTTTTTTATTTTAATTAGAATAAATATTTATATCATATAAAGATTATGTAAGGAAATCCGAAACATGTTATTTTTTAGTTTATAATCATAATATAGAAAAGATTAATGGAGAAAAGATAATGGAAACAGTTAATGAAATTCTTTCAAAGTTAGAAAATGCAGATAATGTTACTAAAAATAAATTAGAAAATGAATTAGTAAGTATTGGCAAATCAGCACTTCCTCAACTTGTTGATGAATTACAAGTTGTAAGAGGTATTAAAAGAGGTGTTGTTGCAATGACTCTAATCAGAATTGGTGATGCTTCTGTTAAATATCTTAAAGAAGCTGCTGAATCTAATAAAGATTTTGAATGGGTTGCAGAATATCTTATTAGAGAAATTAAAGGTTCTGTAGCTGCTTAGTTTGATTAAAAAAAAAAGAAAAGGACTGATTATAAACCGGTCCTTTTTTTTATGCTAAAATAATTATATGAAAAAGGGGATATTATTTTATTTAACATTATTTTTACTAATATTAGCATTTTCAACTACTGCTAATTTTTTTGATTTTGACTTATGGGCACGATTGATCGCTGGAATGGGTGTTGTAGACGGTGGACAGGTCTTAAAAACAGACTTTTTGTCATATACGCCAACACACACTTGGTGGGATCATGAATGGGGATCAGGAGTTATATTTTACTTATTTTTAAAACTCTTTGGACCATATAGCTTGATTATATTGCAAGCAATAATGGTATTTTTAATATTTTTCTTCTGTTCAAGGATAATTAAAATAAGGGATAATGCAAAACCTTATAATATATTATTTTACTTTTTTGCACTTATGGCTGTAATGACAAACCTAAATTGTCCTATACGATGTCATTTATTTAGCTTTTTATTCTTCACAATATTTATTTACATACTCGAGAAAGTCAGATTAACAAATAATAACAAATTATTATGGGTAATTCCCCCACTAACAATATTATGGAATAATGTCCACGGGGGAGTTATATCTGGAATTGGGCTGCTTTTAATGTATGCTTTAGGGGAATTTTTAAATAAAAAAGAATTCAAAAAATATATATTAACTTTTGTCGTATCATTTATTTCTTTAATTATAAATCCTTGGGGACTTGAATATATTAAATTCCTACTTATGGCAAATACTTTGCAAAGGACGCACATTATTGAATGGTGGGGATTATTTTCAAAATTCCACCTATTCAGGCAAATTCCTTTCAAAATTTTCATGTTTGGTTCAATAATTACAGAAATTGCACTGATAACACAAAAAATAAAATTCTCTGGAATTAAAAAGTGGTATTATGAAGCCGATAAAGTTAAGTATATTGTACTTTTATCAACATTATATCTGGCAATAAGCCATGTTAAATTATTACCGTTTTTTGCAATAGCAACCTTATGTTTTGTTTATGAAGATTTTTATAAACTTATATCAAAATATAACTTCCCTGGTTGGAAGGACAAGATGATTTATGGACTTTTGCTATTTATATCCATTTTTACTCTTGTCTCAAAGGATTTTTCTGTTCCTGTTGGTATTGGGACATATCCAGTTAAAGAAGTAGAATTCATTAAACAAAATAATTTGAAAGGGAATATTCTTGTTAACTTTGGACTTGGAAGTTATGTCTCCTACAAATTATATCCTGATAACTTAATATATATGGATGGCAGATATGAAGAAGTATATTATGATTATATGGTACCTCTGCTTAAAGAATTTTGTCTTGCTTATCCAAATTGGAAAGACCTAATTAATAATTTCCCTCCTGACATTATTATTATAGAAAAGTATTACCCGATTTTTAATGTCTTGCAAAAATCTGAAGAATGGAAATTAGTTTACCAAGATAAGACATTTGGAGTATTTCTTCCAAAAGCAAAGGCTGATGAAAAATTTATACAGCCTACTGATGATATCAAGTATTACAAAAATACTCTATTTACTACAGGAATAAAATTTAAATCATAGTATAATTATCATATGAATAACGATTTAAAATATACATGTTTATTTGGTGGCGGGGCTATTCGCGGTGTTTCTTATATAGGAGCTATAAGAGCTTTTGAAGAGTTAGGAATAACTGCCGACACTTTTGCTGGGTCATCAGTCGGATCGATTATTGCTGGCCTTTTAGCTGTTGGATACACTGCAAAAGAACTAAAAGAAATTTTCTTAAAAGTTAATTTTGAACTATTTAAAGATATATCTATCGGGATTGGGCCTCTTTTTGCGATAAGCAAAGGGGAAGTTTTTTTAGATTGGGTAAGAGAACTTATTGAGACAAAGTTCTATGGAGAAAATTACAAAAAAGGAGCAAATAAAGCAGTAACTTTTAAAGATATTGATAAAAATCTAGTTATAATTACTACAAATTTGTCAAATTTTGAATGTAAAGAATTTTCCAGATTTGAAACTCCTGACTATGAAATAGCTTCTGCAATCAGAATATCTTCTTGTATGCCCGGACTAATGAAACCAATTGAATATAACAACATGCTACTTGTTGATGGTGACCTTCAAAAAAGTTGGCCAATGTGGAAGTTATCAAAAAATCTGAATCTTAAAGATGAAAGAATTCTTGAATTAAGATTAGAAGGTGATTACAATACAAATGATTTATCCGGAATTGATTATGCAAATGCGGTGTATAGTTGTATGACAGCTATGTCGACCTCATTTATAACAAATTTATATGCCAAAAACGATAAATACGACTATATAGTTCTTAACACTGGTGATATTGTTATAGTTGACTTCAATATGAATGAGAACAAAAGAAATAAGCTTATTGATTCTGGATACAAGCAGACCATGGAGTATTTCAAGCAAATACTACCTCAAAAAAAATTAAAAATTAAAGGTAATTATGAACACATTCTTTCACACCTCGAAAAAATTCAAAATCTTATTTTATCTCAAAAAGTCAATAAAGCAAAAATTCAATTAGGGGAGTTATTCATTGAATTATCTGATTTATCAACAGTAATTGATGAATCTGATTTTGAAGAATTGAAAAACTTCAAAAATATATTCTTAAAAAATATCAAATATCCTGCACTTTTCGGGCGTACTGTTATAAAAAATGAAAATTATGTAAGAACTGAATTAGAAAGAATAAATAATAACTTAAAAAATAAAATAAATTCAATGCAAAAATATTTGGAATCATACCCAGCAAATTGTTGACATTTAATTCTGTTTGAGTTATTATGAATATGCTCAAATTAAGCCCTGGTGGCGGAATCGGTAGACGCGTCGGACTTAAAATCCGGTTGGAGTTAAATCCAGTGCCAGTTCAAGTCTGGCCCAGGGCAGTTTTAAAGAACTCGTGAGAGTTCTTTTTTATTGCAATAATTATTAAGAAATATTAAATAAAGACAAAAGCGTTTGTAATCCTTTTAAATAAAGGGAATAAAGCTATTAATAGCTAATTTCTACGCGCAATTTTTTAGGAAAAATATACTTTATTTATATATAAAGTATATAACGGAGAGTATAATGGTTGATTACAACTTAACAAGTAAAATGGCAAACATGTTTACAACTCTTGGAAACAGTTTTACTCAAACTGCTATGACTGGTTATATGCTACATGGTAATAATTTTTATGGTAACAGTATTTTTGGATGCGGATTTGCCATGTTTCCGATGTCTACAATGCAAATGCCTTATACATCTACAATTATGGGACAAATGAATCAAATGTCATATGATGCTGCATTTCAATATGGTGCAAACTTAATGCAACAGTTAAATGCAAAAAATCCTTATGTTGCTCCGGATAAAGGATTAGCAAAAAATCAATATGCAGGAGATTTGGATGCGAACCAAGATAAAACCCTAGGATTGACTTTTGATGCAGCTTCGACAACAATGATTGGCCCTGATGGCAAAGCTGTAGCTGGAAAAGGATTTAATATTATTGATAAATTTACAAATCCAAAGGATGCTGCAAAATCACAACAAGAATATGTAAATGCTGTTTCAGAATTGGGTAAATCTTATGGCGCAATGATTGACACCGAATCAGGAGACAGTAATAAAAAAGTAAGTTTAGAAGAATTTGTAAAACATGAACTTGACTCTCTTGGCGCAAACGCAACTGCTGATGAAAAAGCCCAAGTTACGACAAATGCACAAATTGCATTTAAGAAAATAGATATAAATGGAGATGGTGTTGCAGATTGGAAAGAATTAGCTGCAACGATGGCAGCACTTGACTCAAGTGAAAACGGTAAAAATGACGGAACTATTACTTCACAAGAATTCTTAAAAGGTGCAACATCATTATATAATAAAACCTCTATTGATTTCATGAATAAAATTAAACAAAACTATACAAATTTATTCGGAAACGGTCAATAAAGAATCAAATTCAGACCAATCAAAAGACTTTGTTCCTGCAAACCTCAGAAGATCTTCTCTTTTGAGGTTTTGCAGTTTTAAATAAACATCATCAAAATCCTCATTAGCATCCATAGATATAACAGGAATAGCTGCATCTTCAGCAAGTTTTTCAACTTTTATATCATAATTAATAGCACAACATTTTACACCGGCCTTTATAGCCACTAATAAAGCATGAAAACGCATGCCAATTAAGATATCCAATTGTGTGATTTTATCTATTATGTCATCTGAAACAATTTCAACAGATATATTTTTATTTATAGAAAGAAGCATATTCCTAAAAGTTTTACTGAGTTCATAATCTTGAGTAGTTTGAAGTGAAAAAATTTCAATATCCCTATCAGAATACTTTTCAACAATAAATAAAGCAAGCTTTTGTAATAATAAATTATTCATTGTTTTGAAGTTTCTTAGCTGAATTCCAACCTTTGAGGTCCTAATACTGTTGGAAACGCTCAATGAATAAACCGGATCACATACAAGTTTGGCTTTTACACCAAAATCAGTGAGTAAATTTAAACTTTTTTCGTCTCTTATCGTTACTAAATTACAAAATTTAAGCAAATTCATTACTATAAATTGTGCAAATTTACAATTAATAGGGCCTATACCTTGTGCAAAAATTATGACCTTTTTATTAAAAAGCAGCGCTGCAGCAATAATAAAAGTATAATAAACTAAACTTTTGAGACTTGTTACATCTTGTAATAAGCTACCACCACCTGAAATAAGTAAATCTGAATTTTTTATAGTATTTATTACTCCAAATAAGTCAAAATTTTTAACAGAACGAACCGAATATGTTTCAGCTGTATACGTAGGATCAGATGAAAAAACAGTAACATCAACACCTAAAGATTTCAAATGAGAGACTAAAACAGACAATATAGCTTCATCTCCAAAATTTTTGAATCCATAATATCCGGAAAGAACTGCCTTAAGCATTGTTCCCCCTATAAATCGAATATACTTCATCTTTATACGGAATTGATTTTATGGCGCCAATTCCTTTTGCCTGAAGTCCAGCAACAATTGAGGCAAATTTTGTAGCCTCAAAAGGAGTAAATCCATGCGTTATTGCATGCAGAAAACCTCCATTAAACACATCACCTGAACATGTTGTATCAATATATTCAGTAGTATAGAAATCTGTAAACACAATATTACCATTATAACCAGTGTAATATCCACTTTTTTCACTTGATTTAATAACAACAATTGAAATTCCCATATCCCAAAGATTTTTTATTATATTTTCTGGGGAATCTATCTCCAAAATATTAGCAGTATCATGTTTAGTATTCATGAACATTATATCGATTTTATCACTTATTCTTGCAAAGGCCTCCTTTGCATCCGTTGGATTAGTTAATAAAGAATGATAATTGGGATCATAAGCAGTAAAAACCCCATTATCCTTTGCAATTTTAAATGCATAATCAACAGCTTCATTAGCTGACGGTGAAAGTGATTGTGTTACTCCTGAAGCATAAATAACTGAGGCTTGTTTTATATAATCCTCATTTACATCATCAATTGATAATTTCGAAGGAGCAATTTTTTTTCTATAATGTACTAATTCCTTCTCATTCAATGTAGGTCTTGCAATAATGTATAAACCATTAGGCTCATTTGTAAGTCTTATTTGTGATGTGTCCATTCCCTCAGCTTGCCAACTATCCAGCAAAAAATTTTTGAAAGGGTCATCTCCAATTCTTGTAATAAATCCAACTTTAGATCCCATACGTAAAGCCGCAATCGCAGTAGCAAGAGCATCACCTCCGTAGCTTTTATACAGACATCCTGCAGATGCCATTTTTGCATTAGTTGATAATTCTATTAAACTCTCACCAATTGCAACAATATCTAATTTTTCATTCATAATTAACCTTTCAACTCTGAAAGAACTCTTTTAGCTCTTTTAGTAATTTCGTTTAATGAATAGCCACTGTACAGATCTCTACCAACACCTACAACAGAAGCACCTGCATCTATATATGATCTAACTTCATCTATTTTAACATTACCAAGTGGCATAATATTCAAAAAAGGCATAGGTCTTAATAAATCTTCAACATACATTGCACCACCCATCGCAGTAATTGGGTAAATTTTTATTAAAGGGATTCTGGCTTTCCAAGCGTTATAAGCTTCATTAGCAGTAGAAGTCCCTGCTATATATGGAATTTCTTTATCTTTTGATATTTTTACCAAGTTCATTAAAAACACAGGGGAAGATATAATTTCTGCACCTGACAAAAGAGCTGCATCAGCCTGCATAGAAGTAATTATACCTCCTGCACAAACGTGAGCGTACTTTGCAACTTCTTCAATTGCACCATATATTGAAGGATGCTGTACGTTTATTTCCAATATTTTTATACCACCATCAATCAGCGCTTTTGCAGTATCTATAGCGACCTGCGCATCATTTGTTCTTATAATAGGAAAAATTTTCTCCTCAGACAAAAGTTTAATTAAATTTTCTTTCATAATCTATCCTTTTTCCGAAATTTATTATATCATAAAATAAAGGGATAATCATAATGAAGTTATTTAAGGGAAAAACATTTTTTTTAAAATCAATTTTATTTCACATTTTTTTAGTATTTTTAATATCTTTCGTATCAATATACTTTTGGGAAAAGCCAATATATGATGCAATGATAAATGCTTCACCTGCGACTATTCATGGTTCAGAAGAAATTTCTTTAATAGTAATTGATGATAAATCACTAGACAGCTACAGCTGGCCTTGGGCAAGGTCTCTTTATGGAGAAATATTTGAATATCTTAGAGACAATTCAAATGCAAAAGTCCTAGTGTTTGACTCAGTTCTTCGAAATTTAGATAAAGAACGCCCTGAAACATCTGATAATTACTTTTTTGATATTGTGAAAAATACCCCTAACTATGTCGGTGGATACATGGCTGTAACTCCAAAATATGAAGATACGAAAGCTGGGAATGAATATGACAAAAAATTTAAGGATAAATATTCAATAAAAATTAATGACGAAAGAACAAATTATAACAAAGAACAAATTAGTCCTTATAATAGCTTGGCAATGGCTCCTGAACCATATTTTAATGCTATGAAGCATGTTGGTTCTGTAAATCTTGGCCTTGATTATATTGATGGAGTACTTAGAGCTTCAAATGATTTAATTTTGTACAAAGGTAATTACTATCCATCTTTGGCACTTAGTTCTTATATGCTCGCAAATAATGCAGATGAAATTACATTAACTAATAAAGAAATCATAATTAATAAAACAGGCTTAAGAATACCTATTTTTGTAAAAAATGGCAACATTGCGCACCAAATTAAATTTTACAAACCTATACAAAATTCAGAATATTCACATAAAAAATATTCAGCAATTGATATTATTAATTCAAATAGATTGGTAAAAGAGGGTAAAAAGCCAATAGTTGATCCGAAAGAATTCGATAACAAATATGTGCTAATAGGAGCTAATGCCTTAGGAGTAGAAGATGTACTTGAGACATCAGTTTCTCTTAACCATCCGGGAGTTGATATTCAAGCTACTATTTTGAATAATATTCTCGAAAATGAGTACATGCTTAAAGTATCACCTTTAATAAATATAGCAATTATAGCTCTGCTTAGCGTAATTACATTCTCGATAATTCTTTTGCTATCCTTTATACCTTCACTGATTACGTTAATTTTAATTGCAATTTTATACATAGCTTTTTGTATAATTTGCTTTAACAATAACATCGTACCTCTTGTTATTACACCTATTGCTGCTCAACTTAGTACAATGATATTTGCTTATTCTTACAGATTCATTGTGGAAGGAAAAAACAAAGAAAAAATTAAAAATGCGATGGGAAAATATCTCTCACAAGATATTATGAAAAACGTAGTCCAAAATATTGACGATATAAAACTAGGCGGTAAAAAAGCAAACGTTACGGTCCTTTTTGCAGACATTAGAGGCTTCACTAGTATGAGTGAGAAAATGACAGCAGAAGAAGTATCTGTTATTTTGAACGAATACTTTTCAGAAATAGAACCAATAATTACAAAATATAACGGTGTAATCAATAAATTTATTGGAGATGCCGTTATGGCAATATTTGGAGAACCAATACAAGACATAAATCACCCTCAAAACGCTGTAAAATGTGCCTGTGAAATGCTTAAAAAAGTTGAACAACTACGTGAAAAATGGCTTTTTGAAGGGAAACCTAAAATTGAAATAGGAATTGGAATAAATACTGGAGAAGCATTTGTCGGAAATATTGGGTCTGAAAAACGTCTTGAATACACTGTAATTGGTGATATGGTAAACCTTGCAAGCAGAATTGAAAGTTACAATAAAGTATATAAAACCAATATGCTAATAAGCAGCAGCACATACACTCAAGTCAGTGATATTGTAGATGTAATTAAAATTGCGGATGTAACAATTCGCGGTAAAGCAAAAAAAATGGATATATACGAAGTTTTAAGATTAAGTAAAAACTAACACTATCATGATTGACAATATAGAACAGTTAAAAAAGGCTATAGAAATTGAAATTCAATACAAATATATTGACATTCACGGGAAAACACAGCCTTTTTCTACATTCATAAAAAATGAAGCAAAAAAATACTACAAACTTTCAAAAAAAAATCCAAAATGGCAGTTGATGATTGAAATTTTTGAACACTACCCTTTTGCGAACATTAATGAACGAAGAAAAAGCATTGATAGATTAATAAAAGTAATTAAATCCGAAATAGCTCCAAAACAGGACGAAAAAAATTCAGATAATCATCCTAAAAAATCAGCAAAAGAAACGGATGTCATGTACATTAAAGGTGTTGGACCTAAAATTGCTTACAAATTAAACAAATTAGGTATCAATACCGCATACGATTTAATTACATATTTCCCGAAAAAGCACATTGATTACTCATCCAGAACCCTAATCAGAAATCTAAAAGAGGGAGAATCTACAACTATTTTTGGCTACATAAAATCAGTGTCAGCCTTCAATACAAAAAACAACTTATCCGTCATAAAAGTAGCGGTAACAGACGAAAGTGGAAGAATTGAATTAAGCTTTTTCCAAGCAAAATCTAATAGATTTATGCTTGAAAGAATAAAATCTCAATTTCCGACAAATGCCGGAATAATGTTATCTGGAAAGGTAAAACGAAATAAATTTGACAATAAATTAACATTGGATAAACCGACATATTCAATTATGACGGGAGAATTTTTGGAAGACAAAAATTCAAACCTTAATATAGGAAGAATTGTCCCAATTTACCCAGTATGCGAAGACTTAAGTATTAAAGTCTTGCGAAGAGCTATTTTTAATGCAATAGAGACGTATAAAAACGAAATTACAAATGTTATACCTGATTACATTAGAGAAAAACACGGTATCCTTGATAGAAAAACCGCAATTGAACAAATTCACTTTCCGGAATCCGTTGAACTGTTAGAACAAGCAAGATTTTCATTAATATTTGAAGAACTTTTCCTCATACAGTTAAAATTAGTATACATACGAGAGCAAAATTCTAATAAACATGATGCTCTTGCCTTAAAAATCAGTCAAAATGGACTTGTTAATAATTTTATAAAGTCAATACCTTTCGAACTTACAGGGGGACAAAAAAAAGCAGTAAATGAAATTTTAAATGACCTAAATTCTGATATTCCAATGGCTAGACTGCTTCAAGGGGACGTAGGTAGCGGAAAAACAGTTGTTGCAACAATTATGTTGCTAGCAGGAGTTGAAAACGGCTACCAAGGCGCAATAATGGCTCCGACAGAAATATTAGCACAGCAACACTATAACAATCTTGTTAAATGGCTAACCCCTATGGGAATTTCTGTTGGATTATTTTTAGGCAGTCAAGGTAAAAAAGTTAGGGAAAAATTTAGAACCGATTTAAGAAACGGACAAATGAATATTGCAGTGGGAACTCATGCTCTTATCCAGGAGGATGTTGATTTCAATAACCTGGGAGCGATAGTTGTTGATGAGCAACACCGATTTGGAGTGAGACAACGTAACATTCTTAAAAAAAAATCTCAAAATCCGCAAATGCTTACAATGACAGCAACACCTATTCCAAGAACACTCGCTTTGACTGTCCATGGAGATTTAGATTTAACAGTAATAGATGAATTACCAAAGGGAAGAAAACCTATTAAAACATCCCTTGTAACATCACATAAAGGAGTATATGAACTTATAAAAAATGAAATAGATTCAGGGAGACAGGCATATGTAGTATACCCTCTTATAGAAGAAAGTGAAACTCTTTCTGCGAAAGCAGCTACTATAGAAGCTGAAAGACTCCAAAAAGAAGTTTTCAAAGAATATAAAATAGGTCTTCTCCACGGGAAACTAAAAAATGATGAAAAAGAACAAGTAATGTCAGATTTTAAAAATAAAAAATACGATATTCTTGTATCAACAACAGTTGTTGAAGTTGGGGTTGATGTTCCAAATGCAACAGTAATGCTTATTGAAAATGCCGAAAGATTCGGGCTTTCTCAATTACATCAACTAAGAGGTAGAGTTGGCAGAAATGATTTACAATCATACTGTATTCTTCATACTTCAACAAAATCTCAAGAAACAAAAGAACGTCTTGGAATCATGGCACAAACAAATGACGGTTTTGTAATTGCAGAAAAAGACTTACAACTACGCGGTCCTGGAGAATTTTTAGGAACTAGACAAAGTGGATTACCGGATCTTATTATTTCAGATATAGTTAGAGACGCTAAAATCCTCGAAATGGCAAGAAATGAAGCAATAGATTTTTTGAAAACGCACAACATAAATGATTTTCCACAACTTTTAAAATCTACACACGCAGATAAATTTTTAACTCTTGATATATAATTGTAAACTTTTATAAATTAAAATATGAGTTTTTAGCAATTATTTAACACGTATATATTTATTATATATAAGAGTATAAAAATAAGGAAGTGAACATGTGGCCTAACTACTTTGGAACAAGAACAAATCTTTGGAACAATAATACTTCCATAATAAATAACAATATCTACTTCAAACCACCACATATGCATAGTTGTAATATGTTTGGGAGTGGTTTTAATTGGATGTTAGGATTTGGTATGGCAAATACTTTTATGAGTAACTTATTTGGTACTCGAAATTACTACACACCGACTTTGCCATATTATAATTTTACAAACACAACAGGTCTATATTCACCAACCCAACAAGGTGGTACTATTCAAGACACTATATTAAAGGCAAGAAAGGATCTTGATACCTTAGGATTTACTCAAAAAGACGGTTATACGATTGCTTATGGCGAAAATGGAAAATTGATCTACAGTTATAACAAAGATGGTGTTAACATTAGTGCAGGATCTCTTAAAGAATTGCTTGCACAAATTTATACAAATAACACTCCAGGAAACTGGCTTGACACTTCAAAAAAAGAAGACCCAGAACTACTTGAACCAGAAATTATAGATGACGGGAAAAAAGATCCACTAAAATCTAATTTAGGTAATGATGGAAAACAAGATCCTAATAAAGTTAAATATAGCTTAACAAATTTAGAAACTTTAGGACAGAAAAATCTTGAATGGAAACAATTTAGTGACTTAAATGATAAGCAAAAAACTAATTTAAAAAATGGAATGACCGTTAGCGATTACTTTAAAACAGTTGGTATAACAGAAACTCCAGAGTTAAAAGAAGCATTAATAAAAGCAAATCCAAATGCAATTAAAGATGGGAAAATCGTTGATGTTAATAAACTAACATTGATGATGGAAAAAGAGAAACGTGTTGATAAAAACAACAGAGTTCTATTTGAAAGCAGCGGTTGTAAGATTGAAATCAAAGACGGAAAACGTTTATATTACATCAATGGACAACCTAAAAATGAAGTTGAATTTATGAGACTCAGACCAAAAACTTTCTTCAACTTTGATCCGGGTGTATACAACACACAAAATCTTTCAGAAGCAATAAGACTATACGATAAATATGTCGGAGCAAAAGTATCAAGAGAATATAGAGGTGGAGGTACACCAGCTGTATTTACAAATAATTTCATTGAAAGCTCAAATATAAACTATAACGGTAAAAAAATAACAATTTCAGTGGAATATAAAAATACAAGACCTATTGATAATGACAGATATACTGATGTATATGAAACTGATAAAAATGGAAATATAAACATGTCAATGAAAGATATATATGCAAACCTTGTCTCCAAATGGGGTAAGTTATAATAATCAAAAAAAGGTTTAGTCTTCTTGCTAAACCTTTTTTTGTAACAAAATATTAACAAAAATATGAATTTAAGCAATTATTTAATACGTATATACTTTATATATATAAGAGAGTATAAAACCGAGGTAATGACATGGGATACTATGGCATAACAGGCTGGTCCGGTGGCGGACGTAGACCAATTAACTACGGACTAAAAGCAGGACAGTTTAGGACAACCAAATACAATGTTTTCCAGAATAACACAGTAATTAATAATAACGTATTCACTGGTGGTGGATACGGCTATTACGATAATTCTTGTTATGGACATTGCAATTCGACTCCAAAATGGATGAACTGGATGATGGGATTTGGCATGGTATCATCATTTCTTGGTGGCGTTATGAACATGTTTGGAGGTGGAGGTCAACAAGTACAAGGGCCTCAACAGCAAGTTGCTCAACAACAACCACAACAACAACCTTTACAAGAACAACCACAAGATACATTTAAAGATAAACTTACACAGGCAAAAAATGCCCTAACTCAACTAGGTTGCACAGAACAAGATGGTTACACTGTTCAAATTGATCCGGAAGGTAAAATTACTTATACCTATACAGATCCAGCAACAGGGCAAACCTTAACATCTCCTAACTTAACTGATTTGATCAAAGGGGTAACGCAGCTTACAGACCCTCAAGCTAAACTGGTAAAAGAACCTGAAAAAGAAACAGACCCTGCAAATCTTAAAAAAGAAGAAGCTCCAGTAGGACCTGCGAAAGGATATGAAAACTTCACAGTCGGAAGCTATGCAGACTGTATTGACGAATCAGAAAGAATTCAAGATATTATTGGCAAATTTACACAAGTTGAATATAACAATGGAGTCCCTTCTAAATTCACAATTGTTGATAAGGATTCGAACACCGAATATAAATTTGAATTAACACAAGATAGTTCAGGCAATCCGGTATACAAATGTGTAAGTAAAGATAATAAAGCAGTTATTGGTAACCAGTATTATGTGATTGAAAATAACAAGTTAGTTCAAAAACGAGGAATGGAAGGCTTTGGCCTTGGTATAAAAACAGAATAAACTCCCTTATAATGGGAGTTTATTTTTTTGTTAGCATTTTTTAATCTTTGCTTGGCAACATAAAGAAAAAAATGTATAATAAAGTGTGTTAAAGAAAGAGGGGTTATATGGAAAATTTAAAGGTAGCTATTGGCTCAGATCATGGCGGTTTTAACTACAAAGAACAAATTATTGAGTATTTGAAAGCCAGAAACATTGAATATATAGATGTTGGAACTTATACAAGAGAATCATGCGACTATCCTATTATTGCAAAACACGTTGCTGAAAAAATTCTTTCAGGGGAAGCAAATAGAGGTATTCTTGTTTGCGGAACAGGAATTGGAATGTCAATAGCCGCAAATAAAGTAAGAGGAATCAGAGCTGCACTATGCGGAGATACTTATTCTGCAAGAGTATCCAGAGCACACAATAATGCAAATGTTTTGTGTTTAGGAGAAAGAGTTATTGGAGAACATTTGGCTCTTGATATTGTTGATGTATGGCTAAAATCAAGCTTTGAAGCTGGTAGACATAAACGCAGAGTAGATATGATTGAATAATTTTCTTTTTGAACTTTCACTGTGTTTGTGCTAGAATAACAAAACAGATTAGACAAATAGGTGTAATATGACAGAAGAAATTGATTCAAAAAAACTTGCCTGTGTAATTGCGGGAATACTTGATGACAAACTGGGAAAAGATATTACTATTTTAAATATTAGTAACGTATCTTCTTTAGCGGATTATTTTGTGATTGTAACCGGAGATTCAACTCCTCAGGTAAAAGCTCTCATGAATAATACTAAAGATAGAATAAAAGAACTGTTTTCTCGTACACCTGTAAGAATGGAAAATGACTTAAAAAATCGATGGAATTTACTCGACTACGGAGACGTAGTAGTACATATCCTTCATAAGGAAGAACGGGAAACATATGCTATAGAGAAATTTTGGAGTAATGCATTCAGCATAAATGAGGATGAATGGCGAGAAATTTCTAAAGATTATAAAGCTTTTTAATAACGTAATCGGCTTCACAAATTGTGGAGCTTTTTCTTTAATAAAAAGCTAAAAGACGTTGTAACATTTCTAAATAGTATTGCAAAATATCGGAAATAATGTAGAATAGTATGAGAGAGATAGTACTTTATATCAAAAAGTAGGTTGTAATGAATAAAGAAATAGAAAAACAAATAAATGAATTAATTATGGTTATGGCAAAAGAGCCTAAGAACATTGATAACTACCATAGACTTGCAGAGTTATATCTTCAAATTGAAGATTATGATAAAGTTATGTCAGTTTTGGAGAGCCTTTTAGCGATAAAACCTGACGATGTTCAAGCATTAGTAGGTATGGGTACAATGTGGTTTTATGAAAAAGATTTTAGAAAATCTCTTTCTTATTACAACAAAGCACTTGAAGTAAATCCTAAAAACTTTTTGATATATTACAATATGGGTAACGTTTTTGCTGAATGGAAAAATTTCCCTAAAGCACTTTTTTATTACAACAGAGCTATTGATTTAAACTCAACAAACCCAGAAATTTATAATGCTATTGCTTTATTGTATCAAGATAATGAAGACTACGTAGAATCAAAAGCATATTATGAAAAAGCACTATCACTTGATCCTGAAAATATAACAGCCTTAGTTGATATGGGTAATGTTTGCTTTAAGTTATACGATTATGAAACTGCTCTTGAGCTGTATAAAAAAGTATTTGTATTAAATCCTGACAATAAAATTGTTGCAATATGTATTGGTAATACCTTAACTCTTATGAAAGAAAGAGAAAAGGCTTATAATTACTTTGAAAAAGCCCTAAAAATGGAAGGCGACAACTACAAAGCATATATTTGTTACGCCATCGCACTATCAGAATTTGGAGAATATGATATTGCAGTAGAAATGTATAAAAAAGCTGCAAATATCAACTCAAAAGAAATAGATGCACAAGTCCTTTTAGCAAATTTATATACGAATTTCAACCACATTGATTTAGCTATGGATTTATATAGAGAAGCAATAAGAATAAAACCAAACAGTGCTGAAACATATATGCTATTGGGAAATGCACACTATCTTAAAGGAGATATAGAACAATCTATTGCATCATATCGTTCATCTATAAATATTGCACCAGAAAATGATGAATACAGATTGATTTACAATCAAGTACTGGATGAATATATTGATAAAAAAAGAAGTGGAGAACCTGTATAAATGAGACAAGATTCCCCTTTCATGATCGAAAAAATAGTTGCGGCTTTTACATATCTAACTATGGGTATGGCAGGTTTTATTTGGCTTATAATCGGATTGTTTACCCAAGCTAAATTAAGACCGTTTTTACAATACCATATTTTTCAATCAATATTTATTTCTTTGGCATTCGTAGTACTATCAATGCTTATAAGATGGATTTCAAATATTTTAAGTTTCATTCCTCTAATCAATAAGCTTGTTGCGCAAATTACATTTTTACTTAATATGCCGTTTATATTTGATTATTCTTTAATCCAATTAGTTATCTATGGATTTTTGATTTATCTTGCAGTAACTGCATTTATGGGTAAATATAGTTATATTCCTTGGATATCTGAAATTATTGACCAAAATGTTTCAAAATAAAAAGCTGCACTAGTTGTGCAGCAGATGTGCTATATATGAAAAGATTATGAGTTAAGATTCAGCAGTCCTTGCGAGAATTATTGCATTTGATAATGGGATTCCTCCTTTTTGATGTGGGTTATTAACAACAGCTCCATCAACATACATTACAGTTGAACCACCACCATCTAAATTAATAGCTCCAATACATCCAACTGATTTCATAAAGTTTGCTAATTCCATAAGTGTCATTCCAATAGAACTTCCTTCGCGGCCGTCAACAGCAACTAAAACTAATCTATTATCAGCAGTATAACCGATTGCACTTCTAGGGTTTCTACCACCAATTGCAGTTAACTTCTGAGCAGTCATGTCGACGAATACTTCACCATCCTTAACAAGATAAGGCCCACCACTAATTATGTGCTTAACATTTTTCCACTCTGGAGTTGTTTTTATATCGAGTTTTACATCTTTTTTTTCAAGCAAAGCATATAGGATACTTTTTGGACCTGAAATAACATATCCATTTTCAGGAATCTCTATAGAGTTTGCAGAAGCTTTTTCAATTTTATTATCAATAACCTGCAAACCTACACCGTATTTTGGAGCAGCTGGAGAATACTTTCCCCATTCAGGAGTATAAACAAGAACGTGAGTAGACAACATTCTTGGTTGATTAATATTGTCAACTTTTATAATCTTGCCACTTCCCTTAATTGTTGAATTTAATTGTATTCTTGCAACATCAAAACCATCATCAAATATACCTAGAGCAACTCTATCATATATAGGACCTGTATAAATTTTTTGGTCAATCATTAATGTTCCAAGAGGTACACCGGTTTGAGGTTTAAAATATGTACCGTTTAATGCAACTAAAGCATCATTATTTTTAGCAATTGTTGTAATAGTTCTTCTACTACTTAACGTTGAATCTGAAGAAAGAGCAGGTCTTAACTCCAAATTATCTGCAATATTTCTATCAACAACTACTACATTAATTCTTACAGGTCTACCACTATAATACTTTGTTAGTTTAATATATTTAACACCATTTTCAACATCATTAATAACTGATTTAGGAAAAACTAATTTTATATCTTCATCAAATTTTTTCTGCCGAACTTCTGGTGAAATTTTATGAAGAATTTTCTCTTTTATTTGGCCCGTATCAAAATCAGGAGCAGTAACTTTAGCTATCTTTGAATCACTTGCTTGGATAGACATAAAAGCTTGTGCCCAAACAAAAATCCCAATAATTGAAACATTAATAGCAGTTCCAATCAGCTTCTTTAACTCATAATTGTCAGCAAAATATAGTGTATCCATAATGTCACCTCTTAGTTAAGTAACCGGATACCTTTTTGATTAAAGAGTGGGGTGGGGAATAACACTCATCGGAAACCTAATTTTCATCTTTATCAGGACCTTCCTACTACTATTGTAACATAATTTAACATAAAGCGCAATCCTTTGTACTGAAAGAGATACAAAGATTTTACAAAACTAAATAAGGTATTTTATACACTATTTTAGATATATTTTTTTATTAATCTTGCAGCTTGAACTTGATTCATATCATCATCTAATGCAGTTATTGAAGAATTTTTATTTAACTCGCGATTTAATTTAAAATTCGCATATGACTTGTCTCCAAAAACTCCATTTGAAAGAGTTAATTTTGCTTCTTTACCTAGAACTGTCTCTTGTAAAAACAGATTAACTCCCTTACGTTTTGAGACATAAGTGCCTAAAGAAGAACCTGATTGGTTTCTTGCTGATATTAAATTTTTAAAAGCTTGAGAAACTACATACTCAACCGTTTTAGATGGTCTTGTTTTACCAGAGAAAGAAACAGTATCAAATTGTAAGTGATTAGCAGTTGAAAAATTATTTTTTCTTGGAGTACAAGAACTTGAAAAATTCATTGAACTAATTACTCGAGGGGTATTTGCAATATTTAAAATCATCTTTTCACACATCCTTATATATAGAAACTACAAGAGCTATTAAACAGCAAAAAGTTAGTATTGTCAAATTAAAACAAATTAGTCGACATCCACAGGTTCTCTAAGAATTTTTTCAATAGCTTCTCGGGCAGTAAATACTAAAGATTCCGGAACATTATTAATTGGAGTAAATTGACGTAGAACATCAACCGTTCTTTTAAATGAACGTACAATATCGCCTTCTCCCATATCAATTTGTTCAACCAAACTTTCCCATTCAGCACCTTCAACCCACAATTCAATAAGTGAACTAAAATATGGGTTAATATACATAGGCGCTTCTACAGAATAGCGAGATTGAACTTTTTCAAGTTTTCTTCTTATATTTCGTATCAAATTCAAAGTTTTGCGAACAGGTTGAGATATCGGTAAATAAGGGATATCAATTCTCAATTCTTCCGTAGTAATCGCACATACTACAGCAGCCAACTGAGCAGGAGTCAATTCATCAAGCACGTTAGAAAAAATTATTTCAGCAATAAACAATTCATTTTCAGAACGTATCTGTGAAGTAGTAATACCATATTCAGTTGGAAAATCATCTTTTAAATATCCCATATCAAGTAATACTGCTCTATGAGAAAGGAATTTATCCCAGAAAATATCTCTCTGTTTTTCAATTTCTTTATCTAATTTTTGCAAACGCAAAGAAAATCTATTTGTAACCTCTAAATTTTTTGAATGTTTTTTGTACAATTTGCAGCGATCACAAGGGAAATCGTGCATTTTTTGAAGTAATTGTTTTGTTTCTTTCCCAAATTTTATAGCATCTTCCGAAAGAGGTCTATTTTTAGATCTTTCTTGTTTACATATCTTTTTGTAAGTTTGTCTATTTTGGACATATATGTGCCTTAATTTATCATAACTTATTAAATCATCATTACTTAACTTAGACGGGCAAATAAATTCACGACCTTTAATATCATTCTCTATCTGAGATTTAAGTTTTAATAGCGGCTGCAAACGACTTCCGGATGAAAAATACCCAAAACTTTTCAAAATAAGTTCTTTCGCTTCCTCCAAACTAAACCTTTGCAATAAATTTAAGACCATTGAATAAGATGGAGAAAATCTACTTTCTAAAGGATTTGCATCAGATAAAACTAGTTCTGCAACTTCTTCAGGAGATTGGAATTGAGTTCCAACTATAACAACATATCCAACTTCATCCATTCCTCTTCTGCCTGCTCTACCTGACATTTGCAGAAACTCACTTGCTGTAAGCATTCTATGTCCACTGTCAGTTCTTTTACTTGTAGAACTTATGACAGTAGATCTTGCAGGCATATTAATTCCTGCAGCAAGAGTCTCTGTTGCAAAAACAACCTTTATTAAACCTTGCTGAAAGAGTTTTTCTACAAGGTTCTTCCAACCCGGTAAAAGTCCTGCATGATGAGAAGCAACCCCTCGATATAAATACTCTAAGTGTTTGTTATTATATAAATGTGGATTTTCAGCAATATATTCATCAACAAACTGTCTAATCTGAGCTTGTTCAGACTTTGTAACAAGGTCTAAAGATGCGCACTTTTCCATCTGCTCATCACATTTTCTGCGAGAAAAGGTAAAGTAAATTGCAGGGAGCATATCTTGAGCTTGAAGATTTCTTACAATATCTTTTACATATGATTTCTTATTTTGTAATTTTTTACCAAAAAGTCTCTTTTCAGGCTTAATTTTTTTATTTAACTGCCCACTAGGTGTTAAAAGAGGCAACAATTTTGTCGGTTGGGAACTATCAAAATAGAAAAACTTCAATGGTACAGGTCTAAAATCAGTATCAACTAGTTCTGTCTTTGAGTGAACGGTATTAATCCAATCAGTAAGTTCATCCGCGTTTGCTACCGTAGCAGAAAGAGCAATTATCTGAACATTTACAGGGCAATAAATAATACTTTCTTCCCAAACAGTACCACGTTGTTCATCATTCATATAATGAACTTCATCGAGAACAACATATTTTACATCCTTCAAGTTATCTGCAACAGCACCAAAATTGGTACCATAAAGCATATTTCTAAACACCTCAGTCGTCATAACTACGATTTGGGCATTCCTATTAATAGAGGTATCACCGGTAAGCAGACCAACCTTATCCTGTCCGTATTTTTCACCAAAATCATAATACTTTTGATTAGAAAGAGCCTTTAAAGGAGTTGTGTAAAATATTCTTTTTCCTTGTTCTAAAGCCAAATGAATAGCGTGCTGAGCGATAACAGTTTTACCTGCACCAGTAGGAGCACATACTACAACACTTTTTCCAGAAGATATAAAATCACAGGCATCTTTCTGAAATTCATCAAGTTCAAACGGAAATTCGTACATCTTTTCACCTTTTAAATGCTATTTCTTCCTCCATTATAACACATTTAGTAATAAATTTTAACACAATAGCAAAATTTTTTTTGTTAAAGTTATTAAAGAATAGTGCAACTTTGTGTTAAAATCGTATCTATTACAAAATAACAAGGAGAAAAAGTATGCAAATAGCTAATATACAAAACAATTACCCGCAAAAAACTGCATTTACCGGCTTTAAATTTTCCCCAGCAGGCAAACAAACGTTTTATGAAATTTTAGAAAGAACAAACGACCCAAAACTAACAGCAAAATGTCTAGGTATTATTTCTGGACAACAACATAATCCGGTAAAAATTGAAGTAAATAAACTTGACAGAGCATTTGGTCATAAAGTTGATGGGGCACTTGTTGGCTACATCGGAGATGAAAGGGTTGCGGACAATCTAGTTGTTGGAGAATGGGATTTCTTAAATCCAATAAGCAACGAAGGTACAAATGTTATAAGGTTTTTAAAAAAACTTGCGAAAAATGCAAACCAAACTTTAGAAGCTATCATGGATAACAAAATAGTTTCACAAAAAGCTTCAAAAGATTCATTAAACAGAAAAGGAATTGAAACAATAGACGAAATAATATAATTTTTACTAAGTAAAAAAACAAAAAGCTCCCAATCGGGAGCTTTTTTGTTTTTTATATTAAAGGCTTATATCTTATCAAAACCTGTATATTTTCTTAATACTTCAGGAATAATAATAGAACCATCCTCTTGTTGATAATTTTCAACTATAGCTGCAAAAGTTCTACCAACAGCAAGACCAGAACCATTTATTGTATGTACAAATTGAGTCTTACCGGTAGCCTTGTCTCTATATCTTATATTTGCACGTCTTGCTTGATAATCTCCGAAATTTGAGCAACTTGAAATTTCTTTATATGCACCATAAGAAGGCATCCAAACCTCTAAATCGCAGCATTTGTTTGCAGAAAAACCGATATCACCAGTTGAAAGAGCTTCTCTTCTATAAGGTAATTCAAGTAATTGAAGCATTTTTTCTGCATCTTCTGTCAATTTTTCATGTTCTTCCTTACTAGTCTGAGGGGTACACAATTTTACCAATTCAACTTTATTAAATTGATGTACTCTAATCAAACCTCTTGTATCTTTTCCTGCAGAACCTGATTCACGTCTAAAACATGGAGTATAAGCCGTCATATATTTTGGCAAATCATCTTCTGATAAAATTTCATTTGAATAGATATTAGTAACAGGAACTTCTGCTGTCGGAATTAGGTACAAATCTTCATCCACACACTTATACATGTCTTCCTTAAATTTAGGCAACTGTCCTGTACCTGTCATTGTAGCAGCATTTGCCATAAAAGGAGGAAGAATTTCTTCATATCCTTGCTCACCTGTATGGTAATCTAAAAAGAAGTTAATTATAGCCCTTTCAAGTTTAGCACCTTTACCTCTGTATAAAATAAAACGACTTTGAGAAAGTTTAACCCCTCTTTCAAAATCAACCAAACCTTTTTCTTCACAAATATCCCAGTGTGCTTTAAATTCAAAATCAAATTTTCTTGGTTCACCCCATTTGTAAACCTCAACATTATCATCCTCAGATAATCCTATAGGAGTAGACTCATCAGGAATATTAGGAATGTGGAGCAAGATATCACGCTGTTTATTATCCAGCTCTGTTTGTTTTTCTTCTAATGTTTTGATATCATCACCAAGTTTTCTAACTTCTTCTTGAACAGCATCTGTATTTTCGCCATTCTTTTTCATCAAACCAATTTTTTGAGAATCAGCCTTACGCTTAGCACGTAATTCATCAGCTTGAGTTTGAATTTTTCTTCTTTCAACGTCTATTTCCAATACTTCATCAATAGACAACTCTGGATTTCTTCTTTTTAAAAGCTCATTTACTTTTTCAGGATTCTCTCTAATCATTTTGATATCAAGCATTATAAACCTTCTTTCTTATCCTAATTTTAATATGTGTTTTTCTAAAATTGTAATTTAAATATAAGTTATAATCAAGAAAAAAATAATCTATGTACATTTGTAAAGAATTATTGAAAAAGTTGACACGTAATGTATAATGTACACAGAGGATATGTTTCTATGATGTTTAAGAAATTGGTAGAAAAATTATACAAAGAAAAACAAAAACATACCAGTACAGCAACAAATCCATTAAATGTGGACTTTGAAGAACGCAAAAATGTTTTTCTTAATAAACTAACTCAAAAAACACTAAACCTATACGAGAAACAATGTGACATAAAAAAATTCACAAAACTAGCACTATCAAACCCTGAAAATAATTCTCACAACAAAATAATGGAAGAACTGTTTTCTAAAGGAATAATAGATCCTACTGAAGATGAAAAACTTCTGGAGCTTTCTGACAATAGAAGATTCTTAAGGGACTTAGGTCTTACTGAGGAAGATTTTTAATTATTTCGTCAGTAAATTTACTGTTTGATGCATTTCCGCCTAAATCAGCCGTAAAAATACCGGAATGAAGAGTTTTATATAATGCTTTTTCAATTTTTTCAGCATAAAAATACTCTCCGATATATTTCAACATTTCGATGGCAGATAAAAGTAATGCCGTAGGATTAGCTTTATCCATTCCTTTAATATCAGGAGCAGAGCCATGTACTGGCTCAAACACAGCATAATCTTTTCCAATATTAGCCCCTTGCGCAACACCCAAACCGCCAATCAATCCTGCACATAAATCAGAGACAATATCACCATACAAGTTCGGTAATACTAAAACATCAAATTGAGAAGGATTTTGAACTAGTTGCATACATAAATTATCAACTAAAATTTCTCTTTTAGAAATATTTGGATAATTTTCTGCCACTTTCCTGAAAGAATCTAAGAAAAGACCATCCGATAATTTCATAATATTAGCTTTTGTAACTACGCAAACTTCTTTTCTTCCATTTTTCACAGCATAATCAAAAGCAAATTTACAAATTCTTTCAGAAGCCCCGCGAGTAATTATTTTAATGCTTTCAGCAGTATTTTCATCAACTTGATTTTCAATTCCAGCATACAAATCTTCTGTATTTTCTCTGACAACTACAATATCGACATTATCAAATTTTGTCTTTACATTTGGCAAATTCTTACAAGGTCTCAGATTAGCATATAAATCAAGATCTTTACGTAATTGAACATTTACAGAACGAAAGCCTTTACCAATAGGTGTAGTAACCGGAGCTTTAAGTGCGACTTTATTATGTTTAATTGAATTTAAAACTCTTTCAGGTAAGGGAACTCCTTCTTTAGATATTACATCAGCACCGGCAGTTTGAATATCCCAATCGATTTCAAGGCCTGATGCCTTTATTATTTTTACAACAGAATCACAAATTTCTGGACCAATTCCATCCCCATTAATCAGTGTTATTTTTCTCATCATTCCTCACCACATATAAATTTCTTTCAAATTTTTTAAAGAATCCGCAATTAGTCACGGTCAAACTATTTTCGAGATATACAACCCCTATCCCAAGAGCAGTAAGCAACGGACAAGAGACTCCTTCAGCATAATTTTTGCAATCAATACACTGATCATCAGCCTCTATAAATATTTTTCCGTCATTGCAGTACATAAAGTAATTATACAACTTTGAGCAATGTTTGTAAATAATATGTAGCTTGTATTAAAAAGTGAATTGTTAACATTCCTTAATATAAAAGTATATTTTGTCAATTTAAAGTAATAAAAATTTTTTATGTATATAAGGTAGGTTATAAAATAGGTAGGTAACTATGGTAGCAATTGGCAGAATAGCTAACGGCTTTAACAGGTTGTTATTTGATCCACACTTTCAAGATGCAATAACAGAATCGCTGACAGCATCGAAAAAAGCAAAGGGATTTAAAAATATACATACTCAGGTTAAAGATGCTTTTGTAAGTGCTGAAACTGCAACTAAAAATACTTCTGTCTGGGGAAATATGAAGAAATCACTCTCAACTCTCTTCCCAGATATAAAAAACGGTTGTAAGGCAACTAACGGAATACTTGCAAAAGGAAAAGTTATTGGCAAAGAGTTTTGGAAACGAATGCCAATGCTCGGTGTACTTTTAGGTGTAGCATTTGAACTTCCAAATATTTTCTCAGCATTTAATGATAAAGGAATAGGCGGTGGTACACTTGAAATAGGAAAATCAGCAACGCGATTAGCAGCAGCGACTGCAGGATTTTCTATTGGGCAAGCATTAATACCTATTCCAGTGGTTGGAGGGGTAATAGGTGCTTTTTTAGGAGATTGGCTAACAAGTAAGATTGTTGGCAAAAGTCATTCTGAAAAAAAGGCAGAAGCTGAAGCAGCACAGCAAACCGCAAATCGCATAACTCAGAATAACATACAAATTCCTCAAGGAACTAACCAAAATACAAATCTATTCAATAAAGTTAATTATGTACAACCAACAATAACTCCACAACAGTTAATGTTAATGCAGCAAATGTTATACGGAAACGGAGCAGTAAGTCCTATGGATCAAGATTTCATGGCAATGACTTCTGGAATAAACCGACTAAATTATATGTGCTAGTAACAGACAGAAAAACTGTCTGTTACATTTCTTAATAATTAAAAGATTTATGTAAATTTATAAGAATAAAAATTTTTATTATATATACGGGGAAATTTATATATTAAGAATTGGAGATGTTATGGTTAATATTCAACCAACACAAAATTACAACCAACAGTTGTCATATTGGTTATACAACGTACAAGCGCCAACTCCTGAATTGACAGATAAAGACAAAGTTATTGGACTTGGACAAGAAATTATGTATGGTGCACCTATTGCAATGGCACTACCATTAGCAGGAAAACCATTCGGAAAACCTTATGCAGCTTTCAAAGCAAAAGGTGAAGGTATGAGTTACATGGATGCATGGAAAAAGGTAACAGAAGACAGAATTGCAGAAAAAAAATCTTTAGAATATCTTAAAGATAAAAATAGCCTATGGAACACATATAAAAATAAAAACTTATATAATCAAATGAATAGACTTGGTTCTGAATTACCCGTTTATAATAATTCAAATATTGATATATCAAAAATAAGTAATAAAAAGCTTATAAAATTACAAAATCAAAATACAATTAGTGCATACTATTCAGAAGCAAAAAGATTAATCCAAGAAGCTAAAGATAAAAAAATGACAGGCTCTGAACTTAAAGAACAATTGAAAAAAATTCGAGAAGCTGTAAGAGCAGGTGATGCAAAAGTAAATATAGCAACAAAAAGCGGATTAATTAAACAAAGTTCAAAGATTGGTAAATTTGGACATTTTGTTAAAAGTAAAACAGGCTATTATAATGTAAAAGGTAGCATGTTGAAGTCTGCAAGGGGATCCGCAGGATTAAGACTCGCTGCAAAAGGGGTAAAAGGATCTTGGCTAATGGCACTTTTTGAAGGTGCTATAGAAATCCCTGATATTATCAAATCTTATAACATTGATAAAGAGGAACGTGCAAAAGGCAATTACTCTAATAGAGGCAATAAACAACTAGCAAAATCAGGAGCAAAAGTTGGAGCTAGTGTCTTAGGTTATGCAGCTGGCGCAGCAGCCGCCGGTGCAATTGCAGGTTCAGTAGTTCCGGGAATAGGAAACGTTGCCGGTGCAGTTGTCGGATTTGTTGGTGGCTTAATTGGCGGATTTGTCGCAAGTTGGGGCGTTGGTAAATTGATGGATAAAGCGACTGGAGAAAAGAACTCTCTTGATAAAACAGAGGTTGAATTATATGCAGAAGAACAAAACTTAAAAAACGAAAAAGAAGCTAAAAAATTAGCATACAATGCAGAGATTTCTGGGCAAATGCAAGATCAACTTCTACAAGCAGCAGAACAAAAGGCACAAGAAGAAGGTGGCGCACCAGAAGAAATTCTAGCAGCATACGAATTAGCGCTTAATGCAAGAGAATCAGAACTTCAAACCAATGGAGGCAAAAAAATAATGGATTTACTAGGCAGTATAGCAGAATTTGCATATAATTAATTATGGTAATAAATAAAAAAGGTCGCTTTAAAAGCGACCTTTTTTATTTTTAAAGTGATGTTACATTAAAATCTCTTTCAGAACGACTTGAAGTACATTCAAAAATCGGTCTCAAAAATCTTTCAATTGCTTCCTCCATAGAAAAAATCTCTTCCTTTAGGGCTCTGTAATTTTCTTCTTTAACATCCTTTAGTGCGTTTTCAAAAATCTCATCATGATACATGACACATCTCCTATTTTTCAAATACCTTTGTAGACTTTTATCAGCAAAATTAATCAATTACTGCAAAGGCTACTTCACATATTCCCATATCGGCAATTTTTCGAACAAACTTTAATAAAAGAAATAATATTGTTACAAAATTTATTATTTCTACAAAATAAAATTAGTTTAATGTAAAATGTTAGAATACATACAGGGGAAATAGAATGGCTACTGATTTTCTAACAAGTTATGATTATTACTCAAGCAGACGAGATATGGAAGTAATTTCCAATATAGTTGAGTCACTAAAAAAAATTCTTGAAGAAGATAGACTACAAGCTCAACCTTTATTTTTAAAAACGTCTGAAAATCTCATATTAAATATCGCAAGAAAAGTAGTACAAGAAAAGAAAAAAACATTTTTAATCGGTATAACAGGAGAAAGTGCTTCCGGTAAGACTGTTTTTGTAGATAATACGATTAAAGCTTGCGTAAAAGAGAAAAAAGAAGGTATTTATACAGTAATAAGATGTGATGATTACTACAAGGATACATCAAAAGAATTACTGGAAGCTGGCAGTTATGAAGAACTTTTCAAAACAGGTTTCAGCTTTGATACACCAGATGCAATAGATTTAGAACTAATGAAAAAACATCTTATAAATCTTAAGTTGGGAAAAGAAATTGTATCTCCTAGATACGATTTTGTAACTTGTGTATCAGATCCCAACGGAGACGTAAAAAAGCCGGCAAAAGTTGTTTTAACTGAAGGTTTGTATGTCTTAAATGAAGGCATTAGAGATATAATGGATGTAAAAGTATATGTCTACACTCCTCTTGAAGTAATTAAAGAAAGATGGTACAAACGCGCAGCCTTGAGAGGTAAGACCGGTACAGCAGCAGATTTACAATTCCAAGATGTAAACAAAACTGCACAACAATATATAAGACCTGCCTATCAGATATCAGATGCAGTAATAAACGGGATGGTTTCCCAAGAGTACATCCAAGAAATTACAGATAAAATTTTTAACACACTAAAAAATATTGTAGAATAAAAAATCAAATAAGAGCCTGAATTATCAGGCTCTTATTCTTTTTCCTCTAATCGTTAATCATACAAGGACATTTCGGTTGGAGATAAATTTGATTACATTCATCACAAGTAGGCTCTGCAAAAGCTTTTTTACAAGTAGGACAAGGATTCAACATTACTTCAGTACACTCATCACATTTCTTCTCTTTTTTCACCTTACACTTATTACAGTTTTTAAACCCTGTAAAAGGATTTAAACTAAATCCGGGTTTATCTTGCTGAACAATTGTATAATTTGAAGGATTAAATAATGACATACAAGGGCAATTAGTGTTCATATTCATAGACTCCCAAGCAAACACACTTTGAGAAAACATTGTAATTGTACCAACAGCAACTAAAGTTAAAAATACATTTTTCATAAAAATACTCCCAATAAAATTTCTAATAAAAAAGTTACATATTCATTTTAAACTTTATCAAGAGATTTACTATACCCATAATAATAAGGGGACTACCCAAAAGTAGCCCCCTAAAATATTTATAATAAATAATACTTATCAAACTATATAGCTTGTTGAACTCTTGAAATAGAAGCATCATCAAGCAAAATTACATAAATTTCTTCTCCGGCCTTAGCATGGTATTTCAAACCTGGAGTAACCAAACCTGTAACTAGCCCAACTGTTGCACCTATAGGAAGACCGATTGCTATACCTGTACCAATTTCTGCAGGATTTGGAATAAATGCAAAACCAACACCTGCACCAGTACCGACAGCACCACCTGTTAAAGTACATAAAACTAATTTACCTGTAGTCATCCAAGGACCTTCTTTCAAAGAGTAATCTTTTGAGAAAGGTTTAGCATTGAATGCTAGTTCCTTACCGTTCGGCAAAACTATTTTACACAACTGAGGATAAACTCTTGCGTTTTTGTTAAATACTCGTTGTTTTTTTATTTCATTGATTCTAGCAACAAATTTTGTTCCCTGAGGAATAACAAGAGTACCTTCTTTTGTACAGATATTTTCGTTAGCAACAAAAGTAACAATGTCGCCTGCTTGATGTTCTTCAGATTTGAATTTATCTTCAAATGCAATAGCAAGAACATTTCCTTCAGCAATAACACTTTCAACATTGTTTATTCTAACTTCGTTATTTGGAGCTTTTTTTGTAACAGCAAGATGTTCAACTCTTGTTTTACCAAGATATTGCTCTTTAACAAGATCTAATTTTTCTTTAAGTCTTGCAAGAAGAACAGCTGCTTCTGCTCTTGATAATTTATCCATTGGTCTCAATTCTCTTGAATCAGGATAGTTAACATATATGCCATAATTTAAAGTTTTAGCATAAATACTTTTTGCCCAAGAAGGAATAGAAGCAGAATCTTTAAATTGCTTTAATACCGCAGTATCAGCATTCATATCTTTTGTAATATGACTTATTACAGACTGTGCTTCAACTCTTAAAACACAATTGTTTGGTCTAAAAGTTCTATCAGGATAACCATATACCAAACCTAGTTGCTGTGAACGTAAAATATTTTCATAATCAGGATTAGATGCAGTTAAATCTGTAAACTTGTTACTAATGTTTACATTAATGTTTTCATCAGATAAAACTTTCAACAAAGCATTCACAAATTCAGCTCTGGTCATAGTTTTTTCCGGATTAAAACGATTTTCTGACAAAGACATTATGTTATTTTCAACAACATAATTAATTTCTTTGTTAGCCCAATAATTTTGTCCAACATCAGCGATTGACACAGCATAAGCTGCTACCGCATTAGAGAGGACAAAACAAAGAGTCAAAACTCCTAAAATAAATTTCTTCATTTTTTACTTCCTCATATTTACTAGTAAACCTTTTTCGTGTAGAATTATAACGTACATACTAATATTTGTAAACATGTATTGAAAAATTTTTAATTTACCCAACATAGAAAGGAAGAAAATGGATAATTACACTATGACGAAAATCGTTGCAACGCTTGGCCCTGCAACGTCAACTAAGGAAAAAATTAGAGAGCTTTTTAAAGCTGGTGTTACCATGTTCAGATTAAATTCTTCACATGGCGATGTAGAAATGCACAAACAAAACTTATCTTACATTAGAGAAATTGAACAAGAAGAAAAAAGACTAATACCTGTATTATTAGACTTACAAGGTCCAAAAATCAGAATCGGAAATCTTCCTGAATCAATAGAAATAAAAAAAGGCCAAATACTAAAATTCAGACATCAACCTGAGGTTACTGGTGATATTTTACCGGTTGACTACAAAGGAATGGCTGATGATGTTACTCCTGGTGAAAAAATCATGATTGATGACGGAAAGATTCAACTTGAAGTTGTCAAAGTAGAAGATAGAGTCATCTTTGCAGAAGTTTTGACAGATGGACTTCTTAAACAAAGAAAAGGTATTAATATCCCAGGTTCACAAGGAAGTCTTGATGTATTAACAGCTAGAGACCTTACATTTGTTGAATTTGCTGCTCACAATGATATTGACTACCTTGGATTATCATTTGTAAGAGAAGCTTCTGACGTTGTAAAATTGAGAGAATTATTACACGGTCATGGCAACACAACTGCAAGAATTATTTCAAAAATCGAAAAACCACAAGCAGTTAACAATATAGATAGTATCATCGAAGTTTCTGACGGTATTATGGTTGCAAGAGGTGATTTAGGTATTGAAATTTCAACAGAAAAAGTACCTATCGTACAAAAAACAATTATCAGAAAAGCAAACGCAAAAAGAAAAGTTGTAATTGTTGCAACACAAATGTTGGATAGTATGATTGAAAACCCAATTCCGACTCGTGCAGAAACCTCTGACGTAGCAAATGCTATATTAGATGGAACGGATGCAATTATGTTATCAGGGGAAACTGCTGCCGGAGCTTATCCAGTTGAAGCAGTTACAATGATGAAAAAAATCGCTGATGCCGTTGAAGAATCTCCATTTATGAGAAAAAACAAATTCCCAAGAAAAATGATAGAAGAAGAAAAAGATTCACAAGCAATGGCAATTGGTATGTCTATTGCTGATATGGCGAGAAAAATGAAGGTTAAAGCTGCAATCGCGCTAACAGGAAGTGGATTCACAGCTGCGATGCTAGCTGAAGGGAAACTAAGTGTTCCTATTTTTGCTTGCTGCCCTGATAAAAATATTTGTAGAGATATTAAATTGTATAGAGGTGTATACCCAATCCCTCTTGAATTTAACGCATCTATCGATAAAAAATCATTAGCAGCTATGGATGAATCTTTAATCAGCAAGTTGAACCTAGAAAAAGGTGATTACATTGTAATTACAGGTTCTGTTCCTGAATTACTTGTTGGAGGAACAAACTTCATTAAAATTCATGAAATTGGTAAAAACTTATAAAAATTAGATAATAAAAATGGAAAAAGAGGTCTTGAAAATATTCAAGGCCTCTTTTTTTTTAGAAATTTTTAATAAACAATCTGAACATAAACTGTTCTTGTTCTGGCTTTGTTATCAAAATCGATTAAAACAATTTGCTGCCACTGACCTAATTGTAAAGCCCCATCTATTAAAGGCACAACCGTGTTATTTCCAATAATTGAGGCTCTAACATGGGCGTATCCATTACCATCGTGCCAAGTCGCATCATGATGATAATCAGCATTCAAGGGAGCAATTTTTTCTAAAACTTCAGGTAAATCAACAAGAAGCCCAGGTTCAAATTCAATATTAGTAATTGAAACAGTACTACCTGCAACATAAACATGAACTACAGCTGATTGCAGAGAATGAGAATACACAGCGTTCTTAACCTTTTGAGTTATATCAATAATATCTGTAAAGCCCTGAGTATTAACAGTAAATTTTTCATTTATTACAGTCATATAAACCTTTCTCTAAAATTTTAGCCATAAATTTCCTCAGAATAAAAAGCAAACTCCAAATGCCCAATAATAACAGTGTCGCCATCTTTTATGCCTTTTTTAGAAAGTTCATCAAAAACTCCCATACCTTTTAGAATATTTTGAAGCCTAATAACCTGTTCAGAATTTCTTTCATCAGTAACACCAGCTAAACGTGAAATTTTTCCACCTTGAACAATAAAAGTATCTTTCGCAACTTTGAATATTTCAAAACTACTATCATCATTGTTATAAGCACCTAAATCCTCTTCCACAACAATTTCAGTTTCAGATTTAGGAATTTCATCAACTTTAGCTCCCATAAAATCTGTTAATTTTTCAAGATTTTCACCCGTTACAGCAGAAATCATAAACACATCATTAGACACAGCACTAAATTGATTAAACAAAGCATCTTTCTTATCTTCATCTATAGCATCAATTTTATTCAAAACAACAATTTGATATAGTTGAGCAAGTTTTTCAGAATATTTTTTAAGTTCAGAATTAATCTTTGTATAATTTTCAAAAGGATTATCAGCAGTAGAATCAATTAAATGCAGAAGGAACCTGCATCTTTCTACATGTCGTAAAAAATCATGTCCAAGACCAACACCATCTGAAGCTCCCTCTATTAATCCTGGAATATCAGCCACTACATAGCCGTCTCCAGAACGTTTTTTTACAACTCCAAGATTTGGAATAAGTGTTGTGAAAGGATAATCTGCAATTTTAGGCTTTGCTGAACTAATTCTACTAATAAGAGTAGATTTCCCAGCGTTTGGCATCCCTAAAAGACCAACATCAGCAATTAATTTCAATTCTAAAAACAATTCCCTTTCTATTGAAGGTTCTCCCGGTTCGCAAAATTGAGGAGCCCTTTTTTGCGCAGTCGCAAATCTTGCGTTTCCTCTTCCGCCTCTTCCACCTTTTGCTACTAGGACCTTTTGTTCGTGCTTGGTCAAATCTGCAATAATAACATTATTTTTCACATCTTTTACAACAGTACCAACCGGAACTTTAATGTACAAATCCTTAGCGCAACGGCCATGCATATTTTTTATTCCACCATTTTCACCAGGTTCAGCCTTAAAAACAGATTTATGTTTGAAATCCATAAGAGTAGACATATTCTCATCAGCGACTAAATAAACATCACCGCCCCTTCCGCCGTCACCACCGGCAGGGCCGCCCTTGTCAACATATTTTTCTCTACGCCAAGCAACCATTCCGTTACCGCCACGACCTGAAACTACTCTTATTTTACTTTTATCGATAAATTTCATTTTTTAATTCCTTTTTGTAATATAATATTACTATGAAAAATATAAAAAATAAATTATTCTCAAAACAACAAATAAAGATTGGCCCGGAAAGCGGATATGACAACTATATCATGGCTATAGAATCGAGCTGTGATGAGACAGCATGTTCTATTGTAAAAAACGGACGAGAAGTAATTGCAAATGTTGTAGCATCTCAAATTAAAACTCACGCACAATTTGGAGGAGTAATTCCGGAAATTGCAGCAAGAGAACATCTTGATTCTATAAATATTGTTATTGATGAAGCTTTTAAACAAGCAAAAGAAGATGCAGGAATAACCCCGGATGATATAACAGCTTTTGCCGGTACAGTGGGTCCTGGACTTGTTGGTTGCTTACTTGTTGGATTAAATGCTGCTAAAACTCTGGCTTTAACTTATGACAAACCATTTATTGGTGTAAATCATTTAAATGCTCACCTCTGTGGCAACTATCTTGATACAGAATTAAAACCTCCATTCATGGCACTCTTAGTAAGTGGGGGACACACTCAAATCATTGATGTAAAATCATATTCAGAACAAAAGATTTTGGGAGAAACTATCGATGATGCAGTAGGTGAAGCATACGATAAAGTTGCAAGATTAATAGGACTACCATATCCCGGGGGGCCTAGATTAGATAAATTGGCTCAGGAAGGAAATCCTAAGGCATTTAAACTCCCTGAAGCTAAAGTAGATGGTTACAACTTCAGTTTTAGCGGATTAAAAACAGCCGTACTCAGATTAGTAAAATCATTTAAAGAGGAAGAACTACCCGTTAATGATATATGCGCAAGTTTTCAAGAGTGTGTATCATCAACTTTGCTACATAAGTTAAAAACTGCTCTTGAAAATTCAGGATACAATCAAGTCGTTATAGCTGGCGGTGTTGCCGCTAATTCAGAAATTAGAAAAAAAATATTTAATCTTGAAAAAGAAGGCTATAAGGTTTTTGCACCTCCAATGAAATATTGTACTGATAATGCTGCTATGGTAGCATCGTGTGCTTATTTCAATACAAACACTTTTGATGATATAAATACAGAAGTGTTCTCAAGAGTTAAGTAAATTGTTAATAATTGTAAATATTACACTTAAAAACTAGCAAAATATTATCTTGTTAGTTTTTATTTTATTGTGAAAATTCTTGGGATGAAAAACTATACTATGAAAACTTCTTGCGGAGGCGAATTTAATTCAAATCCGCATTATCATTATGAACAGAATTTTTGTGGAGTAACAGAATCCTTTGAAAAAAAGTTTATAAAAACTCAAGAAGAAATTCTAAGAGAATTTGAAAAAGATACACAAGCTGATTGGATAGCCGGTTCCTTACCTGATGGATGGTATTCTAAAATCAAGGCGGACACATTGCAAGAGAAAAATGTTATTGCTCAAAAAATTCTTTTACTCTTTCGTGCAGCAATAAAACATCTTAAACCATATGGTGTCAATAAAGGTAAACGCGATTACAAACAAAACAAACATGACCTTGAAAACAAGCGAATAAAAGAAGCCTCAGTTCACTTAACTAAAGGTTTAAGACACTTCGGGGTATTACCAGAAACAAATTCAATACGCATCAAAAAATTGAAAGTTAAAGGGCAATACCTGAAAAGAGGTTACTTAATTAATGAAAGAGGACAAAATCCGACACTTGAAAAATTATTCTTAAAACTATTTAAAAAAAGAAACTCTTTTTCATACGAATACAACAACAATGGAGTATTAGCTGAAACTGCTCATGGTCTGTTTTTGACTAAAAATATAAACAGTGAATATATCTCAAAATTTTATTGGGGAGATGCAAAAGTTGGATACTTAACAAGTGAATACGCAACCTTGCCAAAACATATAAGCCCTATCGTAAAATTTAAAAATACTTATGAAAATATAGAAGAATTTAAAACCGATTTTTTTGAAAAAACCGGAATAAAGTTAGATGAAATAATAGAAGCAGGAATTAATCCAGGGATAAGCCATCCGAACAAACAATTTGAACCTACAACCAAAGAAGCTCTAATAATAGAGTATTTACAAACAATCCTTAGAGAAAACGGATTGCATCATATGGACTTGCACAACTTTAATGCAATTATAGGCTCTACTAAAGAAGGGAAACCAATAGTCAAAATTGTAGACATAGGCGGTATTGTTGAAAATTAAAATTAACAACAAGGTACATCTAGTTTCGATAAAATAAAATTAGTAATATCTTTTTCAAGATGTACACCATGCAAAGCGTTTACTTCTTTTATAAAATAGCAAGGACTTGTAACATTTATTTCAATTATCTTACCATCTATAACATCAAGACCAACCATAGGTAAACCTAGCTTGTTCAACTCTTTAGCTACCGGCATAAACGCTTCTTTTTCTGAATCAGAAACATCTGCTTTTACAATATTACTATCACAATGCTCATTAAATTTGAAATCATCATTTGAAGGTAGTTTTTGCATTGCAACATCTAATACTTTATCTCCTAAAAACATAACTCGCTTATCGCCAAATTTTGCCTTTTCAATATATTTTTGCACCATAACCAACTGAGTTTGATTTTTTGTCATAGAATTAATAATTACAGCTGTATTTTTATCACCTTTTTTTAAAGTCATTACACCTGAACCAAAGCAAGCATTCAAAGGTTTTAAAACAATTTCATCGTGGATATTTAAAAATTTTATAATATCAGATTTAGAAGAAGTTACAATATTTTCCGGCATAAGACTGATAAATTTTAAAGCATGTAATTTTTCATTAAAATTTCTTATAGCAGCAGGATCATTAAGAATTACTGTCTTGCTTCTGTCAACAAAATCAAATACATATGTTGCGTTAATATAGTCAATATCTACCGGAGGATCTGGCCTAAACATGACCAAACTAAAATCGTTTATATTTTTTGTTAATTTTGATTTATCATAAAAAATATTTGAGTTTTTCTGATAAGCCTCAAAACAATGAGCACAAGCAACCCCCGAAATAATTGATAAACCATCAATAGTAGTTATAAAAACTCTTTTATTTTCATTTAATAACTCTCTTATTAACCAAAAATTTGTAACAAGATTGTTAAATTCAAAATACTTAAGTTCTAATCGATCAATAACAAATAAAATATCCATAAAACCTTCTTTCTTGTCCAAAATACAATGCTAACAGAAAATTTTCAATAAGTAAAAAGAATAAAAATTTTAATAATTCTTAACATTTTTGGTAAAAAAAGCAAAAAAAAATTACCTTGAGTGTTAATATTAAAAGAAGAAAAGTGTGTTTATAAAAAAGAAAGGTAAGATTATGGCAGTAAGTTCTGTAAATGGAGCAGATCCAGTAAAAACAACTCAAGTACAAGAGCAAAAAAAAGGTAAATCAGATGTACTTGCTAGCACTTTAGGTCTTGGTGCTGTTGGAGCAGGTGCAGGTGGTTGGTTTGGTGGTAAAAAACCAACTCTAGAACAAATATTCACTCAAAAACCAGATTCTTTTACAAGTAATGAAGTTAAAGAAATTGATGCAGATGCTGCAAAAACTCTTGAAGATGCATCATTAGAGTACAACAATGGTGGAACAAAAGAATTAAAAGAATTAAGAGATGCCAGAGCTACAAGAAAAGTAAATATTGCTGCTCAAGTTCCAGAAAACTTAGACGAATTAGAGAAAAAAGTTTCTGAAGCTAAAAATGCATTTGAAGCTAAAAAAGTAAAGATTGATGATACAGAATACACTGCTAAAACTGTCAGTGACGAATTAACTACAGCACAAGAAGAATATAAAAATGCAAAAACAGCATTTGACAGCGCAGAAGAAAGTGCAAAAGAAGACGCCAAGAAAACTCTAGATTCAGCAAAAGAGAAATTAAATAAAGCTAATGAAAAAGTTCGTAAATTCTATGCAGAAGCTGAACAAGAAAACAAAACTTACAGAGATGCAAAAAAAGAATTAGCACAAGCAAAAAGAAATAAATTTGAAAATGCTGCAAAAGTAGCTGACACTGCTGAAAAGAAAATAGTTGATGCCATTGAAGCTAAAAAGACAGCATTCGCAGAAGCTAAAACACATCTTAAAGATGAAATCCTTGGAAGGGAAGAAGTTAAAAATGCATTTGAAAAAATCAAAAAAGCATTCCCTAAAGAAGGAAAAGGTAAAGCGGCATTGATTTACGGTGGTATTGCTGCAGCAGTAGGTCTTGTTCTAGGTCTTGTTTTAGGCGGTAGCAAGAAAGAAGCGTAAGCATAACAAATATAAGTAATCTTACTTTTTAATAATAGTAAAACAACTGATTTTCAAGTAAATCAGTTGTTTTATTTTATTATATTTATATATAAAATATTTTAATTAACTTTATCTGGATCAAGAACAACACATCTTGAATTATTAATTTGTAACAGTGCCGCAAATTTTTCCAAATCAGTCTTAATTTCAGGGAATGTATTATAATGCATAGGGATGACAGTCTGAGCGCCAAGCCAATCTGCAGCAACAGCAGCATGTTCGACATCCATTGTATAATGTCCGCCAATTGGCAGCATTGCAATATTAGGTCGATATAATTCTTTTATTGTCTTCATCTCAGAAGTGAGACCAGTATCTCCGGCATGGTATATCCTAACATTTTCGACATCAAATACGATACCTGCAGGTTCTCCGGCATAACGGCCATCAGGCAAAGAACTTGTATGGGAAGCAGGGACAAAAACAGCTCTTCCCCAATCATAAGACAACCAGCCTCCAAAATTTACAGATCTTACTTTGCAACCTTGCTCCTTACAGTACTGAGCTAATTCAACAATTGCGGTAATTGTAGCATCTTTTTCTTTTGCAATTTCGATAGCTTGCCCAAGATGGTCCCCATGAGCATGAGTCAGAAAAATATCTGTAATATTTGCCTCGTGCCAATTATATTTAGGATTAATACTAACATATGGATCTACCATTATAGAATTTTCTTTTAACTTTATCTCAAAAGCACTGTGACCAATATATTTTAAGTCCATATTAAACAACCTCCTTTTAAGTTTTCGTTTTAATATAGCAAATTTTATAGTAAAATGCAAATATGCAATATGAAATATTTATGAAAGAATGCATAGAACTTGCCAAACAAGGAGAGGGAAAAACTTCTCCCAACCCTCTTGTGGGATGCGTAGTTCTTGATCAATTCGGAAACAAAATATCCACAGGCTACCACAAAAAGTACGGAGAAAATCACGCAGAAAGAGATGCTCTTTTAAAAATCAAAAACGGAGAAGAAAAAAACGGTACTTTGATTGTAAATTTGGAACCTTGCTCTCACTACGGGAAAACACCACCTTGCGCAGATTTAATCATTGAAAGAGGTATCAAAAAAGTGGTTATTGGAATGCGAGACGTAAATCCAATAGTTGCAGGGAACGGAATAAAAAAGCTAAAAAATGCTGGAATAGAAGTAATTGAAAATATATTAGAAGAAGAATGTAAAACCCTCAATGAAGTTTTTATAAAGAACATGATTAAAAATAAAGTTTTTGTAGCCATCAAAACAGCAACAACACTTGATGGAAAGATAGCTACTTTTAATGGTTCTTCAAAATGGATAACATCTGAAAATGCAAGAAATGAAGTAAAAAAAATTAGAAACAGATATGATGCAATTTTAACAACTTCTTCAACAATAATTGCGGATAATCCAACAATGATGCATAGAAAAAAAATCATCCTTGATAGAAAACTAAAAACTAATTTAGAAAGTTCCATATACAAAAGTGGAGAAATATACCTTTTCAACGAGACACTTGATATGTTTGAAGGTGGAATAAATTTTATCAAAACTCCTGCAAAAGATGAAAAATTAGACTTGAAATTTATACTGGAAAAAGCTTTTGAATTAGGGATTAAAAGCATTTTAGTTGAAAGCGGAGGACATCTTAATGGAGAAATGTTAAAATACGCTGATAAAATTTATCATTTTATAGCTCCAAAAATAACAGGAGACAATAGAGGATTATCCTGTTTTGATTCTCGACAAATAAATAACATAAACGACAGTTATAATTTTAGAATTGCACAAACAGATATTTTTGAACCTGATATCTTATTAACTTACTATCCTATTTCAAAATAAGAAAATAGCTGTATAATAATTTTATGAAAAAACATTCTGCAGCAGCAGGAACATTCTATCCTGCAAATAAAGATGAATTAAAAATTTTTATAGAAAAAAATAGGATTGAAGGTATAAAATATTATTCAAAAGCCGTAATATTGCCTCACGCTGGTTATATATACTCTGGGGAACTTGCCATTAAAGGTATACAACATCTTTCGCCAAATTTAAAAAATATTTTTATAATTGCTCCCTCACATTATGAAAGGATGTTTGGCTGTCTAACAACAACATATGACTCTTTTGAAACACCTTTTGGGGAGATTGAAGTAAATAAAGAGTTATCTAAAGAATTCGCGAAGTTTTGCGATTGCAATTTAGGCAATTTTGCATTTGAAAAAGAAC
>CALVHB010000053.1 GCA_944327275.1 Candidatus Gastranaerophilales bacterium | reverse complement strand
TATTTGTTTTTCTCGCGGTTAGACCTAAAAATCTAGCCTGAGACGCAGCCATACCCATGACTTGTTTCCTTTCGTTTGTTCCCTTAACATTTGTTACGGCATTTTGTTAAAAATTCTTTAGTTATTACTATTATTTTATTAAGATTTCGTAACAATTTATAATTTATATAAAAAAAATAGGCTCCCATAAACTGGAAGCCTATTTTTATAAATGTTTTCTCTACTTAATATTTGAGAATGTCCAAGCATCAAATGTTGGTGTTTCAGAAATTTTCATTTCTTTCTTTTCTTCTCCTGAAGAAGAATCGCTATGAGCAATTGGTTTATACAATCTGTTGTAATATTCAATTACCATACGATCTGAATTAAAGTATGCTTCAGAAGTTCTGATAGCTTGTCTCATTAAACGAGCCCATTCTTGTTTATTTTCGTAGTATGTAGGAATAATTTCATTTTCAAGAGTATTCATGATACATTCATGATCTTTCCAATGACGTTCTTCCCAAGGCATTTCGTCATCCAAACCAGGATATTCAACAGTGTATCCGTTAATTCCGTTAAATGTACCTTCAACTGTCCAACCGTCATAGATAGACAAGTGTAAAGCACCATTAGCATTTGCGGACATACCAGAAGTTCCAGATGCTTCAAACGGTCTCAATGGTGTGTTTAACCAAATATCAGAACCGCGTTTTAATTTTCCTGATAATTCTAGTTCATATCCAGGTAAAACTACTACATTCTTTAAGCTGTGAGAACGATTTAATAGTTTATTAAACATTTCTTTACCCATTACATCATCTGGGTGGAATTTACCTGCAAATATGATTTGAATTTTGTTAGCATCCAATAATCTGTTAATTCTGTCTTTATCCATCAAAATTAACCAAGCACGTTTGTAATCAGCAAATCTTCTTGCCCAAGTGATAGTTAATACATCAGGGTCGAATCTTTTGCCGGCAACATTTGCAACATATTCAAACAATTCAGCTTTCATTTCACGTTTAACAGCTAGAAGTTTTTCCGGAGTATTAGCTTCTTTTATTCTGTCATCTTGCCAGTAGTGTAAGTTTACTGCGTTTGTAATAGCTCTAATTGGGCATCTTCCTTCTACCCATTCCCACATCTTGTTAGCAACAAGACCGTGTAATTGTGATACTGCGTTAGCAATTCTTGACATTCTTAGAGCTGCTACTGTTAATGAGAAGTTTTCTCCACCTAGTTGAATAGCTGTTTCTTTAGAAACACCCGCAAAGAATCCACCTTCTAATAGAGTATCAACGTAGTGTACTTCATTACCTGCTGCTACAGGTGTATGTGTTGTAAATACAGTTCTCTTTTTAACTTCTTCTAAATTGCCGTTATATTGTCTTAGTAATTCGAATGCAGCTGGAAGAGCGTGTCCTTCATTCATGTGGATTACATCAAATTTGTAGCCTACTTGTTGAAGAATTCTTACACCTGCAACACCAAGAACTGTTTCTTGAGCAATTCTTATTTTTTCATTTCCGTCGTACAATTTGTGAGAAATACTTCTTGCCCAATCACTGTTTCCTTCAATGTCAGTTGTTAATAAGTATACAGGGCAAGCTCCAAATAATTCAGGTTCAACTAAATATGCTTTTACCTTAACTTTTTCGCCAAATATATCTACTTCAGTTGAAACATTCAAATCTTTTAAGAAGTCATAGTATTTTCTAATATATGCAACTTCTACTTGACCATCGTGTGCAATTCTTTGATCATAATAGCCATATGACCATAACATAGTTACACCAACCATTGGCATTTGTAAATAACCTGCAGATAACATATGAGAACCTGCCAAAAATCCTAAACCGCCAGAATATGTCTTTAATGACTGATCCATTGCGATTTCCATTGAGAAATATGATACATTTGGTAATGACATATTAACCTTCCTCTTCTTATACTATATAAACTAATTTCCCATATAAGGGGTACCACAACAGCATATCACAAAAATTTTTGAAACAACTTTCTTTATAAAAAAAAAATATAACTAATCCTAAAGAATTAGTTATAAGTAGTTATTTAGCCCTTAACATAAGTTAATATTTTCTAAAATTTTATTTAAATAACTTTGTCGAGGAACCTTTTTAAAGCTATTTTTACATGAGCATAGTTTAAGCCACCCTGCATGTAAGCAACATATGGTGCTCTCATTGGGCCATCTGCAGAAAGTTCAATTGTTGATCCTTCAATAAAGGTTCCACCAGCCATTATGACTTGGTCTTCATACCCTGGTATATATTCAGGGATTGGTGTAACGTAGCCATTTACCGGAGATAGTGACTGTATCATTCTGCAGAATTGTTCAAGAGGTTCAGGTGCTTTGAAAATTATGTTTTGGATAATATCAGTACGTTTTTCCCAGTACTTTGGAGTAGAATCATATCCTATTTCTTGGAATATTTTTGCAGCAAGCACAGCTCCTTTTAATGCTTCTGAGACGACTGACGGTGCCATAAAAAGCCCTTGGAATATTAATCTGTGCTGATTAAACATTGCACCGCCTTCTGAACCGATACCGGGAGCTGTGAGCCTGTTTGCAGCTTTATCAACAAATTTAGCTTTTCCTGCAATATAACCTCCTGCTTCAACTATTCCGCCACCCGGATTCTTTATTAGAGAACCTGCAATTAAGTCTGCTCCAACTTCAATAGGTTCTTTGGATTCAACAAATTCTCCATAGCAGTTGTCAACAAAACAGATACATTCAGGATTTTTGCTTTTGACTATTTTACAAATTTTTTCAATGGTTTCAATAGAAAGAGATTTTCGTGTTGAATACCCCTTTGATCTTTGTATTAGAACCATTTTTACTGATTTATTAATCATTTTTTCTAAGTTTTCAAAATCAATATCATCATTTTTCAGAGGAACCTCTTCATATTCAACTCCATGTGCTATAAGAGAATCCTCTTTGGTAATATCGTCTCCTGCAGTGCCTATAACCTCTTGCATTGTATCATATGGAGCTCCTGCTACAGATACTAGTTTGTCTCCAGGTCTAAGATTTCCAAACAAGCAGCAGGCAAGCGTATGTGTGCCTGATGCAAAATGTATTCTCACGATTGCTTTTTCTGCTTTAAATACATCTGCAAATACCTTATCAAGTACTTCTCTGCCTAAGTCATCATGGCCGTACCCTGAGACTGTATAGAAATGTTCCGGTGCGACTTTGTTGTCTATAAATGCATTAAGAACTTTTTCTTGATTGTAGTCTCTTGTTTCTTCTATATATTCAAATTCTTTAGTAAGAGCTTTTTCAGCTTGTTTAATTAAATCTTTGCTATTCATTTTGCTACCTGTAATTTTCCTATCTTGTTTATAATATTGCAATCAAAAATAATCGTCAACTTTGTATGACAGTTGTAAATTGCAGTTATATTTATTGTTTTTTATCATTTTGTTGTTATGATAAGATTTTTAATTTCGCTAATTTTTATATTTTTTGCTATTCCTATTTTTGCAAGTGAATATAATGTGTATACTCCAAAAAATTTACCTCAAGATAATTATGCTGAAGATGAGCGTTTATTGTTTATTTTAGATTTTTCAAATAGTATGTCAGAGTATTTGGAAGGAAGAAGAAAGGTCGATTTAATGATTGATACTATGAGGTCAATTTTACCGAATCTACCGAATAATATGTCTGTTGGACTAAGAGTATATGGACATCGTATGGGAATAACTCCGTTTGAAGCTTGCAGAGCATCTTCTTTAATAGCTCCTGTTACTGAAAATAATGGACTGAATATTAGAGATTCATTAGCAGAAATAAATCCTAGGGGAATGACTCCAATTACTTATTCTTTAAAACAAGCTGTAAAAAATGATTTTTTAGGTTATAGCGGAAAAAAACATATAATACTTCTGACTGACGGGGGTGAAAATTGCGATGAAAGTCCTTGTACTTATGTAATGGAATTAATAAAGATAAGAAAGGATGTAAAAATAGATGTAATAGCCTTTAATATAGATGATGAGGATGATTTGTCGCAACTTGAGTGTACTTCGCTTGTAACGAGCGGAAAATTTTACAATGCAAAAACTGCTGCAGAGCTTGTTAAAAGTCTTAATAATAGTGTAAATAGTGTGAAAAAAGTTGAAGCAAAGATTATTCCAAGTTATTGATTGATTATTAATTTTAAAATGTTAGTTGAATTTACCTATTTACATCCTGGATCATCCATATCAATTTTACCGTCAAAATTGTTGTCAATTCCGTCGGAGCAGGAACCGATAGAATGTTTGCCTTCTGCTCTTATACCTTGTTTTAAGTATTTGTCAGGGATTTTATTCCAAAAATATTCAAAGAAACCTCTATAGTATTTCGCAAGTCTTGCGTCTTTTATAATGAGCATATTTTCATCATTTTTGTTTTCTCCGCTGTTTGAAAAATTCATTGAACCCATGATGAGATATTTGTCATCTATTATTAAGGTCTTTGAGTGCATTTTACCTGCATAATTTTCTACTTTAATTTTTATTCCAGCATCCCTTAAAAGTTTTATTTTACTTCTTGAAGCGTAGACGTTTGTTGCGTCAATAATTATTTTTATGTCAATTCCATTTTTCTTCTTTTTTATAAGAGCATTCGCCATTTCATCATGTGTGATAACGAAGGCTGGAATGTATATATAACTTTTTGCACCATTTATAAGAGGAATTATGTTTGATGTGATTGTTTTTCCTTTTGGTGAAAACGATGGGGTGATTTCTGTGCTTCCTAAATAAACAGTTTTTTGTGGGATTTTTGTTTTATCTTGATGAAATTTCCCAGAGAGCATCTGATTGAATTCTTGTTCAAATATTTCTGCGATCTCTTTTGAATTAACAAAAATAATAGAATTTGTGTTAAATCCGGAAAAACCTGTGTTTGAAAAATTCATTGATCCAGTTATTACTCTGTTTTTATCAAATATCATGAATTTGTTGTGCATAAGAAGATTTTTCGAATCAGTGGATGATTTGTCTGAAATATTTACAATGGATAGCGTATCTGGGTAATATCCTTTTTGACTCGTATCGTATACAACTCTTATTTTTACCCCTCTTTTTTTTGCATTAAGCAGTGCTTGATTTATTTCAGGGGTTGAACTCCATCCATAAAGTGCAATGTCTATTGATTCTTTTGAGTTGTTTATTTGAGTTAGTATTTCTTTGCAAGCTAAGGATGTACACTTATTGTTTGGTTTTAGTTGGATTGTTGAGTCTGTTAGGATTAATTTTATGCTTCCACTGTAAGTCGATAGAGGGTAAGTTTTTTTTGATGTTATATTTTGAATATCGTGGTGATTGTTTTTACTTGTTATATTGTGACAGTATTTGCATGGAACTGCTTCTTTAGGAACATATTCTTTGCGAATGAGTACCTTATCATTTGCGATTAATCCGTATTTACAATCAATTTTATGATATTTATTACTCCTGTGATTAAAGATTACAAGTTCATGTTTTTGTGCTTTTGAAAGCTTATTTTTATAAATTTTTTCTAGTATAGGTTTTTTATTTGAAAAAGCCAGACCTTCATGTTTTAGCTTTTCTCTATACGATTCATTATTTACATAAATATCTGCGAATTTACAATTTTGATTTTTTTGCTTTAAAAATTTTAATTTTACTTTCTTTCCGTTTAATATATTTGAAGCAAAGTTATCTGTAAGGTAGCCGAGTTTTATTCCATCAATTTTACTTATGCCTAGGCTTTTTGTAAGAGATGATTGATCTTGAGAAAGTGTTGCTGTTAGAGTCTCTATTTCCGGAATACAAATAGTTTCCCCTAAATCTGTTATTCCATTGTTATTCAAATCAATTTCTATTTTGGTTGGTGTTAAAATTTTAAGGACGTATTTTTTACTTTCCTGTTGGGTTTCAAATACAGCGAAACATACCAAAGCCAAAATAATTGAAGTAATAGAAATAATTTTACTTTTTAGCATATTCTTTTTTATAATTTGTCAATTCAAAGCCAAGTCTTGTAATTTTGTCTTTTAGCATTTTATTTTGCGTAATTAAAAATTCTGTGTAGTGTTGATCTCTATTTTTGTTAGTCGCAGCATAATGACAAGGGTGAATAAGTGCTTCTGCAATACAGTCTTCTTCTAAAATTCTTAATCCGTATTCGACCGTCATATCATCCATAAGTCCTGTGTAGCCAACGCCTAATATGTAATCATTACTGCTTATTCCAAATTCTTTTGCAATTTTTTTATTTTTTTCTGTAAAATTATTTAGCAATAATATTTTTAAAATATTCGGCGGATATTTTAAATTTAAATGTTTTTTTATACTTGGTACAAAGTACATTTCTTCATATTGAGTTCTTATGTATGGAATATTGTATTCTTTCGCAAGTTTTGCAGTAATTTTGAATAAATTAGGAATTGCGTGAGTGTGAACATGAGAATCAATATGGTCAATTTTTGTGTAATTCATTACAGTCTCTATTTGAGTTCTGAATTCTTGTTCAACTTCATTTAGAAATTTAGGATTATTCGATTGTAAAATCAGTTTTAGATAACTATTTTTGAATTTCCCTTTTTTGTTTGTGAGCATTGGAACTTTAGTAAGGGATCTACCTTCCATGATATTAAGATGTACCCCAATCCCAAGATTTGGGCATTCGGGAATTATTTCATTTACTGCGGCGTTGAAGGCTTTTCCATTTGCACAAAGACTTGCACTTGTTAAAAAACCGTTATGATATCCATCTAAAACTGCTCTGTTGAATGCTTTTGACATTCCAAAATCATCTGCATTAAGTATAAATTTTTTGTTTACCATTGAAAATAATCCTTGATTTAATAATAAGAATATTATAGTATAAAGTTGGCTGTTTTTGCAAATTATAAGAGAGAGATTTATGAATAAACCGACATTAGCAATTATAGTTCCTTGTTATAACGAAGAATTATGTATCGAAAATACTGTTAACAAACTTTTTTTAGTTATTGATGATTTAATCAAAAAAGATAAAATAAGTAGTGATAGTTATTTGTATTTAGTTGATGATGGGTCTAAGGATGCTACGTGGGATATTATTGCAAGATTACATGATGAAAATAAAAAAGTTAAAGGTTTGAAATTTATAAGAAATTTTGGGAATCAAAAAGCTCTTCTTGCAGGTCTTGAGGGGGTTAGAGAACTCGGTTGTGATTGTACGGTTTCAATTGATGCTGATTTACAACAAGATGAATGGGCTATTGAAAAGTTTGTTGATGAATATTTGAATGGCGCTGACATTGTTTCAGGTATAAGAAATGATAGAAAGACTGATCCGTTTTTTAAAAAATTAACTGCAATCATGTTTTATAAAACGATGAATATTTTGGGGGCTAAAATACCTCCGAATCATTCAGATTATAGGCTTGTAAGTTCAAGAGCTTTAAAAATAATGGAATTGTATCCTGAAAAATATTTGTTTTTAAGAGGTTTTTTTAATGAAGTAGGTTTAAAAACTGTATATGTTAATTTTGATGTTAAACCAAGGCTTGCGGGTGAGTCTAAATTTAATTTCTTCTCTTTAATGGCATTAGCATTGAACGGAATTACATCTTATAGTGTTGTACCTCTTCGTTTTGTTACAGTTTTAGGTTTCTTTATGGCTTTATTCGGTTTGCTTGTAGGAATTGAAACTGTTATTGAAAAAATATTCTGGCATAATTCTCCAAACGGTTGGGCCACAATAATAATACTTTTGTGTATATTTGGTGGTATTCAGCTATTTTGTTTAGGGTTAATAGGTGAATATGTCGGTCAGGTATACAGAGAAGTAAAGGCAAGGCCTCGTTATGTTAAGGATATTGAGCTAAAATAGCTTGTAGTGGCTGTTTAACCTTTTTTACTTTCCTCTTTTTAGTATTGAATTTTTTCTATGTTCTTGTTAAACTTTCTCTAGGTTGAAATATAAGTAGAGGATTATAGATTATGACACAGAGAGTATTACTATGTATTATGGATGGTTGGGGAATTAGTAATAATCACCCTGAATCAGATGCTACAAAATTAGCTCATCCGGTAAATGTTGATAAGCTTGAAAAAGAATATCCGTCAATTTCAATTCATGCTGACGGAGAGTATGTTGGCTTGCCAGAAGGTCAAATGGGTAACAGTGAAGTTGGTCACTTGAATTTGGGTGCTGGAAGAATTGTTTACCAAGATTTATCGAAGATTAACAGAGCAATAAAAGATGGTTCATTCTTTAAAAATGAAAGATTTATGCTTGCTATAGATCATGCAAAGAAAAATGATTCTGCGTTACATATTTTCGGGCTTGTGTCAACAGGTGGCGTTCATTCTTCTTTAGATCACGTAATGGCATTGATTAAAATGGCAGCTGATAACGGACTTAAAAAAGTTTATGTTCATGCATTTTTAGATGGACGTGATACTCCTCCTCAAAGTGCTTGTACATTCTTAGAAAAAGTTGAAGAAGAATTGAAAAAATATAATTTACCACCTATTGCTACGATTATCGGTAGATATTACATAATGGATAGAGATAACAGATGGGAAAGAGTTGAAAAAGGCTACAACGCTTTACTTCTAGGAGAAGGTGAACATGCTGCTACTGCTTGTGATGGCGTAAAAGCTTCTTATGCTCGCGGTGATAATGATGAATTTGTTCTACCTACTGTAATTGGTGGTGAAGAGTCAAGAATTCATGATAATGATGCGATTATTTTCTTCAACTATAGACCTGATAGAGCTCGTGAAGTTTCTAAGGCAATAAACTTTGCAGATTTTGACGGTTTTGAAAGAAAGAAAGTTCTAAAAAATATTTGCTATGTTACAATGACAAGTTATAATGAGGACTTTACTTTCCCGGTTGCATTCCCTAAAGAACGTATGGTAAATATACTAGGAGATGTCCTTGAAGCAAATGGTGTAAAACAGTTTAGAACTGCAGAAACTGAAAAATATGCACACGTTACATTCTTCTTTAACGGTGGTATCGATGAACCTCAAGAGCACGAATCAAGAGTTCTTGTACCATCTCCAAAGGTTGCAACTTATGATATGCAACCAGAAATGAGTGCGTATGCAGTTTGTGATAATGTTTTAAAAGCTATTGAAAATCCTGAATATGGATTTATTTTAGTTAACTTCGCAAATCCTGATATGGTTGGACATACAGGAGTTTTGGAAGCTGCTACTAAAGCTTGTCATGTAGTTGATGAGTGTGTGGGAAAAATTGCAGATGCTTGTAAAAAGAATAATATTGTTATGCTTTTAACTGCTGATCATGGTAATTCTGAAGTTATGGTTAATGCTGAAACAGGTAAACCTCAGACTGCTCACACTACAAATAAAGTTCCATTTGTGCTTATTAACGCTCCTAAAGATATTCAACTTAAAGAAGATGGTGCATTATGTAATATTGCACCTACGGTACTTAAGTTAATGAATATTCCAAAACCAGCAGAAATGGATTGTGAATCATTAATAAAATAAAATTAAATTGTAGATGTCGTATTTTATATGCGACATCTACTTAGGTTATGTAGACAATTAGGGTAAGGATATGGCCGATATAAAAAATTTAGATATTGATTTTTCATTTAAAAAAAATAATGTTGATGAGTTATTTTTTAATCTTTCTGAAAATCCTGACGGGTTTAAAAATAAAGATTTTCGCTATACTCTAAGCTTAATATATCAAACTGTGGAAGATGAATTTGCAGGTGTATTTCTAAGCCCTAATGCTCCTACTCGTAATACAAATTTTTATTTAGTGAATAATAATGATAAATTGTCGTTTTTTGTTACCCCTACAAATAATTTCCAATATTATTTAAAATCAAAAGGTTCTTTATTCCGCTTTAAATCTGAGGTTATGGATGATAAAGTCGGTTATTCAATGAGTTTGGATCTTGTAATGGATTATTTTGGCGGGTTTGGTAATGTTGTTGATTTGGAAGCATTAAGCCCTACTTTTATATATTTGAATAAACTTACATATTTTGTTATGAAATTGATTGAAAAATTGTATTTTATTCCTACGATAAAAAAACATGGCTCAATGTTCCGAATTGTATATGAGCCAATAATCAATTCCAATCAGCTTGCTAGGATTATAAATCAGTTTGAAGAAAATATTCCTGATGACCTTTTTATAAAGGGTGAAAAACCTAAGAACTTTATAAATGATTTTATATATAATTATTTAAACTATGTAATTTACAAGTTTTTGGGTATTAAGGCTTATAAATTTAAAGATGTAAAATCTGGAACTTACATGATTAAGGATCTTGAGCAAAGATCATTGATGAAAGGGAATGATATTGCTGAGTCATTAGCTCAGTGGTTTGATGAGCTATATCTTGGTAAATATGATGTTATACCTTTCTTTAAAATAAGTAAGCTTGATAATGAGGAATTATTTAGACTTAAGGTATATATTAAAAATAGAAAAACTGATGAAGATGTTTTAATAGATAAATTGTATACAGATGATGAAGTATTTGGAGCTAATTCTTCTGATATAGCAAGGATTGTTGAAAAACAATTAAATTATGCAATTAGATATATGCCTGAACTTGAAGATTTGTTTGAAGATGAAGAAAAACTTGCTCTTGATTTGGATCTAAACCAAGTTTACAAAATAATTACACAGACTGCGTATTATTTACAGAAAGCTCAAATTGAAGTTGTATTGCCTAAAGAGCTTACCAATATAGTGGTTCCAAGAGCATCAATTAATGCAAAAGTAAAAACTTCAAGGTCAAAAGAGCTTGCTGATATATTTAACAGTAATTCATCTTCGAAAATTTCTTTGGATGATATTTTGGATTTTTCTTATGAAATAGCGATAGGTAACGAAAAATTATCAATAGAGGAGTTTAACAAGCTTGTAGAAGGTCAAAATGGACTTATCAAGTATAAAACTAAGTATGTTCTTATTGATAAAGATGATACTAAAAAGATGTTTGAGCAGCTTGCTAAAGCAAACTTTAAATCTATGTCAAGAATGGAGTTAATTCATGCTTCCATGTCCGGTCAAATTGATCAGTATGATTTTGATTATGATGAAGCATTTGCAAAAATTATTCAAGATTTCAACAAACCTGTAGATGTAACTCCGCCTGAAACCTTAAAAGGGGAGTTAAGACCTTATCAAAAAACAGGATTAAAATGGTTATGGACAAATATTTCTAAAGGTTTTGGCGCATGTATGGCTGATGATATGGGACTTGGTAAAACAATTCAGGTAATCAGTCTTATATTAAAGCTAAAGGAAGAAAATAAGCTTGATAAACCTGTTTTAGTAATTTGTCCTACTACATTAATGGGTAATTGGATGAAAGAATTGCAAATGTTTGCTCCTTCTTTGGATGCTGTTATTTATCATGGTGCAGAAAGACAGTTGGATTTAAAACATGATGTGATTCTTACAACATACGCTATTATGCGTATTGATGTTGAAGAATTGAAAAAGAGTACTTGGGGTATGATTATTGTTGATGAAGCACAAAATATCAAAAACCCTGATACGGCTCAAACTTTAGCAATTAAAATGCTTAAATCTGATATCAAGATTGCAATGACTGGTACTCCAGTAGAAAATAGACTTACTGAATTGTGGAGCATCTTTGATTTTATAAATCATGGTTATTTAGGGACATTGCGCGAGTTTCAAAAAAGTTATGCAATTCCTATAGAAAGGTTCAAGGAAAATTCAAGAGCTGCGAAGTTAAAGATGTCTGTGTCTCCATTTGTATTAAGACGTTTAAAAACTGATAAGCACGTTATTACAGACTTACCTGAAAAAATGGTTATTAATGATTACTGCTATTTATCTAAACCTCAGGCTGTTCTTTATGAAAAAACTCTTAATGAGATGATGGAAAAAATATCTGGATTTACCGGTATTAATAGACGTGGTAACATCTTTAAATTGATTACTGCATTGAAGCAAATTTGTAACCATCCGTACCAATTCTTAAAGGGTGGTGAAATGAGTAAGGAACTTTCAGGTAAAATGGATAAGTGTATTTCTACTGTTGAAAGTATTCTTGAAAATAATGAAAAAACTCTTATTTTCACTCAATATAAAGAAATGGGTGATATCTTATGTAAGGTTATTGCTGATGAATGCAATACAAATCCTTTATTTTTCCATGGTTCATTAACTGTTCCTCAACGTGAGGAATTGATTAATAAATTCCAGAATGAGGATGATTCAAAAGTTATGGTACTTTCATTAAAAGCTGGTGGTACCGGGCTTAATTTGACCAGTGCAACTAACGTAATTCATTATGATTTGTGGTGGAATCCGGCTGTTGAAGATCAGGCAACTGACAGAACTTATCGTATCGGACAAGATAAAAATGTAATGGTTCACCGTATGATTACTTTAGGTACCTTTGAAGAAAAAATTGACGAGATGCTTAAGTCTAAAAAAGAACTTGCTGACTTAGCTGTTTATGAAGGTGAAAAAATTATTACAGAATTGTCTGATGATGAAATTTACCAAATCTTTACTTTGTCAGCTTAGTCTATAGTGCTTATCTTATCCAAGGATAATCGTCAGGGATTTTCCACCCATTAGCTTGTATAAGAGCTGCACAACCGTGTCTGCTTGCAGCAGAGTTATTATAACAACTTTGTTTTAAAGTATCCTCATCTAAGGTTGTATATATGGGGACAACCATTTTTTTATCAGAACTGTAGGCAAATGCAAATGTATCTTTTCCATCAAAACTTCCGTTGGTACATTTTTTGTAGTTTAGACAAAAGAAGATGTATAAATTACTTTTCCCTGTAGTAGGATTGGATGTTCCCATAAAGCTGTTAAATCCTGTACCATCAACAAATGCTGCTTTATAATAAGCACTGTTTTTTTTCAGAACCTTCTTCTTTTATTGTTTTAATATATTTTGTAATATTTTCTTTGTACCATTTTTCTATATATTCGGCATTACTGGTATCTTCTCTATTTTTGTTGTCTAAATCTATTTCTCCATGTTCCGCAATTGACATTTTTACAGCTTGATTTATTATTGTGTGAAATTTTTCCAGTTTTGTAGCAGCTTCTTGTCTTCTACACTTGGTAATAAGTGACGGTAAAGTGATTGCTGCAACTACTCCAATTACTCCTAGTGTAATAAGTATTTCTGATAGTGTGAATCCTTTTTTCATGGCCCCTCTCTTTGCAACCAATAGGTGGTAGTATCTATATTAGGATTGTACAACAATACTCAATATGAGTCAAGATTTCAAGGATCTCAATAGTTTAAAATTAAATTTGGCAAAGAATTTGAAGAATTATAGGCTGAATCAGGGTATTTCTCAGGAGGAATTGGCTTTCAAGATTTCTTCTGCAAGAAATTATATTGGTTGTATTGAAAGAGGAGAAAAAATCCCTTCTGTATATGTTTTGTATAAAATAGCTTTTGTTCTAAATAAAAAATTAGATGATTTTCTTTCTTAGTCGGGTGTACTTGATATTTTTTACGGTTTGTAGTAGGATAAGTCTACATGTAGTACAAGTATATAAAGGTGGTGAAAATATAAATGGCAGAAGTTAAAGTTGGCGAAAACGAATCAATTGAAAGCGCATTGCGTCGTTTTAAAAAGAAGATTCAAAAAGCCGGTATTCTTTCAGAAGTTAAAAAACGTGAAAGATATGAAAAACCAAGCGTAAAAAGAAAACGTAAATCTGAAGCTGCAAGAAAAAGAAAAGTGTAGTCAGGTTTTAATAAATTTAGAAAAAGAGGTCAAAGAAATGACCTCTTTTTTCTTATAGCACACAAGCTAAAATCATAAGCAAAATTGTTCCTATTTGCATTGCAGTTGCCATGTTTTGTGAGAATTTATTTGAATCATATTTGCTGGCTGTTTTTTGAGCTTTATATGCACTTGAAATTCTGTTTATTCTGTCCGAATCAGTATCGTTATTAAATGTTGTTCCAAACATTGTAGATTCAAGTCTTGAGAGTCTATTGTCCATAGAATCTTCATCAAAACTTCTTTTAAATATAGATTTTTCAACAGAACCTATATTAGCTTGTTTGGGTCTTGTATTTCTAGCATTGTAAGCATCATAGTCAAATTCTGGGGATTGATATTCTGAAAGATTGTAGTTTCTATCTAGTGGAATTGAATCTTCTGAATAATACTCGTTTGCATCTTGAGCAATGCTATTATCCATAAATGATTTTGGTTTTATTTTTGCTTGTAGTCTTTCTACTCTTGAAGAAAACGCATCATTATCATAACTTTGACCAAAGGTTTGTTTCTCTAATTTTGCAAGTCTGCTGTTTAAGTCTTGATTTTTATATTCTTGTTTGAATACTTCTCTTTCTAATTCATTTATTGAAGGATAGTCTACATTTGCTCCTGCAGGTGGCATTTTTTCTTGTGCAACCGTTTCTCTATAATCGTCTTCTTCTGCAAAAGTATCTTCTTTTGGCTTAATTTCTTGCCCTAGAAGCTCTGCTGACATATCTTTATTCAAGGCTGATATTCTACTTTGAATATTTTGATTTGATTTTTTTTGACCATATACACTTTCTTCAATTCTATCAAGTCTTGATAAGTCATCAGAAGTAGTATATGTGAATCCATATAGAGAATTTTCTAGTTTGTCTAATATTTGAGAATATTGACTAGCATAAGATATGCTATTAATACTTAAAATAATACATAGGGTTACAAGAAATTTTTTCATGACAATAACTCCTTATGCATAGGATAAATTGTCGTGACATCTAAAGCCATTCTACAGAATCTTTATTTAAAAAATTGAGTAAATAAACAAAAAATCGTAATACAAAAGCATTACGTTTTTTTGTTTATTAATAAAAAGTATTAAATTTATGATTAATGTCTTAATTTTTTTAAGGCTTCAAGCTCATCTTGGAATGGTGAAAGGTTAGTTAATTTTTCAATTATTCCAGGCATTTTTTCACAAACATAGTCAATTTCTTTTTCTGTTGTGAATTTACTTAATGAGAACCTTATACTGCCGTGTATTGCTGTAAATGGGACATTCATAGCTCTTAATACATGGCTTGGCTCTAAAGAACCTGATGTGCAGGCACTACCGGAGCTTGCGCAGATGCCTAAATCACTTAAGTGAAGTAGAATTAATTCTCCTTCAATATATTCAAATCCGATATTTGTTGTGTTCGGAACTCTGTTAACAATTCCTGTATTTAGTCTGGCATTGAAAACATTTTTAACTATATTTTTTTCAAGTTTATCACGAAGTCTTTTTACTTCTGTTGCTTCATATTTTAGATAATCAGTAGCAATTTCTGCAGCTTTAGCCATACCTACTATGTAAGGAACATTTTCTGTCCCGGCACGTTTTCCTCTTTCTTGGTGACCGCCAACTATTAGAGGAGTAATAAGAGTCTTAGAATTAATATATAATGCACCAATGCCTTTTGGAGCATGGAATTTGTGACCGGATATTCCAACCAGATCAGCTCCGATGGTTTGAACATCAATAGGTATTTTCCCTGATACTTGAACAGCATCTACAAAGAATTTTGTTTCTTTATTTTTTGACTTAATAATTTCGGAAATTTTTTCGATTGGGAATATTACACCAGTTTCGTTATTTGCATACATAACAGAAACAAGTGCTGTATCATCATTTATTGCTTCTTCTAATTGTGCTAAATCGAGTTCCCCGTTAGAATTTACTCCGATATAATCTACTCGGTATCCTTCTTTTTCTAGTGTTTGGTATAGGTTTAGCACACATGGATGTTCTACTTTTGTTGTTATAATGTGTCTTTTATTTTTATTCATGTTCAAAACACCACGAATAGCAGTGTTTGCACTTTCTGAACCACAAGATGTGAATAGAATTTCTTTTTCATTTTGTGCATTGAAAAAGTCTTTCATAACACCACGAGCTTCTCTTACTGCGTGATTTGAACGTTTTGCAAATTCATATACGCTTGATGGATTTGCGTATTCTTCTTGCAGGTATGGAAGCATTGCTTCTAATACTTGAGGATCAACTTTTGTAGTTGCATTATTATCTAAATATATTAATCCCATTTTACACCTCTACAACTTCGATATTTTTATCAACAGCTTCTTTTAATGTTGATTCTACAAATGATTTTAGAGTTAGATGTGAGTTTTTACATCCTGAACATTTCCCTCGAAGTTTTACCATAACTTTATTCCCATCAATATCAACCAAAGTAATATCGCCACCATCTTTTCTTAATTCCGGTGAAATTTGATTTTCAATGATATTATTTATTTTTAAAATTTTTTGAGCTGGGGATAATGATGATTCTGACTTATTGTCATTTTCTTCTTTTTTGTAATATGTATCAATAATGTCTTGGATGATTCCTTTGCATTTTCCGCAAGCTCCTCCAGCTTTTGTGTAATTTGTTATTTCTTCAACGGTTTTTAGACCATTAATTTTAATTGCATCCCAAATTACATTCTCGGTTATTCCAAAACAAGTACATACGATTTTTTCTTTTTTATTTTGATTTGCTTCTTCGTTTCTAATATCATCCAAATCTGTAAAATCATCATAATTTTTCAAAGCATCTTCTAATGCTTCATATCCCATAACAGAACAGTGCATTTTTTCAGGAGGAAGTCCTCCAAGTTGGTCTGCTATATCTTTGTTTGTTATTTTTTTTACTTCTTCAACTGTTTTGCCTATAATCATTTCAGTTAATATGCTTGAGCTGGCAACAGCAGAACCGCAGCCAAATGTTTGGAATTTTGCATCTGTAACTATTCCATTGTTAATTTTTAAATATATTTTTAAAGAGTCACCACAAGCAAGAGAACCTGCTTCGCCTATTGCATCTGCATTATCAATTTTCCCTACATTACGAGGGTTTCTGTAGTGATCTATAACTTTATCTGAATAATCCCACATAGTCTTTCATCCTTATTTATCTTCTACATAATTATATTTTATCTCAAAAATTTTCACAGTGGGTATATTTAATGTTTAATTAATTATTTAGCAATTAAATCTGTCAATTCTTGCTTTAAATAATTATAAAATTCTTTATTTTTACTAAGTCTTACTTCTTGATCGTTTTCTGCATTAAAAAAGTCTTGTACCCAGATCCCATTATCAGGCACCCATTCTTTTATTATTTGATAAATTTTGTCGTTGTTTATATTTTCGACTTTTTGAGGGAGTATCAGTATAAGTTCAAATTCCATATTTTTGCGTTTTTCTAAAAGTAAATTGTACAAACTAATAATATTTTCTCTTGTTGGATATTTTGAAAAATCATAGTTTGAGTATATAAAATATATTTTATTTTTGTTATTTAAAATTTTAGCAAAATTTTTTATTCTTTTTTTATATTTACATTTTATTTGCTTTAAACTCATTTTTATCTCATGAATATATTTTGCTTCATATTTTTTATTTACAAAAATTTTTTCTTTTTCATCAAAAATGATATTTTTTGTGTAGTCTTCAAAATTGTTGCATATACATTGTGTTATCTTTTCAATATTTTCGTGGAGACACAAATCAAATGGGTAACTTTTTTCTCCATAGTATTTATATGGCTTCAATTTAGCGGCAGTAGTAACTACTCTTGGGAGGCAAAAACCTCCAAGTGAAACTATATTATAGTCCAGAGATTTGTAGTAAAAGTATTCTTTAATTGAAAATTTTATAAGAAATTTTCTAACTTCTTTTCTTACTTGTGAAGGGAAAATCCAACATACAAAAAGCTGTGCAAGTATTTTTCTACATCTATTATTGCTCATAACTAGTTCTAATTTAAAAAGCTATTCCATGGTTGTTTATATTTTATTACTTTGGATGACGAAAATCAATATAATTTAAGCAATTATATAATTTCAAGACCGTATGGAATTGTTGCTTTTTTATTAGAATGAGATGCCGGGAAATTTTTTATTATAGGCAAGCCTAGTTCTTCAAAAATATAATCTATGCTTTCACAGTCAAGAAAATCTCCAATTGCAATTGCTTCAGTATTATTTCTTAATTTTTCTATATTAAAAAGCTGTGTTACCATCTTGTCTATTTTATAAGCAGGTTCATTTAAATCTTCTAAAAATAATGTAAATTTAAAATCCGGGATAAAATCCTGCCCGCAAAGGGACACAAGTGTTGATAAATTGCCTCCCCAGAAAGTTCCCTTGTAGTCAAATTTGTTGTCACAAACGGTTTCAAAAAACTTATTGATTGTGTATTCTGAAAGTTTTTCTTCTCCAAAATCACTTAGAATCATTGGACCTGAATATGTCACAAGTCCTGCTTGTTTTAAAAACATTGCATTGAGAGCTGTAATATCAGAATAACCACAAAATATTTTAGGATTTTGTCTTATTATGTTGTAGTCAATTTTATTTATTAGTCTAATAGCACCATAGCCACCTCTAAGACAAATAATTGCATTGACAGATTTATCTAAAAACATGTTATGTAATGCATTTAGTCTTTCTTCATCAGATCCTGCAAGATATCTGTTTTTTGAATATATATTTTCCGATAATTTTATTCCGTAACCTCTATTTTCAAAAAACTTTGTTGCTCTTATAAGGTTTGTATCGTCTTCCATAGCACCGGAAGGTGCCAAAATTCCTATTGTATCACCTTTTTTTAGGAGGTTAGGTTTAATTATCTTCATAATATTTCCCTTTTCGGTTTTATCTTGCTATAATTTTACCATGAATGAAAAATATATACCTTTGTACAGAAAATATCGTCCACAGAAGTTAGAAGAAGTTGTTGGGCAGGAACATATAAAAAAAGCTTTAAAAAATGCCATTGAATTAGATAAAATTTCACATGCATATCTTTTTACAGGTCCTAGGGGGACAGGTAAGACTTCTACTGCGAGAATTTTTGCAAAATCTTTGAATTGTAAGGAAGGTCCGACAATTACGCCTTGCGGTGTTTGTGAAAATTGTATTGATATTACAAATTCTACACCTATGGATGTTATTGAAATAGATGCTGCAAGTAATCGTAAGGTTGAAGATGCTCAAAATATTCTTGAGAAAGTAATGTATGCACCTGTTAACAGCAGGTACAAGATATATATAATAGACGAAGTTCATATGCTTTCTACTACTGCATTTAATGCATTGTTAAAAACATTAGAAGAACCTCCAAAAAATGTTATATTTATCCTTGCAACAACAGAAGTTCACAAGGTTTTAGATACTATAAAAAGCCGTTGTCAGCGCTTCGATTTTAAACGAATTACTACTGATGATATTGTAAAACATCTTAGATATATTGCTGATTCAGAAAAAATTAATATAACTGATGATGCACTTTTTACTATCGCTAAAAATTCTGCAGGAGGAATGCGTGATAGTATTGCACTTCTTGATCAATTGAGTGTATTGGATGGCAAGGAAGCTATTTCAACTGAAGATATAAATAATTTGTTAGGGCGTTTATCATTTGATACATTGCATAGACTTACTGAGCATATAGTTAGTTCATCCCCTCAAAATGCTATTGAGGAGTTAGAGAAGATTTACAATTCCGGAAATGAACCTGTCCAGATACTAACAAATTTAATGGATTATTTAAAAAATTTATTGATAGTAAAAAATTGTAGAAAAGAAATAATATTTGAACTTACTCAGGCTAATGATGCACAGGTATCATCATTGGCGTCACAAGTTGAAAATCTTGAAACTCATCAAATTATATCCTTAATTGATAAGTGTGCTGAGTATATTAAAGAACTTAAACTTACAAATAATCCGCGTTTGTGGCTTGAAGTTGCAATAATTGATTTAGCAAATTTGACAGAAAATACAAAGTTAGCTGATCTTCAAAATAGACTTGCCAGTTTAGAAAATGGTAGTACGCCAACTGTTAATACTTTTGATATCAGAAAAAGTATGGTTAAAAAAGTAGAAAAAGTTCCTGCTAATAATGTTAAATCTGCTCCTAAGTTAGATGCTCAAAATGAACCAGAAGTAAATCCAGTAACTTCAATTCCTCAAAAAGAAAATGCTGTTCAAGAGGAAGAAAAAGTCAATAATGCGGATTTTTCACCAATGCCTATGGCAAAACATTCTACAGATAATGATATTGCGACTTTATGGGGTCAGCTTTTGGTAAGTATTCATAGTGCACCTACAAGAGCGTTGTTGAAACAGTGGGCGAATCCTGTAAAAATTTCTCCGGAAGAAACTATTTTGACCATGAAAAATGAAATATTTTTAAATCAGGTTCAGTCTGGTGCTAAAAAACAAGCAATTATTGATGCTGTTGATTCTATTTTCGGCCAATCAGGTTCAAATGTTGTTGTTAGACTGCCTCATGCTGATGATGTTCAAGTAAAACCGGTGACTGTTCAACAAAATATTCAACATTCAGCTCCTGTACAGAAACCATCACCAGTTGAAAAACAAGTTAAAGCTGTCGATTCTGAACTATCATCTGATGATGTTGAAGAATTAAAAGTAGAAGTAGAACAACCGTTAAAATCTTCCAGTGCTGCTAAAATAGAGGCTTCTTTGCATTCAGATAATGTAAATATGGTAATGGAACTTTTTGACGGTAAGGTTATTGATTAGGAGTGAAAGAATGAGAATTTCTAAAATTAACTCGATTAATTTCGGTAAATATGATGCGACAAATGCGGTAGAGTCTGGAGATACTAATTTTAATTATTTGCCTAATACTGCTAAATTGCTTGTTATTTATGATATGCTTTCTGAACAAAAAAATAGTTTAAAAGAACTGGCAGATAGACAAGATAGCCTGGAGAAAGCATTAAAAAACAACTCAAGAAGTTTATCTTTGAATCAGAAAAAAATACTTGATTTTAACAAACATGCATTTGATGTAATTGCAACCAGTTGTTCAGGACGTTCATATATTGCAAAAGATGCTCTTGATAATATTAATTATCAGTATAATCGTAATAATTTTGACACAATAGTTTAAATTTTAGTTGTGTAAAATTTGAATGCTTCTAAATTTTCTGAAAAATAGTTTTTCGGTAGGCCGGCTTTGAGTTTTAGTTGTTCCAGAAATTCTTGTTTGTCCGGTAGTAATTCCCATACGTCTGGAAGAAAAACTGCTTGATGATTACCGTCTCTTATAATTAATCCGTCTTTTGAAATATTTAATTCTTCTAATAGTTCATTTTCGCTATCAAAAAGTATTCTTTCAGGTTTTGAAAGCAGTGATATTTTAATATTTATCTTATTTAATTCATTAATTGTTAATGCAGGAAATCTGGGATCTGAAAATGCTGCAGCATGTGCATTTTTTCTTAAGTCATCGATTAATTTTCTATGTGCAATTATTGAACCAATGCAGCCTCTTAATATTCCATTTAGTTCTAGAGTTACGAATGAAGCTCCATATTCGTCAAATACACACTCATAACTTTTTAATTCTCCATGACCGAGTTGTAATCCTGAAATTATACTTTCTCTACAAATGTTTTTAACAAATTCTGAGTGGTATGTTTTTATGTATTTATTTTTATCACCCTCGTATAAAAACCAACTTCCATAACCTACGACTCTTGAAGAGTCTCCTGTTTTTTCAGCAGAGTTAGTAAGTCCAATTCTTATAAGTGAGAATTTTTTATTTTTACAAAATTCAATTAAGCCGCATATTCCTACAGCACCACAGGCCATTTCACTTTCAAAATTTTTTGTATTATTTTCTTCTATCATTTTGGCAGTGTAACTATCAATTTTTAATGTTTCTTTTTCCGGATAAAAATGGCTGAGATCGCTTGATATAATAAATCCATTACTTGGGTTATTGTAAAAGTGCTTTATTGATTCTGATAAATTTTTAAAATTTTCGCACCCGTAAAGAATCGGTATTATTTTAGCTTCTGGGAAAAAGAACTTTATTAGAGGTAGTTGGACT
>CALVHB010000052.1 GCA_944327275.1 Candidatus Gastranaerophilales bacterium | reverse complement strand
AAGTAAAAAAAAAGATAATTATATAAAAAAAGGAGGTTTAAAATAAATAATCAAGAATCTTTTAAAATTGCCCCCCCCCCCCGAAAAACTAATTACCACAAGGATTTCACGCAATAAATCAATAAATTATAAAAATACGCATCTTTATGGTACAGCCAATCAAAAAATTTTTAACGGGTTTACTCTTGCAGAAGTTCTCATTACATTAGGAGTCATTGGAGTAATCGCAGCAATAACTATTCCAACTGCAATTTCAAGATATAACAAACAAAATGCAGAGGTTCGGTTGAAAAAATTTTATTCAACAATGAACCAAGCTATAAACTTATCAATAGAAGAGCATGGGGAAATTGGAACATACTCTCCTGATAGCGAAGGAGATCAGAATGCTGAAGCATTTGGGAAATGGATAAAAGAAAATATAACAAAATACATGACAACCATAAAAGATGAAAAATTGAACAATTACTATTATCAAGTTGTTTTTATGGACGGTTCGGGTTTTCAGGCATATGGAACAACCAATATGTATGTATTTTATAGGCTAAACTTCAATACAAAATCATCTACCAGAACAAATGCAGACGGAAAAAACGAATTTCTATTTATATTTGATGGTAAACGATTAAATCCAATATTTAATACATGGTCAACAAGAGATTTAAAAAATAATTGCTATAAACCTGGAGATTCTCAACGTTTTGGTTGTGCTGCTTTGATAATGAAAAATGGGTGGAAACTCCCTGAAGACTACCCTTGGATAAGGTAATTTAAAAATTTTTAAAATTTTTTTTAAACAAAGTAGTTGACATTTAATTTTTCTTCATGTACAATCGAAATTGTCGAAAGAAACAAGCCCCCATCGTCTAGAGGCCTAGGACAACACCCTTTCACGGTGTAGACAGCGATTCGAATTCGCTTGGGGGTACCATTTAAAAAAGATATGACCGCTTAAGGTCATTTTTTTTTGCATTTATCAATGCATTATTAAATTCAAATCGGATATATTTCGCATAAATAAAATCTTTACAAATATATTTTAGGCAATTATAATACACTTATGACAGAACAACTACGACGAATTGTAAGACTTATGAAAGGTTTGTTTTAAAAACAGCTTACTTTTGTCGTAAAAAAGTTTTTATTACTAGACCTTTCCCCCGAAAGGTCATTTTTTTGTTAATAAAAGTAAAATATATATCTATACTACGCAATAAATTATATTCAGGCTATTTAAATGAAAGGTGAAAGATATGACAGAAAATTTTAATCTCCGACGAAACTCAATAATTTTGATGAACGCTCCATTCATCGAACTTTGGAATCTTATATGGGGCTTGTAGACAAATATTGAGGAAAGGAATAAAATGATACCAAAAATAAGTGCAAGCACAGTATATTCAACACTAGGAAACAGTAACTCTCTCGTACCTATGGCTATTAAAGATATCGCAAACAGCCTGGGACTTACAGCCGGTTCGTACGTTACCGGAGATTCTTTAGAGGGTAAAGATAGATTTTTAGACGAGTTTGGAACTCAAGCAATATGGCTTTTTGGCATACCTGTATATAAAAAATTAATGGACTTTTCTCTATACAAAATGCTAAAAATAGACCCAAAATTTGACGTTAGAAATCTTTCAAACAAAAGAGAAAAGATATTACAAAAATCTCTTGAATACGCAGATTCATCTATCAAAGGCAGCATAGAAAAAGCTATCAAAAATCCAAAATTTTCGAAAAATCTTGCTCTAACAAAGTTTATTGCGTCAACTGCACTTGCAATTGTTTCTTACGCAGGACTCACAAAGTACAGACATATACAAACCAAAAAAGCAGCTGAAAAAGAAATTCTTGCAGAAGCTAAACAAAACAAAAAGAAAAATTATTCATTTACAAATCCTAAATCAAAAGTTTTTGAAAAATTTAATTTAAATAAACAGAAAAAACAATCTGACAAGCCAACATTTACCGGCGGAATTCAAGATTTTATGTTTAATCCGGTAAAAAACCTTATGATACTTGATGGTGCAATCACTACTGAAAGATTAGCTGAATCTAGAAATAAACAAGAACTTATCGGATACACAATAAAAGAAGGTACTGTGTGGGCATTTATGTACTTTGCTAGTCAGCCTATACAAAAATATCTTGAAAAATCGGTAGAAAACAACAAAAAGAACCCTGCATCTATTGATTTGGATGCAAGAATTATTGAAAGTGAAGAATTAAAAAATGCATTCATAAACGGAGAATTAAAAAACAGTACAGCCAAAGTACTTAAACTGGAAAGTGGAGAAGAACTTTTAGAATATATACATAACAACCCTGATGATTTTGTTGTAAAAATGGCCAAAAAATCTGATATCATTCCTGTTTTGAAAAATGCAAATCAAAAAGATAATGTTGATTATAGAAAGTTTATTGACCTTGATGAATTTAAAGGTGTTGCAAAAAAACTGGAAAAACTCAGCAATAAATTTGAAGATTACAAATCATTAAAACTGGAAAATGCAAATTTAGACGACTTTTTAAAAACTGTAAAAAAATTAAAAAGATCATCTATATTAAAAAATATGGGAGCATGCATAGGAGCTTTGGGAATATTAGCGCCTGTTATTATGATTGCAATGAGAAAACTTGATAAAAATAACAATGCATTCCAAGTAAAAGAAGATTTGAAAAAAGAACTAGCTGCAAAGGGTCAAATTTAGACTCTGCGCAGCTACATAAGCTGTAGACCAGCAATTTTGGAGATTAAAACCTCCACAATAACCATCAACATCAATAACTTCTCCGCAGAAATAAACACCTTTACATAATTTTGACTGCATTGTTTTTGAATCAATCTCTTTCAAATTGACTCCTCCGGATGTAACCACTTCACCATCAGGGAAAGTATTTAAAACCGTAAATTCAAAATTTCTCAACCTTTTTAAAATTGCATCTCTGGTATTAGCATTAATCCTATGACACTTCTGTTCCGGATTTATATTTAAATCTTTTAATACAAAATCAGCAAAAGATTTTGGAACATGCAAAGACAGCAAATTTTTTATACTTTTATGCGGATTTGAATTAAACTCTTGCTGTAAATCAATATCACATTTGAGAAAATCGAACGACAACTTATAAGGGAAATTATCCCTCGCCCTTAGAGAAGATATCTTGTATATTTCAGGTCCTGAGACCCCATTATGAGTAAACAAAACACCATTTATAGAAACTCCTGCCAATGCTGAAAAATCTTCTTTAGTTTTCAATCCCACTAATGCAGGTCTTGGTTGAACAATATCATGCCCCATCCTTTTTATAAAATCATAAGAAGCATGCCCACCTGTTGCAATAACAACATAATCTACGTTATAAAAACCTAAATTAGTAACAACAGAATAATTATTGCTTATTTTTAAGACTTCTTCTTTTATAATTTTCACATTTTTCAAAGACTTCAAGAATTTTTCTCTCACATCTTTAGAACTATTAGAATCTGGAAAAATTCTCATATCTTCTTGAATATAAGTACTAACTCCAATATTTTTAAAAAATTCTATCGTGTCAAAAGTAGAAAATTTTGAAAATACAGAATATAAAAATTTTTCTCCTCTCGGATAATTTTTTGCTAATTCTTTAAAGTCATACTCCCCATGAGCCAAATTACATCTACCTCCACCGGTAGGCAACAAAGTTCGCAAAGGAGAAGACTTATCGAAGAGTAATACGTCAAATTTATCCTGCAAATAATAAGCACACATACATCCTGCAGGACCTGCACCAATTATAGCTACCTTATATCTCGACTCTTGTTCCATATAAAAATACCATTTCAGGATTTTCTAAATCATTATGCAAATCTGTGATAGTTTTATGCAATACTGGATGTTCAAAATTAGGAATCAACTCAAGTAACGGCACAAGTGTAAAAGCTCTTAGATGAAGATATTTATGCGGAATAGTAAGATTTTCCTCATTAATAATATTTTTTCCATAAAACAATATATCAATATCAATAGTCCTATCAGAATAACCTGATGCACCATCATCATACTTACGGCCTAACTGCTGCTCAATTCTTTTACATTCTGCCAAAAGAGCACTTGGAGAAAGGGTCGTTTTAACTTCAACAACAGCATTTACAAACCAAACATTAGATTCCATACCCCAAGGTTCGGTCTCATAAAATGCAGAAGTTCTTATAATATTTATACCTTCAGCAGCACTCAAAAGACTTGTTGCCTGTTGAACATAACCTATACGGTCACCACTATTTGAACCTAAACTCAAGTATACTATCGCCATATATACATTTTAAAATTTTTAGATATTGATGTCAATATCCATAAAAATTTGTCTCATTATCATTTTTGATATATAATACGCACGAGTAGGAATTATGTTTTTATTATATAGAATATTATCAACAATTTTATTTTTGACATCATTACCGCTATATGCAGCGATAAGAGTTTTGAAAGGGAAAGAACTTTCCGGATGGAAAGAAAAACTTGGGAATTTTGAAGCACCAAATTTAGGGGCAAAGGTTATTATGTTCCATGGTGTATCTGTAGGTGAGGTAATTGCTCTTGAAAACTTAATAAGAAAAACAAAAGAAACATTCCCTGAATACAAGATTGTTGTTACAACCGGAACAAAAACCGGACAAGAAATAGCTAAAAAGAAATTTGCAGATGTCGCAGATTTTATAACATATTTTCCTTTTGATGTAACAATTTGCGTAGAAACTTTTTTGGATAAAATAAATCCTAGTCTTGTAATGATAGCGGAAACAGAAATATGGCCAACTTTTGCATACTATTGCAAAAAAAGAAACATCCCATTATACGTAATTAATGGAAGAATTTCTGATTCTACTTTTAAACTTTATTATATTATGAGACCTTTCTTCAAAGGACTATTCAAAAATTATTCAGGCATATTTACACAAAGCGAACAAGATAATGAAAAATTTATAAAAATCGGTGCCTCAGAAAATATTACAAAGGTTATGAAAAATCTAAAATTTGATGTCAAAAGAATAGATGCAAATTTTGATATTGGTATTGACGATAACCGTATAATAATTGCTGGAAGTACCCATAAAGGCGAAGATGAAATTATCATTGAAGCTTTTAAAAATTTACAGCAAAAGTACAGTGATATAAGATTACTACTCGCTCCCAGACATATTACAAGAGTTAACGATATAGAAACTATAGTCGATAAATATAATATAAAGTATGGCCTAAGATCTAAGAATGATAAGTTTACTGAAAACGATCTTATTATACTTGATACGTTAGGAGAACTAAGCAGAATTTATCAAATATGTCATTTTGCGTTTATTGGCGGAAGTTTTAACAAAACAGGCGGGCACAACCCTCTTGAAGCTGTAGTGTATGACAAACCTGTTATATCAGGGCCATCAATACACAATTTTAAAGACATTTATGGAATATTATCAAATTCAAAAGCAGGGAAAATAGTTAAAAACCCTCAAGAGTTATTTGAATACATGAATAAACTTCTTGCTGACGAAAAATTTTATAATCAAATTTGCGATAATTGCAAAAATATTTTTGCGGCACAACAAGGCGCCATGGATTTTGTAATTTCAGAATTAAAACAAGTATTATAAACCATTTGAAATAATTATTTTTTTAAATCTTTATCGTTCGTTTGGATGATTTTTGTTACAAAACTTAATAATTTTTGTTATAATAACTAAAGAATTTTTAACAAAATGCCGTAACAAATGTTAAGGGAACAAACGAAAGGAAACAAGTCATGGGTATGGCTGCGTCTCAGGCTAGATTTTTAGGTCTAACCGCGAGAAAAACAAATA
>CALVHB010000051.1 GCA_944327275.1 Candidatus Gastranaerophilales bacterium | reverse complement strand
AACCTGTTCAAGAAGTTATACCGATTATAAAAGCTAAAATCCTAAATAACCAAGTTCGAACCCTAAAAAGTGTTGATATTAAAATAAAATAGACCTCTTTAGAGGTCTATTTTTAAAAATGGGGCGGCCAATGGTATAAGGTTAGAACCTTTTTACTCTGATCTGGCTCACTATGCTTTGCATGAAATAGAAACTATGAATAACATAAAACGCTTTCATTATGCTTAAAGTTACGCTGAAGTTTTCTCAAACTTTTTATATTAAATAAAAGGAGAAAACTAATGAACAAAACAACATCTTCAAAAACAAGTATCAAAGACTTGAACGCTGAGTATGCAAGATTATTTGAGGCTTATGGATTTACCAAGGCAGCAAAGAGATTAAGAGAAAGCACAGATGGTGCTGCTGAAAGTTTTACTCAGCCAGCTTCACTCAAATCGAGTTTGGAGGATCAACCGTATGTAGTGTTTGTAACTTTTGAGCAAACAGAGAATGATGCTGAATACAAGCAGCAAGTGATGAATTTTGAAGACAATTTACTTGATGCGTCTTATAGATTTTTTAATTTAGATGTTATTTCAAAAACAAAACAGAATGTACCCATAATAGGTTATCTGGTGTGGGATGACAACTCTAAAACCGATGATGAATTATTTTATACTATAGAGAACTGGAAAAAAGATTATAACAAGGCAAGAGTATTAATCTATAAGGGCAGGATCTAAACTTTATCATATGTCGGGGTTCATTTTCTAGGAGTGGTGCTGACCACTCCTTTTCATTTTTAATATCTTATAATAAGTATCTACAATGAATTGATATACTCATTGAAATACGTGTAACTAAAGTTAATAATTGATGAGGCAATTATTTACTCCTGCATAATAGTGTGGTATACTTTTTGCACGAAATTAATTCACACAACATAGACTTGAATTAATTTAATAAAAGAGGGTAAGAAAGATATAATAATAATAAACTCTATGTAATTAATCAATAAGATAGAATAGTAGTTAAATTGGGTATAAGATTGATAGAGTATTGTTTGACAGATTTTGCAATCAAATGTTATAATATACTATTCTAATATAAATAGCGTATAAATTTGTAACAAAATCCACCAAACATAGCAACTAATATCTGACAAAATTTTTATATACTATAAGTGGATGTAAAAGACATAAGGTTAAGTAACGATGACAACAGCAATGCCTAATAAGACTCATAATGCAATAGATATTTCAAAATATATAATATGTGTAGCTCAAAGTAATGGGGATACCATTACCAATTTAAAATTGCAAAAATTATTATATTATGCTCAAGCTTGGTTCCTTGTAAATAATGATAATACTAAGTTATTTGATGATGATATTGTTGCTTGGCAATACGGTCCTGTTGTTGTAAGTGTATATGAAAAGTTTAAAAGTTTTGGACGTACTCCTATTGATATAGCTTGTGACTTGGAACAAGACTTTTCTGATTTATGTGACAATGTTAAAGAATATCTAGACGAATTTTGTGAAACATTCTTGAGTTACTCTGCAACTGAACTAGTTGCAATAACTCATCAAGAAGAACCTTGGCAAGAAGCAATTGCTAAAGGATATGGAACTGTTATTAATACCGATACAATGTACAGATTTTATACAAAAATGCTTGATAATGAGTAAATCTAAGTTTAAAATACCCTCCAAAAAGCCAAAAATAAATTTTGGACAAAACAATGGATATAATCAATTGTATCCAAAGTTTTCATTTGTTAGATATATCGAAAATAATGAATATTTTTCAGAAGAACATGCTAATGAAGAAAGGCATTCCCTTTATAACTTCTTTAAATGCATACGAGAATTTTCAAAACTTACTTGGGGAGAAATAAAACAAAATCCGAAAATTTTTCATTGCCATGCTGTTACTAAAAATATTTCTATTCTAGCAGAATACGACGCTGTTGACTTAACTCAATTTAAAATACCAGGTCTCAAAGAAGGTCGTTTTGTTGGCTTTTTTGATGAAGAAAATGTGTTTAATATTTTATTGTATGATTCTCAACATAACATCTATGAAAGAACTTAAGAATCGTTTGCAATATTTTATCTTGAATACCATCAAGATATATAGATATTAAATGGACTAGTACAAATCAATTTTTCTACTATAACCGCAGATAGTTCTTTTTATGCTATGATAAAGAAAACATTTTAAGAGTAGGGATTTTATATGGTAGAAAATATTGAAAAACTTAGCGGGCTTAGCATGGATATTGAAGTGGTGAATAAGGAAAAATTGAAAAGAGTTTTTCCGGAGTGTTTTGCAGAGGGAAAACTTGATATAGATAAACTCCTTAACTTGTGCGGAGAGTACATTGATAATGACTTTGAAAAGTATAAGTTCGAGTGGAAAGGCAAATCCGAGTGCTACAGAATAGCAGGAAAACGTTCAACCGGAACACTAAGACCATGTTCTGAAGATAGTGTAAATTTTGATACCACAAATAATATCTACATAGAAGGTGATAACCTTGAAGTCTTGAAGCTCTTACAAACAGCCTACTATCGAAAAATTAAAATGATATACATAGACCCACCTTACAATACAGGGAATGATTTTGTCTATGAAGACGATTTCAAAGACCCTATTGCTAAGTACAAAGAAGTTACTCAACAAACTACAAAATCCAATCCCGAAACAATGGGACGTTATCATACTAATTGGCTCAATATGATGTATCCACGTTTAAGGCTTGCCTCTAATCTACTTAGAGATGACGGTGTGATATTTATCTCTATTGATGATAATGAAGTTACCAATCTAAGAAAACTCTGTGATGAAGTTTTTGGAGAGGAGAATTTTGTCGAATGCTTAATTTGGAAGAAACGAGCAACTCCTCCCAATGATAGAAATATTGGAAGAATCCATGAATTTATTCTAATTTATGCTAAAAACATTTCTAATATTAAACTTGGCCTACTACCAAGGGATTCAAAGTCAATAGAAAGATACACAAACCCTGATAACGACCCAAGAGGGCCTTGGGCAGCTTCGGATTTAAGTGCAAATGGAAAAGGCGGAAGAATAGTTGAGTCATGTATTTACCCAGTGATTAACCCAAGCAATAATAAAGAATATTGGCCTTCAGAAGGTAGATGCTGGTTGTTTAATAGGGATAAAATGAATACATATATTAAAGAAGGGCGAATAGGTTATAGAGAACAAACAGGAGCACCATATCTAAAAAGATATTTGTCTGAAGTTCGACAAGGCTTAACATTGCCAACAATATTAACCGACTTTGGTTACTCATCTACTTCTGCAAGCGAAATAGACAACTTATTTGAAAAAAAAGGGATATTTGAATACGCAAAACCAACAACAGTTATTAATCCATTCATTAGAATTGGATGTCCAGAAGTTAATGACATCGTACTTGACTTCTTTTCAGGCTCAGCAACTACAGCGCATGCTGTTATGCAACTCAATGCAGAAGATGGCGGTAATCGTAGATTTATTTGTGTTCAGCTTCCTGAGTTGTGTGATGAAAAATCAGAAGCATATAAAGCAGGCTACAAAAACATTTGCGAAATAGGAAAAGAACGCATAAGACGTGCAGGTAAGAAAATTGCAGAACAAAACAGCTCAGTTGATGTAGGTTTCAAAGTATTCAAACTTGATACATCAAATCTTATAAAATGGGATAGCACACCAACAGAAGATGTTGAAGAATTGCAAAAAAGATTTGCGATGTTAAACGAAACAATTAAGCCTGACCGAAATGATTTAGATGTAGTGTATGAAGCTATGCTTAAATTAGGCATAAAACTTGATATTCCTACCAAAGAGGTGAATATAAATAATAAAAAAGCATACCTTATAGAAGATAATAATGCTTATACTCTTATTTGTCTTGATTATGGAAGTGATGGCATAACCGCAGATGATATGAAAACTATGTGCGAAGAGTACAAACCAACAAGAATTGTAGCATCAGAACAAGCCTTTAAAGACGATGTAGCTCTTTCCAATGCTCATTACATCTTGAAAGACCACAATATTGAGATGAAGTTGTTGTAAGAGGTGTACCTTGTTGAGAGATAATGGTTTTCAAATTAGAATGGATCTATTAAAAAAAGATTTTCTACGACAGACTGCACCTTTGCTTGAAAGTCATGGATGGTTTTGGGAAATTGAAGATATTGTGGAACCTGGTGAATACCTTGTTATTAAAATATGTAGAGGGAAATGGATTAAAAGATTTGCTATACTTTATTCTCAACAAACAAGAAAAGAAGTTTATTCAATTATTCAACAACGGACTGATGCTTGTTTGATAAATGGAATGAGCTTTATCCCAAATTGTCCTTTCTCTTCAGACTTTAATAAACCTCTTGAACTTGCAGCTAACTTTATAAACATACTAAAGGACTGGAATAACGAATGTGCAATAGAAGATGTTAATACATCACAAACAAATTGCAGAGGCTGTGTTAAAACTCCTGTTAGAATGTATTTGACAGCCGAGAATCCTTCTGAACAATACTGGATGTTAATTAAAGCATTAAAAAGCTCAGAGGTTTGTAAGCGTTTCTTGATAGAGCGTTACCCCGAACTATCTTCAGAATTAATTGAGAGTAAGTCAAAAGGTGTAGCATTCTTGATGCAGAATTCTTGTGATTATTTTGATTCTGCACAAACTCAGAATTTAACTCAAAGACTGTTAAATCTTTATTATGGTACTCTTGCATTTATTGAAGCTGATATTTTAATGAACTCAGATCAATATGTGGATTTAAAGGCCGTTGAAGAAATTACAAAATATGGGCATGGTTTGCATATATACATTCCAGAGAGGGATTATAGTATAAACTCATTATATACCTGTATTCTTAGAAATGGATTATTTGCAAAATGGTTAAATGTATTAGGTTACAGGACTAATGACTTTCCTGAAAGACGCGTACGCGAGGATAATGACCTAAATCAGTATTGCTACTTATTTAATGATATCTTAGCGAGAATACCAGAGCTAGCATTCCTTATGAGAATGATAAACCCACAGTATACAACAGGCTTCTTTGAACCATATTATTCCGATAGACTAAATCAAAAAAGCGGTATAACCAGTAGAACTTCGGGCTATACTACCAAAAATGAAGGGTCTTATATTAGTTTAGTTGATAAATCAGGTTGTTCAAATTTAGATATGGTTAAAGCACTGATAGGTGATATCGAGCAAGCATCAGAAAACCTTAACGAGAGAGATCAATTTGATGAGAATGATGATGGCATTACATATAAACGCTATAGCATATTTGTAAAACATTCTTCTGATAGTTATTGGTATCGCAACCTTAATTTGTATAAAAGTTCTTTTTGTTCTCAAAGTATTATTATCCCATTACCAGGGTTAAGGGATGACTGGATTGTATATACTGTTATGATTTTATACACATTTTCAATAATAGTAAGATATTATCCTAACTTATGGAGAAGAATGCAAGATGGAGAATTGGATAAATATTATACAGTATGTTTACAATTTGCTATGATAATAGAAAAAGTAGTTCCACACATATTTTACGAAAAACTGACAGGACAAAAGTTACATGTATCATCATCTATGTGGTAATAAAAGAGGAAATTAGAATTTTTCAATAATTAACATAAAAATAATAAAATAAATCAAAAATAAAGGAATAAAGAATTGAAGCTAAAATTTAAGAATCAAGAATTTCAAACAGAAGCAGTAAACGCAGTAGCAGAACTGTTTTTAGGTCAAGAGAAGGCTAGTGCAACATTCTCTATTGATGAAAATTTTTCTCAAAAGAATCTATTGCAGAATGATTTTGGTTTTGGCAACAAACTTATCATAGACCAAGATACGCTTATTGCAAACATGCATAATGTTCAGAGAAAATTTAAGCTTCCTTTATCAAGAAACTTTGACGAAAGACAGTATTCCATTGAGATGGAAACAGGAACCGGGAAAACCTATGTTTATACAAAAACAATTTTAGAATTGAATAAGCGTTACGGCTTCACTAAATTTATAATAGTTGTGCCATCAGTTGCAATTAGAGAAGGTGTGTATAAGTCTTTACAGGTTACAGAAGAACACTTTAAAACCCTCTATGACTCAGTACCTTACAGATACTTTATTTATAACTCATCAAAACTCTCTGATGTGAGACAATTTGCAACTTCTGACAATATTGAAATAATGATTATCAACATTGACGCATTCAAAAAAGCTGAAAATATCATCAATCAAGAACAAGACAAGTTGAATGGTGAAACAGCCATGAGATATATCAAAGACACAAATCCTGTTGTCATTATTGACGAACCTCAGTCTGTAGATAATACACAAAAAGCAAAAGAAGCAATCCAGTCCCTGAATCCATTATGCGTTTTAAGATACTCTGCTACCCACAGAGAAAAGATCAACTTGCTGTACCGCTTGACTCCTGTGGACGCTTATCAAATGGGATTGGTAAAACAGATTTGTGTCTCTTCTAACTCAATAGCTAACGACTTTAACAAGCCTTATATATGTTTAAAATCTGTATCTAATGAAAACGGCTTTTCGGCAAGAATTGAACTTGACATTCAAGGGAAAGACGGTAAAGTTGAGCGAGTAACAAAAACCGTACATGCTGGAGATAACCTCTATACACTATCGGGAAATCGTGAATTGTATCAAGACTATGTTATTGAAGGAATCGATTGTACAAAAGGCTTTGAATGTATCGAATTTTCTAATTCAGAAACAGTAAGTTTAGGAAAAGCTATAGGTAGTGTTGATGATACTCTAATGAAACGTGCTCAGATATATAGAACTATAGAAGCACACCTAGACAAAGAATTGAGATACTACGAGAAAGGTATAAAAGTCCTATCACTATTCTTTATTGATGAAGTTAAAAAGTATCGGACAGAAACAGGAGAGAAGGGAATTTATGCTCAAATGTTTGAAGAGTGTTACCAAGAACTTATTAACAAACCAAAATATGAAGCATTAAAAATTTACTTCAATACAGACGTTGAAAAATGTCATAATGGTTATTTTTCTCAAGATAAAAAAGGAGTGTATAAAAATACTAAAGGAGATACTCTTGCAGATAATGATACATATAACCTAATTATGCGTGATAAAGAAATGTTATTGTCTTTTGAATGTCCTTTACGATTTATATTCTCACACTCCGCACTTAAAGAAGGATGGGACAACCCTAATGTATTTCAAGTTTGCACTTTAATTGAGCAAAAATCAGCGTTTACGTGTCGTCAAAAAATTGGTAGAGGTTTAAGATTGTGTGTAAACCAAGATGGTGAACGCATTGAAGATAGGAACGTAAACATACTTCATGTTATGGCGAATGAAAGTTTCTCTGAATTTGCGGAGACTCTACAGAAAGAAATAGAACAAGAAACAGGAATGAAGTTTGGAGTTCTTCAACTTAGTGCATTGATGGATTTGACCTATGAAGAAAAGACCGAAATCGAACACCAGATGAATGAGTCCGATGCTTTGGATGTATTTAATACGTTGGTAAAGAATGATGTTGTAGATTTTGATGGAACAATTAAAGACAAGAGTAAATTAGAGGACAAACTTGATAAACTTGAACTTCCTACAATATCAGAACCTTTGAAGAAAGAAGTACATAAGATGGTTAGACAAGCTAAACCACTGACCATTGAAACATTAAAAGAAGTCAAATGTACTGAAACAATAATTGAAGAAAAGCCATACTTTACTCATGAAGAGGCTTCCGAAGTAATGGAAGAACTGAAAGACGCTAAGGTTATTAGTAAAGATGGTAAAATCAAGGATACTATGAAGGCTCAATTAGTTTCAGGCAAACTCGATTTAATAAAACGCTGGGGAGATACTAAGGCAAGAGCTATAGTCCAAGCACTTGAAAAGGCAGATAACAGACCAGTTATTAGAGATGCTTCAAGGGAAGTTACAGTAAGATTGAAAAAACAAGCTGTATTGTCTCCTGAGTTTAAGGAGCTGTGGGATAAGATAAAACAGAAGACTACTTATAGGGTAAACTTTGATATAGAAGAATTGGTAAAATTGTGTGTTGAAGATTTGAGCAACATGGATACTATACCTATGGCAAAATTAGTATCTAAAACAGCTGAACTTGAAATTGAAAACAGAGGTATCTCTCATACTGAAAAATACATAAAGACAACTAACTTATCAGGAACTTATGATACATTACCTGATATTGTACGATTAATTTCTAATGAAACATTATTAAAACGAGCAACAGTAATCAGAATAATTAAAGAAAGTGGCAGACTCCAAGACTTCATAAATAATCCACAATATTTTTATGAAAAAGCTCTTGAAATTATATCAAAGAACAGACATTCTCTAGCTATTGATGGCATCAAGTATGTTAAACTCGCAGGAGAAGAATATTATGTTCAAGAGATCTTTGACAGTACAGAATTAATTGCAAATCTTGATAAAAATGCAGTAAAAGTAGAACATAGCGTTTACGATTATGTGCTGTATGATAGCGGAGTAGAAAGTAAATTTGCTAAGAATTTAGATGAAGACCCTGATGTTAAAATGTTCTTCAAGATACCTAACAGATTTAAGATTGACACTCCGATAGGAACTTATAACCCTGACTGGGCTGTATTTTTAGAAAAAAATGGAGAACAAAAGTTATACTTTGTACTTGAAAGCAAAGGAACAACTAGTCTATTTGCTTTAAGGAGCCCTGAAAAATTAAAAATTCATTGTGGAAAACAGCATTTTGATGCAATAGGAGTAAGGTTTCCAAGCGAACCAGTAAAAAATTGGGAAGAATTCAAATTGTCAATTTGATTTTTAATACGATAAATATACGGAAAATTTGTGCATATTTATAATCATAATCCCTATATACTGTATTATCGGGATTATTTTTATGCCAAAAGAACAGAGAACCATCTGCTAAACCTATTGTGAAACTTTATATTAAAGTATGCAAATCTATGTAGTTATTAGCATGCTAATTGCTGCTTCAATGTGCAAATTGAAAATTATGCAAAACTTAAAATATGTAGTTCCCTGAAACTTCTCTCCAAAAATTTATATTAAATAAAAGGAGAGAAAAACATGACAAAAATCAAATTGAACAAAGTAGCTCCTACAAAAAGGTACAGGGTTAGAGAGCTAGCAGAAAAATTAGGGATCACAAGCAGAGCACTTTACTACAAAATTAAAGATGATCTACCGGTCATTACCATGAAAGGAACTTTCTACATTGTCGGAAACGAGTTTATTGAATATGAAAAGGGGAAACGGGAACAACGTAAAAAGGGGAGCCTCAAACCTAATGAGTTTTATTGCGTTCATTGCGATAGTAAAAGAAAACCCCTTAACGGACAAGTAGAGGTGTATGATTTTTCTAATAGTGATAAAAAAGTTAGAAAAGGCAGCATACTACTTAAAGCTACATGTCCTATTTGTAAAAAACAAATGAATCGATTCGGCAGTCAAAAAGATAAAGAAAAATTTTTAGAAGCTGCTGCAACTGATTAAAAATCTAAATTACATATTCATTAAGCTGGCTATATGCCAGCTTTTTTTATTACTTTTTTGCAGAAAAAAGGTGTGAAAAATCAGAGAAACAGAAACTTAGTAGAGAGCTAATATGTTTCGCCCGCAACTTCACAAAAAGCTGGTTTTGAAAAATTTTCATGTTAAAATTTTTCTATGGTTAAGGAATCAAAATATAATCCAAAAAATGAAGAAATTAAACTGGAATACAAAGACTATCTTTCAACATTGAAAAAGGATAAGGTTAAGGAGTCTACGGCAAAAGCTAAAATTGCATCTATCAATTTATTTGATGAAGTGAACGGCTATATAGATTTTAGTGAATTCAGTAGCACTAATGGAGAAAGATTTTATACACACCTTAGAAGTCTCGACATTGGCCCTAGTACGAGAAACAATTACTTGACTAACGTTAAAGATTTTCTGTATTGGTATTTGAATAAAGCAAAGGTTAAAGGTAAAAAACAAAAAATTATTGATCTAGATAGCTTAGAACCAACTTTAACTGACAAAAGGCTTGCAAACCGACAAGAAATTGTCGATTTTCCAACGGATGAAGAAATTGATAAAATATTTGCACTACCGGCTGAAACAATGAAAGAAAAAAGAGATAGAGCTCTTATTGCTTTTTTAATTTTAACAGCATCTAGAATTTCAGCAGCGGCTACTGCCACATTAAAACTTGTGGATTTGGACAAGCATAGATTTTATCAGGATCCGCTTGAAGGGGTACATACAAAATTTGACAATTATATAATAACTCAGTTTATGGAATTTAACCCTGAATGTTATTTGATTGTTTCTGATTGGATTAATACATTAAAAAATGACTATGGGTTTGATGATGCTAGTCCTCTATTCCCTAAAATAAAAGAATATGCCGGCCATACTGAAGTAGAAAAAACATTTCTAAAAGATACCGCATACAACAAATTAATAGAAGATATTGAAACAAAAGCAGGAATTGAAAAATATAATCCCCATGCATTCCGTCATTATTCAATATACACAGGACTTGTATATGTAAGAAACGGATTGCAGTTAAAAGCATTAAGTCAAAATGTCGGTCATGCGGAACTCGAAACAATTTTAGAACAGTATGCAAATATGAAACCAGAAAGATATACAGTGATTATCAAAGACATGTATACCTGCGATAGAGATTTAAGCAGTTTTTCTGATGAAGAGTTGATTAAAGAATTGTTGAAAAGACAAAAAACTCAAATCTCCTTTTAAGTATTATCTCTCATCAGCTTTACATAATTATAAAAAGTTGCACGCTTTAGCTTGCACATATTAATAGCATCCTGAGCCTTGATTTCCTTTCTAATATATAGCTCATAGGCTTTTTTAAAAGCTTTTGGAAGATTTGAAGATTTTAATTTTGGGCGGCCAAATATAACAACACCCCGTTCTTGTGCTGCTTTTATCCCCTCTCTTTGTCGCCTTGATATATTTTCTCTTTCCTTTTCTGCAACATAGGATAACAACTTTAAAACAATATCTTTAATCAATTTACGTGAGACATCATTATCTGCATCTTTTGTATTCAATATAGGCATATCCAAAACTTGAATATAAACCCCTTGTTGGTTTAAATAGTCCCATTCTTTACTTATATCAGTATAATTACGCCCTAAACGATCTATTGAATGTACAATTAATGTATCACCTGCTCTTAAACACTTTTTCAAATTTTGATACTTTTCTCGTCCGATAAAATTTTTACCACTAGCTTTTTCAATAACAACCTCATCAACATTTAAGGTCTTTAAAGCATCCAACTGTCGGTCTTCTTTCTGTTCCTGAGTGGAAACTCTGATATAAGCAAAAGTCTTTGGCATATGAATCCTCCTATTAATATTATAGAACTTTGTCTAAAAAATATCCAGTATATTTATTAGACATTTTTACATAAATTCATGAACAGATTAATCGATATTTTCACCATAAAAAATTTGTCTAAAAATCTTATACTTTTTTTAGATGTGCAGTTACCGAGAAAAAACAATAAAAATTTACTAAAGTTAACACAAAAGTACCGTTTTCTTTAAGAAAATAGCCCAAATTTTCCAAAAATTAAATCTTTTATTAAATTAAAAGAGAGATTAAAATGGAAAAAAAGGAAATTATTGTAACTTTTGAAACATATGATATACTAAACCTAAACGAAAGTGATGAAAATTCGCTTATTGATTTCATCAGTTTAGTTTCACAGATCGGACTTGAGGATAATACAAATAAAGAGAACTATAAGAATGACTAAAAATGCAATTATTTATGTTAGGGTATCAACGGAAGAACAAGCAACTAAGGGATACAGTATTGAAGCTCAGACTCAACGCTGCTTAGAATATGCAAAACAGAACAATTACAGCACCATAAAAATATTTACGGAAGAAGGGAAAAGTGGGAAAAATCTTAACAGACCTGCACTACAAGAGATGTTTAAGTACATTAAACTTAATTCTAAAAATATTGATGCTCTTATTTTCTGGAAATGGGATAGACTATCAAGAGGAGAAGATGCAGATTATGTTAAGCTTGGTACGCTCTTCGACAAATACGAAATAACCCCTCTTTCTTCTGAGGAAAATAATGAAACAACACCTGAAGGCAAGTTAATGCGTAAAATAACACGAGCTACAAGTGCATACGAAATAGACAAAGGATCTCAAAGAACAAAACTCGGTTTACGCAGAAAAGCAGAAGAAGGATATTTCCCAGGTAAAGCACCTATCGGCTATCTAAACAAAAGGAATTCAGAAGATAAAGGTATTATCGTTATTGACGAAGCTAACACCTTTTATGTTAAAAGGATCTTTGAGTACTACGCATCTGGAATGTATTCACTTGATAGTCTTGGAGAAAAAATGTTTCTTGAAGGTTTCAAAGATAAATACGGAAAAGCATATAGGGCTAGAAAAATTGAAGAAATACTTAAAAACATTTTTTATATTGGAGACTTTATGTGGGCAGGAACACGTTATACAGGCAAACACAAACCCATTATAGACAAAGCCACATTCTACCAAGTACAATCAAAATTTGGATTGACCAACAAGCCTAAGCAAAATTTCAATAATTTCACTTATACAAATTTTATCAAATGTGCCAAATGCGGTTGCTATATGACAGCTGAAGTAAAAAAGGGAGCTCACAATAGTGGAAACTACATATATTACCACTGCACAAATAGAAAGAAAATGCATACAAGTCTAAAAGGCTTGATTATACGAGAAGAGGTTATAGATCATGCTTTCCAAAATATTTTAGACAGCATATATATACCAGCAGAAGTTATTAAAGCTCTAAAAAACAAAATAATTTCAAATCTTGATGAAATTTATAAGGAAGAAAATAAAATATTAGATAATAAAATCAAACGAATTAAAGACCTCGATCATCTCATAGCTAAAAGTTATGAAGAAAAATTACTTGGCAAACTACCAGATTCATTTACTGATGAAACATTTAACAGACAAAGCTCAAAATGGCAGCAAGAAAGAGATATGCTTTCAATAGATATAAAGGAAAGCTGCAAGATCAACAGGGCAATATATAAAAACATTGATTTACTACTTGGATTTTGCAACAGAATACCAGAATTATTTATCAAAGCATCAACTGACGATAAACGCTTGCTTTTAAGAATGGTTATAGAAAAAATCGAATATTCAGAAAATAACCTATCGGTTAAACTAAAACCAATCTTTGAAACACTACGGTTAATAAAAGTCGCACAAAAAAACAAAGAAACCAATAATAAAGTTAGAACCCTGAAAAGTACTGCTAATAGTGAACTTACAGAATATTTACTCAGTCAAATAAATCTTGGGGTAAATTCTAAGGTTAGAACCCTCGAAACGAGCATTATACCTAATAAAAAAGACCCCGAAGGGTCAATTTTAATAAATGGGGCGTCTGATGGGATTCGAACCCATGCATATCGGAACCACAATCCGAGGTCTTAACCGCTTGACGACAGACGCCATAAGCTTCTTTCTTATATTAACATAAAAATTATTGAAATCAAGACTTTTGGATAAAAAAAAATCCGCGATATTCGCGGATTTTTTTTAACTTAACTTATACGTTGAAACATATACCCAATACCACGAGCTGTTAGTATTAATTCCGGATTTGCTGGATCTGATTCCAGCTTTGAACGTAATCTCGAAATATGGACATCAACAACTCTTGTATCAATTCTATGATCAGGTGGGTAAGCCCATACATGCTGAAGAATTTCGTTTCTTGAAAATGCTTGACCTGAATTGTTTACTAATAATTCAAGAAGACTAAACTCCATACCTGTCAAGCGAATTCTTTCATTCTTTCTGAATACTTGACGACGAGCTGTATCAATTTTTATATTTCCGGTAGTAATTACGTTTTTAGTAACCTTTCCTGCAGGAGTAACTGTTTCTCTATTATTTGTTCTTCTAAGAACAGCTTTTACACGCGCTTCCAATTCTTTTGGTGAAAACGGCTTAATTACGTAATCATCAGCACCCAACTCAAGACCTGTAATTCTTTCAGAGACATCTCCCAATGCTGTAAGAATAATTATTGGAACATCAGATGTTCTTCTTATTTCTCTTGTTACCCCATAACCATCCATTTTTGGCATCATAACATCTAGAACAACCAAATCAGGATTATATTTATTGAATGCATTTACAGCTTCTTCACCATCTTGAGCAGTATATACATCATAACCAGCCATCTTTAATCGTGTTTCCAAAATACGTCTGATACTCGCTTCATCATCAGCCAAAAGTATTCTTTGACGATCTTCCGTTTCATTAGGCATTTCTGCATTTTCTGTCATAGTCTTCATTTCCTTTATTAAAATAATCTAACACTACCAATAACTTAAATATTACAAAATATTTATTTTTCTAAATTTTTTTTAATAATTGTATCTATATATTAATTTAATTTACAAAAAATTGCAAGTACTTTTTTAAAATTTTATCCCCTAGTACTACTAAACAAAAAATTAGACATTAAGGTGATGTATATCTTCATAGCTTTAATTATAATATGAAGTTTAAATAGATATATGGACAATATAGATTTACAATATCACAACATTATTTCACTAAATATTAAGAAATTTAGAAAGTCTGCAAAAATATCTCAAGAAGCAATGGCAGAAAAATTGTGCTGTTCCAGAGAATTTATAAGCAGGGTAGAAAACCAAAAAGAAAGGGTTAGTCTAAATATGTTGTTAAAAATGGCTAACCTCTTCAATACTAGTCCCAGCAATTTTTTCAAACAGCCTTAGATATTATCTTTTTAAAATGTTCTAAATCCTGTGCAGTATCAATTCCTACAGGAACAAAGTCGACAACAGAAGTCTTTATTCTAAGACCGTTTTGTAATGCTCTCAACTGCTCCAAACTTTCTGCCATTTCATATGAAGATTGTGGTAACTCTGTCATTTTTATAAGAGCGTCTCTTTTATAGCCATAAATTCCAAGGTGGCCATAAATAGGAGCTTTGCCAGAATTCCTTTCAAAAGGGATTTTAGAACGAGAAAAATACATCGCAAAACCAGAATTATCCACAACACATTTTACCAAATTAGGATTCTGACATTCCATTTCGTCATCTATAATTCTAATTAAAGTTGCAATATCAGCCTTTTCATCATTTTTTACATGATTTATTAATTCATCTATACTCTCTGGTTTTATTAGAGGTTCATCCCCCTGAAGATTTATAATAAAAGAAATCTCCGGATGACGCATAACAACTTCTTTAATTCTATCAGAACCACATTTATGTTCTTTTGAAGTCATTTCAACATTTCCTCCAAATGACTTCACAGTATTGAATATTCTTTCATCATCAGTCGCAACAATAATCAAATCAGCCAACTTTGCCTGTTGAGCCTTTTCATAAACCCACTGAATAATTGTTTTACCTTCGACAACAATCAAAGGTTTACCCTCCAATCTTGAAGAGCCATATCTTGCAGGTATTATTATTGCGGTTTTAGACATTATATTTCCTTCCTTACTACCAGTGCAACCCATTGATCTTGGTGCACTTCTTCAACCAACTGTAAATTATATTTTTTTATTGCTTCTAATACAACAGGCTTTTTCTCATCTAAAATTCCAGATAAAACCATTATTGCATTATCAAACATAATATTTTTTAAATCACCCATAATTTCAGCCAAAACATTATGAAGAATATTAGCTAAAATAAAATCAAATTTTTCATTAATTTTGTCAGCAGTATTTAATTCAAAGCTACATTCTACGTTATTTTTTAATGCATTTTCTTTAGCGACATCTATCACTGTATCATCATTATCACAGCCGTATGCATAAGAAGCTCCAAATTTTTTAGCACATATAGCCAAAATTCCTGACCCCATACCAATATCAGCAACTTTCGCATCTTTAGGCATATATTTTTCTATTGCTTTCATACATAATTGTGTCGTTTGATGAGTTCCTGTCCCAAATGCACACCCTGGTTCAAGTCTTATAACTGCAACTTCTTCGTTACTTGGAGAATACTCTATCCAATCAGGAACTATAGTTATTTTTTCAGAAACATGAGTAACACCCCATTTTCCCTTCCATTTCTTTGACCAATCTTCATTAGGCTTGTTAGAAATAACGTACTCCCAACTACCTAATTCTTCATCTGACAAACCTCTTGATTTCAAAAGAGCACGCTCTTGAGTTAAAATTTGCTCAAGATTTTTAGGCTCCTCAGTCAAAAACACTTTCAAAGTCCCTTCTGTGGTAGATATCATTTCTAAATCTTTATAAGTCTCCTCTGCTAAAAGAACCCCTTCACAAGGAAGCGTCTCAAAGCAGAACTCTGAAACAATATCTTCTATTTCAGGATTAATTTTTATTTGTAGTTCAAAATAATTATTCATTACTGTAAAAATACGCCCATTTTTCTAAATTTTTGATATCTTTGTTCTTTTAATTCTTTTGGAGATAATTTTGACAATTCTTCAATACTATCAAGAATCGTTTTCTTCATATTTTCAGAAACTTCTTCATAATTGGTATGAGCTCCTCCAACAGGTTCTTTTATTTCTCCATCAACGATATCAAACTGCATTAAATCTTTTGCTGTAATTTTCAATGCATCAGCTGCTTCAGAAGCCTTTGCTGCATCTCTCCATAAAATTGATGCACAACCTTCAGGAGAAATAACGGTATAATAAGCATGCTCTAACAAAAATACTTTATCAGCAACAGCCAAACCGAGTGCACCACCTGAACAGCCTTCACCTGTAATAATAGCTATAACTGGCACTTCTAGCTTAGCCATATCTCTCAAGTTTACAGCAATTGCTCCACCTTGATTTGTTTCTTCCGCACTAATTCCAGGATAAGCACCAGGGGTATCAATCAATGTAATTATTGGTAAATTAAATTTATTAGCGTGTTTAAAAAGTCTTAGAGCCTTTCTGTAACCTTGTGGTTGAGGCATCCCAAAATTATACTCTAAATTTTCTTTTGTAGATTTCCCTTTCATAGTACCGATAATCATAACCGGTCTACCATCGATCTTGGCAAGTCCCCCGATTATTGCCCTATCATCCATACCTTCTCTATCACCATGGAGCTCAATAAAATCTTCACAAATATTATTTACATAATCCAAAAAATTAGGTCTTTCTGGATGTCTTGCAATTTGCAACTTTTGCGAAGGCTTCAAATTTGAATACAATTCTTTTCTGTAATCCTCAGCTTGTTGCTCAAAAGTTTCAATTTCCTTATTTAGATCCATGCCTGACTCCAAACTTATTTTTTTTAATTCTTCTATTTTTTCCTGAATTTCTAATATCGGTTTTTCAAAATCCAAAACTGCTGTCATAATTATAAAATCCTCTTACTGTTCAACTTTATGCATATCTAGAATTTTAGCCAAAGTAGCTCTTAAATTTTTACGAGAAGATACTACATCAACTTGTCCATATTTAAGTAAATACTCTGCAGTTTGGAAATCAGAAGGAAGCTTTTGTCTAATTGTCTGTTCAATAACTCTTCTTCCTGCAAAACCAATTCTTGCACCTTGTTCGGCAACAATAATATCGCCTAACATCCCAAAACTTGCAGTTACACCACCAAATGTAGGTTCAGTTAATAGGTTTATATACAACAACCCTTCATCATCTAATCTAGAAACTGCACAGGAGGTTTTTGCCATTTGCATAAGACTTAACGCACTTTCCTGCATCCTCGCACCACCTGAAGATGTAATAGCTAATACGGGCAATCTTAACTCAATAGCTTTTTCAATAATTCTGGTAACTTTTTCACCAACTACACTGCCCATAGAACCGCCCATGAAATCAAAATCCATAACGGCAGTTGCCACTTTATTTCCCTCAATTGTTGCAATACCTGTTATTACTGCATCATCAAGGCCTGTCTTTTCATTAGCTTTTTTCAATCTGTCTTTATAACTTTCTGTATCCACAAATTCTAATGGATCAGTAGGTTTAATTTCCGTAAAAAGTTCTTCAAATGAATTTTCGTCGAACAACTGCTTTATACGAGTTCTGGCATTTATCCTAAAATGATAGTCACAAATAGGACAAACCATATCGTTATTTACTAAATCTTCTTTTAATAGTTGAGCATCACAATGAACACACTTTGTCCACAAATTAGGATCCATATCTAACTCAACTCTACCTTCCAACTCTCTTCTTTGAATTTGAGCTTGTTTACGTTTTTCAAACCAATCTTGAACTGTCATATAATATATCCCTATAAAAAATTTATTATTAATACAAAACGATTATACACAGAAAAAGAAAAGTTATCAAATTTGATAGCAAAATTTTACATATAGGATAAAATTTTAAACAATTTCAACGGTATAAAAAGCTTAACTATCTTTCCTATTTTTGCTTAGAAAGAATTTTTTCATTTCCTCAGAAATTTGTACATTTTGCAATGCCATATGGTATTTTCGCAAATTCGCAATTGCTTCTTGTTCTTCTAAAAGATCTCTCTTGGGCAATTTTACAGACGCTTTAACTTTTTCAAATTCAGTAGGAGATTTTTTATTAATAAATTTCGCAATTATTTCATCAATATCAGATCCTCCAATACTATACTTTGAAGCAACTTCTGCAGTTGAAGCACCTTGAGGAAGACTATAAAGCCAGTTAACAGTAAGAACATCTCCCTTTGATATAGAATTTACTCCTCTTTGATGAGGCGTATACATTATATCAGCCGGATTATAACTGTGACCAAGACCTATTGCATGACCAATTTCATGTAAAATAGTATGATATACTTCACTTTCATCCATATAATCTGCATGCACCAACCCCTCAGTAAGTCCTATTGCGACTTCTGCACTATAAAGTCTGTTTGAGGAGTCGTAATTAAAATAACAATGACCTAAAGCCTTTCTTTCAACCCTTTTCCAATCAATATTTACATTTGATTCCAATAAGTTATTAACAACTTTAAATGCAACTCTACCCTTTGTAGCCCTTTGCCACTCATCAAGAGCCCTCAGTACCATCTGTCGATACTTGTACTCCTCACCTTGCTTAGAATAAAATTTCATAGGAGCAATAAATACCTTTAAAGGCATAAAAGTCCAGCGCATTATACGCCCGTTTTTTAAAGATTCAGCAACATAAGTGTACTTTTGCATATTTTTATTATATAATAAATGGTAAAGAAAATCTATATTTTTAAGACTTAGGAGAGAAGAAAAATGAACATTATGCAAATGATGAAGCAAGCACAAAACTTGCAACAAAAACTTAAAGACACTCAAGCTGAACTAGCAAAGACAGAAATCGTTGGAGAATCTGCATCAGGAGCAGTAAAAGTTGTTTGTGATGGCCAAGGTAAATTTAAATCAATTACATTGAAACCGGAAGCAATCAATCCAGAAGATCCTTCTTCTGTTGATTCTGAAACTATTGAAATGCTTGAAGATATAATATCTACAGCAATATTTGATGCAAGTGACAAAGCTTCAAAAGAAATGGAAAAGAAAATGAAAGCTGTTACAGGTGGTATAAACATTCCGGGACTTAACTTCTAATGATATACCCAAAGTCAATAGCAACATTAATTGAACATTTTCAAAAGTTTCCTTCTGTAGGACCAAAATCTGCTCAAAGAATGGCATTCTATCTTCTTAGAATGCCATTGAGTGAGGTTGAAAAATTTGCAAAAAGCATGATTGAAGCAAAGGAAAATACCAGAACTTGTGAAATTTGTTTTAATATGTCTTCATCAAGTCCATGCGAAATTTGCCAATCCACACAAAGAGACAGAACAACCATTTGTGTGGTTGCAGAAACTAAAGACTTAATTGCTATTGAAAAAACTAATGAATACAAAGGACTTTATCATGTATTACAAGGACTAATTTCTCCAATGGATGGGATTGGTGCTGATGATATAAGAGTTAAAGAACTTTTAAACAGACTTACTAATGATGAAGTAAAGGAAGTAATTCTTGCGCTTAGCCCGTCTGTGGAAGGAGAAGCTACAAGCCTTTATTTGAATAAATTAATCAAGCCTTTCGGGATAAAAATTTCCAGAATAGCTTTTGGGCTTCCTGTTGGAGCAGATTTGGAATATGCAGATGAAATCACTCTAGCAAGAGCTATAGAAGGTAGACGAGAACTATAAGATTAAATAACAGTGTAATTGATTTCTGCGTTTATATAAGATAGAATTTCCTTATGGTTATGGAAAATTTAATTGAAATTAAAAATTTATTTGTTGAATACAAAACAAAAAACGGGATACTATCACAAGACAAGATTATTCATGCCGTGAATAATGTAAACCTTGATATTCATAAAGGAGAAATTTTAGCTATTGCAGGCGAATCAGGCTGTGGAAAATCAACACTTGCAAAAGCAATTTTACAACTAGAACGAGTTAAATCCGGAGAAATATTTTTCAAATCAAAAAATATTATCAAGTTATCAAAAGATGAGCTTAAAAGTTTTCGCTGCCAAGCTCAAATGATTTTTCAAAATCCATATGCAAGCTTAAATCCAAAAATGAAGATCTTTGATATTCTCAAAGAACCTCTTGAAATAAATACTAAATTTTCAAGAAAAGAAATTTCAGACATCGTAAAAGAAAAAATTAAACTTGTTGGACTTGATGAATCTTGCTTAAAATTATTCCCACATGAATTTTCAGGAGGACAAAGGCAAAGAATAGCTATTGCAAGAGCGCTAATTATTAATCCAGAATTTATATTAGCTGATGAACCGGTAAGTGCATTAGATGTAAGTATTCAAGCTCAGGTAATAAATCTACTAAAAGAATTAAAAGAAAAATACAACCTTACATTCTTATTAATAACTCATGATATGAGTGTAATTCGCTATCTTGCAGACCGAATTGCTGTAATGTACCTTGGAGAAATAGTTGAAATAGGCAAAACTGAAGATATATTCAATAGTCCATTACACCCTTATACAAAAGCTCTATTAAGCTCTGTTCCTGAAATTAACAAAACAAATAAAAAAGTAATTTTAAAAGGAGATCTGCCATCTCCAGCAGATTTACCTCAAGGTTGTAAATTTCATACAAGATGCCCGTATGTAATGGAAAAATGTAAACACTCTATACCTCAAGAAACAGGTGCCAACCATAAAGTAAAATGCTTTTTGTTCAGTTAGTCAAATTCTGTGATATAATCATTTTATGGAAAGAAAAATTATCACTACGAATAAAAAAGCATTCCACGACTATTCTATTCTTGAAAAATATATAGCCGGAATTGTTTTAACTGGAACAGAAATTAAATCTATCAGAAAAAATGCAATCAATCTAAAAGATAGTTTCTGCAAAATTGAAGATAATGAAATTTTTCTATACAAATGCCATATTTCCCCATACGAACAAGGAAATAGGTTTAATCACGATGCAGAAAGAGTTAGGAAATTACTACTTAACAAAAAAGAAATTCTTAAAATGCAAACTAAAGTAAAACAAGATAATTATACAATCGTACCTCTCGAAGTATTTCTGTCCCATGGTTTTGCAAAAGTAGAAATAGGTCTCGCTAAAGGTAAAAAGATTCATGACAAAAGAGATGATATCGCTAGAAAAGATCAAAAAAGAGAAATGGATAGAGCTTCAAAAATAAGATACTAATTACACAAAGGAGTTTTTATGCGTGTTGTTATTTTAGGAAAAGGTGAAATGCTTTCTAATCTTATTGAAGGTACACTTGATGCTAAATCTCAAATTGTAGGAGTACTTAGATATGAAAGAATTGTTATGCCTAAATTTTTGCTTGCTTTAAGAGATTTCTTCAAGGCTTCAAATGATGTTACAATAATAAAACAACACAAAATACATGAAATAAAATGTAATAGTGCAAATTCTGAAGAATTTAAAAAAGAAATAATAAAACTCAACGTAGATGTAATCATAGTTGGTACTTGGCCTGAAAAACTAAAAAAAGAGACTATAAACCTCCCTGTAATTGCTTGTGTCAATGTACATCCATCCTATCTTCCCAAATATAGAGGACCAAATCCTTATTTACAAACAATTCTTCACAGAGAAACAAAATCAGGTATAACTTTTCACCTTATGAACGAAGAATTTGATAAAGGAGCCATACTTGCGCAAAAAACTATAAAAATTTTCCCAGGAGACACCTCAAAAGAACTAAAAGAAAGAACTGTCTTCCAAGCTAGACTTATGTGTGCAGAAGTTTTGCAAAAACTTAATACCGGAATAATAATTCCGGTAGAACAAAATGAAAATGAAGCAACATATTTCCCGAATATAACATCTGATGATATGATGCTAGACTTTGAAAAAGAAACTTCTGATGAAATTGTTGCAAGAATAAGAGCTCTTCATCCCTGGCTTCCTTGTTATGTAAGTTATAAAAATAAATTTTTTATACCAAATCCATATAAATTGCACGTCATAGACGCCATACAAACTTCCAAAATTCTTGAAAAAAATAATATTAAAATAGCAAATGTCGGACAAATAATAAACACAAATTACAAATCAAGAGCAATTACTGTAATGTGTAAAGATAAAAAATCCATTAAAATGGTCGGAACTCATCTTTATGGATTTTTCAATAAACCTTTTACTCAAGAATTTATCAAAAGAATAAAATTCTAGAAATTATAATCTCTACCGCCCTGCTCGATTTTTTCCAAATCTTCAGCTACTTTCAATTTAACACATTCAGGAGATTCTAAGACTCTTAATTCGTGTTTAATCAAGTCGTTTCCAACTTTTTTAGTTTCTTCAGAAGCATAATCCTCCAAATATTCTTTTAATGTCAAAATCGCGTTTGGGTGACAAAAATTATGAATTTGTTTTTCTTTGCAAATTTCCATAAACCTGTCCCCTGTACGACCATTACGATAACAAGCGGTACAAAAACTAGGCAGATAACCCAGTTCCATAAGCCATTTTATAACCTCATCAAGAGGTCTTCTATCAGATACATCAAATTGTGCAGAATCTTCCTTTTCCGGCATTGGATTAAAATATCCACCAACACTTGTTTTTGAACCACCTGAAATTTGAGATATTCCCAATTCAAGAACACGTTTTCGACACTCTGCACTCTCTCTTGTAGATACAATCATACCTGTATAAGGAACTGCGATTCTTATACAAGCAACAATTTTTGCAAATGTATCATCATCAATACCATTATCAAACACATCAGGATCAATGTCATCGGCTTTTCTAATTCTTGGAACACTTATAGTATGAGGACCTACACCATAAACAGCTTCTAAATGCTCTGCATGCATCAATAAACCGGCAAATTCATAACGATACAATTCAAGTCCAAATAACACACCTAAACCGACATCATCAATGCCACCTTGCATAGCTCTATCCATGGCTTCTGTATGATAGTTATAATTATGTTTTGGACCTGTAGGATGAAGTTTTTCATAACTTTCTTTGTGATAAGTTTCTTGAAATAGAATATAAGTTCCGATTCCTGCTTCATGCAATTTTTTATAATTTTCAACGGTTGTCGCTGCAATATTAACATTTACCCTACGAATAGAACCATTTTTATGTTTTATGCTGTAAATTGTTTTAATTGACTCTAAAATATATTCTAAGGGATTATTAACAGGGTCTTCGCCAGCTTCTATAGCCAACCTTTTATGGCCCATATCTTGAAGAGCTATAACCTCATTTTTTATCTCATCCTGAGATAACTTTCTACGAGGAATATGTTTATTTTTTGCATGATAAGGGCAATATACACAACCATTTACACAATAATTTGACAAATACAAAGGAGCAAATAAAACAATTCTATTCCCGTAATAGTCTTGCTTTATTTTTTTAGCAAGTTCGAATATTTCTCTATTTTTTTCTTCAATTTCGCAAGACAAAAGAACAGATGCTTCTCTATGCGAAAGACCTTTTCCCAACTTTGCTTTTTCTAAAATTTCGTTAATTAGACTCAGATTATTTTTATTTGCATCAGCATATTCTAAAGTTTCTAAAATCTCTTTGTGAGAAATAAATTCTTCTGCTTTTTCTGATTTTGGATTATACATATTTCCCTCTCCCTATGCAGAAACATGATACAGCCGAAAAAAATAAAAGTAAAGAAAAGATTCTCAAAAATCAAATTTTAAATATGCTAATTAATAATACAAAAAAAGAAGTCTTAACAACTTCTTTTTTGTATTTTATCAAAACTTAAAAAAGTATACTTTTGATTAGAATTATTTAATTTGTTTTTTTCAAAACTAGGACCAATCTGTTCAATATCAACACAATTTTGTTGATTTAACACAGTACCTTTTGTATATAAATTGTAGTTTAAATTTACAATAGAATTCCCGAAAGGAACAGCTAAGCTAGGGAACAACTGTCCTTCGTGCGGGCATCCAGCCGGTGCGACATCAAAATCTTCAGAATTAGTTATATTTATTTTTTCAGCAACTAAAACCCCATTAAACAAATACGCACCATCGCCTTTTGAATTATTTACGGTTAACTCATCTCCTTCGAGAGATTTTTTATTTGCGGAATCTGCTGGACGGCTGTTAGAATAACTATCTAATGTAACTCGTGAAATGTTAGAGTTATCAATATCCAACTTATCAGCATAAATCGTACCAAAAACTCTCAAATTTCCGGTTTTAAAATTTTTCAATGATGTTTTTGTTGCATAATTGTTATCACTAGTCGGATTATTAGCTTCTATAACAGCATTATTTTCTTTTTTTTTGAGGAGAAGTAAAAATTGTAACTCCGTTTTTTAAATCTATTTTTATTTTATCACCATCTTTTTTTAAACTATTAACCTGTGATGGATTATAAGTAATGCCGTAATCCACTCTCAAATCATTTTTGTTCCCCATTTTATCCCCCTTGTTAACTTGATATATTAATAAAAAAAATATACACACAAAAATTGCTTATTCAGGGGAAAAAGAAATATTTAAACAAGCAAAAACACAAACATATCAAGAAATACTATTTTAATAAAACTTAACAAATTAAAAATCGAGAAAATACAATCTAAATTCTTTTTACAAAACCGCCGCCAATTAAATGTTTATCATCAAAATCATATATTACACCTGATTGTCCGTTAGTAATGGAGTTTACCGGTTCATAAAATTCAACATCTGCAAAATCTCCAAGAAGTCTAATATGGGCCTTTTTATGCGGCATATTGTATCTAATTTTTACCCAAGCATCAAATTCATGTTTTTCTAACGGATACGTCAGATTTAAGTCTACCAACTTTAAGGTTTTTCTAAAATTATCTTCATCCCTACCAACATACACAATATTTCTTTCAGCATCAATATCGATTACGTAAAGCGGATAAGGGGCTGCAATTCCTATACCCTTTCGCTGACCGATTGTATATTGATAACATCCTTGGTGCTCACCCCACTTTTTACCAGTCAAAACATCAATAAAATCACCTTTATTCTCACCTAAATTTTCAGACAAAAATTTCTTTGCGGTCATAGGTTTCTGAATAAAACAAATATCCTGACTTTCCTTTGAATCTTTTGGAGGTAAATCATATTCTATTGCAATTTTTCTTACTTCATCTTTACTATAATTGAATAAAGGGAAAACTGTTTTTGACAACTGTTTTTGAGACAATCTATATAAAAAATACAACTGGTCTTTATGTTCATCTTTTGCAGGATACAGCTTAAATAAGTTGCCATCTTTTCTAATATCTGCATAATGACCGGTTGCAAACACATCTGCCTCTAACTCATCAAAAGCATAATCAAATAAAACGCCCCATTTTACGAACTGATTACACATTATACAAGGATTTGGAGTCAAACCTTTTTTATAAGAGTCAACAAAATAGTCTATTATTTTTTCTTGAAAAATTTTTACAGCATCAAATACGAAAAGTTCAATACCTAACTTATCCGCAACTCTTTTTGCATTTTCAATAACATCCATTGCAGGCTGACTATCAACCATCTTAGCAGTCAAGCCGATAACTTGATAGCCGGCTTTTTGGAGCAAAAGAGCAGTCACAGAGCTATCAAGTCCACCACTCATTGCAACAACAGCTTTTTTTCTTAATCCTTCCATATCACGATTATACAATAAATATAAAGTTAATCAAAACTAAGGTAAAGACTCCCAATAACTTTTTGATGGGTCATTCGGTGCTTGATCGATTAATGCATAATATGCACAACCGCATCCGTTACCTTGCTGTTTTGAGGTGTAAGAGCAAGGTGCACCTGAAACAAATGAAAATTGTTCATCTTCCAGTTCTTCCTCTGTATATTCCCTTGACATCTTTTGAGGCTGCAAAACATCATTATCATCTACCTTAAAGTAAAATATGTCATGACCTAACTGATTTGGACCTCGAGTTCCATTAACATCTACTGCAATATTTATTTGTCCTGCATTGATTAGGATATTTGAGCACATACCGTTTGATAACAAATCTTCAAAACTTTCCTTGTGACTATTCCCTGACCAAGAAGTGTAAGCATCCGCTGTTTTATTGAAATTTCTTATCTTTCCACTATACTTACATTCACCAATTACTTGTAATTTTGAATACGCATAGAATTTTTGATAGAATTCTTCTGCTCGCGGATAAGCATGAAGAGACAAGTCATAAGTTGCAAAAGCCTTTCTTAGTCCTGTACCTTCTTCTTCTCGCATATTTATCATAGCTTGACTAAATATTGAATAAGCGGCTTTAAATGCTGTATGCAGCTGCTTATTTCTTATATCATTTATTATTGATGGCATAGTTAATGCTGCTACAACACCAATCACGCCGAGAGTTATTAAAACTTCTGCTAATGTAAAACCAAACCTTTTATTGTGATATTTCATATCACTATTATACATTATTTTATCCATTTTACAAGTCCTATATCCTTGTATGGAGCTTAGAGTTACCCCCCCCCCGAAATGCTTGACAAACTAACCTTTTTCATATATTGCTCCTTTTTAAATTGTACAACCATATTAATATAACATGATTTTACTCAATTTTCAAATTTTTAAATTGACACTAATTTTTTAAAATAGTAAAATTAACGAAGAAAAAGATTATTGGAGAGGGAATATGGAACAAAAAATCAAAGCCGTAATATTAGCAGCCGGTAAAGGTACTAGAATGAAATCTAATACTTCAAAAGTTTTACATAAAATATTTGAAAAGCCTTTACTTGGATATGTTTTAGACAACGTAAAAAATATAGTAAATGAATCTTTTGTAATAGTAGGACACCACGCAGAAGAAGTAACCGAGTTTATTGAAAAAAATTATGAATCGGCAAAAACGGTTTTGCAATCTCCACAATTAGGAACAGGACATGCTGTATCGATGGTATGCCCCGAATTAGAAGATTTTGAAGGTCAGGTTATTATATTGTGCGGAGATACTCCATTAATTACAGAAGCCACTTTGAAACAATTTGTAGAGTACCACAACTCTAAGAATTCAGATTTAACTGTAATGAGCACAATTTTTGAAAACCCTACAAATTATGGAAGAATAATAAGAGATACTGATAATTCCCTAAAATGTATTGTCGAAGAAAAGGATGCAACTCCTGATGAAAAAGCTGTAAAAGAAGTAAATGCAGGAATATATTGTCTTAACTGGGGCAAAATCAAACCTGCTTTTTCTCAGTTAACAAGTAACAATGCACAAGGTGAATATTACCTTACAGATATTATTGCTTGGGGGAAAAAGAATAAGCTCAACGTTAACGCGTATATTTTAGAAAATAGTGATGAAATTTACGGTATTAATTCTCGTTCGAACCTTGCAACTGCAACAAAAATAATGAATGAAAGAAAGTTGAATTCATTAATGGATAATGGAGTTACAATTGTAGATCCTTCATCTACTTGGATTTCTGAAGATACCGAAATTGGAGCAGATACAATAATTTATCCGTCAACTTATATTGAAGGCACAAATAAAATCGGTAAAAACTGTAAAATCGGTCCTTGTGCTCACCTTAGAGGCGATGTTGAAATATCTGACAACTGCAAAATAGGTAACTTTGTAGAAGTAAAAAAAGCTAAAATTGACCATAATACAAATGCAGGGCACTTAAGCTATATTGGAGATGCAGAACTAGGTGCGCATATAAACATCGGAGCCGGCACTATTACTGCAAATTACGATCCGATTACAAAAACAAAAAGTAAAACAATTTTAAAGGATAATGTAAAAATCGGTTCTAATACTGTGCTTGTAGCACCTGTAGAAATTGGGGAAGGTACAAATATCGGAGCAGGAAGTGTTATCACTAAAAACATTGGCGAATGGGCACTTGGAATTACGAGAGCCCCATTAAGAATACTTGAAAATTGGGTAAAAAACAGAAAGTAAACATTATATAAAAGTTCCCTTAATAGGGAATTTTTTAATGATAAAATTAAAACTATGAGCACAAAAGAAATTAAATGGACAATGTTTGTAATCACTGCTGTCGGCAATTTTATTGCCATGCTTGATTCTACCACTGTAAACCTTGCTCTTTATCCAATGTCTGTAGATTTACATGTTACAATGGGGCAAATTCAGTGGGTAATGATTGCCTATATGCTTGTGCTTACGGTATTTTTGCCATTTTTCGGGAAACTTGGCGATATTTTTCCTAAAAATAAGTTATATTCAGTAGGCTTTGGAGTCTTTGCACTTGGTGCATTTTTGAATACAACCGCAGCAAATTTTGAATTACTTATAGCATATAGATGTCTTGAAGCTCTTGGCGCTTCAATTATGTTATCTAATGCTCAAGCAATTATCGCAACCATTTTTAAAAATGAAAGACGAGGGAAAGCTCTTGGACTAAATGGATGTTTGGTCGCAATCGGAGGAATGAGCGGTCCTGCTTTAGGAGGGATTTTAATAAATTCATTTGGATGGCATTCTGTATTCATCCCTTGCATCCCTGTAGCTCTGTTAGGAGCTTATTATGCCTATAGAGTTCTTCCTCACCATGCAAAAATAGATATTAAAAGGTTCAAATTTGATTACAGAGGATTTATATATTTTACAATAAGTTTATTCGCTCTTTTACTTGCAATTTCAGAAGGGCACAGCTGGGGGTGGAACTCTTTAAAAATAATTTCTCTGGGCATAATTACATTAATATTTGGAATACTATTTTATATCAGAGACCACAAAATCAACTACCCTTTAATCGATTTTTCAATGTTTAAAATAAAACCTTTTACCTATGGTAATCTGGCAGTTATGACTTCTTATATGGCAATGTACACTAACAGCATATTATTACCATTTTTCTTACAAGAAATTCTTAAATATAATGCACTTGTAACAGGTTTATTGATATTACCATATTCTGTTACTCTATCAGTAATAGCACCAATCGCAGGGAGATTATCCGGGAAATACGGAAGCAGGTATCTCACAATAGCAGGTCCGATTCTATACTGCATTGCACTTTTACTATTCACTATATACAACAAAAATGTTGCAATGTGGCAAATCATTTTTGCCTCCGGACTCATGGGAATAGGAAACGGATTATTCCAGTCTCCTTCCAATAATGCAATTATGACAAGTGTTCCAAAATACGAAGTCGGAATAGCTTCTGGGATATTGGCTTTATCAAGAAATATGGGAAATATTCTTGGGGTGGCAGTAACTATAACATTATTTGAAACATTTAGAAATATTTTTATAGAAAATGGCAAAGTATATGATTTAGCATTTTTATCTTCTTACAGAACTACAATGTGCTTTGGAATACTATTTGGGCTTGCCTGTCTTACTTTTGCATACATAGCTTACAAGCCTAACAAAAATACACATTAATCTTGAAAATTTATTATTACTAATATAAAATATGAGTGTAAATATTACACTAAACAATTTATAAATGGCAGGGAATTATGACAACTCAAAACGAAAATATTAGGAATATAGCAATTATTGCTCACGTAGACCACGGGAAAACTACACTTGTAGACTGTTTATTGAAACAAGCAGGAGCATTCAGAGCAAACCAACAAGTTCAGGAACGCGTGTTAGATAGTAACGATTTGGAAAGAGAACGAGGAATTACAATCCTTTCAAAAAACATTTCAATTAATTACAAAAACACAAAAATTAACGTCGTAGACACCCCAGGTCACGCTGATTTTGGAGGTGAAGTAGAACGTGTACTTGGAATGGTTGATGGCGCTCTACTTATTGTGGATGCTGCAGAAGGACCAATGCCGCAAACCAGATTTGTACTGTCAAAAGCACTTGAATTAGGACTTAAAATTATAGTAGTAATCAACAAAATTGATAAACCTGCTGCTGAGCCTTTTACTGCTCTTGATAAAGTATTTGATTTATTTACAGAACTTACTGACAGAGAAGATTTAATAGACTTTCCGTTTATATTCTCAAGCAGCTTAAACGGTTTTGCAATAAAAGATTTAGAAGATGAAAGAAAAGATATGGTACCTTTACTTGACTGTATCTTAGAAAATATTCAGCCTCCAAAATGTGATTCTTCAAAACCGTTCCAATTCAGAGCTACAACTCTTGATTATAACGAATATGTAGGAAGAATTGTTATAGGACGTATAGAAAACGGTTCTGTTAAATCTCAAGAACAAGTATGTGTAGTTCATGCAGATGGTTCTCAAGAAAAAGGAAAGATTACAAAACTTTTTGGATTCCACGATTTAGGCAGAGTTGAAATTGATGAAGCTTTTGCAGGCGATATTGTTGGGATTGCAGGATTTGCGGATGTTCAAATAGGAGAAAGCATCTGTTCTTTAGCAAACCCTCAACCTTTACCTTTAATAAAAGTTGATGAACCTACTTTGCAAATGAATTTTTCAGTAAATGACAGTCCTTTTGCCGGAACAGAAGGAAAGTTTGTAACTTCAAGACAATTAAGAAAAAGATTGTATGACGAACTTGAAAAAAATGTAAGTTTGAGAGTAGAAGATACTGACTCGACTGATGTATTTAGAGTATCTGGCAGAGGAGAGTTACATCTTGGAATATTGATCGAGACAATGCGCCGTGAAGGATATGAATTCCAAGTTTCCAAACCTGAAGTAATTTACAAAAACATAGACGGACAACATTGTGAACCATATGAAAATCTTATTGTAGATGTTCCTGAAGGTTACGCAGGAAGCTGTATAGACCGTCTTTCTGGAAGAAAAGCTGAAATGAAGGAAATGAATAATGCCAAAGGTCGTACTACAATGGTTTTCCACATCCCTGCAAGAGGACTAATAGGATTTAGAAGTGAATTTATTAGAATGACTCGCGGAGAAGGAATCATGTATCATACATATTTGGAATACAGACCTTATGCCGGAGATATTCCTCGTCAAAGAAACGGCTCAATTATTGCTCATGAACAAGGTGAAGCTATACCTTACGCATTAGCTCAATACGAAGATAGAGGAGTATTTTTCGTAACTCCTAAGACTAAGGTATATAGAGGAATGATTATAGGAGAATGCAACAAACCGCAAGATATCGTAGTCAACATTTGTAAGACTAAGAAATTAACCAACATGAGAAGTGCAACAGCTGATGTTATGGTAACCCTACAAGCTCATAAAGAAATGTCTCTAGAAGAATGTATGGAATACATTGGAGATGATGAACTTGTTGAAATAACTCCTGAAAATGTAAGAATCAGAAAAGCTGATTTAACTAAAAAAATATATAATTAAAAAGAGACATAAAGTCTCTTTTTAATTACTATTTCCAAGGGTAATCATCTTTAATTTCCCATCCATCATTCATTATTAGTAGGGTACACATTGAGCCTGCACTCCATCCCACAGTGTCTCCGCGACAATTTTTTATCATTTCTTCCCTCGTCGTTCTTTCAGATGTTGCATAAACGTATCCTGACAATAATGGGAGTTTCTTTGCTGTTCCACCTTCTCTAAATGGAACATTTATTGCAAAATAAAATATATCTCGTCCAGCTCTATTTGGTTTTTTAGGACCATTCAAATCTACTATAAGATATAAATAATTCATAAATTCATAATCTGTATCAGGGAAATACCCTCCATTCCCCTTAAATATATAACAAAAGCCATTAGGCAAACACATGTCATTATTTGTGTAACCAAAATATGTATTAATAGACCCATTAGATGAATAAACTTTTAAAGGTTTCCCTTTATATGGTTGAACACCTGTAAGGTAAGGATCAATATATATCTTACGATATAGATAGAAATCTTTATACATATCAAAAGTCATATATACATCCCCATAATCACTTCTAGCTCTTTCTAATGCACCAGAAAAAAGAGTAAAAGCAACTTTTAGTTTTTCAACCGTTTCTTTTTTCTGATAACTTACCACAATATTCTGTATAACCAATGCAGCTAAGACACCTATTACTCCTAAAGTTATTAAAACTTCTGCTAATGTAAAACCAAACCTTTTATTGTGATATTTCATATCACTATTATACTTTATTTTGCTATTTTTACAAGTCCTAAATCCTTGTATGGAGCCTAGAAATGCCCCCCCCCCGAAATGCTTGACAAGCTAACCTTTTTCATATATTGCTCCTTTCTAAATATCACAAATCTATAATATCATATTAATAAAAAAAAATAAAGTTAAGCATTAGACACTTTTTTTGAACTTCCAGTTTGTAAAAAAACAGATAAAAGGATTAAAAACATTCCTATAAAAAAAGTTAATGACAATTCTCTTGCTTCTCCAAGAAAAATAACTGCTAACAGAATCCCGTAAACAGGCTCTAGATTACCACACAAACTCACAGTAAATGCCGGAATTGTTTTTAATACTTGAATATGTAAAATATAAAGACCGATAGTACAAAAAAATACAAGTATAAAAAGATAAAAAATATTAGTAATAGATGGTAATACAAACTCAACATTTCCAAACCAAAGAAAAAATGGGATAACCATACTTACAAATAAGGTCCCTCCAAAAAGTTCATATAAGAGGAGACTTTTAACATTTCGACTTTCTCCAACCGTTTTATTCAAAATAGTATAAATAGCAAATACAGCAGAAGATAAAACCCCAAGAATTATACCAAAACGATAATGAGTATCAATGTTAAATATTAAACTTATGCCAACAACTGCTATAAGACTGTAAAACAATTCAATTAAAGACAATTTCTTTTTACATAGCAATGGCTCAAATATCACAGTAAAAAATCCAACAAGAGAATAGCAAACAACTCCTACAGATACATTTGCATACTTTATGCTTGCAAAAAATAATAAAAAATGAAGGCCTAAAAGAGCCCCGATACAAGAAATCTTAGTAATATCTTTGAGAGAATCTTTTGGAACTTTCCTATAAATTAGCAATAATAAGTAAAAAATCACCAGAGAAAAAAACAACCGATACCACACTAAAAGAACCTCATTCAGTGTAATAAGTTTTCCAAATATACCGGTAAACCCAGCTAACAAAACTGACACATGTAATTTTAAATAATCCTTACGTAAAGCATTTTCCATAACAACAGTATGCCCTACAGAAAATTTTTGACAAGTTTAAATTAATTAGAAAGACTTTTATACATATCAAGATATAACTTCGAACTCTTTTTCCAAGAAAAATCAGCATCCATGGCAGATTTTCTCATAGCGTTGAAAGTATATTTATCACCATATACCCCGATAGCACAATTAATAGCCTGCATCATATCCCAACCATTATACCCCCAGAATTTAAATCCAGTAGAATTTTCCATTGGATAGCCAACAACTGTATCTTCAAGACCGCCTGTTGCTCGCACAACAGGTAAAGTTCCATATCGCATTGCAATTAACTGACTCAAACCACAAGGTTCAAATCTAGATGGCATCAAATAAAAATCACTGCCTGCATATATTTTGTTAGCCAAATCTCCTTTATATCCAATATATGCACGTATATTTGAAGAATTATTTGACAACCAAATTAAAAGATTTTCATAATCTTTTTCACCACTACCAAGGAATATAAAATCGGCATTTATATTTTTCAATTCTCCTTCGCACTGACGAATTAGATCGATACCTTTTTGACCAACAAGTCTTGAAACCATCGCAAATAGAGGTCGCTGAGGATCATACTTTAATCCAAAATAATCGCAGAGGTATTTTTTATTTTCCTCTTTATTTGAACAAGTCTTTACATCGTAATTTTTTACAATATTCTTATCAGACTTAGGATTGAAAACATCATAATCAATTCCGTTAAGTATACCAACAAGTTTATGTTGATTCATCCTAAGAGTATAGTCCATACCCTCACCGTATTCACCGGTTAAAATCTCTTTAGCATAAGTTGGTGATACTGCAACAACCTTATCTGAATAATTTATTGCACCTTTCATCCAATTTACTTTTCCAAAATGCTCTACACCCCATTCATTATAGACAATATCTTTGCGCATATTAGCAAAATCTAGAACATCTTCAAACCACACACCTTGATAGGCTAAATTATGAATTTCAAATACAGTTTTTGTGTTCTCCCAAAAATCATCAAATCTATAATTACTGTGAAGATATACAGGTATCATAGCAGTATGCCAATCATTAGCGTGAATTACATCAGCACGGAAGTTTAACAATTTTGCATACTCCATAGTAGCTAAAGAAAAAGCTATATAACGTTCATGTTCATATCTAGGATCCAGCCATTTTGGATATACTTCTTTAAAACAGGTAAAATACCAATCATTGTGCACAAAAAATACGTTTATATCAGACCCCGGTAATTTACACATGAATAATTTAAACTTATGTCCCATTCCGTTAAAGGTTAACCACATTTCGGAATTTTCAAGTTCTTTAATACCATATTTATTAACATCAATAAGTCCATGTAAAGGAGTAAAAATCGCTATTTCTGCATCTTTCTCAATGTATTTAGGCAAGCTTCCTACAACATCAGCAAGTCCCCCTGCTTTTGAAAAAGGTGCTACTTCAGCTGCTGCAAATAAAATTTTCATTATTCTTCACTCTCCTCTACTACTGAATTTTTAGAATTATCTTCACACTGGACATCGTTTAAATTATCTTCAACACTGTCAAAAGCCATCTGATCTTGTTCAACAGTTGCGTAATGTTCTGCATTTGTATCAAAATTAAACATTATACCATACTTAGCTGCTATGTACTTTGCATGATTTATACATATATCAGCAATGTCATATTGTTTTTTAAACATCATGATCTTGTACATACTATATTTAAATAACATTAAAAGATATTCACTTGTTATGTTATTTTTTTCCAACTGAATCAATGAATTATTAACAATGCCAAATGCGACATCATATTTGTGTTGTTTTAAATTCAATTCACCCATAACAAACCAAGCCACATATAATAATGTAGTCATTCCGTTTGAATTAGTAGTTTTAATTATTTTATATACAATCGATTCTGCTTTCTTATAAGAACCTAATTGCATATATGCATAACCAATTAATAAATCTGCGAACAATTCTAATTGATGCAATTTTGTAATTTTTGCAGAAATTTTTGCCTTATAAATATGTTCTGCAAAAATATTATAATCACCATCAGATAATAAAAATGCATTGATAATATTCAATACAACCATTCCAAAACGGTCATTTTCATCAACATTCAACCCTTCAACAGAAATAGTCCGACCATGCATTAAATCTTGCAACGCAACAAATAAATCATAAGACTTTGGAACTCCAGATAAATCCTTTCTTACAATTTCCAAAAACTGTTCAACATTACCAAATAATAACAATACATTAGCCAAAGCAGCATAACCAACTGAATCAATAACTAATGCTCTAAAATCTTCATCAGTAAAATAATCAGGTTTTAACATTGGCAATGTACTGTCATTTACAAAATTTAGAACCTTATATCCGATATCCAAAGAATCTTTTAAAGCGCCGACATTAAACAATATTTGGATGTGAACTAATGACATCAAGAAAAAGTACTTGTTAAAAGTAGGATCAGAAGGATTTAGTGAAGAATAAGGGAGTAAGGCTAATACTTTATACGTTAGTTCTAAAGCATGATTATAATCACCAGTCCCTAAAGCACCATTTATCATCTTATTACATAGTAGAATAATCTTATCTGTATCCTTTGTAGCTTCAAGATTTTTCAATGTTTCTTCAGCAATTTCAGATGTTTTATCAGGCACATAATCATATAAATTATTTGAAATATCCTCATACAACTTTAACTTGTATGCTTGAACATCTTCTGCTTGCTCAGGGTCAGTATTTTTATCAAGTAATTCCAAAATTTTATTAGTACAATTCAAATACGAACTAAAATCTCCCAAAGACAAGTTTATATCAGCCAATAATTCCCATTGTTTTCTTTCACTTTCAACATCACCCAACAAGCCGTGCAAATATGCCTTAACAGGGCTAGGCATATCATCATTGAAGACCTTTTCAAATAAATCCTTTGCAACATCTTTCAAGTATATTTTATTTATTGTCTGTAATAAATTATCTCTTATTAAATTGTAATTAGGGAAATATATACAGTTATTAAATTGATACATATACCCCATATTTGAAAGTTTTTCTATTATTTCAGTTTTATTTTTATACTCTAAGCTGTCTACAGTTGCCATATCAACACGAGTACCTAAAAGAATAACTGATGTCAAAAACTTCATAGCATCTACATCATCTTTTAACAAATTTAACCTTCTTGCAACTAATCTGTTCAAATTTGATGGAATAATTATTGTCTTAGGATTAATCATTTCAATACTATCGTCATCTGCAGCAAATACTCCCGATTCAATTAAGTATTGAATTGCAATATCTATAAACAATGAACTACCACAAGCGTATTTAGCAATTCTATGGAAATAAAAATTATTTAATATATTTCTATAATAAATTTTATTATTTTCAATTAACTTTTCAAAAGGTGTTGGTTTCAAAGATATTTCTGTGTAATAAGGTTTACTTAACAAGAAATGACAATCCTTATGCAATGAAAAATCTTTACTATAAGTAATTAAAAAGCTTATATCTAATTGTTCAAATGCTCCAAATAAGAATTTCAAAACATCATATGAACTTGTATCAATTTTGTCAAAATCTTCAATAAAAATAACAGTCTTTGGAATTACCTGTAACAATGTCAAGAAAATATCAAAATAAACATATCTTGTATCCTCATTATTTTGATTTTCTCTTTTTTGCAACATTATCAAATCCCTAATCAATCCATCCGGATCTACAGATTTAAACATTGAAAAATCATTTTGATAAAAAAGCTTTTGAGAAACAGTATATTCAAAAATAGCAGAGACTAAATCTCTAAAAAATGAATAAGGTGAATATTTCATTTCATCATAACAAGTAATAGAAATTATATTATTAAACTTTCCTGTATCTGAAAGAGTATTCAAAACTTTCAAAGAATACGGTCTATACATTTCATGAGCTTTAATAGCAACTATACCTTTAGGAGTTGTCTGAAATTTATTTAATACATGAAACAATACATCAACATTTTCAACCCGCATGAATTCACTATTTATTTCATCAAAATTTATTGTTTCAATATCATAAATAGCATCAGAATCAGTAGAACTAAGGTTATTTAAAGCTTCTCCGTCCAATTTATCTTGTTCTATAAGCATATTTTGAACAAAATTAGGAATCTCAACCTCATCCTCTTCTTCTACAGGATATTCAACTTTAACAAATTCCCTTAAATCAAGTTCATAAAACATTTCCATTTCATTATTAACCAGAACAGAATTCAAAGGTGACAAATGATAATCACTGCCAAGTACACTTGAAACAGAATCATCAACCAGAACTTGGAAGGTATTTAAGATTTTGTCATTTTTTTTCTTTGAAATATTATTCAATAGGCTAATATTAAAACCTGAATCCAAATTATTAGGATCTGAGTCTAAAGAACGTTTCAATAAAAACATATTGCAACGAACAGTAGAATTTTTCTTTTGAGTCAACTTACAGTTCATTGCAGTAATTTTATTCAACAACTCAATTGCACCCTTGACTGCAGAATCAGCAGAACTGTTAAAGGTATAATCTTTATCAAATCTTATGACATAAGTACTTCCAATAATTTGTCGTCTTAACTTAACTGATTTAGTATATTCAAGAATAATTTTATCAAGGTTTACTTTAAACTTATTCAAAAGTTTAACTGAACCAAGAATATTTTTTATTTCATCAATATTAGGAAAATCAATAGTCAAAATTACAAAATCATCAGAATTTGACTCATTCATTATTACACTTTTTTCTGTATCAAAGCCGCATTTTCTGCATTTTTTATTGATAGTTTGATTAATTTTCCCACAGTTATGGCATTTTGAAATAATCACATAACCACATTTTTTACAAGTATTAGAATCATTAACAGTACGACAAATCGGGCATACCAGCTTTAGAACCTTTTTACAATTCGGGCATACCATGGCTTTATCGTCTATTTCATAACCGCATTTTGGACATTCCATATGAAAATTATACCATCCTACCAGCTTTTAAGCAATTATTAGGAACTAATTATACCTAATTCCTGCCTGTTTCATTCTTCTAATACATTCTTTAATTGTATCAACATCTTTTGTCAGAGCAACTCTAAAGTAGCCTTCTCCATATTTTCCATAACCATTTCCTGGAGGAACAACCACATGAGCTTTTTCCAACATCACAGTAACAAATTCTTCGGAAGACATACCTTTTGGAACAGGCAGCCAGAGATAAAATGTTGCTTTTGAAGGTTTTATATCCCAACCAAGTTCTCTAAACCCTTCTTCTGCCGCATCTCTACGTTCTTGATACATTTTATTCAAATCAATAATATATTTTTCATCAACATCAAAAGCAACAGCTGCTGCATCTTGAATCGCTTTAAAAGTTCCTGAATCGATATTATTTTTTATTGTACCTAAAGCTTTTACAGCATCAGCATTACCGCATACAAAACCGACTCTCCATCCTGTCATATTGTATGATTTTGAATGAGAATAAAACTCAATTGCAACATCTTTTGCTCCTTCTACCTGAAGAACAGATGGAGCTTTATAACCATCAAATGTCATTTCAGAATATGCCATATCAGAACATAGTAATATATCATATTTTTTACAGAAATCAACAGCTTTTTTGAAGAAATCCAAGTCCGCAACTGCACTTGTCGGGTTATTTGGATAATTTAAAAACATCAACTTTGACTTTTTAGCAATATCTTCAGGGATTTTATCAAAATCAGGTAAAAAGCCATTTTCTTCCAACAATGGCATTTCATAAGGAGTACCGCCAGCAAAAATTGTAGCATTATGATACACAGGGTATCCCGGATCAGGTACTAAAGTATAGTCACCTTTATCAACAAATGCAAAAAAGATATGTGCAATAGCTTCCTTTGAGCCAATATTAGCAAGCATTTCTTTGTCCGGATCAAGTTCAACACCAAAACGTTTTTTCATCCATCCGCAAGCTGCCTTTCTAAATTTTTCAGTTCCGTTATAAGGCGGATAATCGTGATTTTTCGGATTATCAATAGCTCTATGCATTTCATCAACAACTGGCTGCAGTGTAGGAGAGTCAGGATCCCCAATGCCTAAACTTATAATATCTACACCTTTTGCCTTTGCTTCTGCAATTTTTCTATCTATTTCCGCAAACAAATAAGGTGGGATTTTTTCTAAACGTTCTGATATTTTCATAGCTTCTCCTTCTTAACGAACTGTTCTAATTAATAAGTTTATGATATCATAAATATTGAGGAAAGACAATGAGTATAATTGCAGACGACAATGATTTTAAGAGCAAAAATATAGCAGAAAAGAAAAAACATTCTGTTCTAAAATGTGAATGCCTTGAAAATGACAAAAATTTTGAAAACTGTATTCGTCCAAAATCGTTTGACACCTACATTGGGCAAACTGCTCTCAAGGAAACTTTAAAAATTTCTATTGCTGCTGCAAAAAAAAGAGAGTTACCTCTAGACCATCTTTTATTTTACGGTCCTCCAGGTCTTGGGAAAACTACACTTGCAGGAGTTATTGCAGAACAAATGGGAGTAGATATCAAAATAACCTCTGCACCTGCACTTGAAAGACCTAGAGATATAATCGGAATATTAATGTCTTTAAAAGGTGGAGAAATACTGTTTATTGACGAAATACACAGACTTAACAAAGTTGCAGAAGAAATTTTATACCCAGCAATGGAAGATTTTTTCTTAGACATGACAACAGGGAAAGCTCAAACTGTTAAAACATTAAGAGTTCCCCTCCCCAAATTTACTCTCATTGGCGCAACAACAAAAGCAGGTGAATTGTCGGGTCCTTTAAGAGATAGATTTGGAATAATACATAGATTGGAATTCTACACAGAAGATGAACTTGCACAAGTTATAAAAAGAACTGCCGGAATTTTAAATATTGAAATTTCAGAACAAGGAGCACATGCAATCGCAAAGCGTTCAAGAGGAACCCCTCGTATAGCAAACAGACTTGTAAAACGAGTTGCAGATTATGCTCTGGTAAAACATGATGGACGAATAACTGAAGATATCGCTAACAAATCTTTAGATATTTTAAAAATTGACAACTACGGCCTAGACAGTACAGATAGAAGCCTTCTAAAACTCATTATTGAAAAATATGATGGAGGTCCTGTAGGAATAGAAACAATAGCAGCAGCTATAGGGGAAGACGTAAGAACAATTGAAGATGTTTGCGAACCTTTCCTACTCCAAGCTGGTCTGCTACAAAGAACCCCTCGCGGGAGAAAAGTTTCACCTGCAACATACAGACATCTGGGTTACAAAAATATTGATATAAACGAGCAAAAAAGTTTATTCTACTAGTATTTCATTTCCCATCCGTCTAATACAACTTTTCCATAACAGCCAAGCCCTTGGCTTGCACAACCTTGTTCGAATATATCCTCTCTATCAATATCTTGACCACCACCAACAATTTGGGCAAACATATAACCAAAATCTTCAAGCTTACCATTTACATCTGCGGTTATAAAAAAGATGTCTCTACCTGCGATGTTGGGGCCTTGTTCTCCATTAACATCAACAAGAAAGTTAATAAATAAATTATCCACACCAGCTTCATTAAATCCTATTAACGTCCCTGATGATAGATTAACTGACCTTTCTGTATTAAAATACCCTCCGTAACAGTCTCCATCTAAACATTTATAATCTGTAAAACAAAAGCTATCATTACATTCTTTTACAACATTAAAGTATCTGTTAAAAAAACTTGCAATACCATCTGTTGTAGTTAAATTACCTGCTTCTCTTAAATTTACGGCATTTCTGTCATTTATGTACCTTACAAAAGACTGTTCAAGCTCTGTACAAACTTTTCTCAGTTGAGTAACATAGACTTTTCTTTGATGATTTTGAACTAATGTTGGCATAGTTAAAGCTGCAACAACACCAATTATACCAACAGTTACCAAAACTTCAGCTAGAGTAAAACCTAAAACTTTGCTCCTTTTAAAATTTAAAAACAATATAAAATCCCCCAATTACTTCCTCTATAAATATTAACTATTATAACATATAAATGTGATTATTTCAAAATTTATTTTTTATGGTAATCTTTTTACAAGGATTGGAGATATTATGAGAATATTATTAATAACAATTTTAACACTAATTGGATTTATAAACCCAATATTTGCAGATGAAACAAAACCAGTACTTCCATCTGAAGTAGGAATTGTAGAAGAAATAAAATATCAAGATACAAATGAAATAAATCAAACAGAAACTACAAAACAAGAAGTTACAATTAAAGTTCTATCAGGCCAATTTAAAGGTTCAGAAAGGATAGTTGACAATATGTTAACCGGCAATCCTGCATATGATATAAATTTATCAAAGGGAGATAAAGTAATTTTACACGTAGAACCAGTTTCTGAGACAGTTGCAACTGCAGAAGATGTAGATTTTTTTATAGCAGATATTAAACGAGATAACCAAATATTTTTGTTTACCGGGATATTCTTTTTTATGCTGATTTTAATAGGACATAAAAAAGGGATCACAAGCATAGTTTCTATAATATCAACAATAGCTTTAATATTCTTTATGCTAATGCCAATGATATTAAACGGTTTTTGCCCTATAGCTTCCTCTGTTCTTGTCGGAATATTATCAACAATTATCACAATATATCTTGTTGGCGGATTTAACTCCAAAAGTTCTTCCGCAATTATTGGAACCTCTTCAAGTTTAATATTTGCAGGAGCTCTTTCAATGCTTGCAATATATTTTGCACATTTAACAGGATTTGCGGGTGAAGAAAATATGTTTTTATACACTGCAAGACCCGATTTAAGTTTTACAGGAATACTCTCTGCTTCAATGGTTATTGCTGCACTAGGAGCTTTGATGGATACGTCCGTATCAATAGCAAGCACTATAAATGAAATTTACGAAACAGACAATTCTCTATCAGTAAAACAACTTTTCAAATCAGGAATGAATGTTGGAAGAGATATAATAGGCACAATGTCAAACACTCTAATCTTGGTCTACCTTGGCAGCTCACTACCTTTGGTTCTTTTAGCAAATAATATAGATGTCAATAAATTTTTTAACCTCAACCAAGTTGCAACAGAAATACTTTCAGCACTTATCGGTAGCATAGCAATACTTGCTTGTGTTCCCATAACAGCAATAATCGCAGCGGTTTTAATAAAAAGAAAATCTCATAAAAATAAAAACGAGATTAAATTAGACAAAATTGATATTAATTAGTCCAACTGGCTAAATAATAATTTGCAGGATATGAATAAGCCAATTCTTTGTTAACTTCAACAACTTCATGATTCATATCTTTGTTTATATAATCCTTAGTAATAACAGGTAATTTATCAGCTTGTTCTTGAGTTTTTATAACTTCACCAGCAGGCACATATCTGTTGTCTGCAATTTTCACTCCAATAACTTTCGCAGCAGGTTCTATTACTACATTATTTCCAACTTCAGATTTATACACAAAAGACTGCATCCCTACAAATACATTATCTCCAATTTTGGCAGGGCCATGAACTTGAGATTGATGAGCTAAACTCACATCTTTTCCTACATACACAGAATAATCTTGATTATCCTGTTTTACTCTACCATGTTTTAGACCATGTATAACAACACCATCTTGTATATTTGAGCCTTCCCCTATAAAAATAGGAGTACCCTCATCCCCTCTGACAGAAGCAAAAGGAGCAATATTAACATCTTTACCAATAATAACATTGCCTATTATACTAGCCTGTGGATGTATCGCATCATTAGGCATCAACAAAGGAACGTATCTATTGGGTGTAAAACTTGTTATCGGATTTGGCATTACATTTTTTGGACTTATTTGAGGTAAAACAGGTAACATAGTATCTCCTTATTGAATTGTAGTGTATAAAACATAAAAATAAAAATTTTTGCTATAAAAAAAGCGATCATTACGATCGCTTTTTTTATAATTATATTAAGATAAACAACATCCGCAAGAGCAAGAAGCTGATTTTAAAGCATCTGCTTTATCAACCCTTTCCCAAGGAACATCAATATCTGTTCTGCCCATATGGCCGTAAGCTGCCAACAACTGATAGAATTTACCACCGTTTTTAGCTGGCAAGCCACGCAAATCAAACTGGTTAATAATTGCAGCAGGTCTCAAATCAAAGTTCTTTGAAACTAATGCAGAAATCTCATCATCAGAAATTTTACCAGTTCCAAAAGTATCAACCATAATTGAGATAGGCTCTGCAACACCGATTGCATAAGCAAGTTCAATTTCACATTTTTCAGCTAATCCAGCTGCAACAATATTTTTTGCAACCCAACGAGAAGCATAAGCAGCAGATCTATCAACTTTTGTAGGATCCTTTCCGGAGAAAGCTCCGCCACCGTGACGAGAATAACCGCCATATGTATCAACAATAATTTTACGTCCTGTCAAACCAGCATCACCTTGAGGTCCACCAACAACAAAACGTCCAGATGGGTTAACAAGAATTTTTGTTTCACTGTCAAGTTTTATTGCCTCGTTTTCAAAAACGTAGTCTATTACATATTTTTTAATATCATTTCTTATAATTTCTTGAACTTTTGAATTATCTGAAACTCCGTTAATTTCAGGGTCATGTTGAGTTGAAATTAACACAGTGTGAATTCTTGAAGGTTTTCCATCAACATATTCAACAGTAACCTGAGATTTTCCATCAGGTCTTAAATATTTAAGAATTCCTTGTTTTCTAACTTGAGCTAATCTATATGATAATTTATGAGCCAAGCTGATAGGTAAAGGCATTAACTCAGGAGTTTCATTACAAGCGTAACCAAACATAATACCTTGGTCTCCTGCGCCAATATTTTCTGTTTCAGAAACTGAAGTATCAGCATTATCAGATCTAGTTTCAAGAGCTTTATTAACGCCGCCTGCTATATCGCAAGATTGTTCATCAATGCTTGTCAAAACCGCACAAGTATCAGCATCAAATCCGCCACCTGAAGCTCCAGAATATCCGATATTTTTAATAGTATTTCTTACTACTGAAGGAATATCTACATAACAATCAGAAGTAATTTCGCCACATACAAGCGCCATACCAGTAGTTACTGTAGTTTCAGCAGCAACTCTTGATTGAGGGTACTTTGTCAAAAATTCGTCCAAAATAGCGTCAGAAATCTGATCGCAAACTTTGTCGGGGTGTCCTTCTGTAACTGATTCAGAAGTGAATAAAAAATTTCTTGGTGTCATTTAAAAATTCTCCTTAATTTGTATTTTGGTCCGGCGAACCCTATCACCGTCAACCCGCCGGTAAGGTTTTTAATTCCGACCCGGCAATATCACTAGTAAAAAGTGTACATCAGATACTTTATAAAATCAAATAAAGTATTAATATATATTAATTAGTTTCATAAGAGACACTGACAGAAATATTTTCATTATTTATTTCAACAATAGCCCAGCGAATAGGTACAATACCTAAATTTTCGAGAGCATTTTCAATATATAAATTATCAAAATTATTTGGCTTAGATATTTTTATAATTTCTGAAATAATCATATCTAAATAATATAACAAATTGACAAATTGTAAAATTGCATAGATAATAAAGTAAAAAAATGGAGGATAGCATATGTTTTGGAAAAGAAGCTCAGAGATTGCCCCCCCCCCTAAAACTTCGGGATAGAGGACTTTTTAGGCGATTTTATTTACAAGAAGCAGTATTTTTGCTACAATATTGATATGATACATCACAAGAAAAATGCTTTTACATTAGCAGAAACATTAATTACACTTGGTATTATTGGTATTGTTGCAGCTTTAACGTTGCCAACTATAATCACCAAATATCAAAAAAAAGAAACTGCAAAACGACTTCAACAAGCTTATAATCTTTTGCAACAAACTGCAAATCTTGCTCAAGTTGAATATGGTGATATGGAGACTTGGGACTGTTTCGAAAAAGGAAGCATGAGCGCAGAACAGTTTGCAAATAAATACATAATACCCTTTTTCAAAGATACAAATATTAATAGATATGGTAGTTGGATAATAGCAGGATACAAGAGACCTCCCAAACAAATGAATGGGGCCGATACTTCTGCAGCACAATACTATTTTCAAACATCACAAGGGTATATATACAGCACTTTTGCATACGATAGTAGTGATCGAAGAATATTTTTGGTATACATAGACATTAACGGAACTAAAGGTAAAAACACATATGGACGCGATATTTTTGTTGCGACATATGGCTATAGTTCAAAAAAGGATTATTTCTATAAACTACATATGTACAATTTTTCACAATCTGACAGAGATACAATATTAAGAAATAGCTGTAATAAAACAGGTGGCGCTGGCTCATATTGTGGAGCACTCATTGAAATGGACGGCTGGGAAATAAAAGATAGCTATCCTTGGTAAAAAAATTTATTTATAAAAAAAGGAGATTTTAAAATCTCCTTTTTTTATCTACTCTACAGTAACAGATTTTGCTAAATTTCTTGGTTGATCAACGTCCTTACCTAAAAATTCTGCAATATAATAAGCTATCAGTTGCAAAGGAATTGCAGCTATTATAGGAGAGAAAAGCTCTTGAACGTCAGGAACTCTAATTATATGCTCAAACAAATCATCTAATTTTTCATCCTTAGAATTTGTCAAAGCAACCATTCTTGCGTTTCTTGCTTTTGCTTCTTCACTATTTGAAAGCAATTTGTCATATACGGAGCCATTCATAAGAATTGATAGCACAGGCATAGTTTCATCTAACATCGCAATAGGTCCATGTTTCAATTCTCCAGCAGGATAACCAGTAGCATTTATATAACTAATTTCTTTCAATTTTAAAGCACCTTCTAGAGCTGTCGCAAAATTTATTCCTCGAGCAATGTAAATAAAGTCTTTTGTATTTGCATAAGCTCTCGCAACTTTTTGAATATCTTCTTTTTGGGCCAAAATTTGTTCAATTTTCTGTGGCAAAATCATTAACTCTGCTTTTAGCGAATTTAATGTAGATGCAGCAATGCTATCTTTTATTTCAGCCATATACAAAGATAATAGATAAAAAGCCATTAACTGAGCTATATAAGACTTAGTTGCGGCAACAGATACCTCAATACCGGCATTTACAGGAACCAAACTATCGGCTTCTCTTGCCATTGCACTATCAGGTCTGTTTGTGATAATCAAAATATGAGACCCTTTAGCTTTAGCTTGTTTTATTGCAGTAAGAGTATCTGCTGTTTCACCTGATTGAGATACTCCTATTACCAAAGTATGTTCATCGGTTACAGTTTTTCTGTATATGTATTCACTTGAAGCCTCAACATCTACAGCAATTCCACAAAAACTTTCAATCAGATATTTACCAACCATAGCCGCATGTAAAGATGTCCCGCAAGCTATAATCTGAATTCTGTTTAGATTTTTAAGAGTATCTTTATCTAATTTCACTTCATTCAAAATAATATTCTCATCCGGAGCATGCAATCTACCTACAAGAATATTCCTGATAACATCCGGTTGTTCATGGATTTCTTTCAACATAAAATGTTTGTAACCCATCTTACTCAAAGCAACAGGTTCCCAAGGTAAAATTTCTACTTTAGGTTCAACTTTTTCACCCTTTGCATTGATAATACACATAGAATCAGGAGTTAATGTTGCTATTTGATTATCTGTAAGATAAACAGCTTTTTTAGTATGTTTAATGATAGCAGGAACGTCTGAAGCTGCAAAAAATTCACCTTCACCAATACCTATTAATAAAGGTGCATTACGTTTTGTTATAACAAGTTTGTTCTTGCAATCATTATGCATAACACATAAAGCATAAGCCCCTTCAATTTCTTCTGAAGCTAATCTAACTGCTTCTGTCAAATCATGGCATTCTGCATATTTTCTTGCAACTAAATGAGCTACCGCTTCAGTATCAGTCTGAGATCTGAATTTACAACCACTTTCAGACAACTCTTCTCTCAATTCTTTGTAATTTTCAATGATACCGTTATGTACAACAACAAGATTTCCACAAGTACAAGTATGAGGGTGAGCATTCAAAAGAGTCGGAGCTCCATGAGTTGCCCATCTGATATGCCCAATACCCATTGTAGAATTGATATATTCACTCTCATGTCCATGCAATTCATCTCTCAAATTTTGCAATTTACCAATTGCTTTATAAACTTTAATTTCATCACTACACATTACAGCAACACCAGAAGAATCATATCCTCTGTACTCTAACTGTTCCAGACCATCCACTAATATATCTACAACAGACTTGTTACCTACATATCCTACTATTCCACACATATATTATCTCTCCAAAAAAAATATCAACGATTGAAAACATTATAGCATTGAAATATTCAAAATTAAATATCCTTATAAAAGTTTTACATTACCTTGAAAAATAGTGTTTGCTATAGTAGTATAATCGAGAATAGTTAAGAAGAGGAGTTATTATGAAAAAGATTTTAGCACTGCTTGGCGTACTACTTATTGGTACTTGCTCTATAGCAGAAGAAGTTGTCGTAATTAGAAACGTAAATATGAGCAATTTCTGGAGAAAAAAAGGGATTGATGAAGAAAAAGTTCTAGAAGTAGGACAAAAAATAATGATAACAAATAGAATACCTAAAAGAGTACCTATTTTTGTAGACAGTTCTAAAAAACATGTAAATGCAAATTCAAACCTTTATGACAAAACTGTTACCATATATCCAGGAATGTTTTTATATATCGATAACGATGATGAATTAGCATACGTACTATCGCATGAAATTGCACATTCAGTAGAAGCATACGGTGGAATGATTAAATATATGGCGATGAAAGCTAACTCAAAAAAATATGAACAAAAAGCTGATTTAAACGGAATCGACTATATGGTAAAAGCAGGATACGACCCTATTGCAGCAATAACTATGGGGAATAAAATATTTGGCGAACCTGTATGGGATTGGGGATTTACATACACTCATCCAAAAGGATCTAAAAGACTATTTGATATGTACAAATATATTTACGTAAAATATCCTCAATATTTAAACTCTCCACTTACAAATACAACGTCATATAAAAATTTCAAATACTCTATGCAAAAAGACATAGCTGCTTTTCAACAAAAACAAAAGAAGCGTAAGATGAAACAAATGGAAAATGGAGATTTATAATGCTTATTAAGAAATTGATATTATTAAGTGTTCTGCTAATAGGGATATCAGCATATGCTGAAGATATCGCTGTTACAATGACACCCGCAAAAAAGATTTCAACAGCAGACAAACACCTAAAAGAAGGAGATTCTGTACTTTTTAAAGAAATTAGTTCCGGAAAAATTATCATAGGTGAAATAAAAGAATTATCTCCAAACGGTTTTAACGGACAAGAAGCAACTATTGAAATAGGAAATTTTAAATATAAAGATTCTAACAAAATACTAAATGGAACAGTATCGCTAAAGGGTAATGAACATACAAGATACCAAAATCTTGCAGAATTCGGATTGGTTCCAGTTGTAGATTTTATTAGAGGCGGAGAGGTTGTACTTTTACCTAATAAAAGTGAAATAACATTATTTTACTCTGACTTTATAAGTTCTGAAGACAAGCCCGTTAAAATTAAACCGGCTCAAAAAATATCTACATGTTTTGATGAAATTGAAGTTGGAGATAATGTAAAATTTGTTGCCTCCAAAGATGTGTATAAAAATAAAAAACTTTATATAAAAAAGGGAACTCCTGTAATAGGAAAAGTTGATTATGTTAGTGAAAACGGATGGGCTTATGATAATGCTCAAATTGAGTTTAAAAATTTCAAAACTAAAAATGTAGATGGTAAATTAATTACAATATCCAGTCCTTTAACAATAGACGGCTTTGAAATTCTCAAATTTAAAGGAAACAGGACAGCGCAATTCTTTAACTACTGCGGAGTACTTTTCAAAGGTAAAGAAGTGGAAATTATTCCAGAAAGGACGATATCGAATTTAATATTTGGTTAAAATAAAAAAGACCTCTTATAGAGGTCTTTTTTTTATGCTTTTTTGAAGACTATTTCATCATTTTCAACATCAATCATTACCTTATCTCCTCGCAAGAATTTTTGAGATAGTATCTGTTTAGATAATGGATTTTCAATAAGTTGACGGATGACTCTTTTTAAAGGTCTTGCCCCATATACAGGGTTAAAACCTCGTGTAGCTAAAAATTCTTTTGCATCAGAAGTTATCTCAAAATCAATTTCTTGATCCTTTAACAATCTTCTCAAATAATCCATTTGAATATCTACAATTTTTGTTAAATCTTGCATATTCAATGCTCTGAAAAATATAGTTTCATCAATTCTATTCAAGAATTCAGGCTTAAATCGACTTCTCAAAACTTCCATAACTTTATCTTTAGTTTCTTCAAAATTTTGAGGAGAAACTATTGAATTTAAAGTATTTTCAAGAATTATATCACTACCGATATTTGAAGTCATAATAATCAAAGTGTTTTTAAAGTCAACAGTTCTTCCCTTTGAATCAGTAAGACGGCCGTCATCGAATATTTGAAGCATAATATTAAATACATCTGGATGTGCTTTTTCTATTTCATCAAAAAGCACAACAGAATATGGCTTTCTTCTTACAGCTTCAGTTAGTTGGCCTCCCTCATCATAACCGACATATCCCGGAGGAGCACCTACAAGTCTTGATACATTATGTTTTTCCATATACTCAGACATATCAATCCTTATTAAAGCATCTTCATCATTGAACATAAATTCAGCTAAAGATTTTGCCAGTTCAGTTTTACCAACCCCTGTTGGACCTAAAAATAGAAATGTACCAATTGGTCTTTTAGGATCTTTTAATCCAGAACGAGCTCTTCTTATTGCATCTGCGACAGTATCTACAGCTTCTTCTTGTCCGACAAGACGTTTATGCAAAATATCTTCCATATTTAGAAGTTTTTGTTTTTCACTTTCAACAAGTTTATTCACAGGAATACCTGTCCATTTACTTACAACATTTGCAATATCTTCATCGTCAATTTCTTCTTTTAAGAGTTTATTATCAGCTTTTTCCTTATTTTGAACAGCTTTTAATTGTTTTTCCAACTCTAAAAGTTTTCCATATTTTAACTCTGCAGCAGTCTGCAAGTCAGTATTTCTTTCTGCTTCTTCTATTTTATTTTTAACTTTTTCAATTTCTTCTTTTATACCAGCTTCTCCGGTTATTGAAGCTTTTTCTTGTTCCCATTGCGCCTTAAGTTTAGAGATTTTGCCCTCAAGTTCATTTATTTGCTTTGTCAAATCTTCAACTTTAGCATGAGCATCATCATCTTCTTCTTTTTTTAGAGCTTCACGTTCTATCTCAAGTTGAATTTTCTGTCTCATCATCTTATCAATTTCTTCAGGCATTGAATCAATTTCAATCCTTAAAGAAGATGCAGCTTCATCAATTAAATCAATAGCCTTATCTGGCAAAAATCTATCTGTAATATATCTATCAGAAAGCTTTGCAGCCGCAATCAAGGCACTATCTAAGATACGAATTCCATGATGGACTTCGTATTTTTCTTTTAATCCTCTCAAAATAGAAATAGTATCTTCAACTGAAGGTTCTCCAACTAACACTGGTTGAAATCTCCTTTCCAATGCAGGATCTTTTTCGATATATTTACGATATTCATTAACAGTTGTTGCACCAATAGTTCGTAAAACACCTCTAGCAAGCATTGGTTTTAAAAGATTTCCTGCATCCATAGAACCTTCAGTAGCTCCAGCTCCAACCACTGTATGTAATTCATCAATAAACATTACAATCTCACCGTTGGAATTTTCCACTTCTTTTAATACAGCCTTAAGTCTTTCTTCGAACTCTCCACGGAATTTTGCACCCGCAACTAGTGCACCCATATCCAAAGACACAAGTTTAACATTTTTTAGACTTTCAGGGACATCACCTCGAACAATACGTTGAGCAAGCCCTTCAACAATAGCTGTTTTACCAACCCCAGGTTCTCCAATCAGTACCGGGTTATTTTTTGTCCTTCTGTTAAGAACTTGAATTATTCTTCTAACTTCTTCATCTCTGCCTATTACAGGATCAAGTTTTCCTTTTCTCGCAAGCTCTGTTAAATCAGTAGAATATTTTTCCAAAGCTTTCATATTTTCTTCTGCATTTTTATTATCCACTTTCTTATTACCTCGAATTTTTTTCATTACATTTAAAATTTTATTCGTATCAACATTGTAATTTTTTAACAATAATTGTATAGGACTATTATCCAGTTTTGTCATTGCAAGCAAAATTGCTTCTGCACTAATATAATCATCCTTAAATTCTTCTGCAGTTTTACCCGCAATATCTAAAAGCTGATAAGTTTTATTTGACAAAAACAACTGTCCAGAAGGTGGTCCTGATATAGTAGGAAAAGATTTTACAACGGAAACAATTTTATCTATAAAACCTTGATTTAAAAGTTTTAATTCTGTCAAATAATCCTTTATCGCTCCGCTATCTTTAATCATCGCAAGCATAATATGCTCAGGTTCCATCTCAGAATTTTTATAAGACTGCATCAATGCACTTGCAGAATTCAATAATTCCTGAGAATAATTAGTAAATTTGTTAAAATCTGCCATGATAAAAACTCCATTTAAAATAACTTATACATTTATTTTAACGTTATTTTAGAAAAAGTCATTGAAATTAATTTTTAATTAATTATTTTATATCCTGCAATATTTCAACAGATTTAAAATTCTTTGAAGAATGAATATTTATATACTCTTTTAACAACTCAAAACACACCATACAAACTTTTTCGTTTGCTTTACTCTCATAATCTGATTTAAAATCGAAATCAGAATCTAAACACGCATTCAAAAAATCTCTCAATTTATAATGCATAAGAGTTTTCAACTTATACTTATCATTGCAATTCAAACAAACAACTCCTCCCATCTGAGAAGAAAAATACATATTTTGAGACACAATGGGATTTCCACAGCAAAGACAAGTATCAAGTTCAATACCAAAACCTGAAATCTGCATCATTTTTATCTGAAATTTTATAACAGCAATCAAAATCTCTGTTGTATCAGAAGCGTTTGAAATTCTATCCAGTGCCTTGTATAACAAATCATAAACCTCATTAGAACAAGGATCATCTTCTACCCCAAAATTACTTACAACCTCTGAAATATACATGGAATAAAAAATTTTATCCATATTTTGACGAGTTTTTTGAAAAGTATTTAACGCTTCTGCCTGACAAATTCTATCAAGATTTTTACCTTTATAAAGCATCAACTTATTCGCGACAAGCAAATCCATTCTCGCTCCAAGTTTACTTTTTGGTTTTTTAACACCTTTTGCAACTCCCCTTATAAGCCCCTTATCTCTTGAGTACATAACGATAATCTTATCCGCCTCACTCAAATTATAAGACTTAAGATTAATTGCATCAGTCACAAAATTGTTCATAACAACTATCTCAATTTATCCCTATAAATTTATTTTCCTGAAGATCCGAAAGTCCCGTGGAATACACCTCTAAACATTTGTTGCAACTCATTTTTATTATCTGAATATTGCATTGCGACATCTTCTGAAATCAAATCTTGTTCATACAATCTGTACAAAGATGCATTCATTGTAATCATATTGTTGAACGAACCTTTTTTAACTAGTTCATAAATATCACTCAAATTATCTTTTTCAATAAAATCTTTCACTGTAGGAGTAACTACAAGAACTTCACAAGCAGGACGTCTGCCTGTTCCATTTGCAATAGGAACTAATTTTTGAGAAACAGTACCTCTCAATACCTGCGCAAGCTGTGACCTTACAAAATCTCTATCAGACGGTTCATACATATTAACGATTCTATTAACCGTTTGAATAGCATCATTTGTGTGAATAGTCGCAAATACTAAGTGACCTGTTTCTGCAGCTTTTAAGGCAGCTACAACAGTTTCTTTATCTCTAATTTCACCAATAAATATAACATCAGGGTCCTGTCTCAATGCATATTTGATACCATCTGGGAAAGATGGAGTATCAATCAATACCTGCCTTTGCGATACAATAGACCTTTTATTTGTAAATATAAACTCCACCGGATCTTCAATAGTAATAATATGCTTTGGATAATTTATATTTACGTAGTCAATCAAAGATGCAATAGTGGTAGATTTTCCTGATCCGGTAGGACCTGTAATAAGCACAAGCCCATTGTTTAACGTTGCAAATTGTTCAATAGATTCAGGCAACATTAAATCAGCAACTCTTTTTATGTTATAAGGAATTGTTCTTATTACGAGAGCACTCTTTCCTAATTGCCTACTCAAGTTAACCCTAAAACGAGACACCCCTCTTATCTCATAAGCGAAATCTAAATCAAATACAGAATTAACTTTTCCTTTAAAATGATTCGGCAACAATATATCGTAAGCTATTGCTATATCATTCTCAGTCAATATAGGCATATCAACTTTTGTAATTCTTCCGTCAATTCTAATTGCAGGATGTTCATCTACTTGCAAATGAATATCAGAAGCTCCTATAGCTACAGCTTTTTTCAAAAAGGCAATTATATTAAATTTACTATTAGAATAATTTTCTACCATAAAGTCCTCTCAATTTAAGAAAAATTATATCATTTTTTTCTGCGGTTGACAACAAAATATTTATTGTAACAAAAATGTAACAATAAGAACAAAAAAGGAAATTTTAAAATATAAAAATCCTTTATATAAATGTAAGGGAAATTTCAAAAACAATCGGAAAAATTTATAATTGGATATTTTGTAATCAAGTTCTTCATCAGGTTTGAACAAGATTAAAAGAAAAAGGTTTATTTTTTATACTCTCTCTCTTAATATCCTCGTGTTTATTTAATGTTGCCTCAAAGGCAACTTTTTTTTTACACGACTATATCAACCATATCCGTTCCGTATTTTTTCGCAATATCAACTGCAGTTTTCTGTTCATAATACTTGTCCAATTTTGTATAGTCTTTATTTATAGCATTCAAAGCTGTTTTAAATTTCGCAGATACGGCAGCTAATTCTGGATAATTTTTAAATAGCATACACCTAACATTATACAAATCCATTAACTGTTGAGAATATGTAGCAGGTTGTTCTTTACTCAAAATAGAAGAAATCGTTTTTGAAACTGATTCCTGATTATGAGCCAACGAGCATGACATAATACACATAATGTCGTACAAAGGATACTTCTTTTCAAAAGCAACAGATTTAGAATTTTTCACATCATAAGTCGATAAAAGACCATTTACAGAACTTACTTTCATGTCCCCTCCTAATAATTAAATACGAACCTAAAAAGACTAGGTTCGTATTATAACATGAAACTTCACAAAATGCACTATACAGGTGTAGCTTCTTTTTGTGCTTCTAAATATTTTACAGCGTAAACAGCTCCAATTGCACCATCTGCAGCTGCTGTAATTACTTGTCTTAAAGGAGTTGTTCTTACATCACCTATTGCAAATACACCTTCTACAGAAGTTGCCATTGTATCATTTGTAACAATAAAACCTCTTGCATCTTGTTCTAATTGACCGGAAATATTTTCTACATTTGGAGTCATACCAATATATGGGAATACACCATTAACATCCAAAGTAGAAATTTCCTTGGTTTTCACATTTTCTAAAACAACACTATTAACTAGATTTTCACCTATAATTTCTTTTACAACAGAATCCCATATGAATTCAATTTTGTCATTTTTGAAAGCACGTTCCTGAACAATCCTGTCAGCTCTGAGTTCATTTCGTCTGTGAATTACATAAACTTTATCTGCAAACTTAGTTAAATACATAGCTTCTTCAACTGCTGCATTTCCACCGCCAACTACTGCAACTATTTTATTTTTATAAAAAGCTCCATCACACACAGCACAATAACTTACTCCGCGTCCAACAAATTCTTTTTCTCCGGGCACACCAAGTTTCATTGGTTGGGCACCTGTTGCAATAATTATAGTTTTGGCTTCAAATTCATAATCATTAGTAACAATTTTTTTATTTTTTAAATCCACACTTTTAATTTCTTGCATTGGGAATTTATTGACACCAAATTTATCAGCATGCTCCTCAAATTTTTCCATTAGGTCATACCCTCCAACAACTTGAAACCCTGGATAATTTTCCAATTCCAAATAATTTGAAGGCTGTCCTCCCAACATATTCAAATCAACGATAGCAGTGGATACTGCACCTCTACTTGCATATATTGCAGCAGATAAACCTGCAGGACCGCCACCTAATATAATCGTATCAAATTTTAATTGCTCCATAATATTCCTCATTTTCCTGTTATACTCGAACCGGAGATTTTTTCACCTTTTAAAATATACAAAGCTGTATCTTTTTTTATCAAAGAATTATCATAAGTTGAAAAAGTCTCAAGAGTTAAAGAATTTATTCCGGTAAAAGTATCTCCACTAAGCTTTAAATCAACTGTATCCGTCAACTTTTTATTGTCATACTCTCCGACTTTAGTGAACCTTATGATATTTCCTTCAACATAATCAACTGTAACAGAAGCACTTGCTCCTGTAAACGGGTTGTTTAAATTTATGACGTTACCGTTTCTTGATAAGTTCCAAAAATCAACAGTTTGAGGTCTAAAATTTACACTATTTGGAGATTGCTTATCTATTTTTGCAACTACACGCCAATTACCATAAAAAGAATTTGGAACCCTATCAACTTTTGAAATACCAGTCTTAAGAGTCTGAGCACAAGTCGAGATTCCCACAAACAAAAATAACAAAACTAAAATTTTTTTTATTATACTCATTACCCTAACCCCGAGTTAAAGGACTACGAAACAGCCATTTTTTCCTTTAATACTTGAGCAGACTCCTCATAACCTTTTCGTCCCATTAAAGCATAAGTGTAATTCTTAGCCTGTTCAACCCCCGGTTGATTAAATGCATCAACATTATACAATTCTCCTGCAATAGCAGTTTGAATTTCTAACATATAAAGTAACTGAGCTACGTTATAACCATCAACTCTATCAAGTGTGATTGTCACATTTGGTCTTTGATAATCTGCTAAAACAACTCTCGTTGCGTCCGCTTCTGCATTTAAAAGTTGATTAACTGTCTTTCCTCCAAGATAACCAATGCCTGTATATTCAAATATTGGAGGTATTTCCAGATTATTATCAAACTCACCTACTCTTATAAAATTAATAACTTTATCATTTGGTCCTTCATTATACAACTGAATCTGAGAATGCTGATCTGTAGCTCCTAAAGCCTTGATAGGAGTAGGTCCAATATGAACATCATTACCATTCTTATCTTTATTTTTCCCCAAAGATTCTGCCCAAAGCTGAACATACCAATCAGAAACATATTTCAATTTACTTGAATATGGCATCATTACTGAAAGATTTTTGCCTTTTTTAGTATCCATTAAATAATGAATCAATGCATTTTGAGCTGCAATATTTTCTCTAATATCGGTATTTTTTAATGCAAGATCCATATCCTTAATACCATTTACAATTTCATCGACATCAAGACCTACTAACGCAAAAGGTAATAGGCCAACAGCGGAAAAGACCGAGAACCTTCCACCAACATCATCAGGTACTACAAATGTTTTATACCCTTCTTGTTCTGCAATTTGTCTCAATATCCCAGTTTTCTTATCTGTTGTAGCAACAACATTGTATCTATAATCAGCTCCAAGCTCCTGCTCTAAAATATTTTTCACAATCATAAATTGAGACATCGTCTCAGCTGTAGAACCTGATTTAGTAATAACGTTAACCAAAGTCTTTTTTAAATCCAAAAAGCTAAGTAATCCAGTTATAGTATCAGGGTCAATATTATCAAGAAAGAACAATCTTGGTAAACCATTACGCTGCTCATCAGATAAATAATTCCAATAAGGTTTCAAAAGAGCCTCTGTAACAGCCATACCACCAAGAGCAGAACCACCAATCCCTAAAACAAGAATATTTTCAAAACGACCTTCTACCATAGATGCATACTCTTTTACATACCAAAGAGTTTCCTCGCTATAACCGAGATTCATCCACTGAAGCCACTGCCCCGGTTTGTCTTTTCGTTTATTCAAATCCCCTATAATATTTGCAATTTGTTCTTTATAATTAGAAAATTCAGCATCAATATCTAAACCATTCTCCTCACCGATTATACTTTTATCAGCGTTTTGGTAGTTTAGTTTAATCATGTTTACCTCTCTTGAAAATAACCCTAAAAATAATAAGTAGACTTTATACACTTATTATATTTGGTGAAGGTATTTTCTCAAGTGAATTAATTATTTTTTAATAATTTTTAACTTCTGAACCGGACTTTTTTTGTGGTTGTCTTTGCTTTTTCACTTTTTCTTCAATACGCTTTTGATGATAACCATAACCAGCGTAAATTGCAAATCCCATCAAAAGCCATAGAGGGAAATACAAAGAAGATGTAGTTAAAAACTTCATTGAATACAACATAAGTCCACCGCAAGTCAAAATTCCTAATACTGGGAATAATGGAGAAAATGGAACTTTAAAAGGTCTTGGTCTATCTGGGTCAGTCTTTCTAAGAATTAATACTGCAATACAGATTATTATGAAAGAAGTGAAAGTTCCAAAATTACATAACTCTGCGGAAATACTTAAGTCCATAAAGAATGTACATAAAATAACTATAATACCTGAAATCCAAGTTAATACATGAGGAGTTCTGTATTTTTTATGAATCAAACGCAATGATTTAGGTAAAAATCTATCCCTACTCATAGCATATAAAATTCTGGTTGTTCCCAGTTGATAGATCAGAATAACTGAAGTCAACGCACACAAAGCTCCAATAGAGATAAGTCCTGCGAACCAATCCATTCCAATAACTCTCATCGCGTGAGCAATAGGAGCCTGAATATCAATCTGTCCTAAAGGAACATTACCAGTAAGAACCAAAGCTACACATATATACAAAATTGTACATATAACAAGTGTACCTAAAATCGCAATAGGTAAATCTCTTTGAGGATTTTCCGTTTCTTCAGCTGTAGTTGAAATAGCATCAAATCCAATATATGCAAAAAATATTAAAAATGCTCCCATAAATACTCCCTCAAATCCGTTAGGAGCAAAAGGAGTCCAATTTTCAGGTTTTACATAAAAAGAACCTACGATTATAAAAGATATAATCATAAACATATTTACGCCAACCATAACACTGGCAAATCTTGTAGATTCTTTAACACCTTTTACCAATAATATAGTCAATAACAATACAATCACCATAGCAGGAAGGTTTATTGCAAAAGGAATTTTGTCAAATATAAAAGGCATCTGACTATGAGGATCCAGACCATATTTATCACAATACGCAAACATAAAACGGTAATCGTTACGTAACCACATTGGGAAATTTATAACAAAATCCGGCAAAATGTGCTTAAAACCTTTTAAAAACTGAACAAAATAACCGGTCCATGCACATGCGACAGTAATATTACCGATTGCATATTCTAACATCAATATCCAACCAACCATCCAAGCCATGAATTCACCCATAGTAGCGTAAGTATATGTATAAGCACTACCTGCTACAGGTATCATTGCAGCAATTTCACTGTAACAAAGAGCAGAGAATACACAGGCAATTACCGCAAGTACCATTGATATTACGATAGCTGGCCCAGCTCCAACACTTTCAGGTCCTCCCTGAATTGCTGATCCAATTATCGTAAATATTCCTGTTCCAACTACAGCACCTATACCAAGTACTATAAGGTCGAAAACATTCAAAGTCTTTTTCAACTCAGATTTTTTACTGGTTGCAATTAACTCATCGGGGCTTTTTTTCTTAAATGCATTATTTATAATAGAATTTAATTTCATTATCTCATCATTTCTTGTTTTTTAAGTTCCACTTTTTCATTATGAATTTTGTTTTCATTTATTCTGTTTTTCACAAAACCGTATAATAAATAAATTATAGCTCCAATACCTAACCAAACAGGGAAGAGTAAAGCTGAACCTGATGGTTGCATTGATTTGTATACCATCAAACCTCCACAAGTTATTATTCCTAAAGAAGGAACGACCGGAGAAAACGGTACTTTGAAAGGTCTTGGTCTATCTGGATCTGTTTTTCTCAAAATTAAAACAGCTACACAAACGATTATAAAAGATGTAAATGTTCCATAGTTACACAACTCTGCTGCAACATCTAAATTTAAAGTCAAAATTCCAACAACAGCCAAAATACCAACAGTCCAAGTTAAAAATGCTGGGGTTTTAAATTTTGGATGCAATTTTTGAAATCTTTGAGATATAAAATGATCTCTACTCATTGCGTACAAAATTCTTGTAGCAGCCATTTCTAATACCAACAAAACAGAAGTTAAGCCGGCTAAAGAACCAACAGAAATCAAACCAGCTGCCCAATTCATTTTAAGCATAGACATACAATATGCCATAGGAGCCTTTAAAAATTCTAGAGGAACCGCTGTACTTGTATCTTGTAACCCTGTTAAAACTAAAGCAACAGACACATACACAATAGTTGTAACTATCAATGAACCAATAATTCCAACAGGCAAATCTTTTTGTGGATTTTTACATTCTTCAGCAGCAGTAGCCAAAGCATCAAATCCAATATATGCAAAAAATATTAAAAACGCTCCTGCAAAAATCCCGGCAGCTCCATTTGGAGCAAAAGGAGTCCAGTTTTCAGGTCTTACAAAAAATGCACCAGCAACTACAAAAAGAGCAATTACTGCTAACTTTATAAATACCATAAGTCCTGCCATCTTTGTAGAGTCCTTAGTTCCTCTTACCAAAATCATAGTTATAAGAAGAACTATCAATATAGCAGGAAGGTTTATACTAACAGGTATTCCAAATAACATTGGTACATGCACACTTGGATCAGAAGCTGCTATTTTTGTAACCGAAAATACATCGTTTACAAGCCATACCGGAGGGTGTGCAACACAATGCGGAAGAACTTTGTCAAATCCGCTCAAAAATTGAACAAAATGGTTTGACCAAGCACAAGCAACTGCTATGAATCCGATTGCGTACTCTAACATTAGAACCCAACCTACCATCCAAGCAGCAAACTCTCCAAGAGTTGCAAAAGTGTATGTATAAGCACCACCTGCTACAGGTATCATCGTTGCAAACTCTGAATAGCATAACGCTGAAAAAACACAAGCAATCGCAGCGATAATCATAGATACAACAAGCCCAGGACCAGCACCAATAATCGAACCATCAGCACTTCCTGCGGCAGCAATACCTACAACCGCAAAAATACCTGAACCAATAATCGCTCCTACACCTAAAATAATTAAATCAAAAACTCCAAGAGTTTTTTCTAAACCTTCTGCCTTTGCTTCTGCAAGCATTTCGTCAGGGTTCTTAATTCTGGTAATAGTTTTCAAAAAATTGCGCGTAAATGTCGCACGGTGAAATTTTTCAGCCATTTATCTTCCTTATAATTATTTACAAAGAGGAAATCCCATTTCTTCTCTTTGTGCTACGTACAATCTTGCAACAGCGGATGCCATAGTTCTTACTCTGTTAATGAAATTTATCCTTTCATCCTTACTGATTACACCTCTAGCATCTAAAAGGTTAAATGTATGAGAACATTTTAATACGTAATCATAAGCAGGTAAAACAAGCTTTGCATTAATACAATTATCAACTTCCTTTTGATACAAATCAAACATTGTAAACAAAGCTTTTGCATCACTCACTTCAAAATTATATTTAGACTGTTCTATTTCATTCTGTAAGAATATTTCTCCATATTTTAGAGAATTATTCCACATAATGTCATACACAGATTCCTTATTTTGCAAATACATAGCAATTCTTTCAAGACCGTAAGTCAATTCAAGAGCAACTGGTTTTACTTCTACACCGCCGACTTGTTGAAAATATGTAAACTGAGTAATTTCCATTCCATCAAGCCAAACTTCCCAGCCTACACCGGCGGCACCAAGCGTAGGAGATTCCCAGTTATCTTCTACAAATCTTACATCATGCTC
>CALVHB010000050.1 GCA_944327275.1 Candidatus Gastranaerophilales bacterium | reverse complement strand
TACCTACTACACACTAACCTTCTACACACACGAGGAATTACGTAAAAAGAATTCCGAACTCTATCTTTCAGATAGGGTTTTTTTTTTGTTTTATATTGATTTTTGATTTTTTAATAGCAAATTTTTTTATTTTTTGTTTTTATTAAAATATATAGTAGTTATAAATCAGAAGGAGGTAATATAGTGTTAAATTCAATATCTCTAATAAATCAAAAAAAAGTAGCATTTAAAGGCGATTCTCTAGATAAACCTCAAGATAAAGGACAAGATGTTGCTCAAAATAAAAATAACAGTTGGATGTTATGGACAGGGCTTACAGCATTAGGAGCTGTAGGTATTTATCTTGCAACAAGAGGAAGAAGAAATGGAGCAGAAGTTTTAGAAAATGCTAAGAACAAAGGAGAAGATATTGCAAATAATGCAGCTGATAGTGTGAAGGAAGAAGCTAAAAAAGTATTAGAAAAACTTCCGTCAAGAAAAGAAGTTTTGGAATCATTAGGTATAAAGTTTAATGACGAAAAATTTTTAATAATCACTAAAAAAGGAGCAGATGGAAAAGAAGTAGAAGAACTTTATAACGGAACTTATTCTTACACTGCAAGAAATGGTGTAAACATAAAAGAAAGGATTTCTGATGGTGTAGTCAGCCGTAGAGAAATGTATACTCAAAAAACAATCGATAATCCTGTAATTAAAGATTACGAATATTATCGTGGACAAAATCTTAGAGGAATTAGGACTATTCGTAAAGCTGATAATATTAGTTTATTTGTTTCAAAAGATCAAAAGTCACTTCAGGATTTACGTGCTTCTTTAAATTATTTGCCGAAAACTGATGATGAAATTAAAGCTTTAAATGCTCAAGGAATTAAATATGAATTAGCTGAAGAAGTTACTAATTTTGGTCAATATGGTGATAGAAAGAATATAAAAGAAATTTATACTTATCCAGATGATTATCCAATAGCTACAAAAGAAGTATATTATGGCGACAGGCATTGTACATCTAATGAAGGTAAAGAAATTACATTAACATTTAGAGAGCCACAACAAACTCGCAATCCTCATTATAAAGCTGATGGGTTCAAGTTAGACATAAGAAAATATGGCTTTTCATCAGAGTTGTTAGGTGATTATAATTTTGATAATTTTGAAAATCTTTACGATATAAGTGTTATACCATTTAATTTCGAAACAAAAGCATACAAAGAAATAAAAGAAGTATTAGAACAAGAATATTCAGTAGATGCTCTTAAAAAAATCAGATATGGTCATAATTAATAATTGAAAAATAGTGGAGGTTTGTTAATTCAGCCTCCATTATTTTTATGATATTTGTGGGAAAACTATATCAATGTATTTTTGATAATTTTCAGGTTCAAAAAATCCTACTGAAAATTCTGCAGAATTCAACCCCAACTGTTGTGCTCCCGGTACTTCTATAGGTGGACCTGCCGGAGTTGAACGAGATGGATTTTTAGGATTTGAAATAACCCCTGTACTGCGTAGAAGTGTTACAAGAAGCGATTTACCTTTTACTTCATACTCTGTCAGCCCTTGCGTAATTATCCCAAGACCTTGCGCACCTACATACCTTTGCATTGGTGCAAAATTTGTTTTAACTTCAATCCCTCTAACTTTTGGCAGATGTTCTCTCATGTTATAGTCTGGATCAAAATTCCTTTTGATAATTGAATTCATGTCTTCAGAATATGTCTCTGTAATTGGTTGTTTAAGATTGAATTTTACCTGCCACAATGTGTCTTTTAACTTATTATCCCATTCTATTTTAAAGTTAATTAATTCTTCGGATAATTCTACTTTAACGTCGAAGAAACTTGTTTTTATTATATTGTTTTTGAAAGAGTAAATTTCAGCTTTTTCTCCAATATCATCTGCAACAGCTCCAAAATTGTACGTATCTCCTTCATCTTTGTATCTGACAAATTCCATTTCGACGTTTCCGATACGTATTTTGCCGTTTTTAACTTCAATGTTAATTTTAGGTTTTACAGCTGGAGAATATTTTAGAGTATAAATATCTGAGAAGTCTTCTGTTACAGGAATTTTTTGCGTGTCATAAAGGAGAGAGTTTTCTACTCCGAAATGTTTTCCAATAATCTTATATTCAGGAAGCAAATCTTTGCTTTCCATTATTTGAGTTTTAAAATTGTATTTAAGTCTTAATTCTTCAATAATAGTGTTTGCTATTTGTATAATTTTTTCATATCTTGTGATATTTTCTCGATGTACAAGATCTGTAGAACATCCACAAATTCCATCATGAGCCTGATTTTTAAGCAATAATTTATAAGCATATTCGATGATTGAATTATATTCAGAACCGTATTGTTTTTGTAATTTGTCGGCTTGTTCAAGTAAGTATGTACATTTTACATTGTATTGTTTAAGTTTTAATCTGGCAGAATATGCGCCCTGTAGAATAAATGTTTTACTGTTGTCTCTTAATTCATCATTCCATTCAAATTGTTTAAAGTTGTTTTTTACAAGCTCAAAGTATTCAAAAGGGTTAGATAGCTTTATTTCATAGTCATCAAGTAATGAATTTACTTTTTCAATTTGTTCTTTAATATCAGGTTCCACCCCTAAATGGTCTGCGCCAATTGGAAGAAGCAAATAATTTCCTGATTTTTCTGCAATTTTATCTAAATTTCCTTTTAGCCATTCAGCCTTTTTCTCAATAGTCATAGGCGCAGAAAATATGTCCATAAAGTATCCGCGTATAAGATTTACAGTATCAATTCCGTTGAATGAAAATTCAGATGGAATATCTCCGCAGCCTCGCCATACAACACATTTGTTAATCCCAAATTTCATAAGTATTTTGGGAATATTTTGGCTGTGTCCAAAAGTATCAGCAAGATATCCTATAAAATCTTTGCAACCAAAATCTTTTGAGATTTTTATACCTATTTCTAAGTTTTTTTCAAAAGCAGTTTTGTCTGTAAGAAATTCATCAACAAGTGTGTAAAAGGGGCCGATGTATAACTTCTTTTCTGAAATTAATTTTCTTATAAGTTCCTCTTTTTCGGGTCTAATTTCGAGATAATCAAGTAGAGCACTTACTTGTCCGTCAAAATAAAAAGATGGAACTTTCCCTTCTTCAAGCATTTCCAGTACTTTATCAAAAACTCTCAAAAGTCTAAGTCTAAAGACTTCAAACTCACGATACCATTCTCTATCCCAATGTGTATGTAAATATGCGATTACAGTTTTTTTCATATTATATTTGTACCATATTTAGTGTTTGTGTGCAAAGAGTTAACATACAGCTTAAAAGCTCCGATAGTCTTTCGGAGCTTTTTTTATATTTGTTTGGTTTTCGGGCTTGCAAGTGTCTTTTAAGACATTAATTGTTGCTTAAAACTAATCTGAAAGTGGCAAGATTTTTGATAGAAAGCATTGCATGTTTGTTATGCTGACTTTCAGAAATGTTGAATATTCTAATGATACGTTGAATTTCTTCCAAGTCTTTTCTTGAATTAATTTTATAAACGTTATTGATAGGGTCTGATACTACAGACATCAATGTATTTAATTCCTGTTCTTTCATAAAATCCGATCCTCTTTCCTGTATATTTATATAAAGGATTTTTTCTTCAAGGAATTGCTTTTTTGGGGTAATCTTTGTTTACAAATGTTAATAATTAATGCTTTAGTTCTTCCTTAGCCTTTTTCCATAATATATCATATTCCCTAAAATTGTATTCTTGTAACGGTTTTTTAGCTAATTCTTCCATTTTTCTGAATCTTTGCATAAACTTGTTGTTGGCTTTAATAAGGGCTTGTTCTGCATCAATTTTGTTCCATCTTGCAAGGTTTACAACTGCAAATAGTATATCTCCCATTTCTTCTTCCATGTGTTTGAAATCTTTTTCAGCCGTTGCCTCTTTGAATTCTTCAAATTCTGAATAAACACAATCATATAGAGTCTGTTCATTCGGCCATTCAAATCCTTGTTTGACAGCTTTTTTGCTAATTTTTTGAGCACTCATTAATGCTGATTGTGATTTGGAAATTCCATCCATTGCAGATTTTCTGTGAGGTTTTTCTTCTTTTTTTAATTTCTCCCAATTGTCTACTATTTCCTGGGTAGATGTAACTTTAGTATTTCCAAATACATGCGGATGTCTATGAATAAGTTTTTCATTAAGTCCTTTTGCGACGTCTTCTATATTGAATACATGCTCATCATCAGCTATTTGCGAATGTAAAAGCACTTGCAAAAGTACATCTCCAAGTTCTTCTTTTAGGTGGTTCATATCTTGAGAGTTAATTGCATCAACAGCTTCATAAGCTTCTTCGAGCATGTTTGGCTTTAGTGATTCATGATTTTGAGCTCTATCCCATTCGCATCCCTGAGGTGAACGTAAAATTCTTATTGTTTCAATCAGATTTTCTAAATTTTTATATCCCATAATCTATACCTGTTTTCATACTATTTTTATCTTTAAAAATTTTACAACTAAAGTATAAGAAATTCAAATAAGAATACACCAAAAGGTTGAGCCAATATATTTTTTATAATGATATCCTTATAAAGTCGATAAAGTTATACGAAAGGAAATTAAATATGGCAAATTTATCAATTCCAGCAATTCGTGAACGTTTGTTCAATACAAGCAAGCACGAAGTCTCTACACAAAGAAACTCTTCAAATCCCTTTGCAGCTTCATCTTTTAAAGGTAATGTTTTGACTGCAGATGTTTTTGAATCTTCAAAAAAAGCTGATCAACCAAGCTTTACTGGTAAATTAAAAGCAAGTGCGTTGGTAGGTTCAATCTCTGGTATAGGTGAAAAATTCCACAACATTATTGAATCTGCAATTGCTTTTGGTAACAGAATGAAAGAAAATGTTGTAAATGGTTGGAATAAGCTAAATGAAATGGAAATTTCTTTTGCTCCTGCTAAAGAAAAAGCTATCTCAATTTATAATTCAGTAAAAGATACTCTTGGTACTTCAATTACAGATTTAGTATCATCAGGAATCTCTTCAAAATCTATTGCGAAAATGGAAGATATGTCTATGGCAAGACAAATTATGTCTGATAATGTAGCAGCTTGGGAAGCAGCTGTATAGTAGGAGGAATTAAGAATGGTAGATAAGAAAATAGTAAAAGACGTAACAAATATAATTGAAGGTTTGGGAATGAATGAAAACCCAGAATCAATTTCAATATTGGAAGATGTAGGTACTAATTCAAAAGTTGATGCAATCAGAGAAATGACTTCTCGTGCATTGGTAAGAAAAAACGTTCATGACTCTTTAAAAGTAGTAATAACTAATAAAGGTAAAGGTATCAATGATATGTCAACAGTTGTTGCTATGAGTACTATTAACGAGTTATTGTCTTTGAATGATAAATCTGAAGCAATGAAAATATTAGAAGACACTGTTGAAATGCATTCTGATGAAGAAGTTAGAGATAATGCCCGTTCTGTGAAAGCTTTAATGGCACTTTCATAGAAATCCTTTGAAGATGTGGCAAGAAGCTAAATTTAAATTTGCCAATTTTTATATATATTGTAAAGCCGATCTTATACAGGTCGGCTTTTTGTATTGATAATTAAAATGAATGATATGAACAAAATAAACGATAGCGGAAGTTTTATTAAACCTCCGCTATCTCTTTTTTTATTAATAATTTGATAGTTTAATTAAATGTAAAACCATCTGCTTTAAATCTGTCAATTACTTCTTGTAGTTGTTCATCTGAACATACAAATGAAAGTCTGAAGAATCCTTCTCCATGAGTTCCAAAAGCATTTCCAGGAACAAGGACTACTCCTGATGTTTTTAGAACATCTTCGCAGAAGTCAAATGCAGATTTATAACGTTTAGGAATTGGTAACCATAAGTAAAATGTTGTATGAGGAACTGTTTTTTCATCTATTTCCCATCCTAATTCTTTAAATCCTTTTACCATTATAGCTTGTTTTCTGGCATAACCTTTGTTGCCTTCCTCAATATATTTATCACCTTCTTCTGAGTTCAAAATTTCAGCACAGGCTTTTTGTAATGCTTTAAATATGCCGTTATCTATTGTGGATTTACCTTTACCAAATCTTTGCACAACATCTTTATTGCCGCATACCCAGCCCAGTCTCCAGCCTGTAATTGCGTAAGGTTTTGAGAAACTATAGAACTCTATGCCAACATCTTTTGCTCCATCAAGTTCAAATATACTAAAAGGTTTTTCATCTTCAGAAAAATATAGATCAGCATAAGCTGCATCTGATACAAGCAGAATGTCATATTTCCTGCAAAAATCTATTATGGACTTAACATATTCTTTTGAAGTTGAAATCCCCATAGGATTGTTTGGATAGTTAATAAAGACTGCTTTAATATTTTCTGCTTTATATCCTTCGTTTAAAATTTGATGGTATATTTCTTCTATATTAGGCTGGTAATTGTTTTCTTTGGTTAAAGGCATTGAGTAAGCTTTTGCTCCTGAACATTGAATAAATTGTAAATATGAAGCATAACAAGGATCGGGAACCATTATTACGTCTTTGTCATATTCATATTCTTTAGGTGTTGTGATAAATCTTACTAAATTTGCAATACCTTCTTTAGATCCAACGAGTGAAAAAATTTCTGTATCTGCATCAAGGTCAACATTAAAACGTTTTTTCATCCTTTCTGCAATAGCTTTTCTTAGATAACTTTCTCCCTTTGGAGTCGAATATGTGTGAATACCATCCTCGTCTAATATTTCTTTCAGCCTATCTGTAAGTGCTTTAGGAGGATTTGCCGTAGGTGCCCCCATTGATAGAGAAATTGGAGCTCTATTTTTTTTGATAAGTTCAGGTGTCAGTTTACTAGTAATTTCTTTTAATTTGAACATAATATATGTATCAAGAGACATTACCTCTTTGTTAAAAAGCTTTTCTATATTCATAATTTCCCTTTCTTAATTCTCTGTCATCATTTTCATTGGTCCTTCAAGAGATGCAGTTACAAATTGTTTTGTATATTCATTATCTTGTCTAAGCATCTCATCAGGAGTTCCCTCAAATACTATTTTGCCGTCGTATAACATAATTACACGATTTGCAGTTCTTTCTATAGTAGACATTTGGTGAGTTACAACCACTGATGCGGCATTTGTTTCTTCTTTAAGTCTCACAATGTAGTCTTCTATTAATGTTGAAGATATCGGGTCTAATCCAGATGTGGGTTCATCATATAGAATTGAATTAGGTTCTGTCACAATAGCTCGGGCAAAACTTACACGCTTTTGCATCCCACCTGATAATTCTGATGGGAATCGATTTTCAATACCTTTAAGCCCAACAAGTTCAAGTTTTTCAGCAACAATATTTCTAATATCTTTTTCCGAATACTTTTTTCTTAATTCTTTTCTTTCTCGGAGAGCAAAAGCAATGTTATCTGCGACATTTAGCGAATCAAAAAGAGCAGAATACTGAAATACCATTGCGATATCTCCTTTAGAGGTTATAATTTCTCCGCTGTCAGGTTGAATAAGACCGCATATTAGTTTGAGAATAGTACTTTTGCCGGAACCGGAGAATCCAACAACAGCCAGTGTCTCTCCATTGTCAACTTTAAAAGAAATATTATCAATAACTCTTTTATCTCCGAATGTTTTTATTAAGTTTTTAACCTCTATGCTCATAATGTCATTGTACCTCTTTAAAAGAAAAATGCTATAGCAAAGAACATGTCCCATATCACAATTGCCACGAAGGACCATACTACAGCTTTATTAGTCGCTTCTCCAACCCCTTTGGCGCCGCCTTTTGCATAATATCCTGATGAGCAGCTTATTAGAGCAATTGTTCCTCCAAAAGTAATTGCTTTTAATATGCAGACTCCTAAGTCTTTCATGTATATGCCAAGCCAAGCAGAATCAAAGAATGCTCTATATGTTAACCCTGAAGTTAAATTAGCTGTGACAGCTCCGGCTATTACTCCTACGGCAGATGCAATTATAACAACCGGAGGCATCATAATGATTCCGGATAATACTCTTGGAACAAAAAGATACCTTATGGGATTTACTTTCAAAACTTTAATTGCATCAATTTGTTCAGTAACTCGCATTGTTGCAATTTCTGAAGCCAGAGATGAACCAATCATTGATATGATTGCAAAACCTGACATAATTACTCCGACTTCTCTTACTATAAGAATTGTCATTAACAATCCTACAAAATTGCTTCCACCCTGTTTAACCATTTCTAATGCAACTTGAGAAGCCACAATAATTGAAGTCATACCGACTATTGAGAGTGTGATAGGTAAGGATGTTATGCCAAATCTGTTACACTGGTCTATCAGTTCTTTTTTGTCAATTTGTCCTTTTAAAATACACTTAATTACTTCTATTCCATCTTGGGTAATCTTTCCAAGTGTATCTAAAAAGCTCTCAAATTCGATGAAAGCTCCTGAAAAAATCTTGTAAGTTGCAGATTGCTTGTAGTATTTCTGTAGACTTCCCATTCTTTGATTATACTAAAAATTATTTTACAGTGCAATTTTTTTCATTACTGAATTTTCCTTTTTGTTGTTTAAAAGTTCTGTTTTATGGTATAATCCCTATTATGATAGAACTTTTGATATTATATGTTTTGACTAAACGTGAGTTGACTATGTACGCTGTACAAAAGTACATTGATGACAATTTTGCGCCTTTTACAAAACCAAGTTTTGGGGCATTGAAACCTGCATTAAGACGTTTGGAAGAAAAAAAGTGTATAGTTTCAAGAAAATCTATGTCAGATGGTGGAAAGCTTTCAGTTTATTACTCGATTACTAAAGATGGTCAACAAGAATTAATAAGGTTATTACTAGAAGATTTAAGTGATAATCCTTTGCAATTTCTTTCTAATGCTCGTGTAAAACTATGTTGTGCAGACTTACTTGAGCAAGATGAAAAAAGAAGATTATTTTTCAATATAAAATCAAGAGCTGTGCAGTTTAAAGCTCAGGCTCAAAATATTTTATCTGACGAGTATAATCATATAAATTTTTATCAAAAGATAATATTGGATAATTCAATTTGTGAGTTCTCTAATTTTATTACAATAGTTGAGGGGCTTGAAAAGGATAATGCCGGCAATAGTTAGTGATGTTTTAAAAAATTCTATAGCAGAAGAACTTGAAATCGTTAAAGGGGACGAAATTCTTTCAATTGACGGGAAAAAAATGTCTGATATGATTGATTATAATTTTTTATCAAAATCAGATTTCCTTACTATTGAAATTAAAAAACAAAATGGAGAAATTGAAGAAATTGAACTTGAAAAGGATTTTGATGAGGATTTAGGAATAGTATTCGAAAGTGCTGTATTTGACAGGGTAAAACCTTGTTTGAATAAGTGTATATTTTGCTTTGTAGATCAACAGCCTAAAGGGTTGAGAGAAACTCTGTACATAAAAGATGATGATTATAGATTATCTTATCTTCAAGGAACATACATAACTCTTACCAATCTTAAAGAGGAGGATAAGAACAGGATTAAAAATATGCACTTGGGGCCGTTTTATGTTTCTGTGCATACTACTAATCCTGAGTTGCGTGTAAAAATGCTAAGAAATCCTAATGCAGGAAAGGCCTTGGAAAATCTTTTGTGGTTTAGAAAAAATAAGATACCTTTTCATGCTCAAATAGTTCTTTGTCCCGGTTACAATGATGGAAAAGAACTTGAAAGGACTTTATCAGATTTAGCAAAACTGAAAAATACAGTGCTATCCGTGGCAATTGTTCCTGTAGGAATAACTCAGTTCCGCTTGGAGGGGTTGAAACAGGTTGATAAAAAATGTGCTGAAGAAACAATAGAAATTGCTTCTAAATATAAAAGAGTTTGTTGCTCAGATGAATTTTTCTTGCTTGCAGAAAAGGAAATTCCTAAAGCAAAGTATTATGGTAATTTTAGTCAACTTGAAGATGGTGTAGGGACTTTAAGATTATTATTGGATGATTTTAAAAAACTAGAGCTTCCTGAGAAAATATCTAAAAATTTTAACATTGCATTCGCTACAAGTTATGCTGCAAAGTATGCAATAGAAAAAATTGTGAAAAAATTAAATAAGATAAAAAATCTTAATGTTACAGTAAACCCTGTAAAGTCAGATTACTGGGGACGTGATATTACTGTTGCGGGTCTGATTACAACAGATGATTTGATAAAAACAATCTCAGGTTTAGATTCGGATTTAGTAGTAATTCCATCTGTTATGTTGAGACAGTATTCTGAAGACTTTCTGGACGGTAAAAATCTTGATTATGTGAAATCTAAGACAGGTAAAAGTTTTCTTGTAGTAGAAAATATTTATTCAGTAAAAGAAGTTGTTGATTATCTGTGGAATTTATAATTACAAGAAAGGAGCAATTTGTGAAAGAGATTAGTTTCTTCGAAATTTCGGGGGGGGGGCAACTTTAAGCACCTTACAAGGATTTAGAACTTGTAAAAATGACAAAATAAAGTATAATAGTGATATGAAATATCACAACAAATGTTTAGGTTTTACATTAGCAGAGGTTTTAATTACTCTTGGAGTAATTGGTGTTGTAGCCGCATTGACACTGCCATCTATTATTACTAAATATAGAAAAAATGTGGTGGAAACTCGTCTGGAAAAATTTTATTCTGTAATGAATCAGGCTTTTACTATGGCTGTTGCTGATAATGGCGATATTTATGCTGATTTACCTATTAATTCTTCAAGAGTAGACGCATCACAACAGGATGTCTGGTATAAAAAGTATATTTTAAAGCATTTAAAGGCCGTAAGTACAAGTACTTCTGTATCAACTTATTACAAAGTATTATTAGCAGACGGATCTGCTTTTTTTAGTTCTATGAGTACTGATGCTAACAATTTTTATATTTATTTTTATTATTGTGTTAATGCAAGTAAATGTACTGTAGGAAATTTTGACGGTAAAAATCAGTTTTTGTTCCGATATAATCCTGATAATAAGAAAGTAGAGCCAAATTCTATGGGACTTACCATTGACCAATTAAAGCGTCAATGTTATGCAAATACTTCGCCTACACAAAGGCATGGTTGTGTTGGAGTGATTATGAAAAATGGCTGGAAAATTCCTGATGATTATCCTTGGATTCATTAGTTTTGAGATTGCTTTTTTGAAAAATTTTTCATGCGTTTAGCTAATTTCATTATATTTGAATTAATTGTATTATTTAAGAATGCAAAGACTATTGTTCTTATTATTAGTTTTGATAGTTAGTTCATCTGTTTCCGCTTATGCAGCAACACCAAAACAGCATAAGTATTTTGAAAAAGATTATCAAAATGCTTGGTGTGGAGCAAATAGAGGTGTAACAGAATTTATTCTTCCAGATAAAGCGAGGGTTGATTGTGTAACTCCAACCCATGCGATAGAATTTGATTTTGCAAAAAAATGGGCAGAAAGTATTGGGCAATCTCTTTATTATGCTGAGCAGCTAGGGAAAAGAGCTGGCATTGTTTTGATATCTGAAAATGGAAAAAATGATGAAAAATACATAAATCGTGTAAAATCTATAGCAAGTTATCATGATATAGATTTGTGGATAATTACCCCTGAAGAAATGAAATAGTGTACTATAAAAAAATCATAATAAAAAAGACAGATAAAAATCTGTCTTTTTTATTTGGGCAAGGGTGGATTCGAACCACCGTAGTCTCGCGACGGCAGATTTACAGTCTGCTCCCTTTAGCCACTCGGGCACCTACCCATATTTAATTTTCAATTACGAGTTCGAAATCAGATTTGCCCTTGACGAGATTTGAACTCGTGGCCTCTCCCTTACCAAGGGAGTGCGCTACCCCTGCGCCACAAGGGCTTGCTAGTCATTAAAATAGCCGGCAATAGGAATCGAACCTACAACCTACGGTTTACAAAACCGTTGCTCTACCATTGAGCTATGCCGGCGTCAGCCACATGCACTATTGTATTAAGAAAATATTTAAATGTCAAGAGTTTTTTTGTTATATAATACCCAAGGAATTATTTTTTTTAAAGGTGAATATATGATTAGATATTTAACTCCTATTATTTTGTTAACTATATCAAATGTTTTTATGACTTTTGCTTGGTACGGGCACTTAAAACACAAGTCAGCAGCCTTATGGGCTGTTATTTTAGTAAGTTGGGGTATAGCGTTTTTCGAGTATTGCTTTCAAGTTCCCGCAAATAGAATAGGAAGTTATACATATTCTGCAGCTCAACTTAAGACCATACAGGAGGTAATTACACTAATTGTGTTCAGTTTCTTCTCTGTTCTTTATTTAAAGGAAGAATTTAAGTGGAATTACCTTGTAGGTTTTGTATTTATAATATTGGCTGCATTTTTTATATTTAAAAAATGGTAATTTATTTTTCAAATATAAATACCCTATAATATTTTAATTTTATAGCTTTGTCTATTTTTAGATATTTTTGACATAGCATGAATGCTTCTGCATTCATTTTAGAAAGACTTGCTGTCATGACAGGTAGTTTTCTAAATTCTTCCACACTTTTTATTGGATATGCGTTGTAATTTTCATCCCATATATAGAAAACTCTGCTACCTTTTTTCATAGGTGCAATTACTCTTTTTACAAAGTCTTTTTCAAAGCCTGCATTCATTGTAGAAATGTCAAGAACGTAGTCTTGATAGCGTTCATATTTATCAGACGTATTTTGTTTTGCAGAGTATGGCTCATGTACGAAGTCTTGTAATAAACTAAACTTTCTGCCTTTGAATGTTACATATTTGTCGAAATCATTTTTTCTGAGTGCAAGTATTATTGTATCATTATCATCAATATTGTTTTGGTTTAATGCTATTGCAGTAGGTTTTTCGCCTAATTCTCGATATCCTCTTACTGCACTGTTTGGAGATGCAATTAGGTAGAATGTGTTTATAATGAATAGATATGCAATTATAATCCAAATAGTTCTATTATTAAGCTTAGAAATACCAATACTTGTCAAAAGTAAGAATGGAGGTATTGCCATTATTGTGTATCTGGTAAGCATTCTTAGACCACTGTTCATGCATAATATAGTCTCAAATAGTAAAAATACAATTGGAAGTGCTAGTAAGTAGTAATTTTTCTTTTCACTTTTTACAGCTTTGTAAATTCCATAAAAAGCTATAAAAGTCGGAATATACAAGAATAATATTTGTGTAATTCCAATTGTAGGGATATAATATTTTGGATTATTGTACACTCCTATCAAACAAGGTGTGAAATAATTTTGTATTAAAACAAATGTTGTGAAAATATTACTTGTAAAAATCCAAGCTGCACTTTCATACTTATGCATGTGAGTAAGTATGTATATCATAAGTGGAGAAATAACTAATATTAAAGAAGCATTAGCTATAAGAAAGTTTTTAACAAGCTCCTTTTTTTCTTTGTATAAATATACTAATGCAACTATTCCCTGTGCAATTACGTATAAAACTCCAATAGTAAATGTGTATACAATTGCCGCATTGGTAATAACATAGCCTATGTATGATTGTTTATCGTTATTTTTTATTAACCTCGCTAAAAAGAATATTGATAAAGTCGCAAATAGTGATAAGAATATGTAAAATTTAACTTCTTGTGAGTAGAATATTAGAGTTGCATTAATTGCAGTAAGGAATGCAAATATATTCCCAGTTTTATTGTCTTTAATTTCTTTACCCGCAAAGTATGCAGCTACAACGTTTAAAACTCCGGCAAGTACTGAGAAGAGTCTTATCATAATATCGCCGTTACCAAATATTTTCATCCAAATTGCTAAAAATAATTGATATAACGGGAAATGAACATCTGCATCTACAGCCGCTTTAATTATATCAAATGGTCCGCCAGCGATTGTTTGGTTATACATAACCATTTCGTTGTGCCAAAATCCTGCAGGTTTATCAAGGAATAAAATCCTTAAAATAACTGCAAATAAAACAATAAGTAAAAATAAAATTTTATCTTTTTTCATATCCCCATCCCTCTTCCTAATTGGAGCGGAAGACGGGACTCGAACCCGCGACGTCAACCTTGGGAAGGTTGCATTCTACCACTGAATTACTTCCGCAAATTTACTTGGTATTGTATTGCAAAAATAATTTTTAATCAATTATATTCAAGTAATATTTTTTATAATTTATTTTATAATAGTTTTTATGAAAAGAATTTTTTTGTTATTAATGTTAATTTTTAATATTTTGGTCGTAAATGCCTCGGAAATTCAAAATATTCAAATTTATTTTGTCGATCCTACCAATAGAAACACTCCCGCAAACAGTGGAGTGGGGGATGCTATTAATGTCTTATTACAATTTATAAATAATGCAAAGGAGAGTATTGATTTTGCTATTTATGGAATAAGTAATGAAGATGAAATATTTCAGGCACTAATTGATGCACAAAACAGAGGAGTAAAAGTCAGAGGTATAGTTGATATGGATAATGAAAAGAAAAATCCATACAAAGATACTTATGATTTATTGGAAAAATTAAATAATATAAAAACAGATTATAAAAAATTAACTGATTTTGAATCTTCAAAGTCAGATTATATTCAAAAGGTAACTTATAATATAGGCGGTAAAATTGTAGAAGCATCTTTTGTAAATGAAGGTATTAAAGATTATAACGATAAAATCATGCATAATAAATATTTTATTATTGATAATAAAATTGTCTGGACTGGTTCAATGAATATTAGTAATACTTGTGCAAGTTATAATTCAAATTCCAGTGTCGCTGTAAAATCTGAAAAACTTGCTAAAATCTATACAGAAGATTTTGAGCAAATGTTTGTAAAAAATAATCATCATAGTGAAAAACAAAACAATATCAATACAAAATATATAAATGTAGATGACAATACAAAAATTGTTGCTTTGCTTTTACCTGAAGATAAAGAAACTTATAATATAGTGAGTGGTTATATTAATAGAGCTAAAAAATATATTTATGTCCCTATGTTCTTTTTTACTCATACTAAATATTCTCAAGATTTAATCAACGCATATAATAGAGGTGTAAAAGTAAAAGTTATATTAGATGCTACTTCTGCTAGAACAGGCTATTCCAAACACGAAATTATGAGAATGGCAGGTATTCCTGTAAAAATTGAAAATTGGGGCGGGAAAATGCATGAAAAATCTCTAATCATTGATGATAAATACTTATTGATAGGTTCAATGAATTTTACAAGTGGTGCTCATTACCAAAATGATGAAAATAGTCTAATAATTGAAAATAAAGAAATAGCAATAAAATCACGAAAAAGATTTGAAAAATTATGGAAATCAATACTTGATAAATGGTTGTATTCTATTCCTAAACCTGAAGGAGAAGATTCTAAATATTCTTGTTTTGACTACATTGACAATGATCATGATGGATTAATTGATTTAGATGATCCAGACTGTGCATGTTTTTATTCTAGAAAACAAAATAAATATATTTATAATCAAAAAGGACCTATAATTGATTAATTAATGAAAGACTTTCATGGCTTTTAGCTTCTTTTTTGATTTTTGCATAATTTGCTCGAATTTTTTTTATATTTTCTGGTAATATCATTTCTTTTAGGGACATACTAATATTCCACCCATATATTTTGGATTTTTTATCGTTGAATTTTTCATATTCCATAGCTTTAAAGAATAAATCAGGGTGATTTTCATATAAATTCAACCAATCATTTGGGGATTGATAAAAACAAAAGTAACAGCCAGAACGCTTACGCCACTTGTAATAATCAGGTAAATTTATACCTACGTCATATAAAATTTTAAAAATGTCATTTCTACCAATACAAAATTCTTGAAACGGATATTTTACAATAATTTGCTTATTACTGTTACTTATTCCTCTCCCCAATTCATCAGATCTTATACCAACATAAGTATATATAATTGCATTTTTATTCTTTTTTAAGTATTTTGATTTAATATATTTTTCATAAATTCGAATTTTTAACTCTGTTGTGCACCAACGATTTACAATAGAAGGTAAAAATTTTCTTATATCATATAAATGGTCAAATGATTTTTCCGGTTTGAGGACTGTTATTTTTTTATTTAAAAATATTTCAATTTTGTTCAGGTAATCATAAGTTTCAGGTATTTCTTGCTCAGTATCGCAAAATACTAATTCTAGATTTTTAAAAATTTCAGGCATGTTTTCTCGCATGAAAAATGCTAAGGCCGTAGAATCTTTTCCGCCTGAAAGAGACAAAATATGGTATTCTTTTCCCATCATTTCTCCTTATAATAAACTATACAAAAGCACAGCAAAGCTTTTGCTTCACTGTGCTTACAAACTCAGTTACTCCTTGTAAACGCATAATCATCAAGGATTTAGCTTAACAAGAGGTCTATCCCATTTATATTATTAACTATAACTTGTATGAATTTAAAATTTTTAATTTTTTTTTAATTATTACTAAACTTGTAAAATAAAAAAGAGCCTGAAAATCAGACTCTTCTTTATGGAGCGGGAGACGAGGCTCGAACTCGCGACATCCTCCTTGGCAAGGAGGCATTCTACCACTGAATTACCCCCGCATCGGGTACTTTTTTAGTATTACATAAACATTTTTTTTTTGCAAGTGTTTTTTTATTTATACTGTTAAAATTTCTTCTTTTGTTTCAGCTGTATCTAATGAACGAACATCTATTTCTATTCTTTCTTGAAATTGTTTTTTTAAAATATTAACAAGCTCATTAGAACTTTCTACCCAAAACATTGATGCGGTAAGTACTTTTATTTCATTATCAAAATCTTTCAGTTTAAAAGTAACAGGATCAGAGCCAGCATGTTGGCATAGAATATTTTTCATAAGAACAATTTCTTCAAACTTAAAGTCGTCAATGAGGGATATTGTGAAAATATTTGAATTGTCGACCGTTTTTACATTATCAACAATCAATGATGGCGGTTCATCATCACTTCTTCTATTAACTTTTCCTGAGATTATAACTCTTTGTTCATTTTGAAGATAATCTCCATATTCTTGTATTTTGCTGTTGAAAGCAATAACGTCTATTTTCCCCGACAAGTCTTCTACTGTGACAAATCTTATGAATTTTGTTGGATCTTTTTTTGTCGGAATCTGTCTCATTGCAGTGATTAGACCGCAGATTGTAACAACTTTATCATTAGGTTGTTCCGGAATTTCTGTTATTTTATGTGTCATAAGAAAAGGTAATTTGTCTCTAATAGTAGACAAAGGATGGCTTGTAACGTAAAAACCAAGAAATTCTTTTTCAAAATTTTGTAATGTTCTTGGATCATATTCTTCATCAGAACCTGCAAGTTGGAATTTTGCATCTTCGATAGCTGAGGTATCTCCGAGCATGTCAAAAAGATTTCCTTGACCGGATTCTTTTGCTTTTGATTCTTTTGAAGCAGTTGCTGTGATATATTCAATATTATCCATCAACTGTTTTCTGCTTTTTTCAATTGAAGCAAAAGCTCCTGCTTTAATTAGCCCTTCTAGAGTTTTCTTATTTGAACATTTTGTATCAAGTCTTTTTATGTAGTCATATATTGATTTAAAATCACCGTTTTCATTTCTTTCTTTTATAATTTCTTCAATGACACCTTCTCCGACTTGTTTTATTGATGCAAGTCCGAAGCGAATATTTTTTCCGTCAGGTGCATATTCAAGATATGATTTATTTATGTCTGGAGGCAGAACTTTAATTCCGTATTTAAGAGCTTCTTCAATGTATGCTTGTGTTTTATCCTGATCTCCTGCAACACTTGATAAAAGTGCAGATAAGTATTCAACAGGGTAGTGGCATTTTAAATATGCAGTTTGATATGCTACAAAGGCGTAAGCTGAAGAGTGTGCTCTGTTAAAACAGTATTGCGCGAAGTTTTCAATTTTTTCAAATAAATCTTCTGCATCTTCTTTTTTCATTCCATATTTTGCAGAACCTTCAACAAGTTTGCCTTTTTGAGCAGCCATCGCTGCAGGGTCTTTGTGTCCCATCATTCTGCGAACTTGGTCAGCTTGTCCAAGAGAATAATCTGCCATAACTTGGAAAATTTGCATGATTTGCTCTTGATATACCATTGTTCCGTATGTATCTTTTAGTATTGGCTCTAGTCTTGGATGAGCATAGGTAATAGCTTGTCTACCGTGTTTTCTTTCTACAAAGTCATCAACCATGCCAGATCCAAGTGGTCCGGGACGAAACAGAGCTACCAAAGCGCCAAGATCTTCAAAGACGTCGGGTTTAAGTTTTTTTACCAAGTTTGTCATTCCAGAAGATTCAAGTTGGAATACCCCTACAGTCTCACCTCTTACAAGCATGTCATATGTCGGTTTATCATCAAGTGGTATGTGGTTAATATCAACATCAATACCTTGACATTGTTTAACAAGCTTGCAAGTCTTATGTATCATTGTAAGGTTACGCAAGCCCAAAAAGTCCATTTTTAGAAGTTTCATTTTCTCTAAAATTTCTCTGTGGTATTGCGTTATAATTATTCCGTCTTTAGAAGGTTGTACAGGTACAATTTGGTCAAGAGGTTTATATGATATTATAACTCCGGCAGCATGCATACCAATACCGCATTTAACACCTTCTACACATTTTGCGGTGTCAATTACTCTTTTTATTTCTGGATCTTCATCGTACAATTTTTTTAGCTCTGAACCTTCTATCATAGAGCCTTCAATTGTATCTTCAATTAAAGAAGCTGTTTTGTTACTTTTAGCATATTCCATGCCGAATACTCTTGCCACACTTTTGAAAGCATTTCTTGCTGCAAGAGTATTAAATGTGATGATTTGACATACTTTATCAGCACCGTATTTTTCTACAACGTAGTCAATTACCTCTCCACGTTTTTCAATACAAAAGTCTGTATCAATATCGGGCATGCTGAATCTTTCTGGATTAAGGAATCTTTCAAACAACAGATGGTGCCTTATAGGATCAAGATCTGTAATATCAAGTGCATAAGCAACTACAGAACCTGCTGCAGATCCTCTCCCCGGTCCTACAGGGATATCATGGGTCTTTGCGTAGTGTATAAAGTCCCATGTAATCAAGAAATATGCAGAGAATCCCATTTTTTCAATGATTCCAAGTTCATATTGAACACGTTCCTTTAGCTCCGGAGTTATATTTTCTTCTCCATACTTCCTTTTTAGTCCTTGCATTACAAGTTCTTCCAAATATGAGTCTGTAGTATGATTCGGAGGAACAGGAAAATCCGGTAACGGAGCTTCCCATTTAATTGTGACGTGGCATTTTTCTGCTATATCAACTGTGTTTTTTATACATTCGTCAAATGTTTCTGAGTCTAGCCATTTAAATGCATCTCTCATTTCTGATACAGTCTTTACATAAAACTCATTATTAGGAAAGTGGAATCTGTGTTCCTCATCTTTCATTGATTGAGTTTGCATGCATAACAAAGTATCATGCCAGTCTGCATCTTCTTTTTTTAAGTAATGAGAGTCGTTAGTGATGATCATTTTTATATCGAGTTCTTTGGCAAGTTTTATAAGATCAGGATTTGTTCTTTTTTGCTCTTCCAATCCGTGATCTTGAAGTTCTATATAATAATCATCTCCAAATAAATCTTTATAACGTTTTGCAACTGCCTTTGCTTCGTTGTAATCACCTTTTAAAAGATTTTGTAATACTTCTCCTCCAAGACATGCTGAACAACAAATTATCCCTTCATGAAGTTCTTTTAGCATGTCAAAGTTAATTCTGGGTTTTACATAGAAACCTTTGCAAGCAGCATCAGATGCTAATTTTACCAAATTCATATATCCGGTGTTGTTTTTTGCAAGTAATATTAGGTGATATCTTGGGTTGTTGTTTGGATCTCTTTCAGATATGTCACCGTTATGCACATAAAATTCACAACCGATAATAGGTTTAATACCGGCTTCTTTTGCTTCTAAGTATAGATCTAGTGCTCCATACATAACGCCATGGTCTGTAATTGCTACAGCAGGCATGTTGTTTTCTTTTGCAAACTTACATAAATCTTTTAACTTTATTGCACCATCAAGTAGTGAGAATTCACTGTGTAAATGTAGAGGTACAAATTGTGTATTACTATCCATAATCTTATCGTATCATACTAACATTTAAAAAGCTTTTAATGTTAAATAATGTTATTTATAATTAGCAATTGTCTTGTTAATTCGTTCAATCATCTCTTCTTTTAAAAATTTAGGAGATATAACATTGCAATATATTCCATATCTCATAAGTCTTCTTAAAAGTTGGTTTAAGTCCTCATTTTTATTTACAATTATTTTGCTGCCGTCTGCTTCAATTTTGTCTAATCTTTCCCAGTCTCTTAGTCTATAATTTTTTGCAAGTCTGTCTTTTATTCTATATACAACAGTTGTCGGAATAGATTGTTCTTTAGAAGCAATTGGTAATTGTTTTATAGATTTTACGTTTTCCAGAGGAATATTATAAATTCTGCTTCCATTATTTCCAACAGCTTTCAGATAAAGTTTCTTTTTTTGATAAATCGGTTCTTGAGGAGAACAAAGAAGATTTATTTCTTCTCCATCTTCATTTATAAAGACAATTTCTGTTTTTAGTTTGTCCTGACACAGTTTATTACACTGCTCGATTTGTTTTGTAAGTTCTGCATTTGAAAAATCTAAATTTCTATTTTCATCATCTGAAATGTCGTCAATTTGAGTAAGACTTTTAGAATTTTCGGTTAATCTTAATTCTAAAGCATTTAAAAATGTTTCAAAGTTAGTTTTAGTTTGATTCTCAGGGAGGATTGTTTCAGTCTTTTTAAGTAACTTTATACATTTTATGTCATCTAAGTCAAATTGTAATTTATATAGAGCATTTAGCATTCTGAACTTGTTATTTGTTTTCTTTACTTTAATCCCAAATATTTTCATTGCATTAAGGTATTTGTTTAAAGTAACATGGGTATTTGATTTGCCGTCATAATTCCCATCCGAGAAATGGTCAATTACTTTTTTAAATGGAACATCGCCCTCATATAGCATCTTAATAAATTCGAACAATTTAACACATGAATCGTTGTATTTTTCAGTTAATTTTTTAGTCAAAATAATACCCCGCTTTCATGTCTTTAAGAAGTGATAAAAATTCATTTCTAAATTCTGTTGGTGATATTATTTTACAGGTTGGTCCAAACTCTAATAATCTTTGTTTTAGTAAGAAAGTATTTGATACAGTAGCTTCTATAATTGTTTTATCATTACTGCTATGTAGTACTTTTTCAAAATCTTCTAAATTGATTTTATTAATATCTGTTCTTATTTCATAAGTAACAGTAACTTTTTTTATATCCTTTGGAGTATTAGAATTTATTTTTATTTCTTTAATTTGATTAATTCTATTTATTAGAAATATTCCGTATTCAGAATATTCAAGTCCATATCCATGCAGGTATATTTTGTTGTTTGATAGATCTATTTTGTCCGTAACAATTTCAATATCTTTTTTCCCATTATTAGGTGAAGTGTACTCTATTATAATTTGTTGTTTTTTCTCACAACAATCCATAAGATTTTTTAATAAATCTTTATCTATTCCTTTGAGTAGTGATACTTGTTTGATGTCATCCACAAAATCTTGATTTTTAATTTGTTTCCCAAGTTTTTCAAAAAAATTATCCAGAGCTAAAAGCTCTTCTACACTAATGTCTTTAGCAATGCTTTTATAAACTTTTTTTATACTTTCAATTTGAGCTTGAGAGAGTTTTAACTCAAAAGGGTGTGATGTAATAAAGTATCTAGATTCTTTGTTTTCATCTCTAAATCTTTTTACTTCACATCCTATTCTTTTTAAAGAATTTATGTATACTCTTAAAGTGTCTATGGATATTTTTTCTCTTAGGTACGGATGATTTATGAAATAGTTTGAAATTTCTTTATATGACTTTGGGCTTTCTGATAGTAATGAAAATAGTATTAATGCCTTATATCCTGTAAAAGACATAAGGTTGTAGGTAATTTTTTGATTCTTTAAAAACTCTTTCATTAATACAAACTCTCCATTGATATTTTACTACAAAATATCATTTCTTGTTTATCAGCATGCCTTGTTTGAAAATTTTCAAAGTCAATAAAAAAAATATTTATTTTTACCTAATTTCATTAAGTTTTCTTCATTAAGATTTAAGAACTTGAATTTTTCCCAGATTTTATAAGGGGCATGGTCGATTGTAAATTTTATTTTATTTTTCTTTACTTGTCAAATATGTAACTTAGATTTACATTAAAAGACGTGGAGGGGATCAAAAGATACCTGAAAATACAGGAGATTTTGAAGGACTGCTACCAGGATAGTTAAGACAGGATGTGAAAAAGAGGTGATGGCATAATCCGATAAGGAAATTTTAGATTTGAGAAGAGTTTTGGGTTCAGTAAAAGGTTTAAGTACATTAAAGTGGCGTATGATTAGGGATTTTTTTTATAATTAAATATTTTAGGAGTTAAATAAAAGTTTTTTTATTTGAGATTTATGGATAGTTGTGACTCAAATGTTTTGCTTGCTTAATTGCAAGCTTTTTTATATTATTTTATTATGGATGAATTACAGTCAAAGTTAGTAATTGGGTTAATGTCTGGAACATCTTGTGATAGTATTGATGCAGGATTGTGCCAAGTTAATCCTGATATGTCTGTTAAACTTATTTCCGGGATTAATTATAAATATCCGGAGCATGTGAGAGCTAAAATTTTTCAACTGTTTTCTGGAAATGTTTCTGTAAAAGATGTATGTCAGATGAATTTTGTAATCGGTCATTGCTTTGCTGATGCTTGTAAAGTCTTAATTGAAGAGCATGGAAAACCTGATTTTATCGCGAGTCATGGTCAAACTATTTTCCATTATCCTTTTGATGAAAAACTTGATAAAATTTCGATGAAAAGTACTCTTCAAATAGGTGACAGCTCTGTTATTGCCCAAGAGACAGGTTGCATGACTATATCAAATTTTAGAGAAGCAGATATTGCTGTAGGTGGTGAGGGTGCACCTTTAGTATGTTTTGCTGATGAAAAATGGTTTAAACCATTAAAGAAAAACGTACTTGTACAAAACATCGGAGGAATATCTAATGTTACTGTAGTATCAAAAGATTTTCCGACATTTGGTTTTGATACAGGTTTGGGAAACGTAATGATTGATTACTGTATGAATAAGTTTTTTAGAAAACCTTATGATAAGGATGGTATTGTCGCAAATTCTGGAAAAGTTTCAAGTAGTTGGCTTGAGTGTCTTATGCAGGATGAATACTATTTTAAAAATCCTCCAAAATCTACCGGTAGAGAATATTTTTCTGCTGATTATATTGAAAATGCCTTGCGTTTTGCTCCTAAAAATCCTGATGATATTGTAGCTACTGCAACAGCTCTAACTGCGAAATCAATTGCAACAGCATACGAACGCTTCATATACCCTGATATAGATATAAATGAAGTTATAGTTGGTGGTGGTGGAGCATATAATAATACTTTAATGAAGTTTTTGCGTCATTATCTACCAAAACATGTTGATTTAAAAACTCATGAACACTATGGTATTTCAAATAATTTCAAAGAAGTTATGGCTTTTGCTCTTTTAGGATATTGTACATATTATGGTATACCTAATAATCTTCCATCATGCACAGGGGCAAGTAAAAGAGTTATACTAGGAAAGATGGCTAATTGTTAAAATAACTTGTTGTACTATTATAGTTTTATTAATTATTGTAACACTTATGTGTATAAGGTAGCAATTAAATTTTTTCAGAGTTATTTTGAAAGGTGTGTAGATTAAAAATCTACGATTGTTACCCCAAATACAAAATTTTAAGGAGAAAATTATGACAATTCCAGGTATCACAATTGCAGAATCAGCTATCGATTCATATAAGATTTCAAAAGGTAACTTACCTTCTTTAAGTAAAGCAGCTGAATCTGTTAATAATAGCATTAGAGAAGCATATGTTGCAGCAAGAAAACCTTTTGATGCAAAAGCACCTGCAAAAGAGTTTGTAAAATCTACTAATGATGCAGCTTTGTCTTATGCAGTATCTCATGGAACTCCAGAAGCTGCAGTAAAGTTAGATCTAGTTGTTTAATAAATATTTTATAGCTAAAGGAATGTACCTGATTGTATCTGTGGCTAATACTCCATAGGCAGTCAGGTCTTCTTTTGCAAGATCTCCAGCGATGCCATGCAGATAGACTCCTAATACTGCAGCATCAAACTTGTTCATTTTTTGAGCTAAAAATCCCGCAATCATGCCAGCAAGAATATCTCCACTGCCGGCTTTAGCTAGAGCACTATTCCCTGTATTGTTAATGTACATTTCTCCATTAGGAGATGTAACAATTGTTCTGTGAGACTTCAAAACAGTTATGCAATCGTATTTTTTACTAATATCTTTAGCTGCTTTTTTCTTATCTTTTAAAATTCCCTCTAAACTACACTCCAAGAGCCTTGATGCTTCTTTAGGGTGAGGTGTTAGGATTGTATTTTCTGGTAATTTTATATTATTTTCAGCTAAAATATTTAGACCATCTGCATCAATTACTGTTGGTAAATTTTTTGCAGCCTTGATAGTGTTTTTAAAAATTTTTACAGCTTCATCTGTTGTTGATAAGCCACATCCTATTAGCAGTACAGTTGAAGTTTTTAATATTTCATAAATGTTTTCTAATGGGGCTAACACTATTTCAGGAGCAAGTGTAGAAGTTACTTGCAGGGCATTTTTATGACTCGCAAGTTCAACATAACCTGCTCCAACTTTTAAAGCAGATACAGATGACAAATAAGCTGCACCTGTCATAAATTCTGAGCCGGATACATTAAGTATTTTTCCAAATGATCCCTTATTTGAATCTTCTTCTCTGTTTGGAAGTTTCGGTATATTATAGCCCATTTTGCCTTATTGCCTCGTAAGTGACAATTGCTACAGAATTAGACAAATTTAAGCTCCTTTGTCCTTCTTTCATTGGGATTGTTAATGCGTTTTTGTCCTTTACATATACATCAGGAAGTCCTCTTGTTTCCGGACCGAATACAATAAAATCTCCATCTTTGAATTTTATATCTGTATACAATTTATCTGTTTTAGTTGTTAGATAATAAAAATTAGCACCTTTATTGGCGTCAAACAATTCTTCCATTGTATCAACTTTATGTAAGTCTACACTATCCCAGTAGTCTAATCCTGCTCTTTTGGTATACTTGCTGGATAGAGAAAATCCCAACTTCCCCACGAGATACAGACTGGCTCCTGTACAAGCACATAGTCTGGCTATATTGCCTGTATTTTGAGGAATTTCAGGTTCATAAAGAACTATGTTAATTTTGTTTGTCATCGTTAAATAACTTTCCGCTTTCTGCAACAACAGGAATAGCTCTCACTACACAAAATATAATTGCAGCCCACGCAAAAAACATAGTGATTAAGTGGAGAGTTGGAGTTCCATTCCAAAATTCCATTCCCGGAGCATTTACTGCAATTAGTAGTAAGAATGCAAGAACTTTTGCTACTGCATAACTTATTCTCATAAATCTAGAAGCACAAATGAATTTGCCCCAAGATGTCGATTGCATTGACTTTTCTCCAAAAGCTGTCAT
>CALVHB010000049.1 GCA_944327275.1 Candidatus Gastranaerophilales bacterium | reverse complement strand
TGGTGCAGAACCAATCAAAAGATACGCAATTTATAGTAGTTAGTCACAGAAAACCTATGATAGAATCAGCTAATAGAACTTTAGGTGTTACTCAAAAAGAAAAAGGTATAACTAAAGTTACAGGTATAAAACTAAGGGACGAATAATTAGGATATGAGTACAGAGACAGCATTAAATTATAATATAGATTTACCTGATTTAGGCTTATCAAAAGATGGCAAGCCCAAAAGTGAAGGGATTGGAATTCTCGTAGATATGGCAAAAGCGGGGAAAATTGACCCTTGGAATATCGATATTGTTGATGTTACTGACAAATACCTTGCACACATGGTCGAAATGAAATCCCAAAACCTTAGAGTTACAGGAAGAACTTTCCTTTTTGCAGCTGTACTTTTAAAACTAAAATCTAATGTTCTTGAAGGTATTGACGTAATGCAATTTGAAACTCAAGAACCTGATATTCAGTACGATGATGACGGATTTATTGTCGATTACGGCGAAGAAGATTACGTTCCAACAAATAATGTAATATCAATTGACGAAGTACTACAAAGACGTACCAGTGTAAGATTAAATCATAATCGTGTTGTTACTTTGAAAGACTTGATAAGACAATTAGAGTTTTATGAAAAACTCGAACAAAAACAATCTTTAAAAAGCGCACATGAAAGAGCAAAACGCAGAGTTCAATCATATTCGAGATTAACACCTGATGATATTGTAAACCTTGCACATGAGGAATACATTGAATCTTGCGTACTTACTTTAAAAGAAAATTTGGGACAAATTTTTGAAAAAAACGATAAAATAGAACTTAATGAACTAACTTTATTAGGAATGGATAAAATTAGTGCATATATCGCATTACTATTCTTGACAGCTGAAACTGATTATGAATTAAAACAAGATGAATTTTATTCAGACCTTTATGTTGTAAAAGGCGGAGAAAATGAGCATAGAGCAATTGAAGTCTAGAATTGAAGCTGTTTTGTTTATCACTGCAAGAGCAATTTCTCTAGATGAAATAGCAACAATATTAGATGAAGAAACAGAAAATATTGAAGAAGCAATATTAGAATTAATAATGGACTACTCTTCAAGGGATGGGGCATTGGAAATAGATGATGAAAACGGATACATTCTTCAAGTAAAAGAAGAACACATGGATCTTGTTGAACTATTATGTCCTGTTGATTTAAAACCAGCTGTTTTAAGGACTCTTTCTGTAATTGCTTTAAAAGAGCCTATAAGACAAACCGATTTAAAAGAACTTCGTGGTTCTAATGCTTATGATCACGTTCAAGAATTAGTTGAAAAAGGACTTATCTCCAAAACCAGAGATAAAAACGGAAGAAGTTTCAATTTAAAAACAACCCCTAAATTTGCAGAATACTTCAAACTTAAAGGCGATACAAGATCTCTCGCAAAAATTCTTGAAATAGACAAGGGGATAAAAGATAATGAGCCCGCAAAATAAGATAGATTCATTTCTAACTAAACTTATATGTGTAACAGCAATAGTGTTTTTGGTAATTGTAAAATCTTTACCGGCATACTATTTCTGGCATGGGCAAAAATTACTTGAAAAGCAAGAATACGTTAAAGCCTATAATAGCTTAAAAAAAGCTTATAGATTCAACCCAAACAAAGAGAATTATCGCTACTACTACGTTAAATCTCTAATTAATTTATCTCCGACTGTCAAAATACAAAAACAAATTTTTGAAATAGCAAATGGAACAAAAAAAGACAGCGCTCAACAACTTGCTGAGGATAAAATTCTTCAGTGGGAAGCCGGTATTAAAACAAATATCGGAGATAATTACATAGAACAAGTTCCAGCAAACGGTTCTATTATTAGATGGGACATAAATAAATTCCCTTTAAAAATAGCTATTAAAACAGAGTCCGGAATTTCTATCCCTGATTATTATCAGACTGAAATCCGCAAAGCATTTGGACAATGGCAAGTTTCTTCAGGATTTATAAAATTTGCAATAACTGAAGATATAAAAAATGCAGATATACTTGTAAAAATATCAGAATTACCTCAAAATATCTGTGACGGTGATACTTGCAGATACATTGTAGGCTACACAACACCTAATTTTAAAGGCAAAACACTAAAAAATATGACTATTGTCTTATATGACAAAGCCCCTAATGGGAATTTCTTTTCAGACAAAGAATTATACAATACAATTTTACACGAAATAGGGCATGCATTAGGAATAATGGGACATAGCTATAGTGCAGAAGATTTAATGTACATGAGCACAAACAGCAATAACTTTTACACTCCTTACAGAAGTTCGTTCCAATACTTATCATCACAAGATATAAACACAATTAAACTTTTATACAAACTCGTACCTGATATAACAAATACCCCAATAAATAAGTTAGATAAAAAAGGGTTGATATACGCTCCAATAGTTATAGGTACATCAGAAGAGGTCTCCTCAAGAAAAGTTGTAGAAGCAAAAAACTACATAAAAAATGCACCGGAACTCGCTGGAGGTTATATTGACCTTGGAATAGCATATGCAGAATTAAATAGAAATAAAGAAGCTGTCAAATCACTTGAAAAAGCCTATGAGTTATCAAAAACAGATAATGAAAGATACACTGTTTTGTACAATCTTGCAGCTCTATATTTTAACAACAAAAACTTTGACAAAGCTATCATTTATGCTGAAAAAGCAAAAAATATCTATGATAACGAAGATATTAAAAATTTAATAATGCAAATAAACCATGCAAAAGCAACTAAATCTAGAAAATAGGTAGCAAAAAATTTTTTTATGTGTTTTTAATCAAAAAAGGGGTATATTAAATATGATTTCTGCGTTAAACAATAGGAGTAATAATCCTAGTTTTACTAGTGTAGTACCGGTAAGAGTATTTATTGACGGATTAGAAACATTTAATCAAAAAAATATAAAAACAGCCTGCCATCAACTAACATCGGTACTTGTCGGGCCTGCCAAAAACAATGAAAAAAATCTTGCAATCATTAGAGAATTTGCAAAACATGATCCTGATTATAATATTAATTATGGATTTTATGGTTATCCAAAGAAGTTCAACAAAAAAAGCATACAGCCATCAGAATACTTTAGATGCATAGCAGATAATAATAATTGCTTTATATTTACCGGACCTCAAGCTGAAAAATTAAAAGAACTAGGAAAAGCTCTTGGAGCTGAAAAAATAGCTTGTAAAACAAGAAATATAAAAAACAGTTTTGATTTACAAGCAGCAAAAAGAAGCTACAGTTTTATGATTGGCAATTACATAAAATCTACAAAATTAAAAATTAAAGAAACTTTTGACGAAAAAACCAGACAAAAATTAGGAAAACCGGTTGAAATGATTATAAACATGACCAGTAACGGTAAAGCCGGGCTAAAAACATTTAAAATGAAACTTGCAAACATCAGTTTTAACGTTTGTAGCACTTAACAAATACTTCACAAAAGGTTTAAAAAAAATTTTTTTTAAGATATACTTAATTGGTTTGGAAAAATAAGATATGGAGATATGTAAGATGTATAATGTAGCAATTATCGGTGCCGGACCTGCCGGTATTTTTGCCGCTTTGGAAATAACCAAATTAAAACCTGATTGGAAAATTGTTTTAATTGAAAAAGGACAAAAAATTGAAAATAGAAAATGCCTTTTAAGAGAAGGTTACGAAAAATGTCCAACTTGTAAAAAATGTGGACTTCTTTGCGGCTGGGGTGGAGCAGGTGCTTTTTCTGACGGAAAACTCACACTTACACCTGATGTAGGCGGTCACTTGGTAGACTACATGGATAGAAAAAAAGTTGAAGATTTAATTGCATATTCTGACCAATTGTATCTTGATTTTGGTGCTACTGATGAAGTTTTCGGTACAGATATGAAAACATTTAGAGAACTTGAAAGACAAGCATCTTTAGCAGAATTAAAACTTGTACATTCTCCAGTAAGACATTTAGGAACAGAAAGAAGTCTTGATGTATTGAAAAATATGCAAGACTACTTAGACGAAAGAATAACTATTTTAAATAATGTAACTGCTAAATCCCTCATTGTAGAATGTGAACAAGTTAAGGGAATAGTACTTGATAACGGAGATACAATAAGCGCTGAATATACGATTATTGCTCCAGGTAGAGAAGGGGCTGACTGGCTCACACATGAATTTGCAGAACATAAAATTGGAATGGTAAATAATGCTGTAGATGTAGGTGTTAGAGTAGAACTTCCAGCTCCGGTATTTGAACCTCTTACAGACAAGCTTTATGAGTCAAAGCTAATTTACCACTCCCCAACATTCGGTGATGAAGTAAGAACTTTCTGTATGAATCCGAATGGTGAAGTTGTTCAAGAAAACTATAATGGTATCTCTACAGTAAACGGACACAGCTACGCAGAAAAAACAACAAACAATACAAATTTTGCCCTACTTGTTAGTGAAAAATTTACAGAACCATTCAAAGAACCTATTCAATATGGGCAACACATTGCAAGACTGGCTAATATGTTAGGTGGCGGTATACTTGTTCAACGTTTTGGAGATTTGTTAGACGGAAGACGATCTACGCCGGAAAGAATTAAGGCAAGCATAATAAAACCAACACTTACTTGTGCGACACCTGGAGATTTAAGTCTTGTAATACCTTACAGACAAATGACAAGTATCATTGAGATGCTTCAGGCTCTCGACAAAATATGTCCTGGAACTGCTTCAAGATACACATTATTGTATGGTATTGAAGTTAAGTTCTATTCTGCAAGAGTAAAACTTACTGATGAACTTGAAACTGAAGGTGTTAAAAACCTATTTGCAATAGGAGATGGAGCCGGAGTTACAAGAGGTTTAATACAAGCCTCAGCTTCAGGTGTACACGTTGCAAGAACAATTTGTTCAAGAGGATAAAAAGGCTTCTTTTAGAAGCCTTTTTTCTACTTGCTTGAAGAAATTGCAAGTGGTATAATTTTTAATATGAGTAAAAAACAAATAAGTTTAACTACACAAAACCGTTTAATTATTTCAGGGCTTATATTAAGTACTGTTTTAATTGTTGCAATAGCCGTGTTTGCGATATTCAATATCCAAAAGAAATTGAATGAAGGGTATCAAAATTTTGGGCAAATAGTTTCAAGAGCTCTTGCAATTGAATGTACAGAATTGGCTACAAACTTGCCTCAAAACAAAATTTTTGAGACATTTAAATCCCATGCTGATAATATTGTCGAAGCACATAGCGACATCGTTTTTATTGAACTTAGAGATGCAAACGGAAAGCTTTTATATAAAGCAAATGGTGGCGACAATTCAAAAAATAAAATCACAAATGTTATCGTAAGTTCTCCAATGATAACAAAAAACAATAGTAATATAGGTTCAGTTACTGTTGGATTGTCCGGTAGTATAATATCTCAAATTTCAACAACAACAAGGGCTTCATTACTCTTTGTATTCACAGTAGCTTGGGTCGTATTTGCATTCGTTATATTAATAAATACATACCTAATAACCAGAGAATTAAGAATTCTTCACAACGGGGTACAAAGAATTTCTACAGGAGAATTCGGGTATAAAATTAAAGATAAAGATGTAAGTTCTGAAGTAAAAGAACTTTTTAACGCCTTTAATAACATGTCAAATAAACTTCATATCTATGAAGAACAAAATATAGAACAACTAACACTTGAGAAAAATAAATTAGAAGCGATTTTAATGAGTATTGCAAATGGTGTTGTTGTGTGTGACAACAACGATAAAGTTGTTCTTGTAAATAACCATGCTCAAAAACTTCTTGAGCTGGAAGAAAATCAAATAATTAATACTCCTATTCAATTATATATTGATACTGAAGGTAATTATTGTTTTAAAGATAAAATTGAAGAATTTAAAGATACTCCAATTGAAGTTATGGAGAATAAGCCTCTTGAATTTAACATTCAAGTAGATAAACGAGTTATAAAGTCAATAATATCTCCAATGTTTACAAGAAACAAAGACTATGTTGGATACATAATTGTATTGATAGATATGACTAAAGAAGCTGAAATGGATGCTATGCGTTCAACTTTCATATCTAATGTCTCACACGAACTTAGAACTCCTGTAACAGTTTTGAGAAGTTACATCGATACACTGTACAACTACGGTAACGAATTTGACTACGACACACAAAAAGAATTTATTGGAACAATAAATCAAGAGATTATAAGACTTAATAGTATGGTAAATGATATACTTGATTTCTCAAGAATGGAAGCAAATGCTCAAATGGAAAAATCTTTAAATAGTGTATACGAAGTTGTTGATAACTGCGTAAATCAAGTACTTCCACTAACTAAAGAACATAATCTTAAAATTAGTATAAATAAAGAGGAAGGAATTCCGGAATTTTTATTTAACTATGATGGTATCGAACGTGCTCTTACAAACTTTTTGTCAAATGCCATAAAATATTCACCAGAAAATGGAGAAATAAAAGTTGGCTTAAGAAATTTAGACAATGACATTGAAATCACCGTCACTGATCAAGGATGCGGAATAGCGCCTGAACACCAGAAAAAAATCTTTGACAGATTCTACAGAGTAGAGAATAATATTCATACTATAAAAGGTACTGGACTTGGACTTCATTTAGTAAAACAAACAATCGAAAAATACCATAACGGTAAAGTATTTGTCATATCACAACTTGGCGCGGGTGCTACTTTCGGGTTTACATTACCTGTTAAAACCAAGGAAGAAAGTGAAAATGATATATTAATTAGCTAAATAAAGCATTTATTTTATCAAGTATATCTTGAGGATCTATTTCGTTTGTAACTTTATTAATATCCTGAGCGATTTGATACAACTTTGCAGCTTCAATCTTGTCTCCGGTGATAGCAATAGCTCTTGCTAAATTAAAATGAGCCAATGCATAATTAGGATTACACTCAACGGATTTCTTAAATAAATCAATTGCTTGTCTGACTCGGCCTAAATCGTCTAAATAAATAACCCCCATATTATTGTAAGCAATATCATAATTTTTGTCATATTCAATTGCTAACTCATACTCCTTGATAGCTTCGTCTATATCACCTTTTCCCCAATAAAGGAAACCTAAATTACAATGGATCTTAGCATTTTTAGGATCAAGATCTAGAGCATTTCTATAAACTTGTAAGGCATTTTCTATATCTTCTTTATCATAAAATGCGCTTCCTAAGTTAACATAAATATCAATATCCTTAGGAGTAAGCAAATATGCACTTTGATAAGAACCGATAGCAGCATTCAAATCTTGCTTTGATTCCTGATAAACAAAACCAAGAGTCTGATTTATAACACTTGTCCACTGTTTTTTAGGATTTAATGTAATTGCAGTTTGAAAATGTGATATTGCCCTGTCAATGTCACCTTTAACATACAAAATATTTGCTAAATTTGAATGAACGTCAGGCATATTAGGCATAATTTGAATTAATTTTTCATAAATTTCAACAGCACTGTCATAATCGCCCTGTTCTTCGTAAGCCTGACATAGATGTCTGTAAGCAGGGATATTTAAGCTATCAAGCCAAATTGCCATTTTATACTCAGTAATAGCATCATCAAATTGACCAAGTCCTCTGTAAATATCACCGGTTAGGCAATATAACGGAGTAAATCCAGGGGCTTTTTCAATAGCTTCTCCATATACTTCTAATGCTTCATTTAATCTTTTTGTCTGGACAAGATAAGCACCCTTTAATAAAATAGGGAAAAATCGTAAATATGATAAAGTCTTAGATACATTTCCCAATGCAATTTTATCAAAAGGAAGAGTCATTAAAGATAATAAAAACTCATATTGAGCCAAAAAACAATTTTTAAAACTTCTCGCAGACGATAAATTATAAAGATTAGATAACAAGAAGTGAGCACAAGAATTAGAAAAAGGCATTGCTTTAATCGCTTTTTTAGCATTGATTGAAGCTTCAAGAAACCTTGCTTTCTTTGTATATGTTTCAGCCAACAAATAATAAGCTTTACCTAATTTTTCATTCTTAGCAACAGCCATATCTAAATAATTTATAGCTTTATCTAGGTCTCCTTTAAAATAGTGCGCTTGCCCAATCTTAAAATAAATTTCGGAAGAATCAATATAAGTTTCTAAAGCTCTTTGATACTCGGTAATAGCCTCATCAATATACTGACATGAATTATGAATATCCAAATGCCATGCTAGGTATAAATCACCCAATCTTACATGTAAATCAGCATTTGTCGGATCATCCTGAAGACCAATCTGACAAAGTTCTATCGCACTTTTTACATTTCCAGTTTTATATTCTTTATTTATTTTCTTCTCTAATTGTTTTGTACTGTTCATAGTTAAATTTTACAACGGTGCTTGACATTAGCACCAAAAAGTCTCATACTAAACATTGTAAATAATATAATTTAAAAAAGCAAGTTATTAATAAATAAAAACATATATGTGTATTAGATTTTAAAGGGGTATAAGATGAAAAAAAATGTAATTTATTTCGTAGATGTAACCAACAGAGACGGAGTGCAAACATCACGTTTAGGGCTTGCAAAACTTCAAAAAACAATTATTAATCTTATGCTTGATGATATGGGTATAACTCAATCTGAATTTGGATTTCCAACAACAAAACACGAAATAAACTATCTCAACGGTAATTTAGAACTCGTAGACAGAAACGTAATTTCTAGAACTAAACTCTCAGGTTGGATGCGTGGAATAACAAGTGATGTTGAATTATCTTTCAAAAATGTACCCAAACTAAAAAATATAAACCTTTCTCAATCGACTTCAGAACAAATGATAAATGGGAAATATTTGGGCAAAAAAACACCAATTGATATTCTTAAAATGACTTGCGAAGCAGTAGAGTGCGCTGTTGACCTAGGAGCAGAAAACATAGGAGTTAACGCCGAAGATGCTTCAAGAAGTGACTTAGATTTCTTAATAAAATATGCCAATGAAGCTAAAAAATGTGGTGCAAAACGTTTTAGATATTGCGACACGCTAGGATTTGAAGACCCCAAAACTACATATGATAGAATTTATAAAATTGCAGAAAAAACTAAAATGCCAATAGAATTACACTTCCATAATGATTTAGGAATGGCAACAGCATGTTCAGTAATGGGAGCAAAAGCAGCAATTGATGCTGGGGTAGATGCATATATAAACACTGCAATTAACGGAATGGGAGAAAGGGCCGGAAATGCAGATTTGGCATCTTGCCTTTTAGCAGTGCTTAAATCTGCAGGATTTAGAAATAAATATCAAATAGATCCGAACATTGACTTAAGTAAAATATGGCAGTTAGCAAAATACACATCATATGCATTTGGAGTACCAATTCCAATAAACCAGCCGGCTGTTGGAGACAATGCATTTGCCCATGAATCAGGAATACACGCTGATGGCGCTCTAAAAGACAGACGGAATTATGAATTATATGATTTTGAAGAGCTGGGAAGAGGAGAACCTGAAATTATTGAAACTGGAAGAATGATTACAACAGGTGAATATGGTGGAATTAAAGGGTTTAGAAACGTATATGACAATTTAGAAATTGAATTTAAAGACGAACATGAAGCAAGAAATATTCTTGAACTTGCCAGATACGCAAACGTACATACTCAAAAGCCTTTAACTTCAAGTGAATTAAGATTTATCTACTACTATCCGGATATTGCAGCAAAAATAATGACAGTATCACCATACTATGAACCACAAGGGGCAATAAAAGAAAGAGTAGAAGCAAAGTTACTAACAAAACCACATAGAATTTTATAGTTTAGGCCATTACTGTTTCCTTTTGTTACAAAATCTTAATAAAATAATAATAATAACTAAAGAATTTTTAACAAAATGCCGTAACAAATATTAAGGGAACAAACGAAAGGAAACAAGTCATGGGTATGGCTGCGTCTCAGGCTAGATTTTTAGGTCTAACCGCGAGAAAAACAAATACTGAATATGAAGGACAGCAGATAAACCAACAAAGAACTGC
>CALVHB010000048.1 GCA_944327275.1 Candidatus Gastranaerophilales bacterium | reverse complement strand
ATGTTATTTTACAAAAATTTTTCCGTCCTTTTTTGAAAATGGACTTGCCTGAAATAATCAAACTGACTGTTAAAAATCAAACTAGGTGTAATATACCGCTATTATTGGGTTTTAATGGTAAAATCAAACTGTCTGTTATTTGGTAAAAATAGTCCATTTTAGTCCAGTTTGATTTTTTTAGGCAAATTGAGAAAAATTTTATTCTCAATTTTTCTTTGGTATTTTTTTACAAATTTGTTGAAAATTTTAGACCTAATATTTTTTCGAAAGTGGTATCAATTAATAAAAACACAGAGCGTTTATAATGATCCATTTAGAACAAAGAATCTGACACTTTAGAATATTTTAACAATAGGTTCTTCATAAAAATGATAAACTTGTTATACAAAACATCCTAGGCAAGACAATTTTATAAATAATTATAAAAATCAACTTTTGAGATCGAATTGATTTTTTTTCTATGATATTCTATTTCATTTTTAAAAGTATTTAAATCGTAGAATCCAATAGGAATCCTTGTTTGAGATAAATTCAAATCAAAATATGGCATTTTAGTTAACGATAACAAGGTTCCATATGGAAGCATTTTATCAGAATTGTGATTCTCATATATTATTGTTTTATACGGAATCATAATAATTGCCGCTGATATTTGCTTATTTTCTTCTCTTTCAAACATTCCATTAAACTCTAATGTTGGTATATTGCCGGTTCCCAAATAATCTTCCAAGACTATATCTCCTTCCTGAGCATAAAAAGCTTGCCATAAATATCCAGAATAAAAAGATTCACCTCTGAAAGATAAAAATAACGGATTTGCAGCTTCGTTTGAAATAGAAAAATAATCCTTGTTAAATAGATTAATTGCTAATATATTATAATTTCCAGCACTTAATTGTCCGCTTGAAGACTTTATATTAGAAAATTTACTAATGCACATTTCCCCTACCGTTTTAAATTTTGGATTATATCCAACAGGAGACACCGTAATAATCGCTGATTGCACACTTCCTTTTGGTGCGTTTTTTGTTCTTTCAGCAAATTTTTTTTGGAAATTTTCTAGTTTTTTCAGTTCTTGTTCATTCATTGATGGAGTATTAACTTCAATGTAAACTTTATGATTATTTATTATAGTTTCAAAATCAGGCGTTTTCACTTTTCCTTCTTTTATTGGTGTAAAATCTTCAGGATGAATAAAAAATATGTATCCCATAGTAAATATTTCACCAAGAATTGCATTTCTTCCATATAATGGTTTTTCTTTAAGATACATATCAAACTTTTTCCTTAACCATTTTTTATGAGTCTCATTCCCTAATTTCAAAACTTGTTCTATTATGAGATTTAGTCGTACAGCTTTTTTATTTTCATCTTTATCAGTAGAGTTAAAGGAATATCCAAAATGATTATTTGTTACTGCGGATAGCATTATTTTAAGCGGATCTTTATCTTTGAAACGATAAATTTTCAATAAATCATCATCTGATAAATATTGATTCAAAGTTCCCTTGCATGTTTTTTGCAGTGCTACTCTTACTTTATTATAATTTGTATACTCAATAATTTCATAAGTAATTTTAGTACATGAACCAGTATTTTTTTTATCAGAAAATTTTACATACATATCGTGTCTCATACAAGTTTCTACTTCTTCTATATTTAGAGACATCTTTTTGCATTGCCGGCTTAATAAATCTATATATTTTGTTGCATCGTTTGGGATTATAAAAAAAATACGTTTATTTTCTTCATCGTAATTTACTTCAAATTTAACATTATTTAAAATAGGAATCTCTTTCTTGCAAAAGACCATTTTTATTTTTTCTGATTTAAAATTTTTCATTAGAATCTCCTTTAATTTGTATAAGTTACATGTTACTTAACCTATCTTATATTTTTTATAACATTATTTTTTAATAATATTAGCATCAACCAGTTTTAATTCGCAATTTTGTCGCCAACTTTCTTTTTTACTGTCATAAATACATTGCTCATTATCAAAAAACAATACATAACAGCTTTCATTATGATCTTTTGAACTGCTATACTTTATACCATCAAGATGTTCAACAAATTTAAAATATTCCGCAAATATTTGAGTAGGCACATATTCTATTTCATGCAATTCCTCAATTGGACGTGTTAAATCATCATTCAAATCTTTTAGAAAAAGTATTGCCTCTCGAAGAGTATATTGATTAAGATCAAATACACTAGGCAGAGACCTTGATTTTATGTCAGTTAAATCCAAATATTTCAAATCTCTTACATTGTTAAATTTCCCAAATGCGATTATATTATGATTAGGCTTTTTATTTTTTACTTCTTTTAAGGATGTTTCTAATTTATCAGAAGCATAAAACGCAGATATTCCGCGAGCACTCATCCTATCTGTACTTGCCAATTCTTTTGGCGGAGCTCCGAGATTAGCATCATCCAGTAATACCTCATTTTTACTGTTAAAGGTTCTAACTCTATAAAAATCAAAATTTGCAGGTAATGTTTTAATTATACCAAGTGTTTTGGCATTTTCTGCAATTATGCTTAAAATGCTTAAAGGTGAATACCTTTCGTAATCTTCATCATCATACTGCTGTAAAAAGAAATATCTGTTTTTATACTTTACTGTATCTGAAAAAGATTTCCATGAATACTCACAAACTTCTCTTTCTGTCATGCCATAAGGATCATATTTGCACCAAGTGATATCATGAATAGCATTAATTATATCATCTATAACTTGTTGATCTGAACTAATTTGTTCTGCAAAATCACCTACGACATCTTCTGTGTCATATGTACTTCCCCAATATTCATAATCTTCATTATCCCAATGCATGTTTCCTTCTGCATTTTCATAATATTTTCTGATTGTTTTCATTATAACTTCGTCCATAATATCTTCCATCGGAACTATATTATGAATACGATGGCAGTAATCACATTCTCCTGTTTCAATTGAATTTTCTTCAATCCAATTCTTCAAAAATTCATCTTCAACACACTCTGAACAAATGTGTTTATCAATGTCGTCAAAACCTCGTTCATCAATTTTGAGTGCATATTCTTTCCAATAGCCCATATTTTTCCTTTCTACTTAATCGACACAGCTTCAGACCAGTATTTAATTATCGGATAAATAAAGAATTCAATAATTCTTCTTTTACCTGTTTTGATTTCTGCAGATAGTCCCATACCTGTAGAAATCTGCTGTTCTTTTCCGTCAACCATTAAAGATTTTGTTACGGGAGTTATGAATACATCATATACAAGCCCTTGTTTTTCATCTTCAACACTGTCTTTTGAAACTTTCTTGACTTTTCCTTCAATCATACCATACTTTTGAAAATCAAACGTATCAATTTTTACCTGCACAGGCATTCCTTCTTTTACAAAACCTATGTCCTTGTCTAAAACAGAAGCCTTAATTATGAGAGGGGAATCCGCAGGAACAATTGAGATTACTTTTTCTGCAGGTGTAACAATACCGCCTATTGTGTGGACAAGCATTGTATTTACATAACCGTCAACAGGTGAGATTATGTTTTGCTGTTGTTTTTTAAATTCAATTTCTTTTATATTTGCTTCCAGTTCATTTGCTTTTTTATCCCTGTCTGCAAGTTCTGTTAAATTTTGTGTTCTAAAATTTGACCTTATATATGCCATTTCTTTTTGAACACCTCTGATTTGCTCATTAAGACTTGCAATTCTGCTTCTGTAATCCATATTTTCCGAATGGACTTTATCTAACTCATTTCTTGCAATGATATCTGAAACTTCCTGCATTCTTTTTTCTTTGTCAAGATTAAGAGTAAGCTGTTTTTGGTAATTGCTAATTTCTTCACGAAGCCTTTTTATTTCATAATTTTTTGCAGCTAACTGGTTATTCAAATCAGCATAGGCAGATTTTGAAAGTTCATTTTGGGTGTATGAATTTTCTGCATTTTCGACTATTTCTCCGTTTAATCTTTTTCGTTCCGTATTTATGTAATCAAGATTTGCCTGCAAAGATTGAAGCTGCGGCTGGGTTGTG
>CALVHB010000047.1 GCA_944327275.1 Candidatus Gastranaerophilales bacterium | reverse complement strand
TCTTCATTATTATTCAACAAAATTAACTCTCCTGAATTTGAAATTTCTTTTGCTAATCCACATTTCTCCTCATTAAAAACTTTTACAGAAATTTCCTTTCCTAAAAACATTGATTTTTCTACGTAGTAATCTTTAATAATCTGAAATCCTTCTCGTAAAAAATCATCATAAGTTGCGAAAAATTTCTCAATCAAATCATTAAAAAATTTTTCTTTGTCGATAGATTCAACACCAAGTTCAAGATTTAATGCAGTTATTTCTTTATCTGTAACTTTGTCTAAATCTGAAATGTCGGCGTTAAGATTAACTCCAACTCCAAGAATAAGTCCTTTAAAATCACTTCCTTTAACAACAGTTTCAGATAGAATTCCTGATATTTTTTTACCATCAATTAGTACATCATTAGGCCATTTTATTGATGGACAAATTCCATAATCCTCAAAAACATGACACAACGCAACAGACATGTATTGTGTTAAATTAGAAAACTTATCTGAATATAAATTTGAAGGTTTTAAAACAATGGAGAAAAATAAATTACCGTCCCCTAAATCAACCCACTTACGGTCAAATCTTCCTCTACCTGCTGTTTGTTTTATGGCACAAACCACAGACCTATCCTCTAAAATTCCAAGATTTGATTTAGCATAAGAGTTGGTAGAGTCAACCTCTGCCAGATTTATAATATTCATTTTCTCCCTTAACATATAACTTATATAGACAATATTAAAACAAACAAAAAAAATTTGCGATTTTTTTTTTTCGGAGTTAAAATAAGTTCACAAGGGAGAGAATTTAAAAACATGGAACATTGGATTTACACATTGAACATTGCAGGGCATACTGTATCTGTTAATTTAGATACTATCTTTACCATGTGGTTTGCAATGGCGGTAGTAATTATATTTGCATTACTTTCAACAAGACATTTATCTTTGATTCCAGGAAAACTTCAAGCAATATCTGAAAGCATAATGAAATTTTTCTATGGGACATTGGATACAATGGTTGAAAATGAAAACAGAAAGCATGTTCCACTGGTTGCTTCTCTATTTTTATTTATTGTAACTGCAAATTTGATGGGACAGCTACCTCTCAGAATAATTCACTTAAAAAACGGAGGGGAATTAGCTTCTCCAACAAATGATATAAACCTAACAGCTGCGATGGCTGTTATAGTTCTTATTTATTACGTATTTATGGGCATAAAAGCAAAAGGTCCAAAATTCTTTTTACATGAACTAAGTTTTACAGGCATTGTCATGGCACTAGTTGAGCTTTTGGAAATGTTTACAAGACCGCTTAGTTTAGCAATCCGACTTTTTGCAAACATATTTGCGGGAGAAATTCTCGTATCAATAGCTCTAGGAGGTTTAGCCTATTTCTTACCGCTACCAATAATGCTTTTTGAAATACTTGTTGCTTTTATTCAGGCAACAGTATTCATGATGCTAACAATTGCATACATTGGTTCTGCAACGGGAGAAGAACATTAATTAGTAAAAGATAATTAAAATAGAAAAATAAACAAAGGAGGACAAAATGGTAGACACAGCAACAATTTCACAAATGGCACATTTAGGAGCAGGTATTGCTATCGGTTTTGGTGCAGTTGGAGCAGGTTTAGGTATCGGTTTTGCAACAAAAGGTTTAATGGATGCAGTATCAAGACAACCTGAAGTTGCAGGTAAAGCATTTGGTTTTTTCTTGCTTGGTGCAGCTTTATCAGAAGCTTGTGCACTATATGCATTCGTTATTGCGTTCTTGTTATTAGGCAAATAATCGGAGAAGAAAAATGGAATTCAATGCAACATTTCTTATATCAGCAATAAGTTTTATAATATTTACGTTAATAATGAATAAGATATTTTATTCACCTCTTGAACGTGTCATAAATGAGAGAGAAAAGTTTATCAATGATACTAAACTTGAAACTCAAAATACAAATATAAAAGCGGACACTATAATCAAAGAAAGAGATGAAAAATTAAATAAATCATATTCTGACGCAAAAGAACTTGTTGCAAAAAAATTGGATGCTGCAAATAAAAATTCCAAGGAAAAAACAGAAAACGCAAAGCAAAAATCAACAGAAGAAATAGCTTCTGCTAAATTGAATCTTCAAAACGAAGCTAAAAATAGTAATGAAGCCCTTAAACTTAAAGTAAAGGATTTAGCAGAAGTAATATCTTCTAAAGTACTTGGAATGGATGTCAAAATCGCTGATACTGACCAAGAAATTATAGATAGGATATTAAATTAATATGAGTGAAATAGTTAACTTTTGGAAATTAATAGTAGAATCAAATACATTTAACTTTATAGTTTTAATGATAGTATTTGCAGTGCTTTTCAAAAAATTAAACATCTCAAATACAATTGAACAAGTAGCTCAAGAGATATCAAAGGCTATTGAAAATGTAAAAAAAGAAAGAGAAACTGCAAAAAACAAGTTAATAAACGCTCAAAAATCAATAGAAAACCTTGATAATGACATTCATCAAAGACTACTTGAAGCAGAAGAAAGAGCGAATGGAATATCTAAACAAATTGAAGAAAACACAAATTCTCAAATAGAATTGATTGAAAAAAATATAAAAAGGGTTATTCTAGCGGAAGAAAAAACTTTATCTGCTCAAATGACAGAAAAAACATTAAAAACATCAGTAGAAATTGCAAAAAAACAAATTATAAATATGTTAAAAAATTCGCCAGAACTTCACAACAAATTCATTGACGAAAGCATAGAAAACATAGACAAGGTGTAATTTTATGACAGACAATAAAATAAAACAAATATCAACATCTGCAAAAACGTACGCAGAATCTTTAATTCAAATAGCAAAAGATAATATTATATCTTATGATGCAATTGTGAATGATTTGAATAATATTAAAGAAATTCTTTCAGAATCTTCTGAATTATCAGACACAATGAACAACCCCGCAATTTCAGATAAGGTAAAATACGAAATTATTGAAAGTATATTTGCAAATATAATAAGTATTCCCGTAAAAAATTTCTTAAAAATACTTATTGATAAAAAAAGATTTAACGAACTTGAACAAATTATACAAGCTTTTGAAGAAAAATTTGATGACATTAATAATATAAAAAGAGTAAATGTTATATCTGCAGTTCCATTAGCTCAGGAACAACAAAGTAAGATTATTGAAAAGCTTCAAAACAAACTACAATGCAATGTTCAAGTTAATTGGATTGAAGACATTGGTATAATAGGCGGTTTGGTAGTTCAAATCGGAGATGATTTGATTGATAACAGTCTTAGAAACAAATTAGAAAAAATTAGTAAACATATAATATAAAAGGGGAAATTATGGCACTTATTAAACCAGATGAAATTAGTTCTATAATTAAAAGCAAAATAGAAAATTATGATATTCAAACAGAAATATCAAATACAGGAACCGTAATAGAAGTCGGTGATGGTATTGCAAGAGTATACGGACTAAGAAATGTTATGTCAAATGAACTTGTAACATTCGAAGACGGTAAAGATA
>CALVHB010000046.1 GCA_944327275.1 Candidatus Gastranaerophilales bacterium | reverse complement strand
AGTTATTAGTTTCTGTCCGTAGACAGTTTCTAGCTCATTACTTTTCGTGATTGTTTATCACGTGTCCTTATCATTCGTTTCTGAATTAACAAAGTATTTCGTTTCAGCTATTCTGTTGTCAATGTGCTGTGTAAACCCACATATGAAAACTATTCATACTGATTGGGGCTTTATATATATCAGATGCAAATTAGATTGCTAGTGTCATCTGCCTTTTCTATCTTATTACGTCAAAAAATTTTGTCAAGCAATTCTTTTTTTTATTGTTTAAGATTTTTTAACGTTTATATCTTTCTTTTGAAAGTTCGCTGTGCACTGGGCACGTCTCTTATTGTATGTTAAAGAAAAATTTAAATCAAGCACATGTTTCCATGTTTTTTTCATGTTTTTATTACTTTTTTAAAAAGCTTGATTAGACGAGCTTTCATGGTATTTACAAAAGTTAATAATCCTCTACATCCCAACTATACATGACGAATCCGATAATAAAAAGTTCCATGTATTTATCGTTTTTTTGAATGAGTTTTTTTTAATAAACATAAGATATACTTGTTTATACCAAAAGGAAGATTATCAAATAATATATATATAGGAGAATTATTTATGGAGAAAAATTTGAAAAATTTAATTTTAACTTTATCATTTTTAATGGCATGTTCTACTGCAGCTTACGCAGATGGAAATGCTTTTACTCCACTAAATTTTGATGACACAGTATATGGCGGTTCACCTATTAGAACTTCATCATCATCTATGCAAGCCCCAGCTTCTGCACAAAAAAGTGCTGTAGCTGAAGAGCCTGTAGGAAACACTAAGATGCAAAATGCAATAATTCAACTTGATAATGCTCAAGTTGATGTTAGAAACGAACTACTTAACTATAAATCTAAATATGCAGATGTAGATGCTCAATACAAAGCAGTAAAGGCTGAAAGAAAAGCTTTAGATAAACAAATTAAATCTATAGAAAGACGTATCAAAAAAATTGATAAACAAAAAGAAAATATCAGAAAAAACATGATGTAATTTCCTTAATTTATAAATAAAAAAATAACCCATGCTTAGCGTGGGTTATTTTTTTTAATCATTTGCATTATATATTCTTATATAATTCCAATAAGAACGAAATACCTTCTTTACGTAATTTTTTGTTTCGGGGTATGGAATCTGTTCTACAAATTCATCTGTGTCATTATATAAGATAGAAGTCTTCCATCTTCGTATTGAACCAATTCCTCCATTATATGCTGCAATCGAGGATATATCATGACCATTTAAATTATTTCGTAAAAACTCATAATAATAATTCCCGAGTTTTATATTTAAATAAGGATTAAACAGAGCTTCATGCACATTCAATCCAAGAGAGAATTTTGAATTTATTTCAGATGCAGTCGAAGGCATTAACTGCATTAATCCGCTTGCTCCTGCCATGCTTTGCGCTAGAGGATCAAAGTAGCTTTCTTCTCTTGTAAGTGCAAGCATCAAAGGAGAATTATTACCAGTTTGCTCTGAGTATTTTTGAATATCATCATAATACAAAACCGGATATACCAAACGCCATCTTAGATCATACTTATCAGGCTTATCTTTAATTTTTTCCATTGCATCTCTTGCAATAAGCATGGAATGTGAATAATCACCTTTTTTATATAACACCCAACTTTTTATGAATTCATCATCACCGGCTAATTCATTTACAATATCATAGTCTTCCAAATCAACAAGTTTAACAATAATATTATTTTTTGCATACCTATATGGATATACTACAGGTTTGGGATCTATATAGTTTGTAATCAAAGGCCCTTGATTTCTGCTTAACCTAAGATATGCTCTGTATGCATAGTATGAATCAGGGTATCTGTCTATTACACTTTTATAAAAACTTGTATATTCATCATAGTTGTTAAACTTTTCCGAAATTTTTCCCAACCAGTAAAGCACCATTGGGGCAGAATTTGAATCAGGAAATTTATTTACATGATCCATGCCTATTTTCTTAGCATTTACAAAATCATTTGATTTTATTTTCAAAAAGAAAATATTTGAAAGAGCGTCTGCTGAAAATCTTCCGTTAGGATATTGTAAATACAAATTATTATAGCATGCTAACTTATCATTTGATAAAAGATTTGCACACTTTAAACTCAAAAGATAATCCTTACCTTTTCCGGTTGCAAGACTTAATAATCTGTCAACAGATTTCGTTTTTGAATCTGACAATGTATTATAAATATCAATCGCATCAATAATATCATCATCTGAAACGTACTGAGAACGTTTTTGAATTCCGTTCTCTGTCAAAAATTTAGCCCTCTGATAATTTCCTAAAGAATAAGAATTTTTAACATCCAATGCCCAAGCTTCGTTCATATCAGCTTTATGTATCAACTCCTGAGCTTTTTTATAATCCTCAAAAAGATAACAAGATCTAGCCATCAGCAAATAATCGTCTTTGGAAATATCATCTGTAAAAGAAAGCCAATTAGTAACGACATCAAGAGCCAATTTCCCTGAAGGAGCTTTTTTCAAATAATGCCTAAAACAGTTTTGAACATCATCTTTTACAGAATTTGGTACAATTTTTGAATTTTCGTATTTATCTTTTAAAATTACACCCAGATAATATTCTGAAGCAATCGCATAGTCAGAATCAGGTGCAATATGTATCACTTTTTCAAAATACTTTTTAGCTAACTGAGGTCTTTCTTTTAAAAGTTTTTGACCAGCTAAATATCGAGACCTAATACTCAATTTATGCTTCGGATAATTATTAAACAAAAACTGATATTGTCTTAATTCAGACTTATCATCTCCAAGCATTTTTGCACACTCAGCCCTATGATATATCGAAATCGGCTTTAAATTTGAAAATACGGTTATTTTAGAGAATAAATAATATGCATTTTGGTAATCACCTTCTCTAAAATCATCCATAGCTGCTTTATAAATTTCATCGGTCTTTGACGGTGGTTGGTATACTACCGTAAAATAAAAACCCATTGAAACAACAATCCCAACAGCTATCGCAGAAGCAATTACTCTCTTTTTCATATCCCAAGTAAACATTATATTAAGAGTTTAGCAGAAAATTATTTATTGTTCAAGAAATTTATATTATAATTTAAGGATGAACAAATTAGCCAAATTAATACTTCAAAAAAAACAAAAATATTATAAAATCAACATAAAAGATTTTAAAAATGAAAATGAGCTACTTGACAATATTGGATATAATCTTAATTGCGGTACAGATGTAATTGAATTGGATTGCAACACAAAAGCCTCCGAGATAATTAAAATTTCTAAAAAAATAAAACTATTGTGCGGAGAATATAATGCTTTATTTATAATAAAAAATCGAGCAGATATCGCTTTTATTACAGATTCTGACGGAATTATACTTAGTCAGGATGAACTGGGGATAAATGACGTTAAAAGGTTATTAGATGAAAATAAGTTAATAGGTAAAGAAATTACAAATATAGATCAATTAGAAAACTCAATCAGTGAAGGATATGACTTCATAACCTTGCAAAATTACAAACAAGTAGAGGAATTAGATAACCGAATTAAAATTTTCTCAACATAAACAAAAACTTAATGAAAAGTAACATGAAAATACAAATTAAAGAATATAATAATTATTTTATATTATAATATTAAACATAAACAGGAGGTTTGATGTACGGAATAATTTTAGCAGGCGGATCTGGTAGCAGATTGTGGCCTTTATCAAGGGAATTGTATCCTAAACAATTATTAAATTTGAACTCGGATAAGAGTCTTTTACAATCTACATATGAAAGATTAAAAACTTGCATACCTGATGAAAAGATACTTAGCATTACAAACACAAAACATACATCAAGTGTTCGTATGCAACTTTCTGAACTCACATCAAATCCAACAATATTATCTGAACCTGTTGCAAAAAACACAGCACCAGCAATTGTTCTTGCAACAAAATTTATTGTACAAAAATCAAATTCTGATCCTGTTATATTAGTTGTACCTTCTGATCACCTAATCGAAAATAATGAAAAATTTGTAGCTACAGTTAAAAAAGGTGAAAAACTTGCAGAAGAAGGTTATATCGTAACCTTTGGAATTAAGCCAAACTACCCTGAAACAGGTTACGGTTATATTAATACAAGTGAAACTATAAAAGATGGATTTAAAGTTAAAGAATTCGTAGAAAAACCGGATTCTAAAACTGCTGAAAAATATTTAGAAGCAGGAACATATTTTTGGAATAGCGGAATATTTATGTTTAAAGCTTCAACTCTAATGAAAGAAGCTGAAAAGCATGCTCCTGAAATCGCTAAATTATCAAATGAATTTGACTTTACATCAAGCAATGAAATTCCATTTATTAACTTTGATAAAATGCCAAGCATATCCATAGACTACGCAATTATGGAAAAATCAGACAAAATCGCACTTGTAAAACTTGAAAGTGACTGGAATGATCTGGGATCTTGGCAAGCAATTTATGACATTAGCAAAAAAGATGAAAATGGAAATGTATTTATTGGACATGTACTTGACAAAGAATCAAAAAATTCTTTTGTATACTCATCTTCAAAACTTGTCGCTACCGTCGGATTGGAAGACATTGTAATTGTCGAAACTGAAGATGCTATACTCGCTTGTAAAAAAGATAAAACTCAAAACGTTAAACACATATATGAAACATTAAAAAAACAAAATGATAATACCCATTTGGTACATAAAACAGTATACAGACCTTGGGGATTTTACACTGTCATTGCACAAGGAGAAGGTTTCTTAACAAAAATCATACATGTAAATCCTGGTCAAAAATTGTCCTTACAATCACACAATTTTAGAAGCGAACACTGGGTTGTTCTTTCGGGAACTGCAAAAGTCGTGTTAGGAGATAAAGAGCTCACACTACCATCCGGTCACAGCGTTGATATTCCTTTGAAAGCTATTCATTCACTTCAAAATCCATACTCTGAAGCTGTAGAAGTAATAGAAGTTCAAAAGGGAGATCCTTTAATCGAGGAAGATATTATTCGATACGAAGACATGTACGGAAGAGTATAGCAAAAAAAAATATTCACGGATTTTAACTTATCCATGAAAGTCTCTTTTAACTACTATAATAGTTTTCAACCCCCTTATTGCCGCAAAAATGGCTCTAAATTGTCGTTCGGAAGTAATTGCAGGTCGTATATTACAGAAAAAGGTAAAGAAATGGGAACTATTACATATCCATTTCGTCAAGACTTGGACTGGAAAAGACTTGCCCAATTTGAAATTGATAATTTTAAAAACAAAGATAAAGTAAATATTATTCAATTTGCATCCTCTGACGGTTCAGAAGCTTACACTCAAATTATATCTCTGCTGGAATCTCAGCATGCCGGGAATATAGATAAATTTTTTCCAATTTTAGCCTACGATATTGATGAAGAAGTAACAAAAGCAGCTAAAAGCGGATTGATAAATTTAAAACAAAAACATGTAGATCTTATAAATAAAAATAGCAATCGATTTTCAGAATATTTTCAGTCGTCCGAAAAAATTCTTACAATTGAAAATGACTTGAATATAAAAGCATCTGCTCAAGATTACGTTAAAACATACAAAGTAGCGGATAAACTGACCAATAAAGTTATATTTAACCAGGCAGATATGTACGACATTCTTTTTAAGTATAGAGATAATTCTAACACCATACTACTATGCAGAAATTTACTCGGATATTTTGACGACAAAAAAATTAAAAGTACATTACACATAATATCAGAGAAACTAAAAAAAGATAGCTTGTTTATAATAGGCGGAATTGATTCTGATATCTCTTTAATCGAATTGTATTTAGAGTGCAAAGGATTCAAGGAAGTAATGAAGCACGTTTATAAAAAAATCAGGTAACAACTTCTTTATCTAAAAGGTCACACATCTCAAAAACTTCTGACAGTTCCATGTAATATCCTTCATATAGGAGTTTATAGAATTTATTAACAACATTTGGAGCAATAGCCTCAACCCATTCCTTATCAATATAAAGGCCTTCAACCAATCGAGCAAACAATTCTGCAGGTCTTTCGTAGTATTTTTTGTATTTATTTATTCTTGAGGATATTCTTTTCTGTTTACGCTGATATGAGCGAAGTCTTATATATGCGGCGAAAGCAGCCGGCATATCATTAAAGTCTTTTTCAATATTATCAATTGTGTATAATTTAATATTTTTTCTAAAAAAACCGCTTTCTATAATTTTTACCCTGTCGTATTTTAAAAGATACCTTGCATTAGATCTTTTAATATATTTATCAAACTCTTTAAACTTTTTAGAACGTAAAAATTTAGGATAATATATTTTTATAATACTCTCACATTTTTTAATATCGTTTTTTACCCTATCTTTATGTTCATAAAGTCTTACACATAAAGAATTTCCATCAACAAAATTAGTAATTTTTACCAACTCATCAAAATAATTATCCTCACATTCTTGAAAAAGAATTTGTAAACTACCACCGGTTTTATTCATATTCGGTTCTAATTTTGAGTGAATATAATGAGCAAATTCATGCAACAAAGTCGGAATCACACGAGTTTCTTTAATATTTTTCGAAATATCAATTCTGTTATTCAAAAAAAATCCCTGATGTCCACGTGCTTTTGTTGCTGTATGCACAGACAAACCTAAAGATTCAAAATATCTAATCAAAACCTTTTTATCCATAAAAAAATTATACATTATCAAAAATAAGATAAAACAAAAAATTAAAATATCTTGTACGGATTCAAAATATTATCAGGATCTAAAGTTTTTTTAATTTGTCGCATATAATTAATAGCTACTGAATTTATTACTTTATCAATAAAAGGTCTTTTTTCAATACCTACCCCATGTTCCCCTGACAATATTCCTCCCAGACTTGCAGTCAAATCATATATTTCACTTTTTGCAAGCTTATAGCGTTTATATTCATCTTCATTCCTATAATCAATAGGGATTTGAGGATGCACACTACCATCTCCGACATGTCCGACCATGCAAACATCAAGATTATATTTCTTGCAAATTTCTCTTATTCCTAATACTAAATCTGCTAATTTATCTCTTGGAACAATTACATCATCAGTCGTAACATTAGGTTTTAATTTTGCACAAGCTCCCATTGAAGATCTTCTCGCAGTCCAAATTTTATTATACTCTTCTTCATTATGAGAAACTTGAATTTGTGAAGCCCTATTAATTTGCAACAGATCAGTTATTACATCTTCTTGATATTTCATAGAAGCTTCAAATCCATCTATTTCGACTATAAGAGCTGCCTCCTTATCGACCAACAAACCCGCAGGATAGAATTTTTCAACCGTATATATGGCATTCTTATCCATAAAATCAATAGTTGCAGGAAATATTCTCTGTTCAATAATAGAGTTAACAGCACAAACAGCCTCTTTTACAGTGTCAAAATAAGCCATTATAACTTTCTTACTTTGAGGCTTAGGAATTAATTTTAACGTTGCTTCAACAACTATACCTAAAGTTCCTTCAGAACCGACAAAAAGAGTATTTAAATTGTATCCTGTAGCATTTTTAATAGTACTTGCACCAGTCTGCAATATACTTCCATCAGCCATAACTACTTTTAAATCAAGAACATAATCCTTTGTCGTACCATATTTAAAAGACTTTGCACCACCGGAAGCCTGAGCAATACTACCGCCAATAGTTGATACTGCAAGGTTTGAAGGGTCTGGCGGATAAAAAAGTCCTAATTTTTCAACCTCTTGCTGTAATTTCCCGAGAACAACTCCCGGCTCAACCGTTGCAGTCATATTTTCTTTATTTATATTAATTATCCTATTCATCTTAGAAAAATTCAGGATAATTCCACCATGTTCTACAACACAAGCACCGACCACATTGGTACCTGCACCTCTGCAGATAATCGGAACTTTATGTTTATTAGCAAGCTTTACAACATTTTGGACTTGCTCAATATTTTCTGCAAAAACTACTGCATCAGGAATATTTTTTATTTCTTTTGAATTAGAAGCATCCTGAGCATATACATAGCGTTCTTCCAATTTTTCCAAAACATTGCAAGGGGGGATATTTTTCTTTAAATCTGAAATTAAACTATTCTTCATCAACATATGATGCCAGCTTTTCTATATTAGACCCTAATCTGGATAACATTTTTTCAATTTTATCCACTTTTCTATTTAACACCATATCATCTTTTTGTTCAAGTGTCGACAAAATTTTCTCTAATTTCATTTCTAACCTGTCTATACGTTCTTCTTGTCTTTCAAATTTTTCTTCCAAATTATCAAGCAACTGGGATTTATCAGGCATAGCATTTTTCAATTCTTCAATTTCTGCCTTAATAGTTGAAATTTCAGAAATATTTTCACTACTTGAATCAATCCATTCTCCGAGATACATCATAACTTGATGGAAGACTTTGTCGGCATTTCCAGATGCAACTGCCATTGAATGAATGCTGTCTAACTTATTTTCTATTCTTTCACTGAATTGAGTATTATCTAAGTCAGAAATTCTTTCCTCTAACTTGTATACAAGACTACTGAAATTATTTAAACCGTCATTCAATGCCTTATATGATTCATCAGAAGTCAGCAATAACTTGTTTGTTCTTGAACTGATACTTAAAATGTCATCGCTTAATTTTTCAATATCACTTTTTAAATCAACAATCTGTTCTTGTGTCAAAGAAGATTCAAGACCCTCTACAGAATTTACTATTCTTTTTATGTCATCAGAAAGACTTTCAAAATCGCTACCAGAAGATGACATATTATTCATTGCCAAACGCAATTTTGCAATATCTGACTCCACATCTTGCAATGTGTAAGAATATTCAAAGTCATCACCGGAACTTGCAAGTTGATGAAGTTGAGTCTGAACTTGTAAAAGATTCTGTTTTATTTCATCAGTCTTCTCTTCTACAAAATCTTTAATTTCTTCAGTTTCTTCAACAAACGAAATTTGATCAAACAAAGATACCAAAGCATTCATTATTGATTCTTTAATATCTTCAGAATTTTTTTCCAAATCAATTCCATCAAGCTTCAGAAGCAAATCACGTAAATATTTATCTATAGCAGCAGTCTTTTCGTCAGAAGTTGCTTCAAAATACTTTCTTTGTTCAAATATCAAATCTTTGATATCATCAATTTCTTCAATTATATCAAACTCAGCTCCATCCATTGCAAGAACATCAACTTTTTCATGCAAAGCAGAAAGCATTTGAGATATTTTTGCTTCATCTTCCGCAAAACCATCAAATTTTTCAGACAGGTCTTTAAATCCATCTCCAATCTTACCAGAAATAACTTCGTTACTTGAATTTAAAGAATCAATTGCATCAAGAGTCTCACTCGCTACGTCAGAAGATACGAACAAATCAATTTTAGCATTCAACGCATCAAGTAATTCTTTATTTTCCTGAGGTGAAAATTTATCAATTGTATTTTCACAAGCAGTCTGAACATAATTTTTGATATTATCACCCAAAACAGATATATTTGCAGAAATTACATTATTTTGCTCAAATAAAGAATTTTGAGAAGATGAAATTTCATCAAGTTTCACAGTCATACTATTCACAGCATCACTTACATTTAAATTGTGAAGAGCAATTTCAAGATGATTCCTCAAGTTCTCCAAACTATCATCAACTTTAGACTCCATCGAATCTTTAATGTTGCAGATATTTTTCTCAAATGTTGCATTAAACAATTCAATATCATTTTGAATTCTTTCGCACACACACTCTTCTATTAAAGAAATCTTATTAAAAATCTCTTTATAAGCTTGTTCCAATCTCAAGATAGATTCTGAACCGGCAGCAAGCTCACCATTCAAATCAACACTTAAATTCATGAAAGACTTTTCAATCTGAGCCTTCAAATCTGCAATAACTTTGTTAAAATCAGCTCCAACAAATTCATCAACATAAGACTTAAATCCATCAAATGCTCTTGAAATTTCATCGGATTTTGCTTGCAAAGCATTTGCAATATCAGTATTCACAAGTCCGAATTCTTGTTTCAATGATGATATTTTATCATCAACACTTTGGATAAAAGAATTCAACACTTCTGAATTGTTTTCATTTTTAAGAGTCTCTATTGAATCCAACAAAGAATTAAATTTTTCTTCAACAGCCCCCAAATTTTCCTTAACACCTGATTCAATATTGTTAAATACAGAAGAATTAACTTCTTCAATATTGCTCACAATACGTTCAATACCGTTATCTATAACCGAAACTGTCTCGGTAAATTTCTGATCTGCTGTGATTTTAGCAGATTTTAATGCTTCACTAATTAAAGTAAGTTCCTCTCTAAGCCCACCTACTTCATTCATTGAAACCGCTATTTTAGCTTCTGTGTCAGAAGTACTATTTTCAACAATTTGAACAAATTCAGACAATTTACCCTGTAAGACTTCCATTCTTTGTTCATAATCTTGAGAATTCTGTATAAAAGTCGATTCCAAATCAACCAATTTTTCCGAAACTTTTTTTTGCAAATCAGAATTAGAAGTTTTTATACCCTCATTCAACTCTCCAATATAGTTTTGAATACTTGTCTGTACATCATTAATACAAAGTCTGAAACTGCTGACATTTTCAGAAATATTTTTCAATTCTTCGGCATTTTTTTCACCTAAATCTTTAAATTGATTTATATAATCTTCTCTTGAAACATTCAAATTATCCAAGAATTCAGAAAACATAGTCTTTAAACTTTCAAAGTTTTCGAGTACTTTTTCTGACAAAGTATCTGAAATCAAATCCATTTTATTCTCAACAAGAGAAGTTTTTTCTAAAATACTTTCTAAACAATTTTCAGAAACTTTGTTTATTTCATCCTTCGCATACTCCAACTTATCGGATAAATCCGCAATCTGAGAAGAAAGGTTACTATAGTTTCCTGATGATACATTATTAAAATCATCGTTCAAGGAATTAAACACTGATAATATATTTTCTAAAGAAGCCTTAACGGATTCAAATTCTGTTGAAACATTATAGATATTAGAGTCTGTTTTTTCTACAATTTCATTTTTAAGATCTGAAATTTCACTCATCACATTTGCAATTGAGACTTTCAAATCATCAGAATTAAGTCCAAAATTACTGTCTAATTTATCAGATAAATCGTCTTTTATTACATTAACTTCTTTTGAAATTCTATCAATCGCCTCAAAAATCCCATTTGAAGACCATTCTTTCACAATTTGAATATTTTCAGCAATATCAACAAGACCAATATTTACTTTTTCTAGAATCTCTCTGGAAACAACTTCATTCTCACTGATACTGCTTTTTATTTCATCTCTGACATTATCAATTTCACTAAGGATATTTTCGCAATTTTCCTTTGAGCAGTTTTCAAACAGTTGCTTAACGTCAGAAACTCCTTTTAAAATTTCCTCTAGCTGCTCCACATTTTCAAAAGAACTAATTTTTTCCAGAATCAAAGCAATTTGTTCTCTGGTAGTATCGTAATTCAAATGAAGAGCATGCGCATTATCTAGAATTTTTTGGATAAAATCAGCAAAATCCAATCTAAAGTTTTTGAAATCTTCCTCACTTACAACTTTAGAGAACATATCCTCAAACTTTTCTAATTGAGCATTTAGAATTTCTTTTCCCTCAGATACTGAATCATTGACAAAATCTTTTACATCTTGCAACACTTCTCCAAACGACTCAACTTTTGAATTCAAATCTGCAGATATAGACTTGCTTGCATTTACGCCATCCTCAATGACATCAAGTTTTGATGATAGTTTTGTAAAATCACTTGAATAATCGATATGACTAATCAAAACATCAAGCTTATTCAAAATATCAGAACAGTTTTCCTTTATAAGTGAATCATTTAAAATTTCCGCAATCTTTTTATCTAATTCTGCATTTTTAGCATTCAAATCGTGGATTGCTGACAAAATAAGATTTGCGGCAGAAACAGTATTTAAAATTTCATTTTTTAATTCCTGACTATACCCTTCTATGTTCAAGGAATCAATTGCATCAATCACTCCTTTTAATTCAGAATGAACAGAATTCAAAGAAACTTCAAAGGCATTATTTAAAATTTCTATTGACTCTAGCTTACTTGTAAGTTTTTTCTCACTTTCAGAATAAAGACCATTTGTAGAATGCCCTACTTCCGTAACAAAATCTTTTATTCCTAAAATATTCTCGTTTACGTTATATTTAAATGATTCAATATTCGCAGCTATTGCATTTTCTATATCCTTTAGATTTTCTGAGATATTTTTAACGAAGTCTTTTCTATCTTGTTCACTTTGAGAAGCAGAAAGTTCATAAATTTTCTGCTGTTCATTAACAGCTTCTGACAATTTTTCCAGCATTTCCTTAATATTAGAAAAATTATTCATAGAATTTTCAGACAACACATCCTGAACAGAATCTATTTTAGAAGAAATTCCATCAAATCTCACTTTATAGTCACTAGATTCTAAATTATCAAGAATATTATCAATCTTCTCAGAATTATGAGCAAGTTCTGAGTTAAGAACAGAAGAATTATCAATAATTTTTTGCACAAAATCAGCTAAATCCGATCTGAATTCATCAAAATTTTTGCTTGTAATAGTTGTATCAAATTTTTCATAAAGCCTATCTAAAATATCCTTGTTATCTTTAATCAAACTTTCATATTCAGACACTTCAGACTGTAAATTGGCAAAAACTTTATCGAGTTTTTCGTCCTTTACGTATAAATCCTGAGCAGCATTTATTTTTTCAATGGAAGTTTCTAGACTATCTATTCTATCGATAAAATCAGCATTTTTTGACTCTATTGCATTTTTTAACTCAGAAATATATACCCTTATTAAATCAACAGTTTCGTCATTTTCTGACATCAAATCAATCTTTGAATTAATTCCGGCAAGTACTCTTTCAAGTTCCTTAATATTGTCTTCATTTTCGCTACGCATATTATCTAATGTCTGAGCAATTTCATCTATAGTTAAAGCCATCTGTTATTCACTTCCTTGTAAAAATATCCCTATTTAAATATATTCTACCAGAAGCACAGAGAACTGTGCAAACTGTTAACTTTTAATATTACAATTGTAAAGATGTATTACCCCTTTTTGTTATTAAGTGTTATAATCATGCCTAGACAGGAAATTTTAAGAGGTGTGAATGAGTCATATTGTAATAGACAAAGAAAAGTGTAAAGCATGTTATCTATGCGTAAAAGAATGCCCCAAAAATCTAATTAAAGTCGGAGAAGAAACAAATAGTTTGGGAAATCACGTAATTAAATTTGACGATCCAAACCATGAGTGTCTCGGATGTGCAATGTGCGCAATGAGATGCCCGGATTTGGCCATAAAAGAGGTATACAGAGGTTAGAAAAAACCTATACTCCACATAGAAAAATATAATTAAAAAGGAATAGTAATGGTAGAATGTGTAACTAATAAAAAAGTTTTAACAAAAGGGAATTATGCAATAGCACAAGCTGCAGTCTTGGCAGGTTGTCAATGCTACTTTGGTTATCCTATAACCCCTCAAAGTGAAATAGGGGAATTTATGAGCGGAAAAATGCAAGAATTAAAAAGAGCATATGTATCCGCAGAAAGTGAACTAGCTGCAATTAACATGGTAATCGGTGCTGTATCAACCGGAGTAAAGGCTATGACCTCTTCATCTTCTTGTGCAGTATCACTTATGCAAGAAGGTCTTTCTTATGCTACAGCTGACGAATTACCGGTTGTATTAGTAAGTGTTATGAGAGGCGGTCCCGGACTTGGGAATATTTATCCGTCACAAGGAGATTATTTCCAAGCAACTAAAGGCGGTGGTAATGGTGATTACAAACTTATTGTACTGGCACCGTCAACAGTCCAAGAATGTGTTGATCTTACTTACAAAGCATTTTATTTAGCACATAAATATAAAAATCCTACAGTATTGTTGGCTGACGGACTTTTGGGACAAATGATGGAACCTGTAGAGTTTTATGAATACCCATATCCTGAAATTGACAATTCTCAATGGGCACTTTCAGGAGCTAAAGGAAGAGATGGCAGAATAATTCGTTCTTATGCTCCTCTTGCAGATAATCAATGTGTTTTCCTTGAAAAATTGTATGAAAAATACAAATTAATTGAAGAAAACGAAACTGAATGGGAAGAAATTAATACAGAAGATGCTGACATAATTCTGGTAAGTTTTGGCAGTACATCAAGAAACGTTAAAACTGCAATGAAAGAACTTCGTAACAGAGGTATAAAAGTAGGATTTTTCAGACCTATAACCCTATATCCATTCCCAAATAAAAGACTTCAAGAGTTAGCTGCAAAAACAAAAAAATTCGTAACTGTAGAAGTTAATATGGGACAAATGGTTAACGATGTCAGACTGGCAGTAAACGGAGTATGTCCTGTTGAATTAATCAATAAAGGAGTAGGTGCTCCTCCATCAGCAGCGGAAATTATATCAAAAATTGAGGAGTTAATATAATGGCGACACAAGTTTTTAAATTACCGGAATCATTAAAAAAAGACGTGAAATATTCATTCTGCCCAGGCTGTGACCATGGAGTAGCAGTCAGACTTGTCGCAGAGGTAATGGATGAGCTTGGAATACGAGAAAACACAATCCTTGCAGCATCTATCGGATGTTCAGTTACAATATACGATTTTTTGAACGTAGATGCATTGGAAGCTCCTCATGGAAGAGCTCTTGCTGAAGCAACCGGTATAAAAAGAGCAAGACCGGATAAGGTAGTATTTACTTACCAAGGAGATGGAGACTTTGCATCAATTGGTTTGGCTGAGAGTATGCACGCAGCCTTAAGAGGAGAAAAATTAACTGCAATCTGCATAAATAATACAACTTATGGTATGACTGGCGGACAGCTTGGACCAACAACTCTGCTTGGACAAGTAACAACAACTTCTCCTACAGGAAGAAATAAAGAATACTATGGATACCCTATAAAAATCGCCGAACACATTGCTTTATGCGATGGAACAGCTTTTTCCGCAAGAGTTTCTCTCGATACGGTAGCAAATATTAAAAAAGCGAAACAGGCAATAAAAAAGGCTTTTGAAGTTCAAATTTTAGGACTTGGCTTTGGTTTTGTAGAAATACTTTCAACCTGCCCTACAAACTGGAAAATGTCTCCAGAAAAGGCTCATGAAAGAGTAAAAAATGAGATGATGCCTATTTTCAAACCGGGCATATATAAAGATGTAACAGAAAACAAAGTATAAAAAGGAATGATAATGGAAAAGAATTTTATAATCGCAGGTTTTGGCGGACAAGGAGTACTTCTTGCTGGTGAAGTTTTAGCAAATGCTTTCATGTTGTCAGGAAAAAATGTAACTTGGTATCCTTCATATGGAGCAGAAATGCGTGGAGGAACAGTTAACTGCGAAATAGTTATGAGTAATGAAGAAGTAAGTGAAGTAAATAAATCCGATGCTGATTTTATCGTTGCCTTGAATCAAGCTTCTTTTGACAAATTTTTACCAAAAATAAAAAAAGGCGGCTGGATGATTGCAAACTCATCCTTGGCAAAAGAAATAAAACCAAGAAATGATATAAACTACCTTTTTGCACCAATAACAAAACTTGCTGAAGAAGTTGGAAATACAAAAATGACTAATATTCTGGCTCTCGGACTACTTGCAAAAGCTAGTAATCTTGTAACTTTGGATACTTTATCACAAGCTCTAGACACAGTAATTCCACCTCATAGAAAAAACTTATTACCTTTAAACATAAAGGCTTTAAAAATCGGCTATGAGTATGATTTATTGACAGTATAATTGTTAAATCAACTAAAAAAATGATTTTAAAAAACAAAATTAGTCTTATTCTAATATGGTACAGTTCAAGAGGTCTTTTAAAGTGAAAAAAGAACTAATCCAATTAATAAGAGAAAAAGAAATTCAACTAGCAAAACTTAAAGAACATATAGATAAAAGTTCTGTTTGTTCTGATTTGTACAACAAGGTTGTTCTAGAGAAAGCTATCCTAAAAAAAGAACTGGAAGATTCGAAAAGAAACAAAATTGTTGAGGGTATAAGAAGTATTATTCCCCGAAAAAAAACTTTGATTTGCGATTACTTCAAAACAAAGTAATTCGTTACAAAATTGAATAAAAATAGTCTTAGTAAAATTTTACTGAGACTATTTTTTTATTTTTAAAACAATTACATCAAAAGTAAAAACTCCTATTTTAAGTCAAAATATTCAATAATTTTACAATATTTTTTATTTTTATGTTATATTTGAATCATTAAAAAGTGTTTATTCTACATGAAAAAAGGAGACAAACTATGACTGAAAAACGCGTATGGTTATTCAGAGAGGGTAATGCAGATATGCGCAACCTTTTAGGGGGGAAGGGCGCTAACCTTGCTGAAATGACTAACTTAGGACTACCTGTACCTCCGGGATTAACCATTACAACAGAAACCTGCATGGATTATATTAATCATGGAAATAAAATGCCTGCAGGATTGATGGATGAAGTTAAAGAAGCATTAAAAGATGTTGAAAAACAAGCTGGTAAAAAGTTCGGAGATGCAGAAAACCCTCTTTTAGTTTCAGTTCGTTCAGGAGCGAGATTATCGATGCCTGGTATGATGGAAACCATCTTAAACTTAGGTATGAACGATGAAACTGTTGAAGGTATGATTAAACTAACCAATAATCCTCGATTCTGTTATGACTCATACCGTCGTTTTCTAACAATGTTTGGCTCTGTAGCTTGGGATATAGACAGACAAAAATTTGAAGATTATTTGGATAAAATTAAAGAAGAAAAAGGTTACAAATCTGATACAGACTTAACTGCTGAAGATTGGAAATCTTTGATAGAACCATATAAAGAATTAATCAAAAAAGAAACAGGCAAAGAGTTTCCTCAAGATCCTTATGTACAATTACAAGAAGCTATTGAAGCAGTATTCCGCTCTTGGAATATTCCACGTGCCGTAGCTTATAGAAACCACTACAAAATTGATCACAATTACGGTACTGCAGTAAACGTACAGACAATGGTATTCGGAAACATGGGTGATGACTGTGCTACAGGTGTTTCATTCACAAGAAACCCTTCTACAGGCGAAAACAAATTCTATGGAGAATATCTGACAAATGCTCAAGGTGAAGATGTTGTTGCAGGTATAAGAACTCCTCACCCTATCGCTGATCTTGAAAAAGAAATGCCTGAGCAATACAAACAATATGTTGATATTGCAAAAAAATTAGAACAAGGCTACAAAGACGTTCAGGATATGGAATTTACAATTGAAAAAGGTAAATTGTACATTCTACAAACCCGTAACGGTAAAAGAACAGCAAAAGCTTCTGTAAGAATTGCAGTTGAAATGGCAGAAGAAGGTATAATCAGTAAAGAAAGAGCAATTGAATTGGTAGACCCAAATCAATTATACCAAGTACTTTTACCAGACTTTGACCCTAAAGCTAAAAAAGAAGCTCACAAAATTGCTCAAGGACTTGCAGCATCTCCTGGTGCAGCGGTTGGTAAAGTCGTTTTTGATACTGAAGAAGCAGCTGAACGCGGAAAAGCAGGTGAAAAAGTTATCTTGGTAAGAATTGAAACTTGTCCTGATGACATTCACGGAATGATTGCATCACAAGGTGTACTAACACTAAGAGGTGGTATGACATCACATGCTGCAGTAGTTGCAAAAGGTATGGGTAAACCTTGTGTAGCAGGTTGCGAAGATTTATCAATAGATCTTAAAAATGAAACATTAACAGCAGCAGACGGCACTGTATACCGCAAGAACGATGTAATTTCTCTTGACGGCGGTACAGGTGAAGTTATGGAAGGTGCTGTACATTTAGTTCCTCCAACAATGGATGATAACTTTAAAAAGTTATTCCAATGGGTAGATGAAGTAAAACTTCTTGGAGTAAGAGCAAACGCAGACACTCCTGCAGATGTCGCAAAAGCTTTAGAACTTGGTGCTGAAGGGGTCGGACTTTGCAGAACTGAACATATGTTTATGGATCCGGACAGACTTCCTTGGGTACAAAAAATGATTATTGCCGGTACTCCAGAAGCTAGAAAAGAAGCTCTCGACCACCTATTACCAATGCAATACAGTGATTTTTACGCTATGTTCAAAGCTTTAGGTGAAAAATCAATGACAATAAGCCTTCTTGATCCACCTTTACATGAATTCTTGCCGGACAAAGAAGAATTAATCGCCAAAGTTGCAACTAAAAAAGCGAAAGGTGAAGACTATAAAGAAGACGAAAAACTTCTTAATATAGTAGAATCAATGTCTGAATCTAACCCAATGATGGGCTTAAGAGGTTGCCGTTTAGGATTAACTTATCCGGAAATCAACGAAATGCAAGTAAGAGCTATATTCTCAGCAGCTTGTGACTTGAAAAAAGAAGGATTAAATGTAAAACCTGAAGTAATGATTCCTCTTGTAGGACACGTAAATGAACTTAAAACTGTTCAAACTGTACTTGAAAGAGTCGCTAAAGAAGTTATGGACGAAAAAGGTGTCAAAGTTGATTATATGTTCGGAACAATGATAGAAATTCCTCGTGCAGCTTTGACTGCTGATCAAATAGCAGAATATGCAGAATTTTTCTCATTCGGAACAAATGACTTGACTCAAATGACATTTGGTTACTCAAGAGATGATGCTGAAGGTAAGTTCTTACAAAACTATGTAGAACAAAAAATCCTTCCTGCAAACCCATTTGCAACTCTTGATCAAGAAGGTGTAGGTCAATTAATGAAAATAGCATTAGAAAAAGCATTAAAAGTAAGACCTCACTTAAAACGCGGAATATGTGGAGAACATGGTGGCGATCCTGCATCAGTAAAATTCTGCCACAGAATTGGTTTGAATTATGTATCTTGCTCTCCATTTAGAGTTCCTCAAGCAAGACTTGCTGCCGCTCAAGCAGTAATCGAATTCAAACACAGCAAAGAGGAAGAAGGTCCTCTAGGTTGTAAATAATTAAATTGGATAATCTCAAAATATTGAGATTATCCAATTTTTAAATATATCAAACTAACAATTTAAAGGCGAGGATAAAATCCTCGCCTTATTTTAATTAATTATAATCTTTTCCTCCAACAATTCTTAAATGCCTGTTACTACCTTCTCCAACGGATTTGCTTTTCATATTATGTTGTTCTACAAGCTCATGTTGTAACTTTCGTATATGCTGGTTTTGAGGAGTAAGTTCTACATGTTCTGCACCGGCTAAAATTTTATTTATTGCAGCTTTTGCTTCGTCCAAAGCCCTTTCAGCGTCATCATAATAGCCAAATAGGGTTTCTGATGCTTCTGTAATTTGTAATGCTTCTTTTAATACTTTTTGGATTTGAGCCATTGAGTTTGTTTTTACATAAAATATTTGAAGACGATAATCATTAGCGACACTTAAGACTTTTGCACCGCCTTTGATAAAGTTTTTATGAGCAATTACAATATCCGCCTCATCAAGATTTCGAGTAATCTCTGCATTCAAATTCAAACGTTCAATTACTTTTTCAACAATTGTTCTTGATACTGCATATAAATATATTTTTTTAAAACCTTTTACTTCTTCAACATATTTTTGTCTTGAAAAACTAAATTTAAGGCTGTCAGTATTATGCTCCGGCTGAATTTTTTGTTCAAGCTTTTGAATTTCTTTTGGAATATCGGCAACTGTTGGCTCTACTCTGGATTCCTGAGCAGGGGGTAATTCACCCTCATAAGTTTTATCAACCTTACGGATTTCAGGCCTAATAGGCCAACCGCGTAAAATATAATCAACAGCTTCAGCAGTATTTTTATATACTGCAAGAGTATTTCTATCAAGAATTTCAATTACAACATCAAATGTTGGCTGCTTTTCTCTTTCTAAAACCGTCTTTTGAGATGCTCTGCGTTTTGCTTCATCATCACCTAATGTTACGGACTGAATGCCTCCAACCAAGTCAGATAAGGTTGGGTTTTTAATTAAATTTTCTAAGCTATTACCATGAGCATTTGCAATAATCATTACTCCACGTTCAGCAATTGTTCTTGCAGCTTGTGCTTCTTCTTCAGTTCCGATTTCATCTACCACAATTACTTCAGGAGTATGATTCTCAACAGCTTCAATCATAATATCTTTTTGGAACTGCGGTTGAGTAACCTGCATGCGTCTAGCATGACCTATCGCCGGATGAGGAGTATCGCCGTCTCCTGCAATTTCATTTGACGTATCTACAATTACAACACGTTTACCTAATTCATCAGCAACAAGTCTTGAAATTTCACGTAACTTAGTTGTTTTTCCCACTCCCGGACGACCAAGAAATAATATACTCTTGTTCATCATACAAATATCTTTTATACAAGCAATAGTCCCCGTTACAACTCTACCAATTCTGCAGGTCAAACCGATTATTTTACCTTGTCGGTTTCTTATTGCACTAATTCTGTGGAGTGTTCCGGGGATTCCTGAGCGGTTATCTGAAGTAAACTCTTGTATTCGACTCGTTATATAATTAATATCATCTTCAGTAACAAAATCATTTCCAAGATATTCAATCTTGCCACCAGAATGCCTTATTTCAGGGGTTCTACCAATATCTAAAACAATTTCAATAACATCTTCCATTTTTTCATAGCTGATGTGCATTCTAACCTTGTCAGGCAAAACCTCTGTTAATCGGTCTAAATCATTTTGAAACTGTAGGTTGCTCATATTTGCTCTGCCTTTCTAATATTTTGTATACACTACAAAATAATCACTGGCTGATAACCTCCGCACCCGCAGCGGAAAACTTTTTAATTTTTAAATCTTTAATTCACCTTTCTACTTATATTATACCACTTTTTGAGTAAAACTCATCAATCCAAAGTATTACAAAAGTAGCAATTTTACATATCTTAATAGAGATAAGGATTTGAATTAACTGTTAATATGTTAACAATTGTAACATTGATCTCATATTTTTTTAAAGAAAATAACAAATAATTCCGTAGTAAGACATGAACGTTACTAGTTTGAAAGGAAAATCTTAAAAAATGGGATTAGCAGCAGGACAAGCTAGATTATTAAGTATCACAAGCAGAAAAGCTGATTGTGAATTCCAGTCAATGCGTTTATCACATCAAAAGATAGCATTGTCAAGGGAACTTGCTGACCTTTCAAATGAATACCAAAATTCATTAGATCAAACAAAATTGGTATATGATTATTACGGAACAGGCGATACTTCAACTCCATTAACTTATGGTCTATTGATGAGTCCTTCAACATTAAATGATTATATGCCTATAACAGTTACTGACAGTTCAGGCAGAGTAACTTTAAACAGTAAATATGCTGCAGCAGCAAGAGCTGCAGGTATACCTCAAGAAGGCTTGGGAACTCTACCATCTGAATCTATGCGTAATGCATTTATAGCAGGACTTGCAAGTGCAGGTGTAATTACTGAAAAATTAGCTAATTCAATTGCAAGCTTACCTTACAATCAAGGTGCAGGTCTTGGCGGCGGCACTACCGTTGGAGTAGTAACTGAAACCGGAAGTATTAGTGACTTGTGTGATATGTTGGATAAAAATACAACAGGTAATTTCACATTTGATGCTGAAGCTTTAAATCTATCAAGAGATGTTGCAAATGAGCCTGGGGATGTTGAAAAAGCTCAAGTTAGTATAACATCTGGTTCTGAAAGTTTTACATTATCAGACTTATTAACAGGTGAAAAAGATTGTACACTTACATACGTAGGTGTAAAAGGTGAACAATCTCCTGTAATAGGTGTAGCAATGATGCAACAATACTTAGAAACATTTATTGACCAAATGTATAATGCATTCTCAGAAGTACTTGATTTGGGTGATGGTGTTACAGGAAAAGCTCTTGAATATGCTTATCAACAAACAATGAATCTTGTAGTAACTCCTCCAGAATACAACCAATCAAGTAAATTTGAAGGATCATATGAAGATTGGAGACAACAGTGGCTTCAATATAATCCTGCACAAGGTTCTGACGAAGCAAAACATTTGGATGAATACACAGAATGGAACCACGATAGTGACGATATGTACTCTGCAACAAAAGACTATCTAGAACCTGTTGGTAATGCGATAGTTTATGAAAAGAAAATGAATGATGAGGATAACTGGCAGAATGCACAAAACAAAATCCAAGATCAAAGTGATAATTACGTTGGTTTTGTATACGCCGTTGGGGACAAGAAACGTGGGGGACATAAAGACGGACAAGATCGTAGTATTGCCGCTATTAACTTAAATAACCTAGCAAGAGCTTTCCTTACATTCTTCGCAGATTATATGAATGGAGTATCAAAAACTGATGAAAATGGACTAGACAAGTACTACGCAAACACTGGAGCATGTGCAAGCAACCTAGATAACAAACCTATTGTAAACAGATTCGTGACTGACGATATGTTATTCCAATACACTTTCAACTGTGGAAATGTTGCAAGTGATGATTTAGGTCAAGCCCAATTCTACGATGCATTATTCAACCAAATTTGCGCTAACGGCTGGACTGAAAATAATCAAATAGACGATAAAGAATATCTGCAACAAATGCTGCAAAGTGGAATGTTATTCATATCCAAAGTCAGCGATGACGGATATTATTATCAGGGCAACTATGCTACAGACTCTTATATAAAAGAAGTAGCAGATGAAACAGCTATTGCTCAGGCAGAAGCTAAATATAATACAGAAAAAGCTAAGTTAAATGCTAAAGAAGAAACTTTAGACCTAAAAATGAAAAATCTGGATACTGAAATTTCTTCACTAACAACCGAATATGATACAGTAAAGAATACGATATCAAAAAATATTGAAAAATCATTTAAACGATATAACGCATAAAAAAAACGAGGTTAAACCTCGTTTTTTTTATACTCCAGAAACCGGAGGCAAATCAATTCTTTTCAATCGTTGCTCTATTCTACGGTACCATTTCAAATGCTGCTTGAACAATATACTATACTTTGAAATATCTCCATGGGAAATTTCGTAAGCTTGATTGTCACAAACTTCCTCCAGAGCTTTTTCGAAACGATGTGTAAGTTCTTTTCTATCTAAAACACAATCTTTTGAAAGTTCGATTCTTTTACCGAATTCTACAATTACTTCAGGTCTGTTATCTCTAAAGAATGTATAATCAACAGCTAAAGGTATAAGATTAACTCGACCATATCTTTTAACCGCATTTTGAGCAATATAAGCTAATCCTGTTTGGAATTCAATTGGTCTATAATGAGGCGGTCTTATAATCCCTTGAGGGAAAATACATAAAATATTCCTTAAATCTCCCATTACATCTACAGAATATTGCAATGCTTTCATAGCTGATTGAGGAGATTTCTTGTTAACCGAATAAGCTCCTCCTCGTCTCAAAAGTGGGAATCTGTTCAATTCTTCAACCATCAATCGAATTTCTTTATGGAAAATTCTATGAGTGATGTTATAGAAAACAATACCATCCCACCAATTACAATGAGGAGCAAACAATATCGTAGGTACATCTTTATCACCTTCAAAATAGTTCTCCGCTCCTTTGTATCTGAAAGCATAAAAACGGTTTTGAAGCATGTTAAAGAAAAACATACTAGCCACCCACAACCAGAATCTGCTGGTCTTAGCCGGTTTAAATTTCTCCTCTTTGTTCCTCAATTTTGTTGGAGGGATGTCAGAATATAATTGTTCCTCTACTGTAGTCATAGAATAATTGTACTCCATATAAAAAAAATAGGCAAATACGCAAAGGTCTAATTTTAAGAAAACTTAACTTCTCAAATATAATAAACAATTCTTAAAATTAGTTTGACATAAAAATTTGGTTATTTTAGGATAAAAACAGAGGGAATGGAATGAAAATCTCTATCTGTGCCGCAACCGTAAAATCCGGAATACTCAGAAAAACTTATTTATCTCGAGCATCGATAGTAAGATATATTTTCTCAGTCGTCCTCTAATATCATAAAAACTAGAGGATTTTTTAATGTCACTTGGAGCAGTACAAACAAAAAGTGCAAGAGTTGGAACTTGCCCGCACGGATTACCTCTCGGAGCATGCCCGATATGTAACGGAATGGGAGGAGGAGGCGGAGCAAAAAAAGCTGACTTTTCCGCAAGACCGGGTGAAATGAGTTGGAATGAATGTGCTGCAATAGGTGCCTTTTTAAAGGCTCAACAAAATGCAAAAATGCAAAGAGCTCAAGATGCCCAAAATTTTGCACAAAATGTACAGGCGTTCCAAAATTCTCTAATGAATGCAAGTCAAAAATTGGCAACAATTGCTCAGTTTTTTTCAAACAACACTCCTCCAATAATTGCTAAGCCTGTGAATTTTGTACTCAATACATTAATAGGCGGACTTGTAAGAACAATTGCAAATATTCCGACAACTATCTCTAACGCAATACAGACAATTCAACAAAAATTGGCAGACATATCTGACAAACTCACAGCAATGGTTGGAGAACTAAAAGCATCTATTGAAAAGAAAATATCAGAAGCTTTCAAAGATTTAAAAAAGAAAGTAAAATCCATTTTCTCAATATTCCAACCATTAGATGCTGATAACAACGACAAACAAATTGATGAAACTAAAAAAGCTTTTGAATTAAAAACTTTCATTCACGATCTATACAAAAAGCTTATTCAAGATGAAAAGGATTTAGAAGAAAATGACTATTAGTCCTCTGCGAGACAGCGAAACTCTAAGACAACAAAGGAATCTGACAACTACTCAAAAAAGAGCAAATACCGAAACAAAAGAAGGCGTCCTTGTAAACAGCTTCATTAAAGATTGCCCAAATTGCAACATTAATCTGGATGATACATGCGATACGCTGGTAATATCAGAAGATTCCCAAATGCCAAAAAAACTTTATGAAAAAGACTCTACATCCTCAAAAAGCATTCTACCCATAAGTGCTATCGCAGTTGGCGTAATGGGAACAATCGCTCTACTGTCAGCATTTATAAAACGTAATACAAGAATTAACTTAAATATATCCAACGAAAAAAGACTCCCTGAGCTTACAAGAAACGTTGCCCTAAATGATGAAAAATTCCAAGCTCTTTATCAAATGGTATCAAGTCCTACAAGGAAAACAATTTTAGCCGGAATCGGTGTACTTACTCTCAGCGCAATGGGATTTATGGGTAAAACATTCTTTGACGGTTTTAAAGATGTTTGGGTCAAAAAACGAGAAGCAGACATTCAAAAAGATATGCAAGAGAAATTGATAGACATAGAGACCCAATCTTTTGCAGGAAAAATTCAAATTACAAGAAGTATGCTTTCAAAAAAAATGATTGAATTCAGTAGATATCTTTCAGATGATAACAACAAAATTCTGCCAAACTTTGGAAAACATCTTTATTTTACAGGAGACTATAACAAATATTACCCAAACAAAGATAATAAAAATAATATAAATTATTTCCTACTTGGAGCAGGAACCATAGGAGCAATTATCGGCCTAGGATATCTATCCTTAAAAAACCTTACTAAAAGTAAAAAACTTTTGGAAAATTACGTTAAAAATAGAGAAAATTTAATTGAAAATCTGGTAAAAACATCATCAAATTCTACAAAAGAAAATGACAAAAAACTTCTTGAAGCGTATTTTCAATCAATAGATGCTACTCCTCAAAAAATAAGGGAGTTCCTAAAAAATCTAAAATGGGATAAAAATGAAGTTGACGATTTTACTAACAAACTTGTAAAAAAATCACAAACATCAACTACAAAAGTTAATGAAACCATCGGCGGCGACGGAACTCCAAAACCGACATTTTATTCACACGTAGATGATTACAGAGCATTTTTCTATAATTGGTTACTGGATACGGATAACAAACAATTTAAACAATTATTCTTCGGTATTACGGCTCTTTCTGCTCTTAGTTATGGAGGTAAACTCGCTGGAGAAGCAATAAAAGAAGTTCAAGTAAAAAAACTAAACGCTCAAACTGAAGTTGAATTGCAACAAAGACTTGTATCCACAGAATTGAGAAACTTTAAATCAAAAAAAGATGCAGCAATTCAACCATTAGTTGATGAATTTTACAAACAAGTAGATAATGGAAAACCAAAAGAAGAACTTAAAGTAATTGCAGACAACATATTACTCGAAATCAAAAACGGCCCTCCATTTGTTTACTCATAAAAACTAGGACATTAATAAATGAACAATTCAATATATGTACAACCATACAATATTAGAAACATATCATACACACCTTGTTCGTTACCGGTAGGTGGGAGAAACTATACTCTTGTGGATCAAAATAAAGTAGATTGTTTTGTATCTCAAAAAGAAGCATCCCTACCTTACCTTGCAGATATTCTCTCACACTCTAACAATGAAGCGCAAATCACAGAAACACTATATATTATTGACAGAATGGCTGATGCGGGAGTTAAAGGAATAGACAAAATGTATCCGGTTTTATCGAGATTTAACAATACTACATCCCCAAATATCCAGACATTTCTTGCGGGAATTTACAGAAAAACACAAGTTCCAGACGCATTCGGACCTCTTGTTAAAATGTTAATTCAAAATTCTTTACACCCACAATCTTCAAACTTTGATCCGAATGAAGAAATTGGAGGGGCAATACTGTCCTACCTTTCAGACCGTTTTAGAGGCTCGATAAAAAGTCCTAATGTTACAAATTCTTAACAATATTTAAAACATGATTAAAGTTTTGATTCTCATGTGTCGATAAAAGAAATATAAGTACTAAGTAAAAGAAAGGAAGATCGATAGCAATGGGAATGGCAGCATCACAAGCTAGATTTTTAGGCTTGACAGCCAGAAAAACCAATGTTGAATTTGAAGGTCAGCAAATTAACCAACAAAGAACAACATTGTCAAACCAGTCTGCTAACTACTACAACGATTTGTTGGGTATGTCAGTACCGGTTCCTCCGTCTGTCGATGATTACACAAAAACTGTGTACACTTTCGAAGATGGAGCATTAACAAACCAAATTACAGCAATGATTGCTCAAAATGACGGTACATATTCTGTAAGCTATATCAGACAATGGAAAGATGATTTTTCTGTAGTAGCAGCATCTACAAGCATTGTAAACAGAAATACTAATGGAACTGACGACAAAGATGATGATAAATACATGGTTGGTTCTACAGAATTAAGAACTCTTGGAAGTATAGATCCTAATGATTTCGAATTCCAAGAAAACGAAAACGGTAAAAAGTATTCATACAAAGGACAAGTTTTAGAAGCTATTGAATCACCTGATCCTACTCAAACTGATGGTGAATGGTATCAATATACCGATGAATTCAATAAAGTTCATTACTTATGGAGAAATCCTGAAATGGAAGGAGAACCTGCAGAATGGGCTGAAAGAGTTAACACTAACGGTATGTGGAGCAGCCAAGCAGTTGATGAAGAACCGGTTAAAGGTTCAATGGTATACACCGGGGATGACAAATACATCGGATCTTTGACTGAAAGTCAATTAAAAGACTTACAAAAAGAAGAACAAGAATATCTTGCTCTCCTTGAAGAAAAATACGGTCCCGGAGAATATATGGTAAGATACATAAAAAATTCATCTTCAGATGAATATGTTCCATATTTCTACAAAAAATCAGATTTAGAAAAAGCAAACTATGACGACAACGGAAATTCTCAGTCAAATATTAACTGCTATACAATCGGCAGTGAAAATAAAACAGAAGAAGTAAAATCCGTTGATGGTTGCAAAATTGAAAAAGACAGCTCCGGCCGTTACATAAATATCACAATACCAAACGGAGATGGCACATCTGAAACAACATATGCATTAACTACAAACACTATTACAGATCAAGATGCATACAAAGATGCTATGAACCAATACGAATACGATAAATATGAATATGACCAAGCGATTGATCAAATAAATGCAAAAATAGAAATTATACAGTCTCAAGATAAAAACTTAGAATTGAGATTAAAACAACTAGATACTGAACAAGATGCAATTTCAACTGAAATGGATGCAGTACAAAAAGTTATCGAAAAGAATACTGAATCAACTTTTAAAACTTTCGGCTAAATTGCAAAAGTAAAAAATATAAAAAAATAAGTTTCCTTTCCCTTTTTCCTATTGATTTTCCTACGACAAGCACAAAGTTTGTCGTTTTTTTTATGTATAAAAATATTATGTAATGATATCCATGATAAAATACTATTATGAGCTTTCAAAAAAAATACGAGAAAATATTAGAAGATGTATCAGGAGAAATATCATTGGTAGTTGAAAACCTCACAAATGATATGCACATACAAGAACCTCTAAATTCAAAACTTTTTGAACTTTTACATGCACCTTCTAAACACATAAGAGCCGCCATTTCTTTCTTATACCTAAAGGCGATCGGCATCAAAATTAATGAAGAACAAATTTCACTACAAGTTGCAATTGAACTTGCACATAACGCTTCATTAATACATGATGATATAATTGATGAAAGCAGTTCAAGACGCAATATACCAACTCTGAATAAACAATTTGGCAATAAACTTGCAGTCATATCTGGAGACTACTTGCTTTCACTGGCTCTAAAAAGAATTTGTAAAATCAATAACCCAAATCTTACACATATGTTTGCACAAACACTTGATGATATGTGTCAAGGAGAAATATTTCAATTTTTCAATAAATATAAATTTCCGACATTAGAACAATACATTCAAAAATCAGAACAAAAAACCGCAAAACTTTTTGAGACCGCAATATGTGGAGCTTTATTAATCGGGAAATCAGACATAGATGCTACAAAATTTGCGAAAAATTTCGGAATAATTTTTCAACTCAGAGATGACTTAATTAATATAAAAACCTCAAAAACAGATTTGCAAGATGGCATATACACTGCACCTATAATATTTTCTAACAATACCAAAGATTTAAAATTTGGGATTGAAAAAACAGTTATTTTGTTAAATAATTACGTCGAAGAGACAATAAAATTATTAGAAAATATTGAAAACAATAAATACAAAGAGAAAATAATAGAGCTTTTGGAACTTTTAAAAGATGAATAAATTAAAAGAAATACTAGAAAAAATAAAAAACAAATACAACGAAATAAATCCAATAACAAGAGAAATTATTGAAACAGTCGTATTTGTTGTTGTCATGGTAATTATAATAAGATTCTTTGTAGGAGAAATAAGATGGATCCCTTCAGCATCTATGCGTCCAACATTAATTGAAGGGGATAGAATAGTTGTAGAACGTTTTTCCAGATTTTATAAAACACCTAAACGCGGAGACATAATGGTATTTTATCCTCCGTTTGAGAAATTACCAAATACTCCTTTACGCGTATTTTCAAGATTAACAGGCTTTTTCTGTAAGGATGTAGCCTACATAAAAAGAGTAATAGGCCTGCCTGGAGATAAACTGGAAATTAAAACTGATAAAGAAGGTAGAAGTAAAGTATATATTAACGACAAACCTCTGACAGAACCATACATAAGAAGCGAATATTACTATAAACCTTGCACTGAAGATATGCTTTGCGGCCCAATAATCATTCCGGAACACAAATATTTTATGATGGGCGACAATAGAGGTAACTCCTACGATAGCAGATGGTGGGGATTCCTCCCGGAAGACAGATTCGTAGGTAGAGCAGTATTTTTATTCTGGCCATTCAACAGAATAAGAATTTTTAAGTAGAACCTTATAATTCTACATCAAAAGATGGTAATATTTCATATAATCAGCCATTATCTGAGAGCTGGTTGCGTTTGCAACGGTAGCTTTAATTTGTTGGTTCCTGTCATTTTCTGAACTACTTTGAACCTTTTGAGATTCTTTATTATCTGGCATATTTTGCTGAATTTTTTCCTGAGCTTGAAGCTCATTTACATATTCTTCTACTGCAAGTTGTATTTCTTCCATCCTGGCTTTGTCCCCAGCATAAGAACCTGTAGATTGAATCCCATTTTCAGAAAACTCTTTTAATATCTCTGACCATTCATTATAGTTTATAATTGAAGTTCCTTGAGCCTGAGCTGCCGCCTGAGCTTTTCTTAATTCATCCTCAGACTGTATTCCATCAATTTTTATAGCCATAATACTCTCCGATTTTTCTCTTCTAAATATATTAAGTATATTATTCCCACCTAATTTCACAGATTTTTATATTTGTAAAAAAAGTTAACAAAGCAGAATCTCTAAATTTTAAAACTATTGTTTTTCTAAATATATAAATAATTACAAATATTAAGAAAAATTTACAAATGTCTGGAAAGTTGCTTTGAACAACATTTTTTAAGATTCAAGTAAATATTGATAGTGTGGCTTTATTATAAAAACAACCAATAATATGTATACTAATTTCGTCTTAAAAACATGTCAAAACCGCTTGCAAATGAATATTTTGCAAGTATTATTAATATAGTGCCTAATTGTAGGCATATAATGTACAGCCGAAAAAGAGGAAAATATGTCAAAAGACGTAATTGAATTAGAAGGTACAATATTGGAAGCTATGCCTAACGCAATGTTTCGCGTAAAACTTGAAAACGATCACGAAATACTTGCTCACATATCAGGTAAAATAAGAAAAAATTTCATCAGAATATTACCTGGAGACAAAGTAAAAGTCGAAATGACACCTTATGATTTATCAAGAGGCCGTATTACCTTCAGACTTAAATAAAAAATCTCACGTACAAACATATATACAAAAAAAAAAGGAAAAAACTATGAAAGTAAGATCATCAGTAAAACCAATGTGCGATAAATGCAAATGTATCAAAAGAAAAGGCAGAATCGCAGTAATTTGTGAAAACCCTAAACATAAACAAAGACAAGGTTAGTAACAAAATCCGAATCTACGGGATAAACGGTAGATGGTGAGGAAGCATTTAACCCTCATACACAAAAAAATCTAACAACAAGAAAAGGAGAAAAAGAAAAAATGGCAAGACTAGCAGGGGTAGATTTACCTCGTAACAAAAGAATGGAAATAGCTTTAACCTATATTTACGGTATAGGACCTACTAGGAGCAAGAAAATTCTTGCAGCAACAGGTATCTCACCTGATTTAAGAACAGACGATTTAACAGAAGAAGATATTAAAAACTTACGTAACGAATTAGCTAATTACCACATCGAAGGTGATTTGAGACGTGAAGTAACTATGCATATCAAACGTCTTCAAGAAATCGGTTCTTACAGAGGAATGAGACACAAACGTAACCTTCCTTGCCGCGGACAAAGAACAAAGACTAATGCTAGAACAAGACGTGGTAAAAAAGGCTTAGCTATTACTAAAAAGAAAACAGTTTAATTAACACTTAAAGGTAAATAATTTATAAAAAATAGAGGAAATAAAAATGGCAAGACCAGTAAAAACTAAGAAAAAAGAAAAAAAGAACGTATTGCAAGGTGTTGTTCACATTCAATCAACATTTAACAATACAATCGTAACTTCAACAGATACTCAAGGTAATGCAATTGCTTGGGCTACAGCTGGTGCAACAGGCTTCAAAGGAGCTAGAAAAGGAACTCCGTTTGCAGCTCAATCAGCAGCTGAACTTGTAGCAAAAAAATCAATCGACCAAGGTATGAAAAAAGTTGAAGTATACATCAAAGGACCTGGTTCAGGAAGAGAAACTGCAATCAGAGCAATCCAAGCTGCAGGTTTGGAAATTACATTAATCAAAGACGTAACTCCAATCCCTCACAACGGATGCCGTCCACCTAAAAAACGTAGAGTATAGTGAACTGAATGTATAAAGACATCAGTTCTTTAAAAAGTACAAACGCAGGGGCTTGCTTTAAAGCCAAACAGCAAACCATAGACGCCCTGCACAAGAAAAGGAGAAATTAATGGCTAGATATACAGGACCTACAAATAAATTATTCAGAAATAAAAAAGTAAAAGATCTTTCAAACAGAAAATTGACATCTTCAATGAGACAAACTGCTTCAGGTCAACACGGTGCAGTTAGAAAGAAATTATCTGAATATGCAATACACCTTGCAGAAAAGCAAAAAATCAGATTCACATACTTAGTAAGTGAAAAACAATTTGCAAAATACTACAATGAAGCTGCAAGAAGAAAAGGTGTAACAGGTACAATCCTATTACAAATCCTTGAATCAAGATTAGACAACGTTCTATTCAGAGCCGGTTTAGGTATTACACGTAAACAAACAAGACAAATCGTAAATCACGGTCACGTACTTGTTAACGGCAAAAAAGTTGATATTCCATCTTATTTGGTAAAAGCAGGTGATGTAATCACAATCAAATCAAGAAGTACATCTTTTGTAAAAAATGTAACTGAAATGATTGATATGGCTTGCGCTCCAGCTTGGATGACTATCGATAAAGAAGCATTAAAAATCACTTTTGATAGAATCCCTGAAAGAGAAGAATTAGACCCAGAATTCAAAGAACAACTTGTAATCGAGTACTATTCTAAATAATGTTGTTTAAATGGTTAATCCAAACCTAAATGAACAATAAAAGCGGATGCTAAAACAAATAGTTACAAAACTAGGAGATTAAAAAATGGAATTAAAAATTAAATGTGTTAATACAACAACAAGTTCTGACGGTTCACAATACGGAAAATTCGTAATTGAGCCATTAGAAAAAGGTTTTGGTACAACAATCGGTAATTCTTTAAGAAGAGTACTTCTATCAAGCTTAGAAGGAACAGCCGTTACTTCTGCAAGAATCGAAGGTATTACTCATGAATACACTGCAATTCCAGGTGTATTAGAAGACGTAATCGATGTAATGCTAAACCTTAAAGGATTGGTTGTAAAAACTGATTCCAAAGAACCTCAAACATTGAGAATAGATGTTGATCGTCCAGGACCGGTTTTGGCAAGCGATATTCAACTACCTGCAGGTGTAAAAGTAGTTAACCCGGATTGGTTAATTTGTACAGTTGCAGATGGCGGAAGCTTCCACGCTGACGTAACAGTAGAAACCGGAAAAGGATACGTTGCACATGATGTTCCTAGAGACTCAAAAGGCGTTTCTATAGATGTATTACCTATAGATGCAACATTTATGCCTATCAAAAGAGTAAGCTATAACGTAGAAAGTACTCGTGTTGGTGATTCAATCGACTTTGATAAATTGACATTGGAAATTTGGTCTAACGGTTCAATTGATGTAACTAATGCATTGAGCCAAGCTGCAAACCTATTAATTGACCACTTTATGCAAATTGCAGCTATTACAGGACAACCTGTAACTCTTCCTTCAATGACAGTTGAAGAAGAAGTAGAAGAAGACACAAATACTCCTTCAATGACAATCGAAGAATTAGAACTTTCAGTTAGAGCATACAACTGCTTAAAACGTGCAAGCATTAATTCAATGGCTGAGCTATTGAAAAAATCAGAACACGATTTATTAAATATTAAAAACTTCGGAAAGAAATCTTCTGACGAAGTAATCGAAAGACTTCACCACTTCGGTTTAGACCTTGCTCCAAACCCAGAGGTTGAAGAAGAAGTATAAATAAAATACAAATAACTAAAAAGGAAATAGAAAAATGAGACACCAAACTAAAAAACATACGCTAGGAAAAGCAAAGGATCAAAGAGATGCTTTGTTAAGATCTTTGGCGACTGAACTTTTTGTATACGGTGAAATCAAAACAACTATGGCTCGTGCAAAAGCATTGAAACCATACGCTGAAGAAATTATCACACTAGCAAAAAGAGGCGATTTACACGCTCGTCGTCAAGCAGCTAAGTTTATTTTTGACAAAGAAACTGGAAAATTTATGGACTTAGCTACAGGAGAAGTTTTCGAAGCTCCATCTGCAGATAAAAAATTAGCAGCAGAAACAGTTCTAAGAAAACTATTCACAGTAATCGGTAAAAAATATTCTGATCGTCAAGGCGGTTACACAAGAATATTCAGATTACCTCCAAGACGCGGTGATGCTTCTGAAATGGCGCTAATCCAGTTGGTATAATCTAACTATGCGCTATACACTTCAAGTTCAATATATAGGGAAAAACTACGCAGGAAGCCAAATTCAATTTGAAAATGGTGAAGAGCTGGAAACACTTACAATACAAGGTGAACTTGAAAAAGCAATCAGTACATTGATAAACGGTGATACCGTAAATAAAAACCGACAGATTAAAACAATCTTTTCCGGAAGAACTGACAGAGGCGTAAATTCTTTAGGGCAGATTATTCATTTTGATGTAGACAAACCTATTGTTGCTTCAAAGTTTGTCTACCAAATGAATGAAATACTTCCCAAAGACATTTCAGTCAGTGATTTAAAAGCAGTCGATATGAATTTTCATGCTCAAAAATCTGCAAAAAGAAGATATTACAGATATGTATTTGTTAACCGTAAATGTAAAAATGCTTTTGATGGAGATTTGATGAGAGTGAAATTTAATATTGATATTGAAAGGATGCAGAATTCCCTTAATTACCTAATAGGGGAACATGATTTTTCAAGCTTTAAAAGTTCCGGAACGCTTAACCCGAGCAAGGTTTGTTTTATAGAAAAGGCCGAATGCAAAAGAGTCGGAGATAAAGTGATTATTGATATTGTAGGAAATCGATTCCTATACAATATGGTAAGAACTATTGTCGGTACACTTCTTGAAATAGAAGGACATAACCTGCAAGCTGAACATATGAAACAAGTTTTGGATGCATGTGACAGAAAAAAAGCAGGGCAAACAGTTAGCCCTTACGGGTTGACGTTAATGGAAGTAACATATAACTAAAAAATAAAAGTAAATGGAGATATTAGCATGAAAACATATTCAGCAAAACCTCTAGAAGTAGAAAGAAAATGGTATCTAATCGATGCTGAAGGAGAAATCCTTGGTAGATTAGCAACCAGAGTAGCTAATATTTTAAGAGGAAAAAATAAACCTGAATATACACCAAACGTTGATACAGGTGATTTCGTTATCGTAATCAATGCTGAGAAAGTTTTGGTATCAGGTAAAAAAGAAACTGATAAAATATATTATCACCACACTGGTTTCCCAGGCGGTTTAAAATCTGCAAGCGTAAAAGAATTACGTGAAAAAGATGCAAGATTGTTGATTGAAAAAGCCGTAAAAGGTATGCTTCAACACAATACATTAGGTGATACACAATTTACAAAATTAAAAGTGTACAACGGACCTGAACATCCGCATGCAGCACAAAAACCAATTGTATTGGAAAAGGAGGCTAAATAATGGCAGATAAAGAAATTATGGCTACAGGACGTAGAAAAACCTCTATTGCTGTTGTAAAACTTGTTAAAGGTAAAGGTAGAATTTTTGTTAACGGCAAAACTCTTAGAAACTATATCGGAAACAGACCGGCAATTGAAATGTTAGTATACAGACCTTTAGTATTAACAGATAATCAAGAAAAATATGACGTAAAAGTTAAAGCTGTAGGTGGCGGTGTTGTTGCTCAATGTGGAGCTATCAGACACGGTATTTCAAGAGCTTTGGTTAAAGCTAACGAAGAATACAAAAATGTTTTACGTCTAGAAGGATTGTTAACTCGTGACCCACGTGTTAAAGAACGTAAAAAATACGGTCGTAAACGTGCTAGAAAACGTTTCCAATTCTCAAAACGTTAATATTTATATTCAAAATATACAAAAAAGAACGGTATTTATACCGTTCTTTTTTTATCCTATTTCCTTTTCCTAATTCCTATTGATTATCTTACGACTTGTGATACAAAATTTGCTATTTCAAAAAATGAATCTTTTACGAACTCTTTTGCTAATGTTTTAATTGGTCTATTTTCTATTACATCGAATACGTAATATATTGGATCCTTTGCATTATTAAAACGCATCCTTTTGTCAGTTTTTTCAAGATAGTTTATATCTTCAATATTAAACTCTTGTGATTCATCAAACCTTTTTCTTTTTCTTAAAAGCGAACCAAATTGACCATTGCCGCTTGTATTATTATTTGACTCTGCTGTTGTTGTAATCATTTTATTTTCTCTCTCTTTAAATATATCTTACATATATATAAAATATTACATCTTAAAAAAATTGCTTTTTTAAGATGTAATTATTAACAAATATTAAGTTTTTTTGAATCTATTTTTCTAACTCAATTAAATCTTCTTGATTAACAGTGAGGTTCTTACCTATAGATTTTTCAAGTTCAGCTTTCGCAGAATTGTACTGGTAAAGAGCATTGTAGTAACTTAATTGAGCTTGTTGATAGTTAATTTGTGCATCTTTTAACTCAGTAGGATTAGCTTCACCCACACGATATCTTCCATAAGACAATTCGTAGTTTTCCTTTGCTTGTTTTACACCTAGAATAGCAACAGGCATTTGGTTTTTCTTTTCCTCTAGTTTCAGAAATGCATTTTGAATTTCTAAATATATTTGGTTTTGAGTATTCTTAGCATTCGCAATTTCTTTATCATACAAGTATCTTGCTTCTTGAATTTCATTTTTAATCAACATACCATTGATTGTCGGGAAATTCAAATATCCGCCAAGGTTATAACCATGGTTTGAAGTCCATTGCTTACCACCTATTTGAAGCTGACCTTCAATTGATAAAGTAGGGAAATATGATTTTTTAACCAATTTTAAAGTCTGATTAGCACTTTCCACTTTCAATTCTGCAAGTTTAAGTTCAGGTCTTGCCTCTCTTGCAATTTCTACTGATTCATTGAAAGTTATATTAACCGGTTGATATTTTAGTCTTTCTTGTACATTATATTTGTCAATAAATGGAACTCCCATTACGTTGTTTAACCTCGCAACAGCCAGATTAACAGCATTATCAGCCTGAATCAATTGCAATTTAGCATTACTTAAGTTTACTTCTGCAATAGTTACGTCAACCTTTGGATTAAGACCGATTTCATAAAATGCCTTTGCTTGGTTATAAAACATTTCAAACTTATTTACTGTATCTTCTGCAACCTTTTTACTTTCAAAAGCATACAAAAGATTGTAATAAGCATCCTTTGTCTGGAAAATTACATCATTAATAATCGCACCCAATGTAGTTTTGTAAGCTTCGTAATCCAAACGTTTTATTGTAGCCTGATTTTGAGTAACACCAAAGTCATATAACATCTGTTGAAGTGTAACTTGACCTAAAATATAGTAATTGAATGTCAAATTTTGTCCTAAGGCATCTGACAATTGTAATTGACGAATTCTTGTATAACCTGTCTGCCAACTAAATTGTGGGAAATAATTTGACCAAACCTGCTTAATCCTAGAGTCAGAAGCTAAAATATCATGAAAAGCTGCGTTAATTTGAGGATTATTTCCAAGAGCAAGTTCTATACAACGCTCCAATGTCATATCAATATTTTTTTCAACGGAACCTTCTATAACAAAGTCAGCTTTTTCCTCAGTATTTGGCAAAACAGCGTTAGCCTTTGGGTATTCCTTTTCGCTGACAGTATTACCAATATCCTGCGCAAAAACTGCAGGTGTCATAAGACTTAATATTAAACTTAAAGATATTATCTTTTTAAACATTAATTATCCCTTTTTCTTAACTTCTTAGCTGTGTAGACCTTTAAATCTTCAACCAACACGAAAAATGCTGGAACTAAAAATGTACCTATGAAAGCAACTGCCATCATACCGCCAAAAACTGTCATACCAACAGAATTACGGCTTGCGGCACCTGCACCTTTTGCGAATACAAGCGGTAACAGACCTAGTATAAATGCTATGTTAGTCATCATAACAGCTCTAAATCTCAGTTTAGCCGCCTGCATAGCCGCATCTTTTATACTCATACCGTTTTGATGAGCATCTTTTGCGAATTCTATAATCAAAATTGCTTGTTTAGTAGACAAACCTATTAACATTACAAGCCCGATTTGTGAATACAAGTCTAGTGAATAACCTGAAACATACTGGAAGAACAAAGCTCCAACCAACGCAACAGGAGAAATCAATAGTACAGCAATTGGCAACATCCAACTTTCATATAAACCTACCAAGAACAGGTATATGAAAACTAAAGACATAGCAAGAATCGGACCAATTTGTCCACTTGATTCTTTTTCTTGAAGAGAGCTGCCAGACCAGCTGTAACCCATATCTTTCGGTAGAACTTGATTCGAAATGTTTTCCATTGCAGCCATAGCATCACCGGAACTTACACCATTTCTGGCCTGACCGTTGATTGTTATAGCAGGATACATATTGAACCTTGTCAAACTATAAGGTCCTACAACATTGCTTACAGTAACTACAGAAGACAATGGAACCATTTTCCCTAAGGTGTTCTTTATGTATATTTTATCAATATCTGCAGGTTTTTCCCTGAATTGAGAATCAGCTTGCAAATATACACGGTAAACACGACCATATTTATTAAAGTCATTTACATAAGATTTTCCAAAATATCCTGATAGTGCCGAATATATTTCAGATATACTAACACCTTGTGCCAATGCTTTATTCTCATCTACTTTAATTAATAACTGAGGCAAATTAGCTGTAAATGATGTGTAAACCATCTGGAAAGCCGAATCCTTATTCGCTGCAGCAATAAGTTTTTGAGCTTCATCATACAACTCTTGAGGGCTTCTATCACCCTTATCAAGTAATTGATATTCAAAACCTCCAAACATACCCAAACCTGAAATAGAAGGAGGAGAGAATGATGCAATAGTTGCAGAAGGATAATTTTCAAATTCTTTTTTAATTTTGCCTAATATACTTTGCATAGATAAGTCTTTACTTTTACGTTTTGACCAATCAGTAAGTTCTGCAACAATTAAAGCAGTATTTTCTCCTGAATACCCTACCAAAGTGATTGTATTTTTAACACCATCAATATTCAAAATTCGTTGTTCTACTTCGTTTGCAACCATATCAGTTCTTGAAGCAGAAGATCCGTCTGGGAGCTGTATTTGAGAGAAAATTGCCCCCTTATCTTCTGTAGGCAAGAAACCTTTCGGAACAATATAAAACATCCCTACAGTAAATACGATAATAATTGAATACAAAACTAAAGTAAGTTTTGGAGAATCAATAAAAATCTTTACCCCATCAAGGTATTTGTCTCTTACACTATTAAACCAATCATCAAATTTTTGTATAAATTCAAAATCAGCCTTTTCTTCACCTGACTTCAATATCATAGCACAAAGCGCCGGAGCAAGAGTCAAAGCGACAAGAGTTGATAAACCGATGGATGATGCAATACACAATGCAAATTGTCTAAACATTTGTCCTGTAATACCCGACATAAATGAAACAGGCACAAACACAGCCATCAATACCAAAGATGTTGCAACTACAGCACCAAATACTTCAACCATAGTAATTTCAGTAGCATCTCTAGGGGTTTTACCCTCCTGAATATGTCTTTGCGTATTTTCCAAAACAACGATAGCATCATCAACTACAAGACCAACCGCTAGTACAAGACCAAATAATATCAATAGGTTAACCGAAAAACCAAGTATACTCATAAAAATAAATACACCAATCAGCGATACAGGAATTGCACAGAAAGGAATTAAAGCGGCACGTCCACTACCTAAGAACATATAAGTAACAATACCTACCAGAACAATAGCAAGACCAATCGCATTAATTACCTCTTTAATTGATTCTCTTACGAATTCAGTTTCATCCCTTTGAATTTTATATTCAATACCTTGAGGGAAACTTTTGCTTAATTCTTTCATTTTTGCACTAATTTTATTTGAAAGATCAATAGCGTTAGCTTCCGGCAATTGACTTACAGAAATAATAGCAGAATCTTTTCCGCCAATTCTGGAGAAGAATGAATAACTTTCAGCACCCAACTCAACTCTTGCAATATCTTTTAGCTTAATTTGAGAACCATCTTGTTTTGAACGAACAATGATATTTTCAAATTCAGAAACATCCTTTAAACGCCCCTTAGTTCTCATTGTAAGCTTAATCATCTGTTTATTTTTCATAGGTTCAACACCCAAATCACCTGCTGGGACCTGAGTATTTTGAGTCTGTATTGCACTGCTCACCTCAGATACAGATACTCCAAGGTTAGCCATTTTCGCGGCATCCAACCATATTCTCATAGAATAATCCGAAGACCCGAACACTGCAACTTTACCAACCCCTTTAATACGAGCTAATTCATCCTTAATATATATAGAAGCATAGTTTGCAATATACAAAGAATCATAAGTATGGGATGGTGAATTAACAGAAATCATCATAAGCCCCGGACCACCTGTAGATTTTTTTACAGAAAGCCCATATCTCTTTACCTCTTCAGGAAGACGCGGAGTAACTAACTGTAACTGGTTTTGTACGTTTACTACCGCCATATCAGGGTCTGAACCGATATTAAAATACAAAGTCAGCTGATATTGACCGTTTTGAGAAGTAGAAGACATATAAATCATATCCTCAACACCGTTCAACTGAGCTTCTACAGGAGCTGCTATTGTGTCCTCTACAACGTCAGAACTTGCACCTGCATAAGTTGCAGTTACGATAACTTGTGGAGGTGTAATAGAAGGATACTCCTCAAGTGGCAGTGTATTCACCATCAAAATACCGGCAAGCATTATTACAAGTGATATTACTATCGCTAACTTAGGTCGTTTTATAAATAAATTTCCTGAATTTTCTTTTCCCATTTTTTACCTTTAACTATGTACTTTCAAAATCTAACTTCTAATTATAAGGGCACTATTTGTCTTTACTATCGCCTGTTACTTGTTCTGTTTTAATTTTTTCCATTTCTTGTTCTGAAACAATATTTACCGGTTTACCAGGAGTAACTTTTTGTAATCCTTCCGTAATTATCCTGTCACCTTTTTTCAAACCTTCAGTGATAATCCAATTATGTCCACTTTGTTCTCCTGTTTTTACATATGTCAATTGAGGCAAATCATTTTCATCTAACTTATAAACATATTTTCCTGCCTGATTTTCCAAAACAGCTGTAACAGGAGCTACAGGAACATTAACAGGTTTGTTTGCATAAAGTTTTACCGTTACAAATTCTCCATGAATCAAGACATTATCTGGATTATCAAAAGTCGCCCTCATAGTAACTGTACCGGTAGATACATCAACTTTGTTATCTTGAAAGTCTTGAACACCATTTAAAGAATATTTCATTCCATTACTTAAAAATAATTCAACTTTCCTATTTTTATTATTTTCACCATCAGACACTGCAAGTGACTGGAAATCATTTGAATCTATAGGGAAAGTAACATATATAGGGTTAGTACTATTTATAGTTGTCAAAGCTCCAGAGGTAGGAGAAACATAGTTCCCAACTGTAACATTAATTATACCTACTTTACCATCTACTGGAGATTTTACTTTTGTATATCCTAAACTTCTATTTGCATCATTATATGAAGCTTGCGCTGATGCCAATTGAGCTTTCAAAGAATCTCTTTGAGAAAGCATTTGGTCATATTGAGCCTTTGCTATATAATCTTTTTTTACAAGTTCAGCAGCACGAGCAAGTTGTTTTTCAGCATATATCAACTGAGCTTTTAAATTTTTCACATTAGCTCCAGCAACATTTGCAGCGTTAGCATATTCAGTAGGTTCTATCAAGAACAAAACCTGACCGGCTTTAACAAAATCACCTTCTTTGAAATAACTTTTTTGTAAATAACCTGATATACGAGCAAGTACGTCTACTCTATATTTAGACACTACACGTCCCGGAGCCTCAAAATTTCTGATCACACTCTGTTCTTCAATCGACTGAATTGTAACATTAGGTGCAGGTCTATTACTCATAGCCTTACCCTGCATTATGTTGCTAACCAATGAAAAACCGTATCTAAACAAAATTGCAGCCACAATTACAGACAAAAATATTATAATGTTTTTCTTCATTTACTCTCCCTCATCTGGTAAAATTTATTATTTTTAAAGCAAAACAAAATTATGTTGCTTTTACAACAATAATTGTATTATTAATTTTTTCCCATGTCAATAAGTAAATATCAGCACTAAAAATATTTGAAAAGTAGCGTACTTCAAGGCAAATATGATTAAGAAAATTACAAATTAAAAGAATTTTTTGATATATAATCCAAAATATTTCTCAAAGCTTTTCCTCTGTGAGAAATCTTATTTTTCTCACTCTCAGACATATCAGCCATGGTAACATTTGAATCTCCGACAATAAACACTGGATCATACCCAAAACCATTACTTCCGGAGCAGTGTTTTGCAATTTTCCCCTTACATTCTCCTCTTGTCTGAAAAATAATATTTCCATTTGCATCCACTAAAGTCATCGCGCAAACAAATTTTGCATCCCTATTGTCAAAACCATCAATAGCATTCAACAATTTTTCAATTCTTTTTTCAGAAGTTTTCGCATATCTGGCAGAACGAATCCCAGGTTCTCCGCCAAGAGCTTCAACACAAAGTCCTGAATCATCTGCGAGAGCAATCATCCCACTCAAATGAGCAGCTTCCTTAGCCTTTATCATAGAATTTTCTTCAAAAGTTTTTCCATCTTCAATCGGATCAAATCCGGAAGGCGGGAGAATAAATTCTATATCAGTATCTCCTGCAATTTCTTTTATTTCCTGAAGTTTATGAGGGTTTCCCGTTGCAAAAACAATTTTCATATATACCTCTAAAAATAAGACTACTTTCCAAAACGTCTTTGACGATTTTTAAACTCCTCAACAGCATCAGCAAGCGAAGTTTTATCAAATTCCGACCAATACTGACCAACCACAAGAATCTCAGAATAAGCAATCTGCCACAATAAATAATTTGAAATTCTTTTTTCTCCTCCTGTCCTAATCAATAAATCAGGGTCAGGAACACCATTTGTATAAAGATTTTCCGAAATAGTTTCTTCTGTAATTTGATCAACTGGAATGCCGCTACGAACAATAGTTTTCACTGCATGCAAAATTTCATCCCTTGCACCATAATTAAAAGCTATTTGAAGATGAACTCCCGTATTATTTTTCGTAGTTTCTACAGAATTTTTAAGAATTTTCTGCAACTTGTCACTTAACCTTGAAGTATCACCGATAAAGGTTATTACAACACCCTCAGAATGCATCTCTGCAAGTTCATTTTGCAATGTAATAGCCAAAAGTTCCATAAGAAAATCAACTTCTTCTTTCTTTCTATTCCAATTTTCAGTAGAAAAAGCGTATACAGTGAGATACTTTATACCAAAGTCTTTGCAAGCTCTAAGTGTTGCTTTCAAGGCATCAACACCTTTTTTATGACCAACAGCGGAAGGTAAATTTCTCTCCTTTGCCCAACGACGGTTCCCGTCCATAATTATTGCAATGTGTTGTAAATTTGTCTCTTTTACTATTTCAGCGGTTAATAAATCTTTTTCCTGTGTTTTCATAATCATAATTATATTGCAAATATGTAAAATATCAACAAATCCATTTGTAAAAATATTTGTTTGTGTGATAATTTTAAGTGAGGCTAAAATTATAATAGCGATGTACACAATATAAAAAAGGAAAACAAAAAATGGCAAGAAAAACTCCATTGGAAAAAATCAGAAACATTGGTATTGCCGCACACATCGATGCTGGTAAGACCACTACAACTGAACGTATTTTGTTTTACACAGGTAAAACACATAAAATCGGGGAAACCCACGATGGCGCTGCAGTAACAGACTTTATGGAACAAGAAAAAGAACGTGGTATCACAATTCAATCTGCTGCTGTAACTGCTGAATGGAAAGGTCACCAAATCAATATCATCGACACACCGGGCCACGTTGACTTCACAATTGAAGTAGAACGTTCTTTACGTGTATTGGATGGTGTTGTAGCTGTATTCTGTGCAGTTGGTGGTGTTCAATCACAATCAGAAACAGTTTGGAGACAAGCTAACAGATATGAAGTACCAAGAATGGTATTCGTAAATAAAATGGATAGAACAGGTGCTGATTTCTACAGAGTTGTAGATCAAATCAAAACAAGATTAGGCGCTAACGCTGTTCCTATTCAACTTCCAATCGGTTCAGAAGACAAATTTACAGGTCTTATTGATCTTATGAAAATGAAGGCTGAAATTTACACAAACGACTTAGGAACAGACATCAGAGAAGAAGAAATACCTGCTGATATGGCAGAAAAAGCAAAAGAATACAGAGATGCAATGGTAGAAGCTATCGCATCAGAAGATGACACATTGATGGAAAAATTCTTTGAAGATCCTGATTCTATCACTGTAGATGAATTAAAAGCAGTTTTGAGAAAAGCTGTTTGTGACAACAAAATTGTTCCGGTATGCTGCGGTACAGCATTCAAAAACAAAGGTGTTCAATTATTATTGAATAACGTTGTAGACTACATGCCATCACCGGTAGATGTTAAAGCTATTGAAGGTGAATTAGAAGATGGTACAAAAACAGAAAGACATTCATCTGACTCTGAACCATTCTCAGCATTGGCATTTAAAGTAATGACAGACCCTTACGTAGGACGTCTAACATTCTTAAGAGTATATTCAGGTGTAATCACTTCTGGTTCTTATGTATTAAATGCTACAAACGGTAAAAAAGAACGTATCGCAAGATTAGTTCGTATGTATGCTGATCAAAGACTTGAAGAACAAGAAGTATACGCAGGAGATATTTGTGCAGCAGTAGGTTTGAAAGACACTACTACAGGTGATACATTATGTGATGAAAAAGCTCCTATCATCTTAGAAAAAATGACTTTCCCAGAACCTGTAATTTCTGTTGCAATTGAACCAAAAACTAAAGCTGACCAAGATAAAATGGGTATTGCTTTACAAAAACTTGCTGAAGAAGATCCTTCATTCAGAGTTAAATCTGATACAGAAACAGGTCAAACAATCATTTCTGGTATGGGTGAACTTCACCTTGATATCATTGTTGACCGTATGTTAAGAGAATTCAAAGTTGAAGCTAATATCGGTAAACCACAAGTAGCTTACCGTGAAACTATCCGCGGAAACTCTGATCAAGATTCTAAATTCATCCGTCAATCAGGTGGTAAAGGTCAATATGGTCACGTAAAAGTTAGAATTTCTCCAGCTGAAGAAAATGCAGGATTTGTATTTGAAAACAAAATCGTTGGTGGTGCTATTCCTAGAGAATATATCGAACCTGCAAGAAAAGGTATGGAAGAAGCTCTAGAAGGCGGTATTTTAGCAGGATTCCCAATGATTGACGTTAAAGTTGAACTATACGACGGATCATATCACGAAGTTGACTCTTCTGAAATGGCATTCAAAATCGCAGGTTCTATGGCAATCAAAGAAGGTTGCCGCAAAGCTCAACCTTGCATTCTTGAACCTATGATGAAAGTTGAAATTGAAATTCCTGATGAATTCACTGGTACAATCATCGGTGATATTTCAAGACGTCGCGGCCGTGTAGAAGGTCAAGAACCTGTTGGAAACACTGGTAACGTAATTGTAAGAGCGTTGGTTCCTCTTGCTAATATGTTCGGTTACGCTACAGACTTGAGATCAAATACTCAAGGACGTGGAACATTCTCTATGGAATTCAAGTGTTACGAACAAGTTCCTGCTAACATCGAAAAAGAAATTATCGAAAAATCAGGAGCTGTTTCTAAAGACTAGTTCTATAAAATAAGAATAAAAAAGACCTTTGAAATTCAAAGGTCTTTTTTTTATACGTTTTTGAACAAATCTATAAAAATTTCCTCAATAATTTATTTTCATTCATAATAACTTGCTTAATTGTTTCCGGATCTTTAACAGCTTTTGAAACTTTAATACCTAAATCAGATAGATTCTTAAGTAATTTTTTAGAATTTTCTTTTATTGCAATTACATACATTTTTTTATCAAATGCAGCAATTCCGGCATTATTTTTAGAAACAGATAACCTAAAGTTATGGTAAACTGATGGAGATAACTCCTTAGTTCCCAAAATACGACCATCACTTATTTCAAAAACACTACTTTTAGCAACAGGAAAATTAACTTGATCTATTTTCATTTTTAGACTCCTTTTTGGATTCTAAAACACGTAAATTTTAATTTTTGCTAGATAAAAAAAGTGGAGTTTAAAATTAATTTCAAACTCCACTTTCAAACTATTCGCCGAAATACATCGCCTCGAAAAGTTTTTAAAATTATCCGAATGTTTTAAAAGACGCCTCCACGTTTTTATCAACAACATTCTTTACAGAATCATATTCTGTCTGCAACGCACTATGTTCAGTATCTAATTTTTTCAATTCTAAGTCTAATTTTTTATCTTTATTTTCTAAATCAGTCATGTCTTGATTATATTTTGATTCAGCTTTTGCAATAGCTCTTTCATCAGCTACTTCCTGAATACAAGAATCTTCAGATATTGTAGTAGATTTGAATGATTTATCAGTTGTAGAATAGTATTCTAATCTCAAAGTTCCATCTCTTAGAGCTTGTTCAAATACCGCATTGTCTTCTAATGGAGATTTTTGAACATTACCAGCTGTCCCTGTACCAATACCTGCATAGATATGAGTATCATCAGCTTTTGCGGGAGTATTAGTATATGTAAAATATCCGCTTGATTGCATTTTATCAAATATATTATTATAATAGTTGATCGTACTTACATTTTCAGGATCTGTTGTTGATGCTAACAAACCTTGATTATATTCAAGATGATACTGCTGAGTAGTTCCATCGTTATTAACTCTTAGATAAGCTTCAGTCAATGCCATAGCGTAATCAAATAATTCACGCTGTTCATCTGTAGTTCCTTCATAATTAATAGGGTCATAAACTATTTTTGAAGAATCAACTATTCTTTTTGACTTTGCATCTTCAGAATAATCATCATAATCAATTAAATCACCATTTTTATCAAAATATCTTAATGTATTATCTTCATTTGTAGTTACATCATTTGAATAAGCATCCATGACACCATCATCATCAGTATCTACGTCATAATCGATAATATCTCCATTTTCATCCACATATTTTTGAACGTTATCGGCATTATTTTTTACATCATCACTGTATTCATCTTTTGCAATAACATTACCGTCTTTATCAACAAATTCACCTTGTTCATTAGTAAAATATGCTGGATTTCCATCTTTATCTACATAATCACCGTTTTCATCAGTTCTTACATATCCTGCATAACCTTGACCAATAGCATAATCATTTTGATTATTAACATCACCGCCAGGAACAACTGTCTCTGTCCAGCTAAACCCAAAATCATGCTCATTATCACCAAGATTTACACCAATTGTTGCAAAATATTTATCCCAAGCTTCATGAATCTTTTGTTCAGCTTTAGCTTGTTCTTCTGTTCTGTCATTAATATCAGTATATGTTTTTTGAACAGATATATCCGCTTGAGAATAACCTAAATTTGCTAAGAATTGATTATAGTTACCTCTTGATTTTTCATATGCATCTGCAATATTTTCATTTACTAAAATTCTACCTTTAGTATCAGTAACAACGTACTGTTTAACATTTTCTGCCATTTGCAGACCAGTCATAAGATTGTATGAAATATCAGTATAATTTGCTTCAGCTCCATTAAACCCTGTCAATACAGTAAGTTTAGTTGCATCTAAAGCCTCATTATATTCATTTGTAATTTGTTGAGTTTGATCTGCAAGTCTTTGTTTTGAATAGGAAATGCTTTGACCTGTATTTTCATTATTGGTCAATCTTGCAGTTATACTTAATAATCTGGCTTGAGATGCTGCCATTCCCATAATAGATTTTCCTTTCAAATAGTACCTGTAATCATGACTACGGAACTATTTGAAGAAATCTTTAAAAATGTATAAGATTTTATTAACATTTTGTTACATAAAAAAAGGGAACCCTTTCGGTTCCCTTTTTTCTATTTAATAGCTTCAGCACATTCTTCACAGATACCGCCGGAATTTAATTTTCTGTATTTCCAGCATCTTTCACATTTTTCGCCCTCAGCCTTTGTAACCCAAACAGTATAACCGTCTTCTGAGTATTCATTTAGAACTCCCTGCGGTTTTTCATCAGTTACATAAGCCTGAGATGTAATAAAGATATTGCATAGTTCATCCTCATTAGCCTTTAATACTGCATTGTCATCAGCTTTCACATACACTGCCACCTCTAATGAACTACCAACTTTTTTATCAGCTCTCAACGGCTCAATTGCTCTTGTAACAACTTCTCTAGCTTTTAATATTTTTGAGAAATCATCTTCTAAATCTGAATTATTCCACTCAGGTCTAGCTTTTGGCCAATTTGAAAGAAGAATACTAGTCAATCCGTCTTTTTGAGCATCAGGAACACTCATCCAAATATCCTCAGCTTGGTGAGGCATTACCGGAACAAGCATTCTTACAAGAGTCTGCAATATTTCAAAAAGTACTGTTTGACAAGCTCTACGAGAAAGTGATTTCTTTCCTGCAGTGTACAATCTATCTTTTACAATATCTAGATAGAACGAACTTAAGTCAACAGCTGCAAAATTTTGCAATTGTTGGAAATATTTATAGAATTCATAATTATCAAAAGCTTCTGTAACACTTACAATAAGTTGATTCAACTTATGTAATGCAAATTTATCTATTGGCTTCAAATCAGAATATTCTACATAATCAGTTTTTGGGTCAAAATCAAACAAGTTTCCAACCAAAAATCTTGAAGTATTTCTTGTTTTTTTGAAAATTTCAGCAAGCTGTTTAATTATGTTATTTCCGATTTTTGTATCATTTCTATAATCAACTGATGCAGCCCATAATCTTAAAATGTCAGCACCATAAGTTTTTATAATCTCATCAGGTCTAATATAATTACCTAAAGATTTTGACATTTTTCTTCCATCTTCACCAAATACAAATCCGTGAGTTAAAACTGATTTGTAAGGGGCAATTCCCTGAGTTGCAACGGAAGTTAAAAGTGATGACTGGAACCAACCTCTATGCTGGTCTGAACCTTCAAGATACATTTCAACAGGAGTTGTACCAAGCTCTTCACTACGTTTGTTAACAACTGCTCTCCAAGTGATACCTGAATCAAACCATACATCCATGATATCATTTTCTTTTTTGAAATGAGTTTTTCCGCACTTAGGACACTTGAATCCTTTTGGAAGTAAGTCTTCTTCAGAATATTTAACCCAAGCATCAGAACTTTCTTTTTCAAATATCTGAGCAACATTTTCAATTGTTTCGTCAGTTACAATTACTTCACCACAATCCTCACAGTAAAATACAGGGATAGGAACCCCCCAAGCACGTTGACGAGAAATACACCAATCAGTACGTCCTGCAACCATGTTTGAGATTCTGGCTTCTCCGCTTGATGGAATCCATTTTACTTTTTTGATTTCCTCCAAAGTTTGCTCTCTGAATTTATCAACCTTAACAAACCATTGAGGTGTTGCTCTATAAATTACAGGATTTTTACATCTCCAACAATGAGGATAACTGTGATTTATATCTTGTTGAGCAAGCAAGGCTCCACAATTTTTAAGTTTTTCGATAACAATAGAATTACCTTTATAATAAGGTACTCCAACTAAATCTTCATCTTTAACAGCTTCAGTCCAAACACCTTTACTATCCAATGGTGAAAATACTTCTATACCGTACTTACAACCAACTTCATAGTCTTCAAGACCGTGACCCGGCGCTGTATGAACAGAACCTGTACCGGCATCTAATGTTACGTGTTCTCCAAGAATTATAGGGGATTTTCTATCAACAAGAGGATGTTTTGTATTTAACAACTCTAAATCTTGTCCTATACAAGACCCTATAACATTTATATCACTTTCTTGCCATTCAACATCTGCAAGGAAACTTCCTAACAATTCTTGAGCTGCAACATATACATCACCATCTTTTTCAAAGAAAGTATATTCAAATTTAGGATGCATACTTATAGCCATATTTGAAGGAATTGTCCAAGGAGTTGTAGTCCAAATTACTGCATAAATATCTTTGCCGGCAGCTGCTGGAACTAATTTATTAATTTTTTCAGTAGACTCTTCATCAAACTTAAATCTTACATATATTGAAGTTGATGTATGATCAGCGTATTCAACTTCTGCTTCTGCAAGAGCAGTTTCACAAGATGCACACCAATACACAGGTTTTAGCCCTTTTTCAACATAACCCTTCTTATACATCTCACCAAACACTCTAACTTGTTCTGCTTCAAATTCAGGATTAATTGTCAACTAAGGATTTTCCCAATTCCCAAGAACTCCAAGACGTTTGAACTCAGACTCTTGTCCTTTCAAGTTTTTATGAGCAAACTCTCTGCATTTCTGTCTTAATTCATAAGGAGTTAATGCACTTCTACCACCTTTAATATTTTTGACAACAGCATTTTCAATAGGAAGCCCATGACCGTCATACCCAGGAACATAAGGAGTATAAAAACCGGATTGAGCTTTATATTTCAATAAAATATCTTTTAAAATTTTATTAAGAGCAGTTCCAACGTGAATTTTTTCAGAACTTAAATATGGAGGTCCGTCGTGCAAAATAAATTTATTTGCTTTATCACGGTTATCAATAATCTTATTATAAATATCATTTTCCTGCCAAAACTTTTGGATTTCAAGTTCTCTCACAGTAGCATTTGCTCTCATCGCTAAAGTCGTTTGAGGCAAATTAAGAGTATCTTTATACTCAGTTTTTGTACTTGTTTCGTTACTCATAATAAATTACCCTTCTTTTATTTTTCCTAATTTTTGCTGTATATCATTTCCAATACTTTCTTCTTTGGACTGTTTTACAAACTCTGCCATTTTTTGATAGTCAAATTCATTTTCCCATCTGGCAATAACCACAGTCGCAACACAATTCCCAATTAAATTAACGGTTGTTCTTCCCATATCTAAAATCTGGTCAATACCTAACAATATTGCAACACCAAGAATTGGGATATTAAAGCTTGCAAGAGTTCCTGCAAGAACTATCAAAGATGCTCTCGGAACACCTGCTACACCTTTACTTGTAAGCATTAATGCTAACATTATAATTATTTGTTGATTTAAATCCAAATTTATTCCAACAATTTGTGATGAAAATAGCACCCCCATAGCAAGATACAATGTGCTGCCATCAAGGTTAAACGTATAGCCTGTCGGCATAACAAAACCCACAATGCTTTTTGGAACACCAAATCTTTCCATGATATCCATTGCTTTTGGGAAAGCCGCCTCAGAACTTGCTGTTGTAAAAGTCAATAAAGCAGGTTCTTGTAATGCTCTTAAAAGATCTCTGAATGATATTTTTACGATTTTACATACAATAATCAATACTAAAAGAACAAAAACTGCTAAAGCAACATAAAGAGCTGCAATAACCTTACAGTAATTCTTCAAAACAGCAAGACCATTTGCACCTACTGTTGATGCAATTGCTCCAAATATACCTAAAGGTGCAAAATACATAACATACTCAGTAAACTTAAACATGATTTGAGATACTGAATTTAATATATCAACAACAGGTTTTGCTGCTTTTCCTACAGCAATTATAGCCAACGCAAAAAATATCGAAAATACCACAATCTGCAGTAAATTTCCTTGAGCCATGGCATCAAATATACTTGTAGGGAAAATATTTGTAACCATTTCACTAACAGATGTATGAGCTTGAGTAGCTGCAAGAAGTCCTGCTTCCTGCATTCTTATAGCATGCGGACTTGTGCCGCTCACAAAACCCACACCAGGCTTGAATAAATTAGCCATAGTAAGACCAATTATTAAAGCTAGAGTAGTTACAATTTCAAAATAAATAATTGTTTTAAGCCCGATTTTTCCAAGACTTTTTGCGTCTCCATGACCCGCAACACCAACTACCAAGGTAGCAAAAAGCAAAGGGGCAATAATCATTTTAACCATTCTTAAGAATATAACTGCGAACGGTCGCATTTTAACCGCAAAATCAGGGGCAAAATGTCCAACTATAACACCTAAAATTAATGCTATAAATATCAGGGCTGTAAGTTTAGAATGTTTCAATTTTTTACCTCAGAACCATTATATTACAAACATAGTTATATGAAAAAATCCTGTAACGTTTCGTAAATGTTTTTTAACAGTTCTACCCATGCTCATTGTAAATTGATGTAATATTGTTGAATAGACATGAAGTTTGATATAGAATAGTAATTATTAAATAAAAATAAAAGGGGAGGTTAATGTGGCAGAAAGCACATGCATGGAAGAATTGAGTTTATCGGAAAACGCAATTAAAGTATTGGAAAAAAGATATTTAAAAAGAGACAAAGAAGGAAACTGTACTGAAACTCCTGCGGATATGTTCAGACGAGTAGCTAGTACAATCGCATCTGGAGATTTGAAATTTGGAAAAACTCAATCAGATGTTGATAAATTAACTGAAAGATTTTACAAAGCAATTACAAATTGTTATTTCATGCCAAACTCTCCTACATTGATGAACGCAGGAAGAGAATTAGGACAACTTGCAGCATGCTTTGTTCTTCCTGTTGAAGACAGTCTTGAAGGGATTTTTGAAACTGTAAAAAATACAGCACTAATTCATAAATCAGGCGGTGGAACAGGTTTTTCATTCTCAAGATTAAGACCTAAAAACAGCGTTGTTCGTTCAACAATGGGCGTATCTTCAGGACCTGTATCTTTCATGGAAGTATTCAATGCTGCAACTGAAGCTGTTAAACAAGGTGGTACAAGACGCGGTGCCAACATGGGTATTTTAAGAGTTGATCACCCTGATATATTAGACTTCATTGAATGTAAAAGTGATAACAACAAATTAAATAACTTTAACATCTCTGTAGCAGTTACAGACAAATTCATGGAAGCATTAAAAGCCGGAACTGATTACGAGTTAATAAATCCGCAAAATGGTACTGTAGCAGGGAAATTAAGTGCTAAAAAAGTATTCGATATGATAGTAGACGGAGCTTGGAGAAATGGAGAACCGGGAATTGTATTCATTGATAAAATGAATGCTGATAACCCAACACCTCTTGTAGGTCCTATAGAATCTACAAATCCTTGTGGAGAAGTTCCATTATTAGCATATGAAGCTTGTAACTTAGGATCAATAAACCTTGGTAAAATGGTAGAAAACGGTTCTATAAACTGGGATTTACTTGCAGAAACAACAAGAACAGCTATCAGATTCTTGGATAACGTAATTGCTGTAAATAACTACCCTCTACCACAGATTTCTGAAATGGTTCAAAACAACAGAAAAATAGGTCTTGGAGTTATGGGCTGGGCTGATATGCTTATGAAGCTGGGAATTTCTTATGCTTCAAAAGAAGGTACTGCTTTAGCTGGACAAATTATGGAATTCATTGATTACGAATCAAAATGTGAATCTATTGAATTATCAAAAGAAAGAGGTAGATTTAATAATTTCGTAGGCAGCATATATGATGGAAAAGACTTCCTTTACAACAAGTATAAAGGAAAATCTGCGGGAAAAATTTCTGATGACCAATGGAAAGAACTTGATGAACAAATCAAAAAATATGGTATAAGAAATGCTACTACAACTTGTATCGCTCCTACAGGAACAATTTCAATGATTGCAGGAGCTTCTGGCGGAGTTGAACCTTTGTTTGGTCTTGTATTCTCAAGATTAATTATGGATGGCACTGAAATGCTTGAAATAAATCCTATCTTCAAAGACTACATGATTGAAAACGGTCTATATTCAGAAGATTTAATGAAAAAGATTGCAAAAACAGGTTCTATAGCTCACGTAGATGGCGTATCTGAAGAAGTAAAACACATATTTGCAACTGCCCATGACGTATCACCTTACTGGCACGTAAAAATGCAAGCTGCATTCCAACTTCATACAGACAATGCCGTATCAAAAACCGTAAACTTCGAAGAACATGCAACCCGTAAAGATATTGAAGAAGCTTATATCTTGGCTTATGAAAATAATCTTAAAGGTATTACTGTTTACAGAAATAATTCTCGTCAATTCCAGCCAATGAATCTGGATGATAAGAAAAAATCTGAAGAAGCAAAGGTTGAAGAAACAGTTGTAGAAGAAGTTTCTGAAGAACCTACAGGAGAAATAAAAACAGTAAAATGTCCTGAATGTGGAAATGAAATCCAAATGGCAGAAGGATGTTTCATCTGCTTAAAATGCGGATACTCCGGATGTTCATAGAATATAAACTGAATCCGTAAAAATAAGAATGGAAAGCTTAATACTACCCCTCAATTTTAAGGGGTAGTATTTTTTGTAAATATTTGTTAATATTTGTACAAAAACTAACATATTTTTTATTTACGAGTTTTCATGGTATCAAGTAATAATATGCGTAAAATTTGAAAGGTATAAGAATTATGGCTGACTACATGACAATCGGACCAGCTTTAGCTGTAGGTGGAAACAAAGTTGAAATGCTACAAACAGGTAAGATTTTGGTTACTAATCCTGAAGGTAAAACTAAAACTCTTACACAAGATGAATTTAAAAAGCAAGTTGTTAAAAATGCTGATAAGATTCAATCTGGGGAAGATTTTGAATTCAAGAAAGATAGAAAAGCTTTAAAAATAACTGGTTTAGTGCTTGGAGCAGCAGCACTTGTGACAGGTGTTATTTATCGCAAAGATATTATGAAATTTTTAACAAAACTATCCAAAAGAAATAAAAATAAAAATACTTTTGCTGAAGAAAAAAATATAAGAACAGTATTTAGCAATGAAAGACCAAAACAAAACAATTATTTAGAAGAAAAAACTGCTAGAACAACCCTTGCATTAAAAGAACAAATAATCGCAAACGATGCAAATTTTAAAATAGATTATATTGAAAAACTTAAAAAGAATGAAAAGGGAGCAGTTCACCACAACAAACAAAATATGTATGAAAAATTATTCAATTCTAATGTGGATTAACCATAATTGATATGAAGATAAAAAAATCACCCACTTAAATTCAGGGGGTGATTTTTTATTTGGTTTGTTATAAAATCTTGTTATAAAGTTAGATTTAAGAGGGAATTATAAAAAATGCAAGTATCATTAAACTGGTTAAACGAATTTGTAGATTTATCAGATAAAGACGTTGAGCAAATAGCTCATGAACTTACTATGAGCGGACTGGAAGTAGAAGGTATTGAAGAAGTCAGACCTAAATTTACCAATATTAAAACAGTTAAAATTGAAAAAATTGACAATCACCCTAATTCTGACCATCTACATTTAGTTACAATAAATACAGGAGAAGGACTTAAAACTGTTGTATGTGGAGCCCAAAATATCAAGGAAGGTCAAATTATTCCTTATGCAACCGTTGGGTCAAAAGTTTTAGATAGAAAAACCGGTGAAATGTTTACTTTGACACCAGCTGTTATTAGAGGGGTAGAATCCCAAGGGATGCTTTGTTCTGCCGACGAGTTAGGTGTCTCTGAAAGAAACTATCAGGAAGAAGATGGTATTCTTGTATTGAACAGAATTTTCCCTGATGTAAAAATTGGCGAAGATGTTGAAAAAGTCTTAGGTTTTGAAAAAGATTACGTTCTAAATATTGCACCAACTGCAAATAGAGGAGATCAAATGTCTGTAATTGGTGTTGCAAGAGAACTGAGCGCAATTTTCAACAAGCCGCTTAAATTTTCTCCTCTTGAATGTACAAGAGACTTATCTACAGATAAATTTAAAGTTGAAATTATAGATAAAGATGTATGTAAGTACTATTCAATAGGTATTTTGAAAAATATAAAAATAAAACAATCTCCAGAATGGATGCAAAAAAGACTTATTGCTTCAGGTGTAAGAGCAATAAACAACGTTGTAGATATCACAAACTACGTAATGCTTGAATACGGTACACCATTCCACGCATTTGACCTAGACAAATTAAACGGTTATTTGTGCGTAAGACGTGCCAAAGAAGGAGAAAAGCTTATAACTTTGGATGAAGTCGAAAGAAATCTTACAAATGACAGTGTGCTTATAGCTACAGAAAAAGAAGGGGTATGTCTTGCAGGTGTATTTGGCGGTGCAAATTCTGAAATTGACGACAATACAAAAAATATTGCTTTAGAAGCAGCATATTTTACTCCTGCGTCAAACAGAAAAAGTGCCAGAAGTGTAGGTTACCGTTCTGAAGCTTGTGCAAGATTTGAAAGAGGCATAGATATCGAAGCTATAAGACCAGCTCTAATGCGCGCTATGCAACTTTTAGTAGAACTTGCAGATGCTGAAATTGAAGGGGTTGTAGAAGCTGGTGAAAATAAACTTGAACCAATCGACATTACCTTAAGATATTCTCAAATTAAAAGAATCTTAGGTTGCGAAATTGCACCAGAAAAATGTATTTCTATATTGGAACGACTAGGTTTTGAAAAACTTGGAGGCAATGATGCTGCAGCAAAATTCGCCGTACCTTCATTCAGAATGGGAGATGTTACAAGAGAAATTGATTTAATAGAAGAAATTGCAAGAATTAATGGCTACGATAAAATAACTCCAACACTTCCAAATAAAAATCAAACACCTGAAATTACTTTGGAAGAAAAGGTTGTAAAAAAAGTAAATGAAATAATGTTATCTTCCGGCTTAAATGAAATTATTACAAGTTCTTTAATAGGAAAACCATTATTAGATAAATATATGCAAACATACGATGATTCAAAAGCTGTCAAAGTGCTTAATTCTGCAAGCGAAGAATGTACTATGCTAAGACAAAATCTTGCAGCAAGTATATTGAATTGTATGAAAAATAACTATGACAACGGTCAGAAAACATTCTGGGCTTATGAAATCGGTAAAAAATACATTATTGTTAGTGAAGCCGACGAAAAGTCCTCCGGAGTTAAAGAATCAAGAGTCCTTGCAGGTATATTGACCGGAGAAGTAGAAAATTCAAAATGGCAGGTTAACGCTCAAACAGATTTCTACACATTAAAAGGTATTTTTGAAAAACTATTTGAAGGACTTGGAGTAAGCAAAAGAATTAAGCTTACTGCATGTGAAGATTTAGAATATATGCACCCATATAGAAGTGCTAAAGTTAACATTTTGGGCAAAAATCTAACCAACATAGGTTATTTCGGACAAATACATCCACTTTTAAAAGACAAATTGAAATTAAAAGGCCAAGATGCTTTTATATTTGAACTTGATTTGGACGAAATTATTGGAATCATTAAGGAACATACCGTAAGATATAAAAAATTACCGCAATTCCCTGAAGTTAGAAGAGACATTGCTTTTGTAATTAACGACGAAGTAAGCTTTGATGATATCCAAAGGGTTATCAAAGGTGCAGTTCAACAAAACATCTTCAAGGGAAGTGAAGTATTTGATGTATATCAAGGCGAAAACATAGAAAAAGGTTACAAGAGTTTGGCGTTCAGAATAAAAATGCAGGATGAAAATGCTACATTAACAGACGAAGTCATTGAAAAACAAATGAACAATGTTCGTGCTAAATTACAAAAAACATATTCTGAAATATCATTCCGAGAATAGACTTGATACGAAAAATAAACAATAAGAGGTAAAAATGAAAAAAGTCTTACTTACATTAATTATGTTACTTTTTACAACATTTAGTGCTGCTTATGCAGATGTAATACCTCAAAATGTGAGTTTTAAATATACAAATACATACGGACTTTACCAAGCTCCTGATAAAATTGTTCTACACAAGGAGCCTTCTGATAGTTCTCCTATTGTAAACAGTATTATCATATCAGGAGAAAAGTTATTCCCGGAAACAGTAAAACCTGAAGAACTTTTTGTGCTGTTTATTCCCTCAAAAAACTTAGGAATGCTAGCTGTTACAGACGAGACTGATGATTGGATTCAGATTATTTATAACAACGAGACAGGAGCTTCTGGCTGGATAAAAAAGGACGATCCATACAGATTTATGACTTGGATTATGTTTTACAACATGTATGGGAGAAAATACGGACTTAACCTTCTTAAACAAGCTCCTGATAGCGCAAAGGATTTACATACCTCTACAGATGACAAATCTCAAATAGTAGGTACAATAAATATGCCACAAAAGATAAATTTAAATGTTATAAAAGGTAATTGGGCATTAGTAAGTGTCTATGATATAGATAGAATTCCAAAAACAGGTTATGTGAGATGGCGATCAAATGACGGAGTAAAATATTACTTCCCTGCAATAAAATAATATAACCTGCTTTACAATCCGAAAAAAACGCTCGACATTAGTTTTTGTTTGTAGTAGTGTGAAACTACATGTTGTTAAACTAATAGAAAAGGAGACTTATACAATGCAAGTTATATTAAAAAAAGATGTCCAAAACCTTGGAGAAGCAGGCGATATCGTTAATGTAAAAGACGGTTATGCTAGAAACTTTTTACTTCCACAATCTATCGCAGAAGTAGCTACTCAAGGTGCTATGGAAAACAGAGAAAAGAATTTGGCAAGAATTAAAGCTAAACAAGAAAAATTACACGCAGAAGCTCTTGAAACAGCTAAGAAAATTGAAGAATTCGGAAAACTTGAACTTTCTGCAAAAGCTGGAGAATCCGGTAAATTATTCGGAACTATCACTACTAAAAAATTAGCTGAAGAATTACTTGCTAAATCTGGTATTGAAGTAGATAGAAAAAATGTTTCTCTAAACGCTCCAATCAACAAAATTGGTGAATACACTATGTTAATCAAATTAACTTCAAAAGTTAAATGTGAATTATCAGTAGTTGTTACAGCTTCTGAAGTATTGAAAGAATCTGTAGAAGAAGTAGTAGAAACTGAAGAATAACAAGGATACTTGATGATTGAAACATCTAAATTGAAACTTAATTGTTTAGCAATAGGATCTTTACCTTACACCAATTTAGATGAAACATTACAAGTTATTGAGCAAAATTTTGGAGAAATTCCTTTTTGGGCTCAATTACCGAAATTAAATAAAAACGAAGACATGATATTTCAATTTTTGGAAAATATGCCTTCGTTTTTTTTCGACAAAAATTCTGAAAAAATTTTTTTGGAAACAGAAAGTGAAAAATTCTTTCAAGATATAGAAGATTTTTACTTGGATTATGAAAACATAATATCTGATATCAACTGTGATGCTATAGAAAAATATGCTATAAACAATTCAGCAGTATTTCCGAAATTTATTTCATTATTAAAAAAAACCGAACCACAGTTTGCAAAGGGACAAATAGTTGGTCCTTTTACATTAGCAACGACACTTGTCGACAAATCTGGCAGATGCGCTTATTATGATGAGACTCTTAGAGAAATAATTGTAAAAACTCTTTCAATAAAAGCACTTTGGCAAATTAAGCATATTAAAAAAGTTAAAAAAGATATTTGTCCAATAATTTTTATTGATGAACCTTCAATATCACAACTTGGGACATCTGCGTTTATTACAATACCTTCTGAAGACGTAATTTCAATGATTAAAGAAATCTCAGATCTAATAAAAATAAACGGTGGCGTAAGTGCAATTCATTGTTGCGGGAAATGTGACTGGACAGTTCCTATCAATGCTGGGGTAAACATTATTAATCTTGATGCTTTCGATTATGCTAAAAATTTAAGCTTTTTTAACAAAGAAATAAAAGAATTTTTATACAACGGTAACAAGATTGCTTGGGGAGTAATCCCTACACTTAACCCAGAAATTTTGAAAAACATAACTTTAAATGATGCCTTGCAAACATTTGAACAAGCTGTAAAATATTTGACTGCAAAAGGTATTGATGAGAAAATTATAATTGAAAATTCTTTAATTACACCATCCTGTGGTGCAGGTTCGTTAAGCAAAGATCTTGCACTTAAGGCTATGGAATTGACAAAAGAATTATCCGATACATTAAAAGAAAGGTACAAAATTTGACATTCAAACTTGCATTAACCGGCAAAAGCGGAAGCGGAAAAACTACTATCACAAAAGCTTTTTTAAGAATTCTTCAAGAATATTTTCCTGAAAAATCAATTCTTTTGTTTGATAATGACTTAACAAGTGAGTTAGCACACAGTTTTGGACTTGATATAAGAAATACCATTTATGGAATCAGAAGTGGTAAACACGAATATAAAACAGGTATCCCTGAAGGGATGAGCAAACAAGAATTTGTTGAATGGGCAATGGAAGATATTGTCGTTTCCCTTGATGAAAATGTTGATATAATTGTATCTTGGTTTGTTGGTTCAAAAGATTGCAGATGCCCGATTACAGGACAAATTAACGATGCAGTATTAAAACTTATAGATAGATATGATATTGTTATTTTTGACTGCGAATTTGACTTAAAATATCTAAATCAACTTGTGGATACTGATATCGATACAACTCTTATTGTTGCAAATCCAACAGACGAAAGTGCACATCTTGCCAAAAGAATTGAAGAATTCAGTGCAAAATATGCAGCAGGAAATCAATTAGGAGTTATTATTAACAAGGTTGAGAATACTTATTTAACATCAGTATATGAACTTCTCAAAAGATATGATCTTGATGTACTTGGAGTAATACCTTTTGATTCTGAGTTAAAATATAAATCAGTAGAAAAAGAATCTGAAGTAGTAAAAGAGGCAATACAACAATTTTATTTTCGCCTTAATTTACCACAGGTAAGAGAGTAGGTAAAATGACAATTATACTTGACGGGAAAAAACTAAGAGACAAAATATTTGAAAATTTAAAAACTAAGTTGGATAAAATGCCTAAAAAACCAACTTTAGCTGTAATCCTTGCAGGAGATGATCCATCAAGTAAAATATATGTTAATAATAAGAAAAAATGTGCAGAAAAATTGGGTATTAATTCAATAGTAATAACTTATCCGCAAAATGTGAGTGAAAAAGAACTTTTAGACAAAATTCAGGAATTGAATAACGATAAAGAAATAACAGCTATTCTTGTTCAATTACCTTTGCCTGCTCATATCAATAAATCCAATGTTATTAACACAATCTCACCTCAAAAAGATGTCGATGGTCTTACCAACTATAACAGTGGAAAAATTTTTTCAGGCGAAAAACCTTACGTATATCCTTGCACTCCGCTTGGTATAATGTTATTACTTGAAGAATACAACATTGAAATTGAAGGTAAACATGTTGTGGTAATAGGTCGATCAAACCTAGTAGGTAAACCTATAGCCCAAATGCTTTTAAATCGTAACGCAACTGTTACTCAATGTCACAGCAAAACTAAAAATCTCCCTGAAATAACAAAAACTGCTGATATAATAATTTCAGCAGTTGGAAAAAATATTGTAGGGGAAAATATGATAAATAAAAATTGTGTTGTTATCGATGTTGGTATTTTTAAAGATGAGGTGGGAAAAATATCCGGAGACGTTGATTTTGAGAAAGTCTCAAAAATTGCCTCCTATATTTCACCGGTTCCCGGTGGAGTTGGACCAATGACTATTGCGTCATTGATGCTCAACACCGTGGAATTGTTTAACAGCTAGGATGCCAGCGTCTGCTGCCCCACCCTAACTGCTAAAGTGCAAACGTTATCCACCAATCAAGTTCAAGCTACAAGATGTCTTGATATTGTTATTAACAAGGTTTTTCAAACTTGATATTTCGTTTTCTATCAACGTTATTTGAGAATCTAAAGAATCCTGTCGAGTCTCAAGGTAGGACTCTTCCTGTTGCAATTGGATATAAGTTGAGTCATTATCAATATCACCATTATCTCCTAATTGTTCGGCTCTGATTCCCATTTGCTTGGTAATATAGTTTGCTCTACTCATTACCAAAGTCTGTTCAAATTGCAATTGGCTCTTTTGCAACGTAAATAAATTTTTCTGTGCATCGATAGCTAAAAAAGTCATCTCATCTCTCCTTATATTAAACTCTCTTACACATATAAAGTAAATTAAAAAAAGTCAATTTCACAAAAAGCCTTTTTATTTACAATTCTTTACATTTTGAAATTATATTGAAATTTATTTGTCAGATTTTTTGCTATATAATATACGAGAAAAGAAAGGGCGTATTATGAACGAAAGAATAGTATCAGGAATGAGATCAACCGGAAAACTTCACTTAGGACACTACTTAGGAGTTATCCAAAATTGGGTTGAATTACAACATAAATATGAAAGTTATTTCTTTGTTGCAGACTGGCACGCCCTTACTACAAAATATGATAAAACAGATACTCTGAAACAAGACGTAAAAGATGTTGTAATAGATTGGCTTGCCTGCGGAATAGATCCAAATGTGTCAACAATTTATGTACAATCTTTAGTCCCTGAAATTGCGGAATTGAACGTATATTTAAGTATGGTTACACCTCAAAACTGGGTAGAACGTGACCCAACCTTAAAAGATATGGCAAAAATTTTAAGAACCAAAGAAGGTGCTAATTCTCAAATCAGCTATGGTTTAATGGGCTATCCTGTACTTATGAGTGCAGATATTATGATGTTTAATGCTTCTGCTGTACCTGTTGGCAGTGATCAAGTCGCTCATATAGAAATTACCAGAGATATTGCAAGAAGATTCAACAACATATACAAAACAGAATTTTTCAATGAACCAAAACCAATATTGAACCATTGTTCACTAATTTGCGGACTTGATGGCAATAAGATGGGTAAATCATTCCATAATGATATAAAAATATCTGACACTGAAGAAGTAACCGCAAAAAAAATAATGACAGCTATTACCGATAGAAGCAGACTAAGAAAAGATGACCCTGGTCATCCTGATGAATGTGAAGTGGCATTCAAATATTGGAAAATATTTGGACAAGAAAATCAAATTGAAACAGTTCGATGCGAATGTGAAAAAGGACTAAGAGGCTGTGCAGATTGTAAAAGAGAATTAGGAAGAGTGATAAACGAAAAACTCGCCCCTATAAGAGAAAAACGTAGATATTACGAAGCACATCCTGAAGAAGTTACAAAAATCATAAAAGAAGGTTCTGAAAAAGCAAGAACTGAAGCTGGTAAAGTTCTTAAAGAAGTAAGAAATATAATAGGTATGTACTAAACACACACAACAAGCAGACTCAAGATAAACGGAGTTTTGAGCCTGCTTGTACCGCGACTATGACTAATTGTGCGGGTTACATTTGTCCATAAAAATAGCCGTTATCAACGGCTGGTTTCATATTTGGTAAAAGGTTAGTGTGTGTAGGAGAAAATAAAGAAAAAGAAAATGGTTTATACCTCATGTATACCACTTTATTAGATATCTATAACATATACTTAATATATATTTACAATTGTTAATTTAAACTTAAAAAAAGTACAATTCAGAGACTCTGAATTGTACTTTTTAAATTTAAACAATTTATTTTAATTTTTAGTAAGTCATCTGCCATCCATCAGCCATAACTTTACCAAATGCACCAGTTCTTGCTCCTGCTGTAGTTGTAAAGGTTGTCGCTTCGGAATTATCGATGTAATCTTTATCATAAAACTCTCCAGAAGGTCTGACATACATCGCGAAAACATCTCGCCCTAAAACATTCGGGCCGTTTGCGCCGTTAACATCAACTACCATATAAACAGGGACTTCTGCACTGTTTTGACCTCCGTTAGATTCAGCACATATAGCAGCTCCACTAGGCAATGTAAAAGCCACTCCTGAACAAGCAGTACCTACAAAACTTACAGAGCCACCACCATTACCTTGAGATATTGTATAATAATCATCTTTTGAAAAACAAACCGGACCAGCCTCACTTGTGTATACAGCTCCACAATTGTTAATAATTTTAAAATTATCTCTTATAAATGCAGAAAGTCCGTTTGTATCACCATATAAGTCAGTTTCAAGTAACGACTCAACTCTTTGATCAGACAAATAGCCCTCAAAAGCTTGAGAAAATTCGTTATAAACTTTATGCAACTCAGTAACCAGAGTTTGCTCTTGATAATTTTTTATTAAGTTCGGAACTGTCATCGCAGCTACGACACCTATAATCCCAAGTGTTACCAAAACTTCTGCCAAAGTAAAAGCTTTTTCAAACTTAATCATATAAAACGTCTCCATAAAAATTTGTTTCCAACCAATAATAATATTATAACACTTTTTATGACAAATTCAAGCAAGTTAATGTCTAAATAATTGCAATATATAAATTTTTCAAGTACAATTTAGTTAAGAACAAAAAGGGGTATGGAATGAGAATTGAGGCTAAAAATCTTATAAAAATATACGGTGATAGAAGTGTTGTAAATGACATCTCTTTTGAAATGAATAAAGGAGAAGTTGTATGTCTTCTTGGACCTAACGGAGCAGGAAAAACCACCACATTTTATATGGTAGTTGGTCTTGTTAAACCTAATAAAGGACAAATTTTACTAGATGGACAGGATATTTCTGCTTGGCCTATGAATGAAAGAGCTAAAGCCGGGATAGGATATTTACCACAGGAAGCTTCTATTTTCAGAAAATTATCAGTTGAAGATAATATAAAACTTGTTCTTGAAATGAATGATAAACTGACTGTAGATGAGAAAAAACGTAAACTGGAAGAACTTTTAACAGAATTTGGTATAGCAAGATTACGTTCATACGCAGCGGTTTCTCTATCAGGAGGGGAACGAAGAAGGGTTGAAATTGCAAGAGCTCTTGCTGCAAGTCCTGATTTTATGCTTCTTGACGAACCATTCGCGGGTATTGACCCTATCGCAATAGGAGAAATTAAGGATAACATTCGAAAAATTTCTGAAGATAAAGGCTTAGGAGTACTTATTACAGACCACAACCCAAAAGCTACCTTGTCAATAACCGACAGAGCTTACGTTATATTTGATGGTAAGATTAAAATTCAAGGTAAAAGTGCTGATGTAGCAGTAGACCCTGTAGCCAAAGAATTTTATTTAGGAAAGGACTTTGCTTTATAATGAAATTGTTTCCTAAAATAACAATATATGATAAATACATATTCAACCAAGTGATGTTTGCAACAATCGTAGCTATTCTACTATTCACGGTTGTATGGATTGCTCCTGAAATGCTTCTAAATACTATTAAACGAACTTTGGCAGGAGAATATGGAGTAAAAACAGCCATATTGGTACTTTTCTATGAGCTGCCTAAAATTTTAGGGAAAGCTTTCCCAGTCGGCCTTTTACTCGGAACATTATTCACATTTGACAAGCTTAGTAAAGATTCAGAGCTTACCATTTTCAGAGCTGTTGGATTATCTTTTAGAAGAATTGTTGCACCTGTCGTTGTTTTAAGCCTCATTGTTACATGGCTTTGTTTTGTTACCTGTGACAAACTTATTCCTATGTCTGTAAATAAGTCAATGGCTCTTGGTGGCGGGTATATTTCAACTCAATACATATACACTCAAAAAGATAAAGATGGCATACCTACTCAAGCAGTTGTAATTTCTAAATTCTCAAAAGATACAATGTATAACGTCATTGTTCTTGATTTTTCAAAAAAACAATATTCAGATGTACACCAACTACAAAACATATACTACGCCAAAACAGGTAAAAATTTTCAAAATAAATGGGAACTATACGATATCACCCAATATCAAATATCAAATGATGGAATCTTTATCGATATAGCAAAACTCCCTAAAATGGATATTCTGGAGGGTGAAGCAGCTAAAAATGCTTTCACATTAATGACTTATTCTGTAAAGAAAGAAAGAGAAATTACAAATTCAGACTTACATAATTATATTAAATTACTAAAAAAAGAAGGTCTTGATGAAGAGTATAGGTATATGCTAAACAAATACCTCCAAAGATTTTTCCATCCTTTTGTATGCGTTCTTTTAGCAATCATGGGAACTCTTTTAGGATTTAGCAAACCGAGAGAACAAAGATTAATCGGGTTTACAATTGCAATAGGATGCATATTCTTATATTATATAACACTGCCGTTCTTTGATCTTTTAGCGGAAAAGGGAGTACTCCCTCCTCTTATTACGGCAATATTCCCTCCTTTTGCGTTCTTATGTGCAATAGTAGCTTTTTACAAATCAAAGGATTTATAATATGAAGAAATTTTTATTTTTATTTTTATCACTATTAATTTTTAGTAGTACTGCATATTCAGCTCCTATTGAAATATCATATGATGATGGTATATATCATATTGTTCTAAAAGGTGAAAAAATAAAAAAACACGTAAAATTTATCAGTTCCGAAAGTCTTTTGACCAATAAAGAAGTACATCAAAAAACAAAATCAAAATTAACGATTAATGCGGGGTATTTCGATCCGGAAAACCAAAAATCAATGTCATACATTGTAAGTGACAGAATCACTATGGAAGATCCACAAATAAATGAAAGTATTCTAAATAATCCGGTCTTAAGAAGAAATATGGACAAAATTCTTAACAGAACTGAATTTAGAGTAGTAGAATGTAACAATGGGAAGTTTCATTATGAAATAGTTCCTCACAAAAGTTCAGTTGATTTTGGTTGTAATATAATAACTGCTGCTCAAGCTGGACCTTTGGTCTACCCACAATTAAGACTTGAGGAAGAATTTTTTATCGTGAAAAAAGATGGAGAAATTGTTAGAGAAAGTTGCTCTGTTTTGCACAAAACAGCAAGAACAATAATAGGCTTAAAGGATGAAGAAGCACACATTTTAATAATTACAGACAAACACCCAATGGACATGTATGAAGTGCATGAATATGTAAAAAAACTCGGCTGGGATAGAGCAATGGCATTTGATGGAGGCAGTTCTACTTCTATGAATTACCTTAATAAATACAATATAACATCCATAGGAGACGGTGCTGGAAGAAGTATTAAGTCATTTATGATAATAAATTAAATTTAATATAAAAAACATAAAAAAAATACAGCCTTTTAAGAGGCTGTATTTTTTTATCATAGCTTTACATTTATTTTACGAAAAATGTAGCACTTACTGTTGCATAAACTTTAACAACACCTTTTTCTATAGTAGTAGCAGTACCTTTTGCCTCCATATCTGCTGAAGCTAAATTAGCAGAAAGCATTCTATATTGGGGAGTTACTGAATTATTTGCACTACAGCTAACATTTAAAGAACGAACTCCTGAAATAGATGTAGCGGCAGCCTTTGCTAATATATTCGCTCTTGTTTGAGCTTTTTTAGTAGCAGTTACTAACAATTCATTACATTGGGAATCGTAATTAGAAACTGATAAATCCAGATTGTCAACATTAGTAGCACCCAATGCTATAGCCTTATCAATCATTGCTTCAACTTTGTCTATAGATTTTGTATGAATAATTATAGTATTTGAAACTTGATATTTGTCAAAATTCCTTTTGCTTCCAGAATAACTATAAACAGGTGAAGCACTATAATTCATTGTTTTTACATAATCACCTTCCTGAGTGTTAATCATAGTCTTCAATGCTGATATAACTTTCTCAGATATTTCCTTATTTTCTGCAGTAGCTTTTTGTAAAGATTTTGAATCAAAAGTCTGTACAGCGATAGAAACATCTGCAATATCAGGGACTAATTCCGTATTAGCAGAAGTATTTACAGAAACAAAACCTCTTTCTACAGCATCTGTAACAGCCTGAGTTGAAAGAGGAATACAGCTAACTAATAAACTTAGAGCTGCAATAGATAATAAAGCTTTTTTCATACATTCTCCTTTTTATTTTCTGATGCATCATCAACCTTATCTTCTTTTTCGACAGGTTTTGCTGATTTTAAAATCATTGAGTTTAGAGCTTTTGCTTGAGCTTGCATTTTTACTCTTTCCATAAGTTTTCGCATATCTTCATCACTTAACCTATCAGGAGCTTTAAAAGCTACAAGGAATTTTTTTCTATCGTTAATTATAAAACCTGAAATAGCAATTATAGCCCAAAGTAACAAACCTTGATAAATATTAATGACAGGGAATGCAATCATATTAGCAAAATAATTCCAAGCATGCATAGCTAAAATTGCAGGAAAAGCAATAAATCCTGCTGCCAGACAAGCAGCTATAAATATCATTAAAAATATACCGCGCAAACCGGATACTTGTATTACTTTAGTCTTTCTTTTCATAAATCCTACCTTCTAACCTATCATCTTCAGAAAATCATCTTCTGTCAATATTATAACACCTAATTTTTCAGCTTTGTCTAATTTTGAACCTGGATTTTCACCGGCAACCACAAATGATGTATTCTTAGACACTGATGATGACGTCTTTCCGCCCATCAACTTTATTTTTTCAGAAGCTTCATCCCTTGTCATATTTTTTAATGTTCCAGTCAATACAAAAGTTTTACCTTTTAGCTCATCTGATAAATTTTGAACAGGAGGTGCAGGCTCAACACCTAAAGCTCTTAATTCTGAAATCATATCAACATTTTCAGATTTTCTAAAATACTCATAAATGTCTGCTGCAATGATTTCTCCAACGCCTTCAACTTTTGATAAATCATCAACAGAAGCATTCATAATATTATCTAAAGTTCCAAACTCTCCTGCCAATACATTAGCAGTTTCTTTCCCGACATTACGAATAGTAAAAGCTGTCAAAAGTCTTGCAAGTGAATTGTTTTTGCTGTTCTGAATTGAATTGTACATATTAAATGCCGACTTTTCTTTTACCAAATCCAATTGCATAAAATCCTGCATGGTAAGTTTGTATAAATCAACAGGAGTTTTTACAAAATGTTTATTATAAAGTTGTTCAATAATTGACGGTCCGATTTTATCTATATCCATAGCATCTTTTGATACCCAATACTCAATTTTTGCACAACGTTTTGCCGGACAGTCAGGATTATCACAATACAAATTGACCTCACCATCATGAATATGTAATTCATCTCCACAAGAAGGACAATTCTTAGGAGGAACATAAACAGGCAAGTTATAATGATTTTCATCCTCAATCACTTTAACAACTTTTGGAATAATCTCAGCTGCCTTTTTAATATATACTCTATCTCCAATTCTCACATCAAGTCTTCCAACTTCATCAAAATTATGAAGACTTGCTCTTGCGACTGTGCTTCCTCCAAGCTGCACCGGGTCTAATATGGCGATTGGAGTAATAGCACCTGTTTTCCCAACACTTTCCTCTATAGATAAAAGCTTTGTAGTAACTTCCTCTGGAGGAAATTTGAATGCAGTAGCCCATTTTGGAGCTCTTGAAGTAAAGCCCATTTCCTGCTGAACACCAAAATTATTTACTTTGATTACTACACCATCTGTCGCATAATTTAGAGAAAAACGTTTTTCATCCCACTCTTTACAATAATCTATCGCCTCAGAGGCATTTTTACATAATCTTATATTAGGATTAACTTTAAATCCCAATTTTTTAAGGTACATCAAGCTATCATAGTGGTTATTTGGTGGATTTTTAACCCCACCAGTAAAAATAGCTGTATAACAAAACATTGATAAATCTCTTTTTGCAGTAACAGAACTATCCAATTGTCTTATAGAACCTGCGGCAGCATTTCTTGGATTAGCAAAAAGCTTATCACCATTTTTCAAATTTTCTTGATTCAATTTTTCGAACGAGTCCTTAGGCATATATACCTCACCACGAACTTCAATATCAATTGGTTCAAACAGTTTCAAAGGTATTGCCTTAATTGTTTTTAAATTATTAGTGATATCCTCACCTGTAATACCATCACCTCTTGTGACACCTCTTACAAATACGCCTTTTTCATAAGTTAAAGCCATTGCAAGACCATCAATTTTTAGTTCACAAACCAATTCTTGCGGGCCATATTCCTTAACTATTTTCTTATACCAATCCTCAAGATCTTCGTACTCATAAGTATTATCAAGACTATACAAACGATATTTATGTTTATACGGGAAAAATTTTTCACTAACTGACCCAACTCTTTGAGTAGGACTATCCGGAGTTATAAAAAGAGGGTTTTCTTTCTCAAGCTCTTTAAGTTCTGCAAACATGGTATCATACTCATAATCACTAATATCAGGATTATCTTCAACATAATACTTATAATTTGCTTTATTTATCGCGTCTTTTAAAAAATTTATTCTATCTAATACCATAAAACCTCGAATAAAACTGATATAAAATTACATCACCATTAAAAGTTCTCTGATAACTTTTGTAGCGACAGCTGTAGATACCCCTGAAGCATCATAATCAGGAGCCAACTCAACAACATCAGCACCCACGATATTGAAATCCTTAAGATATTCAAACCAACCCATCAATTCATTAAACTGCATACCGCCACTTTCCGGAGTTCCTGTACCAGGCATAACTGAAGGATCTAGAACATCTAAGTCAACTGTTACAAATATTGGTTTATTTTTCAATTCATCAAGCTCTGAATAATTTGAAATTAAAGTGTTATTTTCTTTCATGAAATCCCATTCTTCTTTCATGCCTGAACGAATTCCGATTTGTTTTATATTCTTAGCACCGACGATTTTAGATGCATGCCTAATAACCGCTGAATGCGACATTTCTTCACCCAAATATTCTTCTCTTAAATCTGTATGTGCATCAAAATGGACAATCGCCAAATCTTTATAGAACTTCGCAACAGCTTTTATTTCAGGTAATGTTACAAGATGTTCTCCACCAATTCCAAAGACTCTTTTACCGTCTTTATAAATTTCTTCAACATTTTTTTCTATCAAATCTAAAGACTTATATGTATTTCCAAGAGGGAATTCTAAATCACCTGCATCATGAAAATTTACATCCTCTAAATGCTTATTAAATCTTGGAGAATAATCTTCTAATCCCCAGCTGGCAAGCCTTATCTGTTCAGGAGCAAATCTGGATCCGGAACGATAAGATACAGTACCGTCAAAAGGTAAACCTATCATTACAATATCCGATGAATCATAATCTGGGTTCTGTCCTATCCAATTTCTATCCAAAAAAGGTCCGCTTAGCATATTATTCTCTCCTATAAGTCTGTACGTGTATATAACATTTTAACACAAAAAAGCTTGCTTTTTTCAAACAAATCATTAAAATAGAAATATGAAAAAAATACTTATTTCATTATTTATAATCCTAATCGGACTAGCAGTTAATGCCGAAAATATAGACTATGAACAGGTATATAGAGATCTTGGCACTGCAGACTTTTCATATATCCACAATGTGGATCCGGGAGAAATATACGATATTCAAGGAACTTCCTGGTCTCCATACCCACTTTTCAGATTAACATCACCATTATATTTTAAAAATACAACAATCGAGCCCGGATATTATCTGCTTACACCAAGAGAACATAAAGGGAATTGGTACATACTCTTTAAAGTGCAAGGAAAAGTGAAATACATAATACCGGTTTATAACAGAGAAATCGTGCCAATGGGATTTTATGATGAAAATTTACCTAAAGCAAAGTTAACTCCATCTCAAAAATTCCACATAAAATTTTTAGACTTTGTCGGTAAATATATAAAAAGTTCCCAAAGAAAACCTGCTCCAAACACTTTTTTGGAAACAGCAGATCTCGAAAACAATTTTATTTCGATTGTAATATACTGGGGAGATTACAGATATTACATATTACTAAGAACAATCAGCCTTTAGTAAAAAAAGCCGTATACAAAAGTTATACGGCAGTGAGTATATGATAAAATTTATTGAATTAATAACCATCCTGTCACTTTTTATATCTATATTGACAGTTTCTTTTTATATTAAACATTTAAAGGTATATTTAACCTAAATACTTAACATTTAATATAAATTATTAAACATTTAATATCACTTTGTCAAGTGTTTTTAATATTTAATGCAGTTAATTAAAATAAAAAAATTACATAAACTTGTTACAGGACAGTTAATATGAATTCACTGCAATTATTCGGTAAAAGACTAAAAGATTTAAGAAAAGCAAGAAAATATACACAAGAACAGCTTGCAGAAATTATCGATTTAGACCCAAAACAAATATGTAGAATAGAAAATGGGGCTTGTTTCACTACGTTTGAAACGCTTGAAAAGATTGCAAAAGTTTTTCAAGTAGATATTCATGAGCTATTCCGTTATGAACATAAATTACCTAAAGATGCACTCATCAAAGAAATCAATGAAATCTTAACGAGTGCATCCGATAAAAATATTGAATTAATTTACAAAATCATAAAGACAATAGAAGGATAGAGTCTATTCTTCTTCAGAAGCTTCATCCATATCTTCGTCTTTTTTAATTCTTTCAACAACCATTTTAGCCATTTCCTTAGCAATAATATGTTGAGTTGTTGGAGGACAATTCTGCAACATATTCATAGCAGTTCTTAAAGTAGAATCGATATCATACCAACGACCTTTTCTATTATCGTCAAGCCCTGATCCGACAGCATTTATAATATCTTCAACTGCTTCAAATTTTTCATCTTCAATATTGTGTTCTATAATTATTTTTATCAAATTTAAAGCGATTCTAATTTGAGTTTCATCATCAGTTTCTTCAAGGGTTTTAACAGCTTGAGATAAAACAGGATCTTTGTCATACCAGCGTCTATGCTGATTTGTATATTCTTCTTTCATAATGCCTCTCCTTTTTTAATCTAAACAGCAAGACTATTATGATTGTTTTAGCAGAATATGTCAAGTACTTAGCCCTGTTTGAAGGTAACTCCTTTATTTCCTTTAGGATATTCCCATCCTAATGATGAACTTTCACAAGCTATCCTACAAGCACCACATTCAAGGCAATTTTCATAGTTTACAATCAATTTTTTCTTATCTTCATCCCACTCATATACTCCTGCAGGACAAATTTTTGTACATACTTTAGACTTACAAACACGACAGCATTCATCCACAGGTCTCAAATGCGATTCTGAATCAGGTGTATATTTAACCGTATACAATTTATCTTCTAAATTACTCATCTTACCAAAATACTCCATAATAATTTAACTACAGCCCAAAAATCTTTAAAGATTTCAGATAAACTCCTGTCAGTAAAAAATGATTTTATAAAATCCCAATATTTTTGACGTTTTGGAATACTATCTGTAGTGGTAAACATTTCAAAAAACGAATTAATTTTTTTAGGATAATATCCCAAAAATTCAGATGTTCTTGACTGAATGCCAGACATCAAATCCTTGTAAGTTCTCAAATCCTTCATAATAAAAGAATTTTCCAATTCTTCTTGATATCTTGAAAGGGCGTGTTCAGAAAAGTCACCTTTTCCAAGAGCTACAACAGCTGTTTCACCTGCAATTTTACCTGAAATCATAGCTAAATTTGTACCTTCCCAATGCAAGTTATTAACAAACATAGCCGCATCCCCGCATACCATTACACCAGCACCAAAAAGAATCGGGACTTTCTTAAACCCGCCTTCAGGAATCAAGTGAGCAGAGTATTCTGCAAGCTCACCATCCTTAACCAATGGAGCAATCTCAGGGTGTTTCTTCAGATTTTCAAGCAAATCATATGGTCTGATTTCCTTTTCAATAAGCTCACTCAAGGTAACACCAAGTCCGATGCTGACAGAATCTTTATTTGTGTACATAAACCCAAGACCAAGCATACCAAGCATAGGGCCCCCAAAAATTTGGTAAATACAACCTTCATCGTTATTCACATGAAATCTCTCGTTAATCAGCTCAGGAGAGAGCTTTATAACTTCTTTAACGCTCAATGCAACATCTTCCGGAGAAAGCTCCCCTCTTAATCCAATCTGCTTAGCCAAAAGGGAATTTACTCCATCCGCTAAAATTACGATATCCGAAAAATAATCTTCAAGCTCTGTTCTGACACCTTTGACATAACCGTCTTCGACAATCAACTCTCGTACAACGGTTTCTTCTACAAGATACACTCCTTCTTTTTTAGCTTCTTCTGCCATCCATTTGTCAAATTTTCCTCTTATAACAGAATAACTTACAGCATCTTCTTCTTTTTTATTTTTATAAGAAACAACCGTTGCATCTTCTTCTCCAAGAATTGCATACTTATGCTCCACAGTTTTTCTTTCAATAGGCGCAGACTTTTCAAAATCAGGGAAAATCTCCCTTGTTGGCTTAGCATAAATAGCGCCGCCAAAAACATTTTTACTGCCCGAGAATTTTCCACGTTCTATCAACACAACTTCTTTACCTGCTCTTGCAATTGTTATTGCGCAAGAAATTCCTGCAGGACCACCACCCACAACTATTACATCAATTTTATTTTCTTCTCTCTCCATAAAAAAGAACCCATTAAATCTAACTACTTCCAAAACTATACATCAAATTTTATTCATTGTAAAATAGTAAATATGATAATCACTGCAGGCAAATTTAAAGGACGAAAAATAACCGCTCCGGATGAAACAATAACAAGACCAACGCTTTCAAAAGTCAGAATGAGCGTATTTAACACTTTGCAAGCAATTATAAACTTTAATGATTCTTCATTCCTTGATATGTATGCAGGCTCTGGGATTATGGGGCTTGAAGCTCTCTCAAGAGGTTTTTCAAATGTGCTTGGTATAGAAAAAAATATAAAAGCCGCAAAAATAATAAAAAAGAATTACTCACAATTTTCACCATCCCCAAAACTATTAATCGGGGACAGTCTAAAAATTACCCCAAAAATTAGTGAACATTA
>CALVHB010000045.1 GCA_944327275.1 Candidatus Gastranaerophilales bacterium | reverse complement strand
ATTTTTGCAATGATTGGCGGTTGGAATTTATTCCAAATTAATGCCATGACTACTCAGATTACAGAGGTAACAGGTGGTGACAAGAGCTTTTTTGCTGAACAAAGTTGGTTTTTAGGACTTATTGTTGCAGTTATAACTTATTTCACAATAATAGGAGGGATAAAAGCTATAGGCAAATTTACTTCTAAAGTAACTCCGGTTATGTGTACGTTATATGTACTTACAGCCTTTGCTGTATGTTTGTACAACATCGGGCATGTCCCACACACATTGGCTCTTATTATTAAGGAAGCATTTGAGCCAAAGGCCTTGACTGGAGGAATGTTTGCATGCATGTTATGGGGATTCAGAAGAGCAATGTTTGCAAATGAGTCAGGACTTGGAACAGCTCCTATTGCATTTTCGGCAGTTAAAACTAATAACCCTGTAGCTCAAGCGTTTATAGCCATGCTTCAACCATTTGTGGATACTGTAATTGTTGGATCTGCAACCGCATTTGTTATCGTTGTATCCGGAGAATATCTTAACACTTCCGGAATTGCCGGAATAGAGCTAACATCAAAGGCTTTCGGTAGTGTTTGTCCATTTTTCCCTATTTTATTAACATTTATGGCTAGTTGTTTCGTTCTTTCAACCATGCTATGCGGTTCTTACTATGGAATAAAAGCTTGGAATTATTTATTTGGTGATACAAAATTGACAACAAGGACTTTTCAGGTTATATATTGTTTATTCATAATTATTGGTTCTGCCATGAATTTTAAAAGTATAATTAATCTATCTGATGCATTTACTTTATTCTTGGCTGTGCCAAACTTAATAGCAGTATTCATGTTATCTGATGTAATTATGAAAGAGCTTAAAAGATATTGCAAAAAATACAATGTAGGTTTATTTAAAAATAACGAGGAGAGAGAAGAAAATGAAGAAAGATTGTCTGGAGATAGTAAGATCGAAGTGTGAAAAATGTACTGCTTGTGCATTGGGAAAAACTCGTAATAACATTGTTTTTTCAGATGGAAACCCTTCTACAGCTAAAATTGTGCTAATTGGAGAAGCTCCAGGAGAAATGGAAGATGAAACAGGCAGACCTTTTGTTGGACGTGCCGGACAACTTTTAAATACATTCCTTTCTGAAGCTGGAATTTCAAGAGATGAAGATGTTTATATTATAAACACTGTAAAATGCAGACCACCTGAAAATAGAGTTCCTACAGATGAAGAAAAATCTGCATGCAGAAAGTTCTTAGAAGCTCAAATTGATATCATAAATCCTAGAGCAATAATTCTTTGTGGTGCAACTGCTTTAAAATCTTTTGTTGAATTGGATAAAAAACAAACAATATCAAAAGTTAGAGGTCAATGGATGAACATAACTGTAGATGGTAAAGAATACAGAGCTATGACCATATTCCACCCTTCTTATCTTCTAAGAAACGGTTCTATGGCAGAAGGTTCACCTAGAAGATTAATGCAACAAGATTTAAGCAATATCAAAAACGAAATTCTATCTGATATTGATCATTCGCAAGATAGTAATGAAGTTGTTTTTATGGAATCTAAAGAAATCGCAATGGTTTAGTTATTTCAACTTAAATACAGAATAACAAAAACGCCTGAGATAATTCTCAGGCGTTTTTTATTAATTATTTATTTTTACATGTAATCATCCAATGTTCTCATATCAGGATTTAATTTTTTATAATTTGATAAAAGAGGCTGCACTTCATCAGCTGAACCAGAAACATAATTAATAGTTCCATTTGCATTACGAGCCCCGACATAAGATTTAATTAGTTTATTATCTCTGTTAAACAACTGAGTTTCAAATCCTAAAGCATTATTTCCATAAACTGTTACAATACGTCTTTGGAAATTGCCGTTAGGCAAAAACTTTTGAGAATAAAATTGTCCAGCATGTGGTGCTGTTTTTCCTGGGAATTGCCATACTCTTATTAATTTTTGAGGATTAGTTTTGAATACCTTATTTCCTGTTATTCGACTTAACATCGCTTGATAAGTATTTAAAGTTAAAGCCATATCCCTATATTCCTTTCCAATTTTCCCTACAACTATATAAAAAATTTTTCCTACAAATTATTGCTCACTTTTTAGTAATAACATAAAAAAATATCTGAAATACCAAACAGCAAGACATTTATCAATATTCTTAATATTTTTTAATATTTTTATTAACAAGTTGCGAATTATCTACAATTTTTTCTGCAGGAGCAAGTCCCGGTTCAAGATCTGAGCCTGTAATCCACTTTCTGAAAGCAAATTGAGCTTTAGGAAGGGCATAAGCTAGCAAGAAACTACTCAAAGCAACATTTGTAATTATATTTGAAGACTTTGCAACTCTAGCTTTTCTGACAAAAACCTTAAAGGCGTCCTCACCAAGACCTTTTGATTTACTCGCAAAATCACTTAAATCATTTCTAAATTTAGCTAAATCTTTCAAATCTAAATATGCTCGCGGATCTCTTACGCCATTTTCAAAAGTTTTTATTTTACCAAATTTCTTTGCAAATTTTATAAACAATGAATCTTTATTTGAAACATCATCAATAAATTTCAAAAGATCTTCAGGTTTTGATGACATAGGGATACTATTTTTTATTGATCCGTCTTTCACTTGTTTTATAAACTCTTTATCGGCAAGAATAACAGGATCGAGTTCAACTCCGGTAAGCTTATTTAAACCTTTTTCAATCCACTTTGGAGCTACAAAATTTAAAAACATCATGCCTGCCATCTTGAAAGAAATATCATAAGCCTCATTTTTATTTCTGGCAGTTCCGACTCTTCCTAGAGCATAGCCACCATCAGTTACAGCCATTTTATCCTGAGCAGAAAAGTTAGCTACTTTTGCAATCCAATTACCAGAAAAAGAAACATCTTTTGAGTTGTAGAATTTATCTTTTTGTAAAAAACTTATGGGCTGAGAATTTTTTTTAGCAGACTCTTGTTTTCGAAGAGCTTCTATTTTCCTAGCAGAAGAAGCAAAAATAAGTTTTGGGAGTATAAAACCCATAAATAAAATAGGAATAGTTGTAGAAGCAATAAACTTACCTGCTAGCATCTTTTCATACAATTTTTTATTATTTTTTATTTTAATTAAATCCTTCACAGCATCCGGAGCTAGGTTTTCAAATTTTTTGATATTATAATCAATACCTTGAATATTAGCTTCCTCATTAAACAATTTTAAATTAACATTAGGATTTAATCCTCGTTTTTTGATAAAATAATCACAAACTTTACCCACAAGAGGGATACCACCAAGCCAAACTGCAGAAACAGAATATTCATCAAGGAAACGTTCACGTGCGGCAAGGTAAGCCACACCTTTAGATTCCTTTTTGTTCTGATTATATGTAAGAACAATTTTTGTTGGAACTTCAATTCCACAATCTCTTACAATCAAGGGGTATACACTATTATTATTTCCTATTGCTGATATTATATTTGCTATTGTCATAATTTTTATTTCTCCAATCCTAATAAAAAAATAGTCCCTCACGCACCTCTTGCTCCTTGAAAGACTATTTTTAACGGAATTGAATTTATCTCAAAAACTCTTTAAAGCGTGCACTTACAATCCCATAGTCCTTCAAGGATGATATGGTGATGAATAATATGCAAATTTAAAGAATTTTGTTTAATCATTATTTTACCTTTACAGCTATGCTAACCTAAAAATTTTAATTTTGCAATAATTAGTTTTTAGGCTTGTTTAAATTATCGTAATATTTTACCCAGAAACCATCTGCCTCGTTATATTTTGCATCCAATCTTTTTTGAACCTCTTGTTGTCTGCGTTCAATTTCTTCTCTTAGAGGAATAGTCTCTTGAAACCTTCGATTGTAATCAGAAGCCAATTTATTATTTGCATCTTTCAAATCAGCGGAACTAATATTTTTAAATGCATCAGCTAAATTTTCACCTTTAGCTTTAACGACCCTAGGTTTTACATTTTCTAACCCATGAATAAATTTAACCGTCTGAACCGCAGAAAGAAAAAATTCACCAACTTTTTCTTTTGCATTGTAAATTGCATCTATAATCACAAATTTATTTTGATTTATGGCTGTAATATCATCTATTTTATTAAATATATCTACAGGGCACTTATTGTTATTAGGTACGAGTTTTGAATATACAGAATGATCTATACCTCCTGTAAATACCGTTTTAGAGTAAGGGTTACAATTATTTACCTGCATACGAATTCTCCAATTTTACACGAGGATTGAAACATCATAAAATTTATTTTTTGCCACTTATCAAGCTTTTATTTACAAAACTTTTTATTTCTTTAATTTTTTCATCATCAGAAATTTTAATAAAAATAGTTTTATCTTTAGATGTCTGACCTCTTACAATTTCAAAAGAAGATTTTGGGATTTTAAATTGTTTTGATAAAAATTCAACCAAAGCTTTATTTGCTTTACCATCAATGGGCTGGGCAGTAATTTTCACCTTAAACATATCTTGAGAATAAATTATTTCATTTTTACTGGAATTAGGCACTATACGCAAATTTAAAACAATTCCATCTTTGACTTCTTTTAACATCAATTAATCCTTCTGAATGAAATTATGTTATTTTACTTGAAAAAAACAAATAAAATCTGTATTATGATTATATCATGAGCGAAAAACCACTTTTTGAAGATATAAAGAAAGAACTTATTAAACAAAACAGAGAACCTGAAGAAATTGATCAAATAGAAAAGGCTTATCTGTTCGCAAAACGTCTTCATGAAGGGCAATATCGTATTTCAGAAGAACCTTACATTATACACCCTGTTGAAGTTGCCAAAATCCTTGTAGGTTTAAAAGTTGATTCTCACACTCTGGAAGCAGCTTTTTTACATGATATTTTGGAAGATACTGAAACGAAACCCGAAGAAATAGAAAAATTATTTGGTAAAGATGTACTTACACTTGTTCAAGGTGTAACTAAACTAGGTAAACTTCAATTTAAATCCAAAGAAGAAAGGCAAGCAGAAAACTTTAGACGCCTATTCATTGCAATGGCAAGTGATATTAGAATTGTGTTCCTGAAACTTGCAGATAGATTACATAACATGCGAACACTAAACTTTATGACAACTACAAAGCAGCAAAAAATTGCAAAAGAAACACTTGATATATTTGCACCACTTGCAAACAGATTAGGAATTTATAAAATAAAAGCAGAACTTGAAGATTTATCTTTACGTTACTTAGAGCCTGATAAATATTTTGAAATTGCAAGACTTGTATCTCAAACAAAAGCTGATAGAGAAGCAACCGTAAAGATATTGATAGATAAAATTACCGCAGATGTAAAAAAAGCTGGAATCAATGCTCAAATTACTGGTAGAGCTAAACATTATTACAGTATCTACAGCAAAATGAAAAGACTTAATATTGCATTCCACGACCTATATGACATTACAGCAGTTCGTGTAATTGTAGATACCGAAAAAGAATGCTATGAAGTACTAGGGCTTATACACTCTCAATTTAAACCAATTCCAGGCAGATTCAAGGACTATATAGCTATGCCTAAAGGTAACATGTATCAGTCTCTACATACATCAGTAATCGGTCCGCGGTCAAAACCTCTTGAGGTTCAAATAAGAACTTGGGAAATGCATGAAGTAGCAGAGTATGGTATTGCTGCTCACTGGAGATATAAAGAAAAAGGTTCTCAAAAAGCTAATAATACTTCTGATATGCAGTTTTCTTGGATGAGAAAACTTGTAGAATATGATAAAGATATGACGTCAGCAGAAGATTATGTTAATTCTGTAAAATTAGACTTGTTCTCTGACCAAGTTTTTGCATTCACCCCTAACGGAGATGTATTTGATTTACCGGTAAACGCAACTCCTGTTGACTTTGCATATAGAATTCACACAGAGGTTGGGAATAAAACAGTAGGAGCTCTTGTTAACGGTAGAATTGCACAACTTGACACAAAATTGCACAATGGAGACATTGTTGAAATTTTAACCTCAAAAACACCTGCTCCAAGACTTGATTGGTTAAACTTTGTAGTTACCAAGCAGGCTTCTTCCAAAATTAAACAATGGTTTAAGAAAAACAATAGAGAAGAACACATTGAAGTTGGGAAATCAAACCTTGAGCATGAGTTAACAAAAGCGGTTTTTGATGAATACACTAAAAATGGGGAATTTGACAAGATAGCAAAACAAATGAACTATCTTTCTGCAGAAGACCTTTTTGCAGCTCTTGGATACGGAGAAACAACTGTAAATAAGATTGTTAATAAACTCAAAAAACCGGAACCTCAAAAAACTCCGGAAACATCATTCCATGGTATAAGCAGAAAAAAATCAGAAAAAGATATAATTGGACTTGAAGGACTGCTGTATTCTATTGCAAAATGCTGTTCTCCAATACCTGGAGAACCAATTGTAGGGGTTGTAACAAGAGCAAAAGGAGTTACAGTGCATAGAATGGACTGTCAAATGCTCGAGCATATAGAACCTGAAAGGCTTATGGATATTAGGTGGTCTGGAGACAATGTCAACAAGACTTATAATACAACAATAAGAGTTGAAACTGCTGAAAAAATGGGGCTTTTGAAAGATATCATTGCTGCAGTATCTGATAACAATACAAATATCAATTATGCAAACGTTAAATCGAAAAGCGGAAAAGTTGGAATCGTAGAACTCGGAATTGAACTAGATAATATTGATACATTGAAAAAAGTCATACTAAGTCTACAAGCAATTCCTGACGTATATAGCGTTAAAAGAATCCAAACATCGTATTCTACTCCAAATCAGCCAAGACGAAATAATGGCAAACATAAAAATCACAAATCACAAAATAATAAATCATCTAAAAAATAATATTGGTAAAGTTTTTCTGCTCACAAACTTTTAAATTTGCGATTATTAGTATAGTTATAACATTTAATTATAAGTTATTTACATAAATTTACAATGTTTAAAAATTTAACTTATTTGATGAAATAATCCTTGTTTGGTAAAATTAAAACTATGACCAGAATTTTATTTATATCAGACAACTCTCAAAAAGTAGATTATTTCAATTCAGTATTCAAGAAAAATTCATACGATTTTTCATCTTTATCTGATGAAAAACTAATATATGAAATTATTAGTGCAGAAATGCCTGACATAATTATAATAGATTCCAGTTTTAATAATATAAAATTAATAAACAAAAAAATTAAAAGTGTTAATGAAAATTCTATAATAATATTTCTTACCAATCCAAACAAGATAGAAAAAGAAATTGTCAAATACGCAAATGCATTTATCACTGAGGACATGTCCGAAGATTTAATCCTTTCTACTATAAGCGTGAATCTAAGGATGAAAAATGCTCTGGAAATGCTTTCAAACTCAAATAAAGATCTTGCGGACAGCCTATACCGATTAAATGCACTATATGACACAAGTTCAAGATTTTCAGGAACACTGGACAAAGCTAAACTGATACAATTTATGATAGAAGGAATGGATAAAGCTCTGAGTTTCTCTCTAACTTGTACATTATCATTATGCACAGAAGCTACCCCTGTACTAATTCTTGACTCATTATACGAATTATCAGATGAACTTATTGAAGCGTTAAAACTAAGGACCGTACTGAATTATAATTCAATAAACAAAGAAGAAAAACCTGAAGACAAACAACTGGATATCACAACTCTCAAGGTCATAAAACACGTAAAATATCCAGCAAGCAGGTTCACTTTTAATCTTTTTCAATATGACAATATGTTTGCCCCAATAAGTCTTGGAGAAAATCTATTCGGATGCGTAGAGATATTCAAAGAAACTTCTTTTACTGCAGAAGACTCAACCTGCTTCCAAACAATAGCACAACAAGTTGCGTTGCCTTTAAAAAGCGCAACTCTATATCAAGAATTAATTGAGACAAATCAAAAGTTAGAGAAATTGGAAAGATTAAAATCAGAGTTTATTTCAATCGTCTCTCACGAATTAAGAACACCTCTCACATCTATTAAAAATTCATTAGATATCCTGATGAGTGGCAAATGTATAGAACTTAACTCAAATGCAGAGAAATTCCTTTCAATGGCAATGCGTAATGTTCAAAGACTTTCAGGAATTATAAACGACTTACTTGATTTATCTAAAATAGAAGCAGGGAAAATGGATTTCCACTTCGCACCAACTAACATAAACACTGTAATAGGATATGTTAAATCAGCACTATCAGAAGTTGCAAAAACAAAAGGGCTAAAACTTACAACAAAAGAATCTGATAACTTACCAGATATCACAGCAGATTCCCAAAGACTTGAGCAAGTACTAACAAACCTTGTATCTAACGCAATAAAATTTACTCCAGAAGACAAAGAAATTACGATATCTTCGTCTTTAGTAAACTCCAAAGATATTCAAATTAATGAATATTTTAAAGATTCAATTATATTGAAAAATACTGACTATATTATGGTATGCGTAAAAGATGAAGGAATCGGCATTGAGGGTAAAGACCTTTTACACGCTTTTGATAAATTTGCACAAATAGAAAATTCTCTTTCAAGAAAAGCCGGAGGGACTGGACTTGGTCTCCCTATTGCAAAACAACTATTAGAAGCTCACCAGGGCGCGATATGGTGCGATAGTGAGCTTCATAAAGGTTCTAAATTTTATTTTGTAATTCCTGTAAGTACTAATCTAAATTAACATTTTTCATCAAGAAATCAGTCATATTAATTTTATCTTTGCCTGCATTTGAAAGCATTTCTGTTACTTCAGGAAAGACTTGCAAGTTTTCTTTAATCTTTGCAACAGGAACCTTTGAATGAATAAAATCTGCTTCATTAAGATAAATATTCATATTATCTGGAATTTTCTCTGCGACATCAAGGATTTCATGCATCATTCTAATTTTTTCAGGATCAGATGCTGGATTTACATAATCACCTATCATTCCAACAAATCTGCTTTCCTTTGAAAAATCTGCCAACTTTCCGCCAGACAAAGTCTCTTCTGCTATATTTTTTATCATAGGCTTTGTTGCTCTTAAAGTTTCAGCTATTTCTGGATGATCTAACATATTGACTGCAGAAGCTAAAAAATATTTTGAAGCAGAAGTATCAGTATGATTAATTACTTCCTTTGTAAATTCTAATGCTTCAGGATTTTCTTTTGAAGCTTTAGGCAATTTTTCCATCCAAGAAGCAAATATATTTCTACCTACTTGCTTAGGATCTTTCAAATTAATACTGTTTGATAGCATATCACGTCTATTTGCTAATTCACAAATATCAGATACAAGCCCAAGATGCTTTGGATTCATCGCCTTTAATTCATTTTTAAATTTTGCAACTTCAGGATTCTTTTGAGCATAATATTCAATATTTGATAATAACTGTTCTGTAGTTCTTGCATCTGGAGTTCTTGTATGTGCGCCAACTAACTGCCAACCGTCAAAACGAGAAATTGGGGATTTCACTACTTTTTCAAAACTGCTAAATAACGACATTTTATTCCTTTCTAACTTTGTTTCACTTTGCTTAACATAAAAATAGTAAAAAAAATTTATTGCCATTTTATACAACTTCCTATTAATAAATTTTAACAATATAGAAGAAGATTTTTAATATGCTATAATACTCATATAAGACTTATAGGGGAAAGTATGAAAAAAATATTGATTGTAGATGACGAACAGGATATCGTAGAAAGTTTAAAATTTGTGCTTGAAGCAGCTGATTTTACCTGCTATTGTGCTTATAACGGAGAAGATGGACTTAGATTAGCAAAAGAAATTATCCCTGATCTGATAATCTTAGATGTTATGATGCCAAAAATTAATGGATATAAAATAAGCAGACTTTTAAAATACGATGCCAAATATAAAAATATTCCAATATTAATGGTTACAGCACGTTCTCAAGAAGAAGATAAGCTTATCGGCGAAGAAACAGGTGCAGATGAATACATTACAAAACCTTTTGAATTAGATGAAGTAGTTAAGAAAGTGGAAGAATATCTAAAATAATTATGGAAACCTCAGTCACAAACAAAACTCTGGAAAAATTAAAGTATGACTTAGTTAGAGCTGGTCTTGTTCCTTATGAAACAATTGAACAAGCTGAAGAGATTGCAAATGCGCAAAATATTAACATTGGTCAAGCCCTTATAAATTCAGGAGCAATATCAGAAGAAGCCATTCTTAAATTTTTAGAATCAAAGCTTCATATCCCATACGTTAATCTTAATGATTATACACTTGATCAAAAATGTATAAAATACATAAACTATGCAGATGCAAAAAGATTTAGAATTATTCCACTTTTTAAAATTGAAGATACTCTAACAGTAGCAATGGCAGATCCTTTGGACCTTTTTGCAATTGATAAAATTATAGAAACTGCGGAATGCTCTATAGAACCTGTAATATCTTCCGAAAGCAGTATCCTAAAAAAAATTGATGAAAACTATAAAACAGAAGTATCTGTGGGAGAAATTTCTACACTAAGCAGTATTGAATTTGATTGGAGAGATGAGCTACACAGTGAAGATTTGTCAGATAGTCATATTCAAAAAATAATAAATGCAATTTTAAAGCAAGCAATAATTGAAAACACTCATGAGATAAATTTTCAGAGAGAAAACAACGGACTTGGTGTAAACTTTAAAAAAGATGGAGAAATCTTCAATAAGGGTAACATTCCTCAGGCTCTTACAACATCATTTGTTGCAAAACTAAAAACATTGTCAAAACTTGATGCCTCTGTAAGCGAAGTTCCTCAACTTGGGAAACTAAACTTTAAAGTTGATAATATGTCTGTTATTGCAAGCATCTCTACATTCCCTACAATTATGGGAGAAAGAATATTCCTAAAAATTTACAAACCGCCCAGACAGCTTAATGAAATAATAAAATCAGAATCAAATCTTAAAGTTATTGAATCTGCACTCAATAACCCTGGTATAATTATTGTCTGCGGGTCTCCTCTTAGCGGAAAAACACATATCATATATTCTTTACTTTTAAAAGCTGCTGAAATGAAAAAGAATATTATGACTCTTGAAAGTATTGCAAAATACGAGCTAAAAGGCGTTCACCAATGCGAACTTAACGAAAATGTCGGATTTAACATGGACAAAGCCTCAAGATTTATTGAGTTTCAATCTCCAGATATTGTCTATCTAGAAGGAATAAAATCAAAAGACTCATTTGATTATTTCTCTAGCTTAGTATTTGACAATAAAACAATTATAATGGAATTTTTAGCAAATAATATGGAAGATTTAAGATATAAATTGTCTTTCTCAGATTTTGAAACACTTAAATCATTAATCAGTTGTATGATATTCATACACTCAAAAGATAGCATAGAAATTTTCACAAAAGAAACTGTCCAAAAATATCTGGTTTAATTTTACTTTATTATGTAGAAAACAAGGTTTATTAAAAAGTCTGCTACTAACATATACACTGTTGAAATAATAGCAGCCTGAGTAGTTGATACCCCGACTTCTTTTGCTCCGCCCTTTGTTTCGTATCCCTGAGTTGCGCATACTAAAGCTATCAAAGCACCAAATATAGATGCTTTTAACAAACTTATATAAATATCACGAGTAGAAATCCATAACCAAGCCGATGTCATATACCTTGCAGGATGTAAATTAATTGTAGCCTGAGAAACAAACATTCCTCCAACAATACCTACAAACTCTGCTAACAAAACAACCATAGGAACAGTAACAGCTGCAGCAATAATTCTAGGAGTAAAATAATATCCTACAGGATCAACTTTTAAGGTTTTCATTGCATCTACCTGCGATGTTACTTGCATGTTTGCTATTTCTGCAGAAATAGCAGTACCGGCTCTTGCACCGATAGCCAAGGCAACAAATCCCGGAGCAATTTCTCGAATCATTACAACAGCAATCGTACCTCCAATATATGCTTCAGCACCACTCATTAAGAATTGCTTGGAAACTTGAATTGCAATTACTGCAGCTGCAATAAAAGCTATTATCAAAGAGATTGGTAAAGAATCATAGCTAATCGAGGCCGCTTGGGACAAAATTGAAGAAAAACGAACCTGAAAAATATATCTTATACTCTTTATCAAATTTTGGACACATAATCCAAGAAAAGCTATCATAAAATGCTCCATAAAAAATCCCTCCCTCAGCAAGGGAGGGATTTTAATTCTCTAGTAAATTGGCATACACCATTTTTTATATTTTGGAACTTTTCCTTTTACAACATCAAAATAAAGTTTTTGAAGTTCTTTTGAAATAGGACCAAGTTCTCCATTGCCCAATTTTCTGCCATCAATTTCAACAATCGGACTAACTTGAGCACCTGTACCGCAATAGAACGCTTCATCTGAAATATATAATTCAGTTCTGTCAATAGCTCTTTCTTCAGTCTCAATACCAAGAACATCTCTTGCAAGTTCCATAATAGTATTTCTGGTAACACCGACTAAAATGTTATCAGTTTTCATTGTAGTCACAAGTTTTCCGTTTTGTACCAAGAATAAATTCATCGCAGAACCTTCTGTAACTTGTCCTGCTTCATCTAATACAACAGCATCATCAAATCCCATATTGTGAGCATCAGTTTTAATTAAAGCTGCGTTAGCATAAGAACCTGCAACTTTTGCTCTAGGAGGAATTGCATTATCACTATTTCTTCTCCAGCTTGAAACACAAACTTTCAAACCTTTTGATGTATCAATGTAGTCACCCATTTTGTTTGAAATTATTAAAAATGAGTCTTCATTGTCATATAAACCAGGTCCAACTTTTTGAGCTGATTTATAAAGGGTTGGACGCATATAACAATCTTGTTTGTACTCATTTTTAGCCAACAATTTTTTTGTAATTTCACAATACTCTTCAACAGAATATGGGCTTTCCATCCACATAATTTTTGCACTTCTTTGAAGTCTTTCATAATGCTCAGGAACTCTGAATGCGTATAGTTGTTTTTCTTCTTCATCCCAATAAGCTCTTATACCTTCAAAAACAGCTGTTCCATAAAGGAATGCATGTGTGCGAACGGGAATCATAGCTTTAGAAGCTTCAACAAATTCTCCATTCATAAAATAAAACTCTGTCATAATTCCTCCTTAGCTTTATAAACTTACTATAGCATGAAAGAATTAAACAGAGTCAAAATAATTATAAAACTTTACTTATTCTTTAAACGCAAAACGTTTTTTACCATTCAAAGGAATTTCATAAAGCTTAGCAGTTTCTATAAATTGTTTTGCATCATTAATCGGAATTGCAAAACCTATACCTATATTTGAGATATTATTGTCAGGATTATAAATTGACTGAGATATTCCTATTACTTCTCCCTGAGAGTTTAACAAAGGTCCCCCAGAACACCCGGGGTTAATTGCAGCATCAGTTTGTATACGACCTTTTGCGTAGTCAATTCTAGAGACAATACCTGATGTCAGTGTTCCTGAAAAGCCAAATGGGTTTCCTATCGACAAAACTTTTTGACCAACTTTTATTTCCTCTGAATTACCAAATTTAATTGTTTTCATAGAATCTTTAGGATTTATCTTTAACAAAGCTAAATCTTTATTTTTCCCCATTTTAGCAAGAATTGAAGCTTTATATATTTTTCCGTCGGAAGTTGTCACCTCAATATCTTTTGCACCCTCTATTACATGAGAACCGGTTAAAATTACCCCATCAGAACGAACAATACAACCTGTCCCGGCAGAAAATCCATCTTCTAAATTTGCATCAATAGAAACTATTGCAGGATTTATTTTTTCATATACATTTATATTTATAATTTCATCCGGTGCAAAGTTCTGAGCAAATGCCACCACTGGAGTAAAAAACATCATAAATAAAATCAATAATATCTGTTTTAGCATATTAGGCCCCTTTTTCTTAATTATGCAATAATTCTTTTTTAATTCATTAGTCCTAATTGATTTTTTTTGATTAATTCTTATAACAATTAGAATTTTAATCCACAATAGCAATAAGATACTCCAAGATTATTCTACAAATTTATTAACATGTAATGGATTTTTAACATGCTTTCAAATAGAATGTTATAGGGAAAGGATTATTATGGAATTAATTTTAAACATTTTATACTTATATGTTGCGGTATACTCTTTATACTTTCTTGCATTGGCAATTAGAAATTTAAACGATAAACCATTCAAGATAGAAAAAAGATACGCTCAGTACTCTGAAAAAGATAATCTTGCAGTTATAATTTATGCAAGAAATAATCGAATTACTCTTGATAACCTTATAAAAGAATTAAAAATGCAGGATTATCCGATTAACAATTTTAGAGTTTTTGTAATTTTGGATAACTGCTCTGATGGATCTGAACAATTATTCATCGACGAAAAATTTGTAAATCTGATTGACATAAAAAACGTTGGAACTGTAGGTAAAGACCAAGCAGTATCAATGCTTGTTGAAAAACTCGCAAATGATCAAACTATAGATTCTTATGTATTCTTAGATGCTGACAGAAGTATTCCTTCTGACTTTTTATCAACAGTAAATGCTGCTCTTATGCACAACAGCGCTTTGAGTGGAGAAACTCTTATCATCACAGATAACATTGGACCTGTAGACAAAATAAAAGCAGCTTATCAAAAGTATCATATGAATTTTATGAGAAAAGCTCGTTCTTTATTTGGTCTTGCTGCAAGTGCTGACTCAGGTGTTTTCATAATTAAAAAGGATATAGTGGATGAAATAGGCTGTATTGATTTCAAAGATATTAACTCTGAATTAAAATATAGTATGCTTTTATCTAAAATTAAAGCTCCTTGTACATTCAACCCAAATATTCAGACCTATGTGGATACTGCGAACTATGAGTTCAGAAAACCTAGATTATCTGCAAGACTTGAACTATTCAAAAATTGTTTTTCAGAAATATGGACAAAAAACTATATATTTGCAGAACATACTTTTTCGTTATTAAATCCTAACATTTGGATGATTTTATTAATTTATGGTGTAGTTTTGAAACACTCCTACAGATACTATTTCTTTATTGATTTTAAAATAGTATTTTTTACCTTCTTAATTCTGTTGGCTGGATTTGGCATAAGTCTTATCAATTCAAAATTAAGATTTAGAGAAATTCTTCTTCTTTGCCTCTATCCAATATATTCCTTATGTCATATAATTAAAAACTTACCTCCTGTAAGAGTCATCAGGAATAAAATTCTTCAAAAAGAAGAAATGGCAGAAGGGACAGAAAAACTTGCAATTGATGCTTTTGTAATGAATTCTGCAGGAAGAGAATTACCTTGCAAATTAGAATTCATATCAGAATCTGGACTTGCTAAAATCAAATTTATGTATAAAAACAAGAAATTTGTGACAGGAAAACATTTAAGAATGATAGATGCTTTGCAAGAAATCAGACAAAAACTAAGTGATTACGGCTTTATTCTAAAAATATGCAGCTGTTGCAAATATTTCACATCAAATGTAGATGGATCAACCAATATGCTTAAAGGGTTCTGTAACAGTGACTATCCAAGTCCATCAATTAAAGAACCAAAACCTACTTTAATATGGAATTCCTGCACGGATTTTGAACCTGCTGTAGTTAGCAACTTGTTTGATGAAATGGTTAATGCACAAGATGCTCAGGAATAATTTCATTTAGCATGTAAAAGGATCCACATACTACCTTTAAAGAATCGTCAGGCAAATTTTCCAAAGATTCAAAAACTTTTGAAGGATATATACAAGACTCTTGCAATTCACTTATAGTGCAAGAGTTTTTGTTATTAAAATGATAAAAATAAATATCATCACCCTTTGAAAACAAAATATCCATCATAGCTTTATAATCTTTATTTTTTAAACAACCAAAAACAAAACATCTTTTTTCATTAGGGAAGTAAAAATCCAAACTTTCACGTAGTGCCATTGCACCATTAGGATTATGAGAACCATCAACAATAAGATTTTTCGCACACATTTGAAACCTACAAGGATGATTTACACATTTTAACCCTTCTTGGATAGAAGCTTCTGAGATATTTGGAAACAAATGTCTTATTGCTGCCAACGCAAGAGATAAATTTTCTTGCTGGTAAATTCCCTTCAATGAAAGATTTGAAGTATCTTCAAACGGAGAAACCAAAACAAATAAAGAATCTAACTCATCAGCCTTGTTCTTTATCTCTTCGTATCCTTCGCTTGTAAATACAGGGCATCCTTTTTTGATAATTCCTGCCTTTTCAAAAGCAATTTTTGATCGAGTATTCCCAAGTCTTTCTGTATGATCAAGATCAATATGAGTAATAATTGAGCACAAATTCTTTTTTATAACATTTGTAGCATCAAAACGTCCACCAAGTCCTGTCTCTAGAATTACCACATCAACATCTTTATCAGAAAAATATTTAAACATTACAGCAGTTAAAATTTCAAATTCTGTCAAATGAATTTCATATTTATCTGCTAATTCACAAATTTTAAAAACATATTCAACAAAATCACCTTTTGAAATATCAATACTATTGATTTTAATTCTTTCAGTATAATCAAAAATATGCGGACTAGTATAAAGTCCGGTTTTTAAACCAGAGTATTGCAAAACAGAATTGATTATTGAACATACAGAACCCTTACCGTTAGTTCCTGCGACATGAATACAATTAAGCTTGTCTTGAGGATTTCCTAACAGCTCAAGAATTTTAAACATTCTATCTAGTCCCAAGTTAATATAAAATTTCCCTTGAGAAGTAAGTAAATCAACTGCATTTTGATAATTATTTTCCATTTATTATATCTTTCAACTGAGCAACAATCATTTCCGTACCATCAAACTTAGCAAGAGCTAACGAATTTTTTTGCAAATCATGTAATTTATCGGTATTTGAAATCAAGTCTCTGATTGTTTCATACAATTTTTGAGGAGATAATTCTGCATCCTCTATATACAAACCTGCATTTTTATCACACATAAACTTTGCATTCTTACGCTGATGATCAGCTGCAGCATGCGGATATGGCACAAAAATTGGAGCTATTGCAGAAGCACAAATTTCTGAAATACTCAAAGAACCTGAACGAGAGACCGCAACATCAGAAGCCTTTAAAACAGTTACCATATCTTCAAAATAGGGTCTTATAATTAGATTATTATCTCGTTCATAATCAGGATATGCCAACAATAACTGCTCAATCACCATATCAAAATTCTTTTTACCTGTTTGAAATATAACCTGAATATCAAGTTCATTACTCAATTTTTTTATTATTTCAACAGTAGCATTATTTATAGTTCTTGCACCTTGCGATCCACCCATAACACACAAAGTTAATTTATCAGAAATTCCTAAATTTTTCCTAGCTTCCTGTTTTGATAAAGACTTAAATTTTTCTCTAATCGGATTACCATTAATTTTACAATTTTTATTATTAATATACTTTTCTGCACAATCAAAAGCTAATGATACACAAGCAGCGTAAGGCGAAATCTTTCTGGTAACAAGTCCCGGTTGGGCATCACAATCATGCATCATATAAGGAACTTTCATTAATTTTGCAGCCAACAACGCCGGAGCAGAAACATATCCACCTGTACCAAATACGACATCTGGCCTGTATTTAAAAATGTACAAACAGCATTTAAACACAGCGTACAAAAGTTGGAAAGCCCATTTTACAAAATCAACCCCTAAAGAACGAGGCATTCCATGAACACATACAGGCAAAAATCTAAACCCCTTTTGAGTTACAATATCATACTCTAAATTTTTCGGGTTTCCGACATAATAAATTTCCTCTTCTAAAAGTCTTTCCGCTACAGCAACTGCAGGGTATATATGTCCACCGGTGCCTCCACCTGTTATAAAATATCTAGCCATTAATATCTATTCCTTATTTTCTTAATTCTCTTTTTTGAAATATTCAAAAGTATTCCAACCATAATCAAAGAAACAATTAACGAAGACCCTCCGTAACTAATAAAAGGTAGAGGGACACCGGTTGTAGGTAAAAAAGAACTCGCTACACTCATATTCATAAATGCTTGAAATACTATAGAAAATGTAATACCTACAGCTAATAACTTGCCATACATATCAGGACACCTTGCTGCTATAACAAAGCCTCTTTGCATAAAAGTAAAGAACAACCCTATTACAAGCACACAACCTACAAATCCTAATTCTTCAGCTATAATAGCAAAAATAAAGTCAGTATGACATTCAGGTAAATATGATAACTTTTGAATAGATCCGCCGTAACCTACCCCGCTAAAACCTCCGGATGCAAAAGCAATAAGAGATTGAATAATATTATAACCAGCTCCTAAAGGATCAGACTCGGGATGACGCCAAGTTCTTAAACGTTGCAACTGGTAAGGCTTTATGATAGTTGTAAGACCAACAATAATAGTTACAAACATTGCCCCTACGCAACTCAAAAATAATTTCAAAGATCCACCGGCAGCCATATACATAACAACCGTAGTCATTCCTAATAAAATTACCATTGACAAGTTCGGCTGTATAAAAATCAATCCGGCCATAGCTATTATTGGGAAAAATGCCCAAACCCACTTATTTTGATCTAATAAATTCGCATCTTTCCTAAACGCATTTGCAAGCAGTAATACAACAGCAGGCTTAGCAAACTCAGAAGGCTGAAGCTGAAAACCAGCTAAATTAATCCATCTTTTTGCACCATTTACAGTAACACCAAGAGGTGTAAAATCAACCAAAAACAAAGCAATCAAAATAGAAGCCATTATAACAACATTCCAATCAGCCAGTTTTTTATAATCATAGTTCATAAAAAATTTAAGACCAAAAAATCCAACTACAAAGCATATTAATTGCTTTATTAAAAACTGAGCAGGATTGCCTCCCTCATCAAGACATTTAGGAGCTGTTGCTGAAAATATAGCCAAAAAGCCTATTATAACAAGGAAAGCTACAACAATCAAAAGTGTCTTATCTGGAGAAGAAATAATTACACTCTGTATTGGTTGGTTGTCTCTAGGATTTCTTCTAACTGATCTTTGATAAGACATACTGCTTGAATACCCTTCCCCTTTCTTCATAACCGCTGAACATATCAAAACTTGCACAAGCTGGAGACAAAAGTACAACATCCGGATTTAATTCAATCGACTTATCAATTGCAGATTCCATAGTCTCCTCTTTAATTACATTCTCAAAGCCACTGTTTTTCAAATTTTCTTCAAATCTTTGAGTTGCCTCTCCGATCAAAATTACAGTCTTTATATGTTTTTTCACAGCATCACAAAATTCTGCTAAATCGGTATTTTTATCTCTTCCACCAGCAATAAGCACAACATCTTCATTATCAAAAGAATTTATAGCAACCAAACTTGCTTCAGGATTAGTTGCCTTTGAATCATTGTAAAAGACTGTACCGCTTACTTGAGCAAACTTTTCTAACCTATGTTCAGGAACCTTGAATGACATAATTGAAGATTTTATGTTTTCATTTGAAATTCCCTCAAGCTTAGAAACTATAATTGCGCACATTACATTTTGATAATTATGATTTCCAATTAAAGGACAATCAGAAAGCTCAATAATTTTTTCAGCTTTACCATCTCTTTTGAAATAAATTGCACCATCTTCGATATAAGAGCAATTATCACCACAATTTGCATCAAAAAGGAATACTGTTCCAGCAGATTCTTTTGCAAAATCTAATAACCTTTCATCTTTTGCATTCAAAACAGAAAAAGCAGGTGCTTGTGGAGACAAGAAGATTTTTGCTTTTGCTTTAAAATAATTTTCCAATCCATTATGCCAATCAATATGATCCGGAGTAAAATTAGTAAAAACGGATATTTGTGGTTGAAAAGCATTACTGTATTCTAGCTGAAACGAACTACACTCACAAACAAAAAAGTCAATATCATCTTCTAACAAATCACAAGGAGGCTTACCATAATTTCCACAAGGCTCAGCTTTATACTCAGAAGATAAAATATGAGCAGTCAAAGCTGTAGTCGTAGTCTTTCCATTTGTACCCGTAATTGCAACAAAAGGAACACCCGTTTGAGAATAAGCAAGCTCAATCTCTGAAATTACCTTCACATTAGCATCTTTAAGTCTTTGCATAATTTCACTTTTTGGAGGAATTCCCGGGCTTGTAACAGCAATATATGAATCTTTTATAAATTCATCACTATGCCCGCCCATTTCAACCTTTACACCAAGATTTTCCAACTCAGCAATTTTTATATCATCACCATCTTTAGGCTCTCTGCTTTCTGTCAAATATACATCAGCACCTACACCACTCAAATATTTTGCAGCTGATATACCACTTTTTGAAAGTCCTAATACAAGAACTTTTTTATCAAATAATTTTAAATTCGGACAAATTGACTTCATTAAATAATACCTCTATTCAATAAAAAATAAATAACTATTGCTGAAATAGAAAGTAATGCTGAAACTGCTGCAAACACAGTAACAACCTTTTTTTTATTCTAATCACACAATTCAAAATGGTGATGACTAGGAGCCATTTTAAAAACTCTCTTGCCTGTTGTTTTAAAACTTGTGACCTGTATTATGACAGACAAAGTTTCCATAACAAAAACAGCTGCAATCAATATCAATAATATTTCAAATTTTCCCATAACAGCAACCGTTCCGAGTAAACCTCCAATTGCTAAAGAACCGGTATCACCCATAAATACCTGTGCTTTTGGTTTGTTATATCTCAAAAATCCGGCTAAAGATCCTGCAGTGACTGCTGATATAATAGCAGCCTCAGGACACCCTGAAAATAAAGCGATTATTGCACATGCAAAGAACGAGAAAATTCCGGTAGAAGCAGCTAGCCCGTCTAAACCATCAGTTAAGTTATAGGCATTTGAAGCTCCTGTTATAACAAATATTCCGAAAATAGGATATAACCAACCCATATGAATAACAAAATGCCCCAAATAAACATCTCCGGCACCACTTTTTGTCATCATTAAATACAAAGTAGGCAATAATGCTATAGCTATCTGACGCAACAACTTTCCTCTAGGAGTAAGTCCATCATTACCTTTTCCTTTAATTTTAATATAGTCATCCTGAAATCCTGCAAATGTGTAGAACAATAATGTTAAAAGGATTATACAAGCTTCAGTTGTAAGTCTTTGAGCTAGTGCAAGGACAATTATAGAAGCAAGAATAATTGCTGCAATTATAAAAACACCCCCAGTTGTAGGTGTACCCTGTTTTTTTGCATGTGCTTCAGGTGCACAATCTTTTACATATTGTCCTATCATATGCTTTTTTAAAAAATCTATATAAGGAACTCCGAAAAGCAAACATAATATCATCCCTAATAAAAAAGCAACAGCTAGCATTATCATAAATTATTTTTCTCCCTTTATTACGTCAATTATCTCTTCAAACTTCATAGAACGAGATGCCTTTAAGAATATTGTATTACCAGCATCAAGATTATCAAGAATGTAACGAGATGTTTCAAGATTATTATTGAAATGTAAAACTTTAAATCCACATTTTAATAGTTCATCACCAATATATTTTGCTAAATTCCCTACTGTAAGAAACAACACTTCCTTGCCTTTAAACTTATTTCCCAAGAATTTTCCAACTTCAGTATGGAAAAATACCTCATCCTTACCTAGTTCGCCCATATTTCCCAGTACAACAACAGGATTTTTATACAACTCAATAAAAGTTGATACAGATGCCTTCATTGATTCAGGATTAGCATTATAACTATCATTGATTATATTAAAACCTTTTACAGATATTTCTTCCCATCTTTTCTCAATAGGCTTATACTTTTCTAACCCAGCCTTAATTTGTTCATAAGTCAATCCTAACTTATAACCAACCTCTATAGCTGAAAGAGAATTTTCAATATTATAATCTCCCTCAACATTCAATTTATACTCTCTACCTTTATAGATATATCTTGAACATCCACTGGACTTTTCCAAAATATCAACATCCTTTATAGAATAAAATATTTTTTCCCCTGAAAAGTTTGCAAATCTTTTTATTCTTTCATTATCATTCGCGATTAGTGCATTTTTTAAATATTTTGTAATTTCACACTTAGCCATCGCAATATTATCAAGACTCCCTAAACGTCCTATATGAGCAGAGCCAGCATTTGTAATAATTGCATAATCCGGTCTTGCGTACTTAGTAATAAACTCAATTTCTCCAAGTCCCCTCATACCCATTTCTACAATTAGAACTTCTGTATCATCACCCATAGACAAAACAGTCTGACAGAACCCAATTTCGTTATTGTGATTAGAAAATGTCTTATGGGTCTTAAATTTTTCAGACAATACAGAAAATACCATCTCTTTTGTGGTAGTTTTACCAGAACTTCCGGTAATACCGACAACTATCGGAGATAATTTTTCTCTTGTGAATCCTGCAATTTGCATGTATGCTTCAAGACTGTTTTCTACCTTGAATACTAGCTTAGAGTCATTTAAAACAGTATCTTGTGTTGTAAAATACCCAACAGCTCCACTTTTAACAGCTTGCGGAATAAATTTTTCACCATCAAAATTTTCGCCTTTCAATGGGAGATAAACATCACCACTTTTAATAGTCCTTGTATCAGTAGAAATTGAAAATTCTACACAAGAATCATCACTTTTTAATAAATCAGCATCAGTTGCTTTTAAAATTTCTTTCTCATTAAACTTCATAAGATAATTTTACTCCAAACAAAATGATAGAGTAAAAAGTTAATAAATATTAATACTGCTTGACTTTCGGATTTTAGTATCAGATAATAGTATCACGTGTATACTAAGGTAAATCGTTGATAAAACCCCAAAACACCCGTTGGAAGGGTTACGAAACCTAAATTAGAAAGGACTAGAAAATGTTCGCAATTGTAGAAACAGGCGGAAAACAATATCAAGTAGAAGAAGGTCGTTACCTTGATGTTGAATTATTAGATGGCGAAAAAGATTCAAAAGTTGTTTTTGATAAAGTAGTCATGATCGTAAACGGCAAAAAATCAAAAGTAGGTCAACCTTATGTTTCAGGCGCAAGCGCTGAAGGTGTTATTGTAAAACATGACAAATCTAAAAAAGTTATCGTTTACAAACAAAGACCTAAAAAAGGTTACAGAAAAAAACAAGGACACAGACAAGGCTTTACAAGAGTAATGATTTCTAAAATCAGAACATCAGCTCAAAAGAAAGCTGAAGCAGCTTCAGAAGAAGCATAACCAATAAATTTATTGGTAATAGTGATACAGAACAATCATACTACTGATTCTAAAAAATTAAGGGTATGAGATAAACAGGAGATATAGAAATGGCACATAAGAAAGGTATGGGATCTACCCGTAACGGACGCGACTCAGAAGCGAAGCGTTTAGGCGTGAAAAAATTCGGTGGCGAAATCGTTAAAGCTGGTAACATTCTTGTTCGTCAAAGAGGAACAAAAGTTCATCCTGGTAACAATGTAGGCATTGGATCTGATGATACTTTGTACGCATTGATTGACGGTCAAGTAAAATTTGAACCTCACAGACGTGACAGAAAACAAGTTAGTGTATACGCTGTGTAGTTTCGGTAATTTTAAAACAACAACAAAAAAAAGACTCCAATTTTTTGGAGTCTTTTTTGTTTGAAAAATTTTGTAAAATTATCTATTATTACAAATTCTTTACATACTAATATAAATTATTAAAGATTTCTCAAAAGGCACCCGATATAAAGTATGTAATCAGAAAATAAATGGAGAAATCTAATATGTTAAAAAAGATAGTAACACCTTCGTGTAATGTATGCGACAGTGTGGAATTTATATTAAGAGGAGCTAAAAAACGCAGAAGTGTTGCGTTAGCATCTGCAAAGATGATAAATGCAGATGCTGGTATTCAAGCGAGACTACAAGCAGTTAAGTAGTGCTTATTGTTTAGTAAGAATGAGAGTTTATAGAAAAGACCGATAAAAAATCGGTCTTTATTTTTACTCATAATAAAATAAACTTAAGGAAGACTTTCCCAATACCCCTTTGTCGAGTCGTCGGGAGATTCATCAATTAATGCATAATAAGCACACCCGGTACCGTTACCTCTTTGTTTAGAATTTTTAGAACAAGGAATACCTGCAACAAAAGAAAAATCCATATCTTCTAATTCTTCTTCATCGTACAAATTAGACATTTTTCTCGGTTTTAAAACATCATTTTCATCTATTGTGAAGTAAAAAATATCATGTCCTAACATATTTGGACCTCTTGTCCCATTCACATCCACAGTAATATTTATTTGACCTGCATTAACGTACAGATATGAACACATACCATTTGAAAGCAACTTGTCAATGGTCTCTCTACCTACTATTGTGTAAGATGTATAAGAAGAATATGCTTCACCAGTTTTATTATAGTTCATAATTTTCCCACTGTATGAACATTTTCCAATAACATTTAATTTTGAATACTTATAAAATTTGTCATAAAATTCATTCGCATTAACATAACTTTGACTTGCAGAATCATATTTTGTGTACTTTTTCTTCAAACCAGCTCCATCCTCTTCAACCATATTAATAACAGTTTGGGAGAATATAGAATAAGCTGCTTTAAAAGCTACTTGGAGTTGCTTATTCCTATAATTATTAATCACCGAAGGTAATGTCAAAGCTGCAACAACACCAATCACCCCAAGAGTAATAAGAGTTTCTGCAAGAGTAAAACCAAATAACTTACCAGAATAATATTTCATATCACTATTATACAATGTTTTTAATTTTTTACAAGGTTTAAAACCTTCTATAGAGCCTAGAGCTGCCCCCCCCCCGAAGTAAAGAGTCTTTTAATCTTTTTCATAAATTGCCTCCTTTAACTAAATTTGTATTAAATTTTATACAACAATCTTTATAATAACACTTTTACACTATTAATTCAAGCTCTGCCAAGGTTTTATTAAAAATTTAAGTGCTTTGCCCTCTATATGCTGATGCATAGCCCATTCAACTTTTTCTAAAGGAAGTGTATCTGTAATAAGTTTTTCTACTTCCACATCACCCGATGCAATATAATCTAAAGCCATTCTAAAATATTTAGGAGTATGATGGAAAACACTCATTAACTTTATATCACCATAATGCATTTTAGTAGTATCAAAAGTCACTGTAGATCCTGATTTACACCCACCAAAGAAGTGAACTGTACCGCCAGGGCGGACGCAAGAAAAAATTCTTTCCCATATTTCAGGTAATCCGACACATTCAACAGCGACATCAAGACCTCTATGTTCTTCTGTATATTCTTTAAATATTTTTTCTGGATTATTATATTTAGTTAAATCTATAATTTCATCAGCATGTGCAAACTCATCTGCAGCCTTCAACTTGATAGGGTTTCTACCAGCTACAATTACATTAGCTCCTTTTAATTTAGCAAGTCTTGCAAACATCAAACCTATAGGTCCTATACCAATAATCCCGACAGTCTGCCCTTTTTTAATTCCAGTTCTTTCTACACCATGCACAACATTTGCAAGAGGTTCACAAAAAGCAGCCTTATCAAAGCTTAAATCATCAGGAAGAATAAGCATATTTTTCTTCACTATTCTCGCCGGAACAGTTATATATTCAGCATAAGCGCCATTTAATAAATCAAGGTTTTCACATAAATTATACTCTTCATGCCTGCAATAAAAGCAATTTCCACAAGGTGCAGAATTAGCAGCAACAACTCTGTCGCCAACTTTTACATTATCAACACCTTTACCAACACGAGCAACAATTCCTGCAAACTCGTGTCCAAATCCTGAAGGAACAGTTTTTATTAAAACAGGATGTCCACGTCTAAAAGTTTTTACATCAGTTCCACAAGTTAGAGCTGACATAACTTTAACAACCACTTCTCCCTCCTGTGGAGGTTTTACCATAACTTCTTCATATTTTATATTTTGCGGTCCGTAGTATTGTATAGCACGCATGTACAATTATTCCTCTATTTTTATATATGCTTTCATAATTTTATTAGCCATAGTATCTCTGAATGCCTTATCAACATCTTCTAATTTATATTCTGTAGAAATACCATTTACTAAAACTTTTTTACTTCTTAATAATTCCAACGAATCCTCTAAATCTTTTGGAGATGGTGAATAACTTCCCATTACAGTAAGTTCTCTATAATATATTTCATTGTTAGGATAGGCAGATAAATCTGAAGGAGTACTTGAAAACACCAAAATTTTACCGCCATTTCTAACATACTTTAAAGCTGTATTTATAGCTTTGTCAGCACCTGATGTCATAAATATACCGTCAAATTTTAATTCTTCAGGCAACTCTCTCACATCAAATGCCTCAATACCCAATGATTTTAAGAATTCTATTCTTTCTTGCAAAAGATCACACCCGACAACTTTATACCCATATGCTTTTAAAGCTTGAGCCGTCAATATTCCTATAGAACCAAGTCCAACTACAAGAGCAATATCACCATCTATTAAAGAAGCTCTTTTAACAGCTCTAACAATACATCCCAATGGTTCATAAAAAGAAGCCTCAACCTCTGTCAAATTTTCAGGTTTCAAATGTGCTACATTTTTTAAATGTTCTTCACTTAAATACACATATTGAGAAAAACCTCCAGGGAGAATATTAGTACTTTTAAAATGTTTGCACATCGATACATTTCCGTGCTTACAATATACACAATTTCCACAAGGGATATGATGTGATGTAACAATAATATCACCCTTTTTAAACTCTGTATCAGAATTTATTTCGACAATCTCAGCAACAATTTCATGTCCTAATACAGTACCATTCTTTGATATTTTATGAATAAATTTAACTATATCCGAGCCACAAAGTCCACATCCTAAAACTTTTACAATTGCTCCGGATTTCTCTCCCAAATTTATATTTTCAATTTCTTTAACCGCTATACGGTCATTATCAATAATCGCTACTTTCATATTCAGCCTCGCAAGAAAATTTTATCACAAACTTGAAAAGAATTAAAATAAAATATATAATATATGTATGACAGTGATAAGAAGATTAAATTGTTTTGATACACCCAAAATCAAAAAAATGATTTCTTATCTTGGGAGCGACGATGGAGAGAAGTTCTCAAAGGCAATCACCAATGAAGCTTTTGTAATGCTTCATGCTATATTACCACTTAAGTATAAATTTTTACCTGAGTCGTACATACTACTGGAAAAAGGGGAAATCTTAGGGCTTATAACTGTCGTTCCGACATCAGGGAACCCTTATAAAATAAATATTACAAGACTAATTTTCCAACAAAACCTTTATGATGTTGGAAAAAGACTTGTAGAATTTGTCATTGCAAGATTTGGAGCAAAAGGGGCAATATCTTTTAACGTTACCGTAGACCAGTCACACGATGAACTTCTTGATTTATTTATGCAAGGGTGTGGATTTAGACAATGCAGCTACGAGAACCTATGGAAACTTGATAATTTTGTTCCAAAATCAAACAAAAAAGCAGATTTTAGATATTGTCAAAACAGTGATGCTAAAAGCATATCCCGTCTTTACAACTCTGAGCTGAAAAATCTTTACAAGCCATCACTTGAAAGAATTAAAGATGAATATAAAGAACCAATATTTGCAGGTATGACAAACTTTTATAAAAACAGATACGTTTTGGAAGAACCGGCAAAACACCGAATTGTAGCATACCTTTCTATTACAACAAGTGATAACCAAAACTTTATAATAGATATGTCATTAAATGACGGATATGATATTCCTTACGATGAAATAATCAACTTCGCACTTGGAGAAATTTCAAGAAAAAAAACAAATTATTTTGCATTCTTAAAGCATCGTCAATACACAAAAACTGCGGATGATTTAGAAAAATATCTACACGAAAGAAATCTTAATTGTATACAAACACAGTGCGTACTAGTAAAAGATTTTTACAGACCAATAAAACAAGCTGAAAATGAACTCCAAATATTCTTGTTTGGAGAAAATAAAGTTGCTCAAAATTAATTAAAAAACCTTTTATCCTCCCCCTTTCTTTTATTTGTGATAAAATTAGGTTGCGGGTATTTATTTTTTAGAAAGGCGGATATGGATAATCTTAAAATTTATCTTGATAAAGATATCAATACGGAATTAATAAAATCTAAAAAAATTGCAATAATAGGATTCGGATCTCAAGGATACGGCCAGTCAATGAACTTAAAAGACAGCGGTTGCGATGTTGTATTAGGGCTTCGTTTGGGTGGAAAATCTGATGTAAAAGCGAAAGATTACGGATTTAAGACAATGACGATTGAAGATGCCGTAAAATGGGCTGATATCGTACAAATACTTATTCCGGATGAAATACAATCTTCTGTATATGAAAAACAAATTAAGCCTTATCTAAAATCAGGGCAATACCTTATGTTCTCTCACGGCTTTAACATACACTATAAAAAAATTGTAGCACCTGCTGATGTGAACGTAATTATGGTTGCACCAAAGGGGCCTGGACATACCGTTAGAAGTGAATACCAAATAGGAAGAGGAGTTCCATCTTTAATTGCCGTATACCAAAATCCGACAGGTGATGCAAAGGAAGTTGCGCTTTCATACGCTTCAGCTATCGGCGCCGGTCGTGCCGGAATTATTGAGACAACATTTAAAGAAGAAACTGAAACTGACCTTTTTGGAGAACAAGCCGTAATATGCGGAGGGGTTTCAGCTTTAATTAAAACAGGCTTTGAAGTACTTGTAGAAGCAGGATATTCTCCTTACATGGCTTATTTTGAAGTATTACATGAAATGAAACTGCTTGTTGACTTAATTAATCAAGGCGGACTTGCAGATATGAGATATTCAATATCAAATACTGCAGAATACGGTGATATGACAAGAGGACCAAAAGTAATTGGAGAACAGTCAAGAAAAGCAATGAAAGATCTTTTAAAAGATATTCAAAGCGGAAAGTTTGCAAACGAATTCCTTGACGAAATGGATAGTGGATGTAAAAAATTCAACGAACTTAGAAAAGAAAATGCTGAACATCTGATAGAAAAAGTTGGAGAAGAAATCCGTTCTTCATTTGTATGGGGAAACAACAATAAAATTATTGATAGGAATAAAAACTAAAAAAGAAAGGAATTACAGCCTCAAATTTAAAATAAAATTATATTTGATGACTGAAAAGGTAAAAAATGTATAGCACAGATGTAGATTATGAAGTTGTAATATTTTCAGTAGGCGATACAAAAGCTGGAACCAAAATGGGGAAACTCCAATTAAGGAATTTGGAAGATAATTCTTTACTGAACTGTATTTTATGGGAAGAAACCCTCAACAGATTTGATAGTAAAATATTCAGAACAGGGAATATTGTCAGAATAGTTTCAGCATCGTTCAATGAAAAATTCAACAACTGTCTTGTATCAGCTCTAGAGTTAAAAAAAGAGGCTAGAACCGGACTCAATGAAGCTGAAAGAGAAAAATTATACGCAAAACTTGTCTCCTACATTGACACAATCAAAGATGAAAAACTCAATACATTTTTAGCAAAATATTTTGCAGAAAACAAAGAAAAGATAAAAATAACACCAGCAGCGAAACTGATGCACCACAACTACATCGGAGGTTTGATGGTTCATACGTTGGAATGTATAAAATATGCAGAACAAAATATGGACAATTCCGAATATAAGTTTAATCGCGATAATATAATTGCAGCTTGCATTTTACACGATATAGGGAAAATATTTGAATACACAATCGATCTTGAAACAGGTTTGATAGATTATGACGAAAACTTCAGAAAAGAATGGATTTCGCACTCTCAATACGGATTTGCAATCTGTATGAATAATAATTTTAAAGAAATTGCAAGAATGATTGCAGCACACCACGGCAGAAGTGATTGGGGAGCTATTATTGATTTAGGAGAAAAAGATCTTGAACCTGAATTATACTTTATACATATAGTTGACAACTTATCTGCCAAATTCGGAAAAATTAATGTCCACTTACTTGAAAAAGGAGTAGAAAATTGTCTAAATTAACCGAAAAACATAATTACAAAGGGACTTTGGTTTGTGTAGAAGGGATTGACGGATCAGGGAAATCCACACAATTGGTTTTACTCAGAGATTGGCTTAAATCAATTGGGCAAGACGTAATTTTTACAGAATGGAATTCCTCTGAGCTGATTAGTCAGACAACAAAACTTGCTAAGAAAAAGAATATGCTCTCTCCAAGAACATTTTCACTTCTTCACGCAGTCGATTTTGCAGATAGACTAAAACAAGTAATTGATCCGGCTTTAAAAGCAGGTTTTATAGTGCTCGCTGACAGATACGCATATACAGCTTTTGCAAGAGATGTTGCAAGAGGGGTTGATCCTCAATGGGTAAGAAACGTATACAACTTTGCAATTAAACCAGATTTAGCAATATATTTTGACATAAATCCAAAAGATTCAATGGAAAGAATATGTGCTAATAGAGCTCCAAAATTTTATGAAGCAGGTATGGATCTAAAATTAAGCAATGATCCATACGAAAGCTATATGATATTTCAAAGTAGGGTAATTAACGAATATCAAAAAATGGTGGATGAATTTGGATTAGTTAAACTTGATGCAATGGATTCTATACATTCAAAACAAGTTGCAATAAGAGAAATGCTTAAAAATGTACTAAATAACAAAGGAGTAGCTATATAATGACTCAATTCAAAACAAAACACGGCTATGAAGGATTACTTATTGTTATTGAGGGTACTGATGGTTCTGGGAAATCGACTCAGCTTGAGCTTTTAAAGCGTTATATTCAAGCACAATCATACGGTGTAATGGTCTCTGAATGGAAAACTTCAAGACTTATTGCAAACGTTATTGATGATGCAAAAGAAAGAAATCTTTTAAATGCGACAACATATAGCCTTTTATATGCAGCAGACTTTGCAGACAGACTTGAAAATACTATAATTCCGGCTCTAAAATCAGGATTTATTGTACTTTTAGACAGATATTATTACACAGCACTTGCAAGAGATGTTGTAAGAGGTCAAGATATTGAATGGGTAAAAAATCTTTATGATTATGCTCCAGAACCGGATTTAATATTTTATCTTGATATGCCTGTAGATGTCCTTTTGAAAAGAATAATTGGAACTACAGGATTAAATTACTATGAAAGCGGTAGAGATGTTGGTTTTTCTTCTGACTTTTACAAAAGCTTTGAAATTTATCAAAACAAATGTTTAGAGCAGTATGAAAAAATGAAAACAGAATATAATTTCAAAAGTATAGACGGAACAAAATCAATAGAAGATATTAATTCAATAATGATAAAAGAAGTTCAAAGTATACTAAGCTCCGGAGTGCTATACTAGTTGATATCCTGTTTATATCCACAATTGTTACTAAAATAAATAAAAATTTACGTTGTGAAACATTTTGAACTATACGGCATGGTTTATGCTACATTAGAGAATGTAAAGAGACACATACAGTTTAAGGAGATTAATGAATGTCTGAATATTTGAGCAAAGAAGAGATTAAGCAATGGAGAAGCTCATTAGAAAAGATTACATTAGAAGAATTTGCTGCTAGATTGGGGAAAAAGATAGAAGAGGCTAAGCCTACTAACGATTTAATAGATATAGTATTAAAAGGAAAACCTGTAGTATCTAACGAAAGCGAATGGAAACAACCTCACGCTGAAAGATTGAGTGCAATCGCTGAACGCGGGTATGAAAGGGAAACAGAAATAGCTCCAAGCCCATTTTCTATCCATAAATTTATGTCAGACGAAACTTCTGAAAAAACTGTAAAAGAAGAAGTTAAAGCCGATAAAAAAGTAGAAACAAAAAAATCTGTAAAATCTGCTAAAAAAGCGACAAAAGCTGTTAAACCAGCTAAAGCAGTTAAACCTGAAAAGGTAGAAGATTTAAGAGATGAAGTAAGAGTTGTATTCAAAAAAGCTCTTACAGACAGAGAACAAAAAGTATTTGATCATTTCGCAAAAAACAAAGGAAAAATTGTTTATGCAAAAGATTTAGCAGCTCTTTTGGACTTGCCAAGAGATTATGTATACAAATATATTAAAAATCTGAGAGCAAAAATTGAAGGAGAAAAGCTTGAAAATGCCGATAAAGGCGGTTTTATCCTAAACATATAAAACTTAAATTTTTCATAATCGTTTCACTAAAAGCCTCTTAAAAAAAGAGGCTTTTTTAAGTTAATTATACTAAAATTTAATAGGATATTGATCAGGAATCTTCCACCCATTTTTTTCAATAGCAAGACCACAGTCATAACCACTACCATCAATTTTGCAATTACCAGGATTTCCACTAAACATATCTTCTAAATTTCGGCAATATCCACCCCAATATCCGGCAATACTTCCTAAATGCAAGCCGTAATGTTCACCATTTGGACAAACAGAAGATGTAGACCAAGCACCAGTCTTATACGTGTAGTTGAATAAAGTAAAGTTAAAAACATCTTTACCCATTATTGAAGGACCTCTATCACCATTTATATCAACTGTTATTTCTACATATTTAATAGGTGTACAAAAGGTAATCCCTTGGCTTGTACAAGAAGAATTTATCGTACGAAACGAAATAGTTTTATTGTTATATATATAACTATTTAACAATGAACAGCTAACATCAGTTGCTAAGTCTCCATTTGGCTTTTTCCAGCATTTATTATTCAAATAACATTTATTATTTGTACATCTTTTATATGATCGTGAAAGATAAGGCATTATATACTTTTCTGCAAAAGTACGCGCTTCAACAACAGAAGAGCTATATTCCCACTCTCGAAAATCACCATTAACTGTTTCAGAAAGTTTTATTGCCTGAGATAATTCTGAATAAGTTTTTCTTAATTCGGTTATAGTAACCATTTCATTATACTTACTAATCAAAGTCGGTATTGTCAATGCTGCAACAACACCAATCACTCCAAGAGTAATAAGAGTTTCTGCAAGCGTAAAAGCAAGCTTTTTTCTGTGATATTTCATGTCACAATTATACAATGTTTTTAATTTTTTACAAGGTTTAAAACCTTCTATAGAGCTTAGAGCTGCCACCCCCCCCGAAGTAAAGAGTCTTTTAATCTTTTTCATAAATTGCTCCTTTTTTATTATTTATTTTCTTAAAATCAAATTAATACCTGCACAAAAATAACTTTTTACTTCTGCAAAAGAACGAATTCTTGAAAGCATTTTTAATATGTACAACGGTCTCAAATAAAAACGCTTAATTGCAGATTTATGAAGTTCAAACACTCTGTCTTTTGATAAAGAATGTGTATTCACAGCTGGATAAAAATATGCATTTTCGAAAGATGTTTCTGTATCAAACAGGCTATGTTCCTTTGCATATTCATAAAAACGAGTTCCTGGCAGAGGTGTTGCAGTATAAAAACTAATAAAATCACTATCGAGTTCAATCGCAAACTTTATAGTCTCTTCAGCAGTATCCTCAGTTTCCCAAGGTAAACCTATCACAAAATAATTATAAATACGTATTTTAGCTTTTTTAAAAACATTAACAGTTCTTCTCACATCATCAAGAGTAATCTTCTTGCCCATTTTTTCCAACATATATTGAGAACCGCTTTCAACACCAATACTTACAAGACGGCACCCTGATTTATACATCATTTTAGCCATTTCTAAATCAGCTGTATCAGCTCTTGTATTCGCTGACCAAGTAATTTTAAGCCCACTTTCTATAATTGCCTTACACAAATCCATTGTCCACTGCTTATCCAAATTAAAAATATCAGACCAGAATAAGAAATTACGAATATTGTATTTTTCAACGCATTCCTTTATTTCTGCAATAATATTTGGGATACTTCTTCGTCTTACTTTTTGTCCAGAAACAGGAGTTGCTAAACAGAAAAAGCAATGGAAAGGACAACCGCGAGAGACTTTTATCACAGCTTGAACCTTATTATTATCAGGTCTTCTGTAAATACTATTATCTACTAAATGTCTTGCAGGGAAAGGAATTTCATCCAGGTTTTCAATAAAAGGTCTTTTCCCTGTATATTTTACCTCATTACCTTCCTTGTAATAAATTCCTAAGATTTCCTTTTTATCTTTTTCTTCTAAAATTTCTTTTAAAGTTTCTTCTGCTTCACCCAAAATAACGATATCTAAAGCCTCATGACGTTCTAATACATCTTGAGCGAGCATTAAAAACGCTGCACCTTTTGCTATAGTTACAACATTAGGTAAAACATTTTTTGCTACCTTTAAAGCATCTAAATCATGTTCTAAAGTAGGAGTTGCTGCATTAATCAAAACATAATCAGGTCTATACTCTCTTAAATCAGTCTCCAAATTTCCACCCTGACTATAGTCCTTAATTCTAGCCTCCAACCCTGCTTTTTCTGCAACTGCAGCCAAATACATCAAATCACTAGGCGGCAATGGAGGTATAACCAAAAGCTCTTTTGTTGGTTGTTGACAACGATCCTCTCTGTTCATAACAGGAGATGGAGGATATATTAAAAAAATTCTTTTTTTGTTATCTGACATTTTACACCCTCTCTTTTACAGCATTTGCAATTAACGCACCTAAAGCTAGACATACAGCTCCAATTAAGAAAGCGTACTCCCAATGGTAGTTAATATAATCTGATCCCATAGCAAAAGAACACTTAGAGATTACCCAAGCCACAAGAGTACAAACAAAAACCTGAGGTCCTGCAATAAATATATTAAATATTCCCATAACAGAGCCCTCTGTTCCTTTTTTAATAAATTGAGAAAGCATTGCAAAAGGTAAAGCACAAATACTTGCCCAACCAATACCTGCAATTCCCATTAACACAGCAACAGCTCTAGGTTGTTTTGCAAAAAACATTCCAATATAAGCTAAAATCATTGTAATCAAAGATATTACATGAACTTTTTTATTAGAATACTTAGCTGACAAAACTCCAATAGGAATAGCAACCAAGAAACAAACTAAATTAAATATAGCAAAACAAACCGAAGAGAAATTCGTTCCACTCAAAATAGCTTGCGAGTACAAATCTTTTGTAGTTTGACCAACTGTTGTCAAATCCGGAACACAATAAATGGTATGAACTGCATACTGTGTAAAGAAAATCATCATACACATAGTACCAATCCAAGTAAAAAATTGCATTGTACAGATCTTTGAAACTTCCGGAGACATTGCAAAAAAGTTTTTCAATGAATCAAAAAAACTTTCACTATTCTTACCGGAATCAGCATTTTTCTCAACTTCTTTTTTGATTTGTCTTTCCTTTATTGTAATACAAGTCCATGTCATAGCAAGTGTGAAAGCTAAGGCAGCCATAACAAACTGAGCAACAATAGACATTTGATATCCAAACGCCCACTTCAATAAAGGAGCAGTTCCAGCAGCAACAACAGAACCAAGCCCTATAGCTAAACTAATATAAGAATTTGCGATAGAATATTGTTCTTCTGGGACTACATCAGGTACTAACGCTCTGTAAGGACCTTGTGCAACATTTACGCAAGCATCAATAATCCAAATCATAACAGCAGCTATAAAAAGTGCTGTTAATGATGGAAGAGTAACTCCAGAAATATTTTGTATAAAATTAGCAACATTTGCAGAGTTAGGAAATATCCAAAGAGCAATAGAGGCAAGTAATGCACCTCCAAGCAAGTATGGACGACGTCTTCCAAATGGAGATACAGTTTTATCACTTAAAGCTCCGACTATTGGCTGAACAACCATACCTGTAAAAGGACCAGCTAGCCAAATTAGCCCATATATAAAAGGAGAAGCACCCAACCCTTCTGTAACAGGCCCTGACAAAATTATTCTCATTTGCCAAGCAAATTGCAACCCTAAAAATCCTAATGCAAAATTTAAAAACTGAACTGTACCAAATTTTTTTAAAGTAATATTATCGTCCATCTAATAAGTTCCCCAATAAACTCTCAACTATATCTAAAATACTCTGAACACAAGCTATAGTCAAGAGAAAATAGTACCCTGACAAGCTTAAAAAGCTTAAATTAGAAAGGAATCTCTATAACAATAGCTAAAAATTTGCGCTATACTCTTTTTACAGCGGCATCAATCAGGCCTTTAAAAAGAGGATGCGGATGTTCAGGTCTTGACTTAAATTCAGGGTGGAATTGAGAAGCGACAAACCAATCCAATTTTGGTAATTCAACAACTTCAGCTAACATCCAATCAGGAGACATTCCTGAAAATACCAAGTCTGCATCTGCAATTTGTTGTAAATATTCATTGTTAACTTCAAATCTATGTCTATGGCGTTCTGATATTTTTTCTTGACCATATGCTTTATATGCCTTTGAACCCTTCTTCAAAATACAATCATAAGCACCTAATCTCATTGTCCCGCCATATGCATTAACATTTTTCTGTTCTAACATCAAATCAATAACAGGATACTGAGCATTTTCATCAAATTCAGCTGAATTTGCACCCTTAAGTCCTGCAACATTTCTTGCATATTCAATTACTGCACACTGCATACCTAAGCACAATCCCAAAAATGGAACATTGTTTTCTCTTGCATACTTAATGACATTAAGCTTCCCTTCAATTCCTCTAATACCAAAACCTCCGGGAACAACTACCGCATGAACATCTTTCATTAACTCTTTGCATTTAACGTCGTCCACACATTCTTCAGAATTTATCCACTTAATATCAATTGCAGCATCATTTGCATAACCTGCGTGCTTTAAAGATTCTACGACAGAAATATAAGCATCAGATAATTTGGTATATTTACCTGCAATAGCAACCTTAACTGTTTTCTTAGGATTCTTAATTTTATCTACAAGATTTTCCCAACCTCTTAAATCAGCTTTTCTATCTTCTACTCTTAGCATATCAAGAACAACTTTAGCCATATTCTGAGCTTCCAATGCTAAAGGAACTTCATAAATACTTTTCATATCTCGACATTCTATGACTGCTTCTTTAGGAACAGAACAGAACAGAGCAAGTTTTTCTTTTTCTGTTTTTGGAATAGGTTTTGTTGTTCTGCATACAAGGATTTCCGGTTGGATACCATAACTTCTCAAAACATTCACACTATGCTGAGAAGGTTTTGTCTTTAACTCTCCTGATGTAGGCAAATAAGGTAACAAAGTACAGTGAATAGAAATTGCGTTTCCAATACCTGCTTCAGCCTTAAACTGCCTAATAGCTTCTACAAAAGGTAAACTCTCAATATCACCGACAGTTCCACCAATTTCTATAAGTTGAAAATCAGGCTTGAACTGTTTTGTAGCACCATTTATTCTTGACTTAATTTCGTTTGTTATATGAGGAATAACCTGTACAGTAGCTCCAAGATAATCTCCACGTCTTTCTTTTTTAATTACATGTTGATATACACTACCTGAAGTCACATTGTTAAATTTTCCTAAAGAAGTGTCTGTAAATCTTTCATAATGGCCCAAATCTAAATCAGTCTCTGCACCATCATCAGTTACAAATACTTCTCCATGTTGAAAAGGGCTCATTGTTCCAGGGTCAACATTTATATAAGGATCAAACTTTTGATTTATTACAGAAAAGCCCCTTGCTCTTAAAAGACGCCCCAAAGACGCTGCTATTATACCTTTTCCTAAAGAACTTACAACTCCACCTGTAATAAATATATACTTAGTCATTCCCTACCCCTTTCAAAACAAGTTAGGATATCATCACACCTATCCTTAATCACAACAATAAACAATTAGTTAATTTTCGGAACTTTAAAAAATCCGTTTTCTTCTTCAGGAGCATTAGCCATCAAATCTTCTTTACTAATTTCCTGAACAACTTTGTCTTCTCTCATAACATTGTAAAAATCAATAACTTGAGTCATAGGTTTTACGTTTGAAGTATCAACTTCATTCATTTGATCAACATACTTCAATACGTCCCCTAACTGCTTTGTATATAATTCTTTTTCTTCTTCTGTTAATTCTAATCTTGCTAATTTCGCAACATGCTCTACATCTTTTATTGTAATCATATTTTCACTCCATTATTCTTGAATAATACCACAAACATAACAATATACTTTTAATTATTACATAAAATTAAACATTTTAAAAATAAAAAAAATATGATATAATGGTACCAGTTAGTTGGAGATAATTTTGTTGAACAGTAAAGAAAAACTTTCAGACGACTTAGATGCTCAACTTATTGCATACAAGGAATGCAAAGATGAGAAAAAAAAGCGTATGTTACATATAAATATTGTTGAGGATTCAATGCAACTTGTAAAAAAAATTGCAGGTAGCATTTCTTCGCAATCAGGCATATCTAATGAAGACCTTGTACAAGTAGGTTCGATAGGATTAATAAAAGCTATTGAATTTTTCGACCCTGCAAAAAATGCCAGATTTAAAACATATGCCTCTTACTTCATAAGAGGAGAAATAAAACATTACCTCAGAGACAAAGCCTCAATAATAAAAGCTCCAAGAGAACTTCAGGAATTAGTATTTAAAATAAGCTCATCCGTAAAACAATTAAAAGAAAAGGGAATTGACGATCCTTCTGAAGATCAGATAGCTGACATGTTGAACCTTCCTGTAGAAAAGATTCATGAAGTCATGGGAATTGAACTTTGTAAAAGTACGCTATCACTTGATCAAGCTATATCAAGCGTGGATGATGACGATATCACTCTAATAGATAAAATTCCGGCAGGGGATTACCAAGAATTCATGAATTCATATGAAAACAAAATTATGTTAGCCTCTGCAATAAAAAAATTACCTCCGGATTTACAACAAATTATAGAATTAAGCTATTATCAAGATCTTAACCAGAGAGAGATTTCTGAACGTATAAATATTTCTCAAATGCAGGTTTCAAGACGTTTGAAAAAAGCTTTAAATAAAATGTATGAAATAATAAAATCAATAGAAGAAGATAATTAAAGGAGACATAAAATGGGTGCTTTGATAGCAATGTTAGCTCTTGTATTCGTTACAGGATTATGTATAGGCAGTTTTTTAAATGTTGTAATTCTAAGAACATTAAGTGAGGAATCAATAGTTTTTCCGGCTTCTAAGTGTCCAAAATGTCAAACACCACTTAAATGGTGGCATAACATTCCTGTAATATCCTATATTTGTTTAAGAGGTAAATGTGCATTCTGCAAAGAACATATCAGCATTCAATATCCGATAGTTGAACTTTTAACAGGTATATTGTACACGTTATTATTTATGAAATTTGGTATAAGTTTTGATACATTATTTGCCTGGATAGTTACATCTATTCTTATTGTAATTGCAGGAACAGATATTAAAGAAAAAGTTGTATATGACCTACACACATATATTCTTGTAGGCTTAGGCCTTTTATATTCAATAGTTGTCACAATAGCAGCACTAACTCAAATGCATCAAGCGGGTACACCTATTGAATTTACCAAATACTTGCTACTTAATAATCCGGTATCAACATCCATTCTTGGAATTGCTGCTGGTATTGCTATTCTTGAAATATGTGCAAGAGCAGGCTACCTTGTTGCAGGAACCAGAGCTTTTGGAGAAGGTGATACATTTATTGCGGCAGGACTTGGTGCTTTATTTGGATGGAGAACATTGTTAGTTGTACTTGCCTTAGCCGTACTAATCCAAGTTGTTATATTTTTACCTATTTTTGTAAAAAGTTTGATAAAAAATAAAGATTGGAAAACTCTTGTTTCTTTTTCTATATTTGCGCTATACGCAATAACATTTTATTCGTTACAATATTTAAGAGTAATAACAGCTGATACAATGCTTTTATATAGCATTTGTGCTTTAGTACTGGCAATTCTTGGTATTGTATCTTGCATACTTATATTTAAAGGGCTAAGAGAACATCCTGAAAACAGAACATATATGCCTTTTGGGCCAGCTATGGTTGTTGCGGCATTTATTGCTCTGGTTTTATAAATCAAGAGTTAAATTGATAAAATCTTCAATGATTCTTTAAGTATTTCTTCAGCTGTGGCTTTATCTTTCAGAAGAGCAACAGCTTTTGAAATAGCATCTTGGATTTCACTTCTTTCATACCCTAAAGACACAAGAACCATCTGAGCATCTTCTACAGCTCTATCATCAAGTTTTGAAGAAGATATTGAAGTAATTTTTATTGGTTCTTTTGTCTGATAGTTCATCAATTTATCTTTCAATTCAATAATAATTTTTTGAGCTAATTTAGGTCCAACCCCCTTTGCTCTCGTAATTTCTTTATAATTTCCCTCAATAACAAATCCTATAAGTTCAGAAGACTCAAATTCATCAAGCAGAGTAAGAGCCATTTTGGAACCAACACCGGAAACAGATGTAAGAATATTAAATATATCTCTATCTTCCTTATGCAAAAAGCCACACAGACTCATTTTATCTTCTCTGTGAAGCAATACAGTATAAATTTTTAATTCACCATCAGAAATTTCATTGAAATCACGAGTTGTAACTTCCAAAAAATACCCAACTCCAGATGTCTCTACAGTAACAAAAGTCCCTTTTACAGAATTAGTTTTACCTGCCAAAATTCCTTTTATATAATCATACATCTATTGTTCCCTCAAAGTTCTTCTTATTGATGCGACATCTTGATCTAGACTTTTATTAGTTTTCAAGTCATCTTTAATTTTTTCGTAAGAATAAAGCATTGTAGTATGTTTCTTCTTAAAATATTCAGCGATACTTTCGAAACTTTTTTGAGTCATCTCTCTAGCCATGTAAACTGCTACATGTCGAGCAGAGGAAACACGCTGATTTCTTGCAGAACTTAAAAAATCTGCGATAGACACTCCGTAATATTCCCCTACAGCTTTAGCAACTTTTTCAATTGTTAATTCTTGTTTCATAGCCTCACAATTTAAAACTTTTTTTGCATAAGCAAGAGTAATATCTGTTTTTTCAATATCAGCGTATGCACTCACTTTATTGAAAGCACCCTCTAATTCTCTTACATTACTGATAAAGTTTTTTGCGATATATTCAAACACATCAAAATCAGCTTTAACATTCGCTTGATCCGCTAGATTTTTCAATATAGCCACACGGGTCTCAAAATCAGGCGGAGTAATATCAACCATTAATCCCATCTCAAAACGCGTTCTCAAACGATCAGGTAGAGTCGGGATATCCTTCGGCAATCTATCTGAAGTAATTACAATTTGCTTATTTTTATTATGCAAACTATCAAAGGTATGGAAAATCTCTTCCATTGTATATGTTTTACTTTCCAAAAACTGGATATCATCAATTAAAAGCACATCAACATTACGGTACTTCTGACGGAATTTATCCATTCTTGAATTTCTATCATTTCCACCACATTGAATATTCTTAATAAGTTCGTTTACATATTCCTCTGTTTTTATATATTTAACTCTTAATTTTGGTTTATTGAAAATAATATAGTGTCCAATAGCCTGCATAAGATGGGTTTTTCCAAGTCCGGAAGCACCATAAATGAACAAAGGATTATATTTTTTTGCCGGATTTTGAGCAACAGTAAATGCAGCAGCATGAGCAAATCTGCTGTTTTCTCCTACTACAAAGTTTGAAAACTTATATTTCAAATTAAGATTTGCTGAAGACTGCATCTGTGCTAAATTATCAATAATTTTACTTTCTTCTGTTTCAGGAAGAGCTCTTTTTGCTTTTTGTAATTCTTTTTTCTTCTCTTTCTGGTACTTATCAGCGAGTTCAGAATCAAAAGTTATATGATAGCTGACATCTTTACCTATAACCCTTTTAAACGCTTCTAAAATCTGACTGTCGTAATTTGCTTTTATTACTTGAGGAGCGAGAGAGTGTACTGTAATTAAAGAAAAAACATTTCCATCGAAATCCGCTGCTTCTAGAGCATCCATCCACATTTGAAAGGCAGGGGCAGGAACATTCTCCTTTAAATCATTTTTTACGTCACTCCAAAGATTTTTTACTTCCAAAATATCCATATAATAATTCTACTATAAAAATAATCTGTATAACACAACTGCACAAGAAACAGATAAATTCAATGATTCAACAGATGAAGCCATCTCAATTTTAACATTATCATTTGAAAAATTTATCAATTCCTCTGATAATCCATCAGCCTCTGATCCAAACATTACAAGAACTGGAGAATCCACTTTGAAATTTTTTAAATAATTTGTTGACCTTGGCAATGTCGCAACACGTTGAAATTTTGAAAATACCTGTTTGAGGATTCCTGTATTATCAATGTATACAACCGGAATTTTCCAAAGATTACCAACTGTAGAGCGAACACATTTTGGATTATACACATCTGCACATTCATTTCCATACAAAACAACTGCATCAGCACCAAATGCAACAGATGTACGTAATATAGTCCCTAAATTCCCTAAATCCTTAATGTTTTCTAAAAGAACAACTTTACTTGCATCTTTTAAATCTTCTACAGAATAATTTTTCTTTGCAGCCACAGCAACAATTTCGGGAGCTGAATCAGTTGTTGAAATTTTTTTCAACACTGCCTCTGTGGTAGAAATAATTTTGTCACCTAAATACTCATAATTTGGAGCTTTTTCTTTTATAACAAAAACATACTCAATATTAAGTCCCGCATTGAAAGCTTCTTCTACACATTTTTTACCTTCAATCAAAAATTTATTTTCTTTGTCTCGGTATTTTTTTTGCTGTAATCTAACCATAGCCTTAACTAAATCATTATTTATACTGGATATTTCCTGCATTTATAATACCTCAAATTCTTCAAGCCACTTTTTCTCTTGCTCTGACAATAAATCAAAATTTATCAACTTACGTTCATAATTCATATTTACAAAAGATTTTATCTTGCCATCTTTCATATAACAAGAGTTTTCTAATCTTACACCAAAATGATTTTCACAATACAAACCAGGTTCTATTGTAAAACACATATTATCAAAAATTTCTACTTTTGCTAATTCATTTTTACTTAAATTTGGAGGATACTCATGTACATTTATTCCGATTCCATGACCTAAACCGTGATTAAAAACAAATCCTTCAATTTCATTTTCAGAATATATTTTCCTTGCAAGAGCATCAATTTCATAACCTGTTTTATATTGAGAATTATATGCGTTCAAAAACATCTTTAACACAGTAGTATATACACGTTTTTGAAGATCTGTCGGTTGACCTTTCACGAAAACCCTTGTAATATCTGTAGCTAATCCTTGTTCATAGTACGCACCGCAATCTATCAATACAAGACTGCCTTCCTTTAATATTTCATCTTTTGAACATTTTGAATAATGAGCAAGAGCTGAGTTTTTATCCTTTGCGACGATTGACTTAAAACTTAAACTTTTTGCACCATACCTCTTAAACTCTTTCTCCAATTGTTGAGCAATGTCAAACTCTGAAATATTATCATTTTCTTCTATAAATTTTCTTATTGCTCTTACTGCATTATCGGTATTTTTAAAAGCTTGTATATAATGAGCAATCTCATCTTCAGACTTTACGGACTTCATTAATTTGATAGGACTGTCATTAAGAATTCTCGCCTTATCTTTAAGCAATGAAAAATCATAAGCACTAACAGTTGCCTTATCGACATAAATATTTCCACAATAGCTTTCAACGAAATCATTTATTTCTTCAAGTAAACGTGCTCTTCCTGAAAGAATTACAGCCTTGCCTCTAATTTTTGAAGAATAATTTTTAGAAAAATCCCTTAAATTAAAAAGATAAGAAACTTCCTCAAGATTAGTAATCAAAACAGCTCCATCAAAGTCAATTTGTTCAACTTTTTTTTCAACAGGAACACCATCCACTTTTTCAAAATTAGAAGAATCACTTTCAATAATCTTATCTAATGGATCTTTATCAAAAAATTCAAGACACACACCCTTATTTTGAATATACTCAACATTCTTCTGAGATATTTTTTTTGAAAAAATACCAAGTTTTTCTCCTGAAGGTATCATCTTGGACAATTCATCCAAAAACAACTGTCCTGTCTGCAATTTTACAACAGTTACGATATTTTTATCGACTTCTAAATCCGCTTGGATATGATATCGACCATCTACAAAAAGGTAAATATCACTGTCAGTAACCAGAGCATCTCCCGTAGAACCTGAAAAATCCGTCAAGAAATAACGGGAATTTTCTTCTAGGGGAGTATACTCTTCTAAATACTTATTAGTTGAATTAACCAAAAGATAATTCAACCCATTTTGTTTCATGAATTCTCGAATTTTTTTAACAAATTCAATCATTAATCTTTACCGGTTAATTGAATTAAATGCCAACCGAACTGAGTTTGTACAGGTTCAGATACATCTCCAATTTTTTCCATAGAAAATGCAGCATCCTCAAAAGGTTTAACCATCATACCTCTGCCAAAGTATCCTAAATCCCCACCATTTTGACCTGATGGACACAAAGAAACTTCTTTTGCTGCTTCTGCAAACGATTTTCCTGCCTTAATTTCTTCTAACAGTTTTTTTGCCTCTTCTTCAGTCTTTACTAAAATATGGCTTGCTCTTACTTCATTTGTCATAAATTAAAACTCCTTAATATCAATGTACAAAAATAAACTAACATGAATATTAATCGTTTTCAATCCAACATAAAAAGGCTTATCTCAAAAATTTGAAGATAAGCCAATTAATTTAAAACATAGAGTCTTAAATTGTACAAAATCTTGGGAATAAGCTTGTTATATTTTCAACCAAACCCGCTTAAGAAAAATCTTATCGCAACCCCGAAAAAGTGCCTGGATATAACAAGCTTATATTTATATAGTTCCCTCTTTTTTATTTTTTTTAACCATTCTAAAGAATTAGTTTTAATATTATTATGATAACTTTATATAACTAATACTTTGGCATTATTTTTGGATTAATATTTTTAATTAGCTATTGCAAAAATTTTTTTTTATATTATATTAGAAGTATGCGGAAGTAACTCAATGGCTAGAGTACCTGCCTTCCAAGCAGGCTGTTGCGAGTTCGAGTCTCGTCTTCCGCTTTTTTGTTACCCAAATATGCTCGGGGGATATGATGATTAACGAAATTTATGAGTTTTCCGATAAGTTAGAAAAGTTATTGGTTGCATTGCGTATAAAGTTTGTATTTGAACTTTTAGTCATTACGATTATTGGGATTGTCGCATTTAAACTCATAGATTTATTTGACAAGCATTTGAAAGCTAAACTTTCAGCGGGAAAAAATTCTCTTTTGAGTAGATTTGTTCCCATTTTAAGCAATATTTTTAAAGGCTTAGTAGTATTTTTCTTACTTGCATCTTTCTTGCAAAGTCATGGATATTCAATGTCATCACTTATTGCAGTGTTTGGGATTACATGTTTGGCAGTAGGTTTTGCTGCACAAAAAACTATCGCAAATGTGTTTGGGACATTCGGAATACTTTCAGACCATGCCTAC
>CALVHB010000044.1 GCA_944327275.1 Candidatus Gastranaerophilales bacterium | reverse complement strand
TTTTTATTGGAGAAGGGAAGTAATTATGTAACAGCATTAGGTGTTCAAAACTTTTTTCAGGCTTTACCCAGTGAATTTTTTTATTTAAAAAAATTTCAATTTTATTCAAATAATCATAAGTTTCAGGCAATTCGCATTCGGTATCACAAAACACAAGTTCTAATTTTTCAAAAATTTCAGGCATATTTTCACGCATAAAAAAAGCAAGTGCCGTAGAATCTTTACCACCTGATAGTGATAAAATATGATATTCTTTTTCCATTAGTTCTCCTTATAATAAGCTACACAAAAGCACAGCAAAGCATCTGCTTCACTGTGCTTAAAAACTTTCAGTTACTCCTTGCAAACACGAAAATCATCTAGGATTAAAGCTTAACAAGAGGTGTATTACCTTTTATATTATTCACCAATTTCAGAAGAATTTATATGATTTTAATGATTTTTTAATTATTGCACTAAAAAAACACCCGAAGGTGCTATTTTTAAAAATGGCGGGAACGACGAGGCTCGAACTCGCGACCTCATGCGTGACAGGCATGCGCTCTAACCAAACTGAGCTACGCTCCCATATTTTATTGTCAGTGCCTTTCGACAAGTCTTATTATAATATGCTGAATTTTTTTTTGCAAGACATTTTTTTTGTTTTATTATGTAAATTAATGTAAATTCTCTAATTTTACAAGTAAATATTATTCTTTCAGTGATTTTACCCAAATTATGGAATGCTCAAATTTCAACAAAAATATATATTTTAGTGGAAGGTGTCAGAATATAAAAGATGCTCAATGGGTATGTCATGTTATTAATTCGAGTTTTCAGCACATGTCATCTTCAAAACTTGAGCCAATGTTTATGAATGTCCGTTCAAAGTATCCAATTATTGAAAAAATGGCTAATAATTCAAACCCATATCTTAAAAATATACAAAATTTTGATAGTGAAAATGATGAAAAAGTTTTTAATATGTTTTTGTCTCGAAGAAGATTTATTAGGTGTGTCAATTCTATTAGGAATGAATATAGAGTTTCGGGAGAAAAATGTATAGATTTTGCTCGTAATATTTTAAATCAGTTAAAACATACAAGGTGTGGTAATTGTTTTGAAGATGCAAATGCTGCAGAAGTTATTATGAAAGTAAATGGTGTTAAAAATGCTTGTACAGCAACTCTAAAAGCAGGAGAATATAATATCGATCATGTTGTGTGTCTATTTAATAGAGATGGTTCTGAAGTAGGGGGTAAGGTCTCAAAAAATACAATTGTAATAGATCCTTGGTTAGGAGTTGTTGACTTTGCAAAAAATGTTTTTAAAAAGTATAAGTCAATGTACAAGAATTTTATTTATATTCCAGAAAATAACGAGGGTATAGAATTAAGGAATTTATCTAAAATAAAATTGAATAAACTTGAAATAGAATATTTAAAGCGTAAGTATCCGGAGATTGTATTTAAATCTGATAAAAGAGATTTTATGAAGTAACAAAAAAGACCTTTTAAAAGGTCTTTTTTGTTTTACTTATACTTGTATAAATCTATTTGTACAAAGGAGCTAATTTCTTTGATTGTTGAGGAATAACTCCTTCTTCAATTGACTGATATACTCTATAGTCTATTACAGGGAAGCAATTATCAATGCTTTCAATTTCCTTAAGAGCACTATCATCAATGTTTCCGCTTTCAATCATGTCCGCAATTTTTTCAAATCTGTCTACATGTTCACGGAATCTGTCTGTTGCATAATCTTTAGCCTGCCATGTTGTGATTAGGAAAGGCCAATCAGAACTTTGCAACAGTAAGTTTTCTCTTGCCAGTTGATTCAATGCTCTATGTAGAAGTTTGTCTTCAGGTATTTCTGAATATTTATCAGCAATAGCACATATTCTCTTTTCACAAGCATGTATTATCGGCCACATCCATTCTGTTAAATGGTTATTCCATACGTAGAAGTGTCCACCTTGTCCCCAAGAACTTTCAGGAATTTGAATTGCTTCTTTTGGAGGGTGAGAATGTACGTATTCTCCTGCTGTCATTCTTTCTACCTCAGGTAAATAAGTATTGAATTTTTTAATAACTTGTTTTATGAATTCAACACCTTCAAACCACCAATGACCGAATAATTCTGTATCAAATGAAACCATTACCAAGCCTTCTTTTCCGGTAGCTTTTTTGTAGTCATTAAGCATATGGTAAATTAAAGTTGTGTAGTGGTCAGAGTTTTCGTTAATTTTATTTAATGCAAGTACCGGATCATAAAGCATTTTATCTCCTAAATCTGTTTTAGGAGATGTTATTCTCCAGTAGTGCATACCGGATTTAGCATCTTTTCTGTGGAATTCTCTAAAACATCCGTCTCCCGGGTATCCGTCTGCAGCAGACCATACTTGGTAACCTGCTCTTTCGTTTCTTCCCATTACTGCTACTTGTGCATCAGGTAACCAATATGCTGAATATGTATCATAACCTGTTGCAGGTCTTTCAGGTAATGGAATGTATTCTATGTTTCCATAAATACCTATTACACGTCTGTTTCCAATAGAGTTTCCGCCTTCAATTACATGAGATTCTGTGAAGAAGTATTCAATATCATTATTTTGAAGAGTTACTTCTATAGCAGGTCTCCAGTGTTTTTGTCCGTCTTTACCTACGTATTCATAGCCTTGTCTGTATGCACATTCAGGAAGCCAGCAGCCGCAAGCTTTTTTGCCGAATAATCTCTTTGTAGTGTCTGATCCTACTTTGAACTGTGCATTTAAGTTGCTATCTGTTGCAAGTAATGGAGAAAAGCCGTGAGTAGCTCCAGATGTAGTTATTTCTATACATCCAAGATCTTGAAATTTTTTAAATTGGGCAATTAAATCCATTCCGTATTTATTTACAAAAGAGTCTTTTATATGGGTAAACCAATTAAAATAATATTTAGCAAGATATTTCAAGTGTTGAGAATGTGCAACATTAGGATCAGGGTATCTTTCCAAATCCTTAGAAACTTTTGCAAGTCTTGAATCAAGATATTTAACAAAACCTTCTTGTAAATATCTGTCGTTCAGTTGTTCTGCCAAAATTGGTGTAATACCTACTGTTAACTTTGCTTTAATACCTTCTTCATAAAGCTCAGAAATAGCATTTAACAAAGGAACGTAAGTTTCTGCCATACATTCATAAAGGTTTTCTTCCCCGAAAGGCCACATGCCGGCTTTTCTGTAATAAGGAAGGTGGCTGTGTAACATAAATACGAATTGTCCTATTGACATCTTTGCCTCCATATCTTACTTAAACGAATTATTTTAAATATAATTCTAACTTATATATTATTTATACCACAAATGGCTAAAAAATATAATCCTTAAGAACTAATTCTGATGTGTAATTGTTACAAAAGTTAAAAGATATTTCCAGACTTTGTTTGTTACAAGCATTTGAAAAATTTTTAAAATTTGTATATAATTTTTATATTGAAAAAGTTGAAGGTTTATAGGAGTAATTTATGAAAAAGAATGAATATTTAAGGTTATCGGGGGGGGGGCAGTTCTAGGCTTCTTTCAACGATTTACGACTTGTAAAAAAGGTAAATTAATGTATAATAGTGATATGAAATATCACAAATTAAAGATTGGTTTTACTCTTGCAGAAGTTTTAGTTACACTTGGAATAATAGGTGTTTTGGCTGCAATTACTTTACCGATGTTGGTTGCAAATTATAAGAAACATCTTGTGATGACAAGACTAGAACATACATATTCATTATTAAACCAAATGGTAAAACTCTCTGAAGCTGCTAACGGAGAAGGTATTAATTGGGATATTGACAGAGTTGAGGCTTCTGATTTGAGTAATACAAAAGAATTTTGGGATAGATATTTATCTTCGTATATAAAGACTGTAAGGTATTGTGATTACCGGATTTCAAACTTGCCTGAATATGGAAGAGAATGCAGTGTGCAAGTATATAATAATGATGGTGTAGCTCAACCTGTTGTTAACAAAAAATCAAAATATATTCTGTCGAATGGAGTCGGAATAGTCCCGAGTGTTACTGCAGAAAGGATTGAAAATATGCCGGTAACATTTAGGGTAGATTTAAATGTATCTAAATCAAGACCTAAGGCTGGCATTGACTGGTTCCAATTCAATTTGATTACATATGAAAATAAGACAAAAATTACAAGCGCTATGCAATGGAATTCAGGTGAAAATTGGTCACCATCTTGTGACAAAATTAATAATGAACCAGCTAGAAGAAATAATTATATTGAAAGTTGTCGCCAAGGAAACGATTTAGGACAAACAGGCTACGGATTAAGCTTCTGTACAGCTCTGTTAGAATGTAATGGCTGGAAAATTCCTAAAGATTACCCGATAAAGTTTTAACTTGGTTTATAAATATTTTTAAGATGTGACAGTATAACTATTAAAATATTTAACAATCATGTTGATTTTTGTGTTGTTTTGGTTTAACATTGTCATTGCTCACATCCTCAAATTGTCCGAAGTCATTAATCGGACTAAGAGCATAGAAAGGTAAATTAAAATGGCAAATATTAAATCTGCTAAAAAAAGAGTACTAGTAGCTGAAAGAAACAGACAAAGAAACGTTGCTTTCAAAACTTCTATTAAAACTGCTGTAAAAAAAGTTTTAGAATTAGCTAAGGCTGATGATAGCGAAGCTTTGAAATCTGCTTTGTCTAGAGCTTATCAATTATGTGATAAAGCTGTTTCTAAAGGTGTATTGCACAAAAATACAGCTGCTAGAAAAAAATCAAGATTAACTATTGCTGTAAATAAACTACAAGCAAAATAGTTTTTTTGTATTAAAGAATAAAAATGGGTGTCATTTTCGTGATGGCATCCATTTTTTAGTTTGATATATTATTTAAAATAATATTGCAGTAATTATAAAAAAGTGTTAAAATAAAGGTATGGTTTCTGCAGCTCTTTTATTATTTATAATTGTATTAGCGTTTTCTTATATTATGTATTGGTCCGGAAGAAGACTAATATATAAGCTTAATAAGCGTGTTCTCGCAAGGAATCTTGCTGTGATAAAGAATGGTAAGTATGTTGCGGATTTTAAAAATCTTTCGGAACAGGAAAAGAGAGATAAAATAATCATTCCGTTTTTTCAGGTGCTTGGCTATAACACAAATGATATGAGGGAATTTAGAGTTTTTTAAAAAAGAGCTCAGATTTTACTCTATTACATTATAAAGAAATGGGACAATAACAGAATATGAAAAAGTTTA
>CALVHB010000043.1 GCA_944327275.1 Candidatus Gastranaerophilales bacterium | reverse complement strand
ATTGTCCTCAAAGACGTGGAGTATGTACAAGGGTTTATACAACAACCCCTAAAAAACCAAACTCAGCTTTAAGAAAAGTTGCAAGGGTTAGATTAACAAACGGATTTGAAGTTACTTCATATATCCCTGGTATCGGTCACAACCTACAAGAGCACAGTGTTGTTCTTATCAGAGGTGGCAGGGTTAAAGACCTTCCTGGTGTTAGATATCACATCGTAAGAGGTACTTTGGATACTGCTGGTGTTGCTAACAGAGCTCAAAGCAGATCTAAATATGGTGCTAAGAAAAATGCTAAAGGAGGTAAGAAATAATGTCTAGACGTTCTAAACCAGCTAAAAGAATACCTTTAGCAGATCCAGTATACAACAGTGTTGATATTTCTAAATTTATCAACAGAATTATGAGACGTGGTAAAAAATCTTTAGCTGAAAAGATTTTTTATGCAACTTTACAAAAAATAGAAGAAAGAACAAATGAAAAAGCTCTTGAAATCTTCCAAAAAGCTATGACTAACGCTACACCTTTATTGGAAGTAAAAGCTAGACGTATCGGTGGTTCAACTTACCAAGTACCTATCGAAGTTAAAGCTGATAGAGGATTTGCTCTTGCTTCATCTTGGTTAATTGAAGCTGCTAAAAAACGTGGCGGTAAATCATTCATTGACAAATTAACAAATGAATTGATTGATGCTTCTAACGGTTCTGGTGCAGCTTGCAAGAAACGTGAAGATACTCACAAAATGGCTGAAGCTAACAAAGCTTTCGCTCACTATAGATATTAATCAATTAATTGATATATTTATAAAAAGGCTCCCTGATTATGGGAGTCTTTTTTATTGGTTTGAAAATAATAAAGAGATATCTTTTTCCGGATCTGTAATATTATGCACATCAAATACCTTTAAAAATGTCTTTAAAACTGCAGGATTTATTACCAATGACGGACAATCAGACAGAAATATATTTTTTGCTCCGTTATTTTTTAAGTTAATAATATTTGAGAGTGAATTTACATCACACTTTGTAATAAAAAAGGACAATTTTTCTGAATTGATAGGTATTTTTGTAAATATTTGACTAAGAGCCTTATATATAAGTGCGTAATCATTAGCAAGATTAATTGTAAATACATTTTCTAAATTTGGATTATATGAAAAAGAAATAGCATAAGTATTTTCTGGCATTATATCAAAGAATTTTTTATAATATTCAGTTTCAGACATTGAAAGTTCTGAGTGCCCAACAATAAAAATCATTCTGGGGTTACTAGAAACCATTTTATCAATATATTTTTCAAATTCTGATTCATCATAACCTATTGTTAATGATTTTCTATTCTGGCCCTTTGCAAACCCCTTAGCTTGCAACGCAGAATCAAGTAAAGGGGTAAAATTATTATCTAATATTTTCACAACACCTTTTGGCGTTATATCATCTGTCGTAAAAAGTCTACCTCTATACAAATATTCAATATTTTGAGCTTCATTTTTTGTCAACAAAATTGCTCCCGGAAAAGTTGCAAAATCAAGTATGGTTGTAAATGTACCAGAACCAAAATGGCCAATTAAGTTCTTTGAATTTTTAAAATAAGGGAAAGCATGTGCAATAATCAAATTACCATTTGTATATACATCGATATTTTTCCCATCAACAGCTTCCAAAACAGCCTTTAAATCTGCTAAATTTGACCCTGATACCATTATTGCTTTATTAATTCTTGTTGAAAAAGAAACTTGATTTTTTGAAAGTTCCCCGTAATTCTGAACTTGTGATTTATTTATAAGGCTTAGTAAGACAACATCACGTTTGGCAAGTATATTTGCATAGTATTTTAGTTGTTCAGGAGCTAATTTTGCTCTATTAAACAGATCAAGAGCTTTTAGTACATCATATACTGAGCTAGAGGGGAACTGCCCTAACTCAAAAAGTGTTACTAAATTTATTGAAACGCTTCTTATAACACTTAAAAGTATTTCTGCAAAATATTTTTTTTCAAAACTAAATTTTTTATATTTTTGTAAAAATTCTTTATCCCCTCTTTTTAATAAGCTGGAAAGGTTTGTTTGAGAAGATAATTTAATTATATTTTTAAGATCAACAGGTTGTATATTTGTTTCTTTACATACTTTTAAATATTCTTTTCTGCACTTTACTAAATTTGAGTATTGCTTTGAAAATAGTGCCAAAATTTGTGTTTCAGAAAAATCTTTCAGAGCATCAATAATAGCAATTTCTGTAATAACTTCTTTCATTACATCCTGCATGGTAACGTTAGAATTTTCTAATTTTATCAAATAATATGCTATTTGACGCAATAAAATATACATAACTTCTTGCATTGAAGATAAATTTGGAGAAATAGAACATGCTCCTTTTAAGACACAATCATTGTATTCATTATTATTAAAAGAATTATAAAACATACTAAACCTTACTTTTTATATAATTTATAATATCGTCTGACTCATACATAGAAATATTATTTTCACTATCAAACAAAAATGGGACTTGTCTTTTACCACCAATTTTTAATAACATATCCAAATTTTCAGGTATTGTAATATCCCTTTTTTCATAAGATATTTTGTTCTCATTAAGGAAATTAACTACTTTATTACAATATGGACAAGTTTCAAGTATATATAAAATGAACATATTATCTCCTTTTTCCTACATTATAAACATTAATAACAAATATAAATTACCTTATCAGTTAATAAATAAAGTTATATAATTGCATGAGAAAAATTTTTATATTAAACTAACAGGTATGAAAAATATATTATTTGTATTTGGCACACGCCCTGAGGTAATTAAACTTGCTCCTGTAATATTGGAGTTAAAAAAATACCCTGATAAGTATAATGTTATAGTATGTAATACAGAACAACAAAAAGAGCTTTCTAATCAAACATTAGAGTATTTTGGACTTAAAGCTGATTTGAATCTTGATTGTATGAAACCAAATCAGTCTCTTTTGGAGGTTCAAACAAGAATTTTGAATGCTCTCGATAAGGTGTTTGATTCGTATAAAATTGATGCCACTATTGTACAAGGTGATACAATGACAGTACTATGTGGTGCATTAGCAAGTTACTACAGGAAAATCCCTGTATACCATGTTGAAGCAGGACTTCGTTCATATGATATTTACGAACCTTTTCCAGAAGAGGTTATGCGCCAAATGACAACAAGAGTAGCCGAAATAAATTTTGCACCTACTGAAAAGAATAGACTAGCGCTTTTGTCTGAAGGAATAAAAGATGAAAAAATTCATGTAGTTGGAAACACTGTTATTGATGCACTTTTTTGTTTGTCTTCAGAAACAATGGCAATGGCAAAAGATTATTTCAATAATTTAAATATAAACGTAGATGAAAGACTGGTTTTAATAACCGCTCATAGAAGAGAAAATCACGGTGAAAGGATTGACAGAATTCTTGATGCGATTGAGTATCTTGTAAAAAAATATTCAGATCACACCTTTGTCATCCCTGTTCACCCTAATCCAAATGTTAAAAACAAGATATATTCAAGATTAGAAGGTTATTCTAATGTAAAATTGCTTTCTCCGCTTGATTACCCGTATTTAGTATATTTAATGAAAAATGCTAAACTAATCCTGACAGATTCTGGTGGTATTCAAGAAGAAGCTCCTTCTTTTGGTTGCCCGACTTTGGTTATGCGTTATGAAACAGAAAGGCAAGAAGGTATTGATGCTGGAGTTTCTATACTCGTCGGAGCTGACTATGAAAAAATTGTTAATTATAGTGAAAATATTCTGTCAAAAGGTAGGAGTGAAACAAGATTAAAAGCTCAAAACCCTTATGGTGACGGAACATCTGCAAAGAAAATTGAAGAAATTATTTCAAGAGTATAATTTAAAATTATACTCTTGTTAGTTTCTTTTCATAATCTCTTATTGTTCCACCATCAAGCACATATTTTCTGTAACTTTTTAACTTATAGTTATTATTTGGTAATGACGCAACCTCTTTTTGAAAATTTCTATAAAGAGCCATCTCACGCTCTTTTATAATTTCGTTAATATCCTTTTTGTTTTCTTTCTTTGCCATATTCTTTGCAGAAATCATAGCTATAAACATTAGCATGACTGATATAGCACTCCAAGCGACTCTTTCTACATGAAAACCTGTATTAAAGACTATTGGAGAAGAATTTGGAGTTTCCATTACAATGTTAGCTTTTGAAATACCAGGGGCATCTATATATATCTTTAAACCTAAGTTTCCGTCATTTTGAATTATTAAACTGCGGACATTTGAAACATTTTTGTAAAGTGTATTTATATCAGGAGATTGTGCAACTCCTTTTACAGAAATTACAATTCTATCAAAAGATTCTACTTCTTTTTTTATTTTAGCAGCACTGTCTGAACGTAAGATAACTGAAACTTCACCATCACTATTATCTATAACAACAGAATTTAAAAAGTTATCAGCAGCAAAAGCTGATAAGCCTATAAACGTTAATAATAAAACTATAAATCTCTTAAACATATCCTTTATTCCTCTACACATATACAATACTTTATATGGTGTAAATGTACATCAATCTTGAGTTTTAAATATATAAATCTATAGGTTGAGATATTTATTAAGATATGTAACAAAAGAATAGCATGCTGAAATAGGTTAAAATAAAAATTTTTTATATTAATGTAAGTCACGAGAATGTTATGGAGCTTGATTATGAATAATATTGCTGCAAAATCATCTGAAACAAGAACTAACAATATCAGAAGCACAAGACCTGCAGAATCAGTTGAAACAGCAGGATCACTTGCAATGAATCAATATCATAGTTTATTTGAAACAAATGTATATGATGTATTTTCTACAAGTAATCCATTTGCCGTTGACTATTCTCAATATTCTGATTCAGGTGATACTGTAGCCTATACTGGAGGTTTTTTAAGCAATTTCTCTAATGCTGTATCAACTTTATCATCAAGTAGTTCAGGCGCTGCATCATTCTCAGGTGCATCATGTGCTGGTACATCTTGTGGAAGTTCTTCAGGCGGTTTTACATCTTTTTGTTAGAGTTTTGAAAATAAGAAAAAGAAATACTTTAAATGACGGTTTAATTAATCGTCATTTTTGTTTTATGTATAGTTTTATGAATAAAAAATACTATACATATATACTCTTAACAGAAAAAGGAAGTTATTATTGTGGATATACTGATAATGTTGAAAAGCGTTTTGAAATGCACAAAGAAGGAAAAGGTGCTAAATACACAAGAGCTAATAAACCTATAAAAATTGTATATTCTAAAGAATTCCCGACAAAATCAGAAGCTATGAAAGAAGAAATACGGATAAAATCTTTGTCTCATGCGCAAAAAACAGAACTTATAAATTCCTAATTTGAATCACTTTTTTGTTTATTTTGTTCTTTTTGAAGACGTTTAAGTTCTTTTTCTTTTAGTTTCTGAAGTCTTTTCTGTTCTTTAGCATCATTTTTTGCTTTTATTTCGTTATATTTGATCATTATTTCATTACCAGAAGTCGACCCTTGAATTTTTTGTCTCAAAGCATAATCTTTTTGTGCTTCTTTAAACTCAGCATCCATTTCCTTGATTTTTGCCTTATAAGAAGCATCTAAAGCTTTTAATTCATCTTTTTCTTGCTTCTTTTTTAATTTCGCATTTTCTTTTTCAATACGCTCAAGCTGTTTTTGCTCTATTTCCGTAACTGAAGGAGAAACTATTCCAGATTTTACAAGCTTATACCCATTCATGCTTATATCAATTAAATCCGGCTCAAATGAAACTAGTCTAGATTGTTCTCCTGTAAAATGTACTGTCCAAATACCAAGATTTATAGGTTTTGCTCCAGTGTACGCATAAGCATTAACAATTATCCACTCAGGATTATTTGCATCGAAACCTAAGGGATATATATCCCATCTTTTCTCATCTAAATTTATCCCTCTATTTTCTTCCCAGTAATAGGAAATAGCGTCTCTTATTTCAACTATATTGTATGAAACACCAGTATTAAAATCATAAACAACTGGAGTAGTACGCCATATACCATCCTTTGTATTACCAATTTTTTCTTTGACAAGCAGTTTTGTACCATCGACCGAAAAATCAACAGGTGTAAGCGTTCTAAAAGTAAAATAGTTATCTATATTTTTGTCGGTTGATAATATAGGATCAGATAATCTATGTATTATATTGGCAGTCAAAATTTTATGCATATTTGACTGAGCATCTTCTAAATTAATTACAAATAAGTCACAAGCAGTGGATGCACTATCAGGATAATAGTATACTGTCGGGTAAATAAGTTTAGAAAAATCAGGTGATACAATCCCTTGAGCATTTTGTTGACGTCTAATATAAAAACTTTTATTCAAAGATATTTCAGTCCCACCCGGAGGATTATTATATTTTACAATTTTATATGCCGGTTGTGGCACATATACCATATCAGCCGGAGTTGGCTGTTTTGGAACTTCAATTTCAACTGTCATTCTGTCTTTCGGAGCAGATAAAATTTCATATTCCTCAACTGTCATATATCCAGTCGGTTTTCGGTCAAACTTAATACGTTCATACTTGTCTTTAACTTCTTTTTTATTGACATTATGTACATATTCAGCTTCTTGTTTATTCAAATCAGAGAAATTCGGTAAAGGAACTTCATCACCCCACTGAATAAAAGCACAAAAAGCTGCAGCAATTCCCATTAAAACATATAACATACTAAACTAGACCCTCTTTCATAGCCATAGAAATAGCTTTTGAACGAGAATTTACATACAATTTTTGCAAGATACTATGAACGTGGGTTTTAGTGGTAGAAATAGTAATTACAAGCTTTTCCGCAATTTGTGGGTTTGTAAGACCGTCAACAATCAACGCAAGAACTTCCATCTCACGTTCTGTTAGACCATATAAATTTTTACCTAATTTATAGTTAATTTCTCCACGTCTTTCTGTAGATTCATTACCTTTTCTAATATTTGTAAGAACAACTTTTGCAATTGCTGGATCCAACCAACCTGCACCTTCAGAAACAGCTATTACCGCAGATACAGTCTGCTCTGAAGTAGCACCTTTCGTAATATATCCATCTGCACCGGCTCTAAAAGAATCAAAAATATCATCTTCGCCTTCTCTTGATGTATACATTAAAATTTTCATATCAGGTCGTACAGACTTTATCTTTTTTGTAGCTTCAATACCGTCAATAGTTGGCAAACCAATATCCATAACAACGACATCAGGATTTAAAGCAAGAGCCTTATCTACACCTTCCTGACCATCAGCACACATATCAGCAATTTCTATTGAAGGATTATTACTCAATATAACAGAAAGGCCCATTCTAGCCATATCATGATCTTCAACAATTAAAACTTTTATATTCTTAGCCATTAGAAACCTGTCTTTCTTTTATATTTGAATCTGAAACAACATTAGTCAAAAGGAAAGAAAATTCACTTCCTTTATTTACCTTACTATCAACCCATATTTTACCGTTATGGGCTTCTATAATTTGACGGGATAAGTACAAACCTAATCCAGTACCTGTAGAACGTTTTTTTGTAGTACCTTGAGAAAATCTTTTAAACAAATTTGGAATATCAGCTTGCGGAATACCATTTCCATTGTCAGAAACAGAAAAAATAAAATCTCCATTCTGAGCTTTTGCAAGAATATTTATTTCTCCATTTTTATTAGTATAGTTTACCGCATTTCCACATAAATTTGTTATAACTCTTTTTATTTCAGCCCTATCTGCAGAGATAGAAACATCTTCAGGTAGTTCAAACTTAAGATTAAATTTTATTCCTTTTTTCTCTGCCAAAGGTAATAGTTCAGTATAACACTGTTCGACTAAGTCTTTAACAGGGAATATAGTCTTGCACAGCGTTAATTTTCCACTTTCAAAACGATAAACTTCCAAAAGAGCATTCACAAGGCCTAATAAGTCCTCATTACTTTGCAACATAGTTGATAAAATAACTTTTTGTTTATCCTCCAATTGTCCAATAGCACCTTCTAAGAAAAATTTTAAAGTCTGAATAGCTGCAAGTAGAGGTGTTCTCATATCATGAGTAAGTGTAGCAATAAAGTCATCCCTTAATCTTTCAGTTTCTTTTTGAACACTTACATCTCTGATAACTCCGACAAATTTATCAAAATTGTTATCGTCATCATTAGAAATTGCCGCAAAACTTATTTCTACGGGCGTATGAACACCGCTAAGCATATTGACTATAAAATAGTCTCTTAATAAGATTTCAGATCTATCATTTCCAAGGCCAAAAATTTCTCCTGATTTATTATCCTTTGAAGAATTTAGCTCTTTTACATTTGAATAAGCAATCTCTTGGAATTTTTTATTGCACAATGAATCAGAGGATAGACCAACTAAATTTTCACAGGCAGGATTTACCTGAAGTATTTTACCTTCACCATCAACTATAATAATTCCATCAGCACAATAGTTGATTATCCCAGAAAGTTTTTTATTTGCTTCAGAAAGATCTGCAGTGCGTTCTGCAACAATCTTTTCTAAATTTTCGGAATAGTCCTGCAATTTTATCTTTGCAGCCTCTAATTCCTCGATTTTATTACGTAAATTTTCTAATAGATTACTTCTTTCAATACCATTTCTGATATTCATTATCAAATCATCATTATCCCAAGGCTTTTCAATATACTTGTATAGCCCAACCTCATTTATTGCTCTAATTGCGTTTTCTTTATCAGCATAGCCAGTAAGCAATATCAAACTAATTTCCGGATAGAGTTTTTTCACCTTTCTCAGGAATTCAAGCCCATTCATTTCAGGCATTATAAAATCTGAAACAACCAAATCAACAGTGTTTGATTTTAAAAACTCAACTGCTTCAGTAGGGGAATTGTATAAATAAACATCATTATAACCTTCAACTTTTAACAACGTTTTAAAAGCTGAGGTAACTATTTTTTCATCGTCGACAACTAATATTCTACCTTTACTCATACTTACATAGTAAGTTATTTTTAGCTTTTAGACAAGTTTTTTACAAAATTGAAATATTTGCCGACATATACTAAAAAGGGGAAACAGATTTTCCCCTTTTTGTTTAATTATATTTTATATGAATGAGGCACATAAGTTCTTTTTGCTAAATCTTGATCTAGATGATATAAAGATGCTTTATCATCTCCAAACATCTTCAATTTTGTTATCACATCTCTTGTATTTGCCTCTTCTTCTACCTGTTCTGAGATATACCAATTTATAAAGTGACGTGTCGCTAGGTCACACTCATCTTCACTCATAGATGCTACACAGTTTATGCTGTCAGTGACAAATTTTTCGTGTTCAAGAATTTTTTCAAATACTTGTAAGACACCTTTGAAATCTCTATCAGGAGAATTAATTTGCTCCAATTTAACAACACCATCTCTAGCAATAATATAGTCAAATAGAATTATACCATGGTCAACTTCCTCTTTTGCTTGGACTTTTGTCCAATTTGCAAAACCATTTAGACCAATCTCTTCAAAATAAGCAGACATAGCTAAATATAAATATGCTGAGTAGAATTCTTTATTTATTTGAATATTAAGAATATCTTGAACTTTAGAACTAATCACTTTCGCCCTCCCATAGACCATGTAAATTACAAAATTCTCTTGCAAGCGTTTTTCCCAATTTCTTTTCTAAAATCATCTTAGGTTCATCACCAGGGTGCAAGTATTCGAGTTGTACATGATTTTTATCTTCGGAAATTGTTTCAATGAACATTATGTAATGGTCATCTGTCATTGGATGCAAAACTTCTCCGACCCTTACTTCATCGTTATTATTTTCGTTTTTTACAAATACAGGAATGTGTTTTTCAAAAACTGCTTCTTCTTTATTTTTACCATCAATTTTTTGCATTGGCTGCCCACAACAAATGAGTTCACCACCACCTGCTAAAATAACTTCAACAAGGTTGCCGCAAATTTCACATCTATATAAATCTAATCGATTCATCATATCTCCTTTCAATTAATTATTATCAGATATGATTTTTTTTTACATTGACCATTTGACTAAAAAACTAGAAAATTTACTGATAATAAGTATAAAAACTACAATTGAAAAAAATTTTTTTTTATGTAAAATATAGATGTCGTGCTCCACGGGGAATTGCAATCTCTTGACCCGAAGTGAATGCGGGGTGCAGAGCCTGTTGTGAGGGTATGGCTTGTACTTTTGAAAAATTTCATATTGTTGACGTTTAAGGGTATGATGGCATAAGCTTTTGAACCGTGTCAGGATGGAAACATAGCAGCACTAAAAAAGTACTTGTGGGTATTGTATTTTTAAAAAGAGGTATGGAGTTTGGATCTTGTATTTTTCATATTCGATAGACAGTGGCACGGCATAAAAAAAACCTCCTTACTATAAGTAATGGAGGTAAAATTTTTTTTAATTTAGGAAGGTAGGAATAGGAATTTTCTCTCTCTTATTTAAATATACTCTCTTTTTTAATATCCTCGTATATTTAATGATTGCATATATATAAAGTATATAATTTATATTGAATTTCAGTATAATTATTATTTGTTACAAAAATTAATACTTGATTTTGAATACTTACTGATTTATACTAAAAGAGGTAGGAGACATGTAGGAGTTAGGAATGTTAGTTTCATCAATTACTCGTTTTGATAGTCATAATAGTCTTAAAAATTCGTATTCACAACCTAATAATTCTCATGCTTTTGGTGGAGAACACGATTTGAGTATGCTTAATAAGATGGACAAAAAGTTTAGTCTTGATTTGTTGACTAACAAACTTCTATATAAAATGGCTTATTTACAAGAAAAAGTTTCTGCAAAACATGCTAATAAATTGAATGTACTTGCCTAGTTTTCATTCTTAAATAACTCTTTTACAAGTATAGAACATACAGCAGGAATTACTGATACAAGGATTAAAACGTTTGTAATCCCGAATTTTTCTGCAACAAAACCCAGCATAGACATTATTATTGCGACTATTCCCCATGAAAAGCCATTAATAAAGCCTGAAATAATGCTTTTATACTCTGGTAAAACGTTTTGTGCCATAACCATAGTAACTGGGGTAGCCATCATAGTAACAAATCCCATGATTATAAAAATAATTATTGATAAAGTCGGATGAGTGCTATATGTAGCAACAAATAAAAGCATTAAAGGCAAAGTTGAAATCATTGAAATATAAAATACCTTTGCTGCACCTATTTTCTTTTCAATAAAACTACTTGTTAAAGAACCAATTCCACCTACAAAAATAAAGACAAACAATGCAACTCCGATGTAAAAAGGTTTATAGCCCATGTTTTTCCACAAAAACGGTAATAGGATAAAACAAGATGACATTACCATTGTCTTTAACATAGCAATTACGTTCAATATATTTAATTTTCTATTAGTCAAAATCCTTTTGAATGCAACTTTAAAATCTATTTTTTCAGTAACTCTTTCTTGCAAAGAAATCTTAGGCACGGAAATAAACATTAAAACTGCCCACAAAATACCAATCACTGTCATTAAAGGCATTTTATGCATACCTAAAAATTGAGTAATTGCTGAGGATATAATTGGGCCACATGAATATCCAAGTGTTCCCATTGCGATAAATACAGCCATTGATTTGCTTAAATTATCTCTTGTCGCAAATTTAGATGCAAAACCAAGTGCTTGAGGGTGGAACAGACTAGAGCCAATACTACCAATAATTATAAATAACACCAATACATATGGATTATCTGACATAGCTGATAATGGTATAAATATTGATGACAGAATTAATCCCCAAAATATAAAAGAACGCTTTACAATATTATCTGCAAAGAAACCAAAAACAGGCTGCAACAATGAAGAAAATATATGTGAAATGGTTAATATTATTGTTGCAATCGCCATTGATATTCCTATTTTTGCTGCAATAAAAGGCATAATAGGATTTAACACTCCTGTGTAAATATCATTTATAAAATGGCCACCACTTAACCATATTAAAGCTTTTTTATTTGAGGGTAAAAATTTATTCATAGCAGATTAATTAAATGCTAAATATAAAGAAAAATCAACTTTAAAAATCTATTTTTCAGATTTTCGTAAAGAAATATATATCATAGCAATAGAAGCTGCAATTATTATTAAAAAAGAAACAATTTGAGCAACCGGATATCCGTCAATATTCAAAACACTATCAACCCTAAAGTGCTCAACAAAAATTCTTGCAAATGAATATAAAATTAAATACAAACAAGCAATTATTCCTGGGGTCTTAGAGCACTTCTTGAATAGCAAAATTAGTAACACAAATATAAATAAATCTAAAATACTTTCATACAAGAAAGTTGGATGAAAATATTCGTAATTAATATATTGTATTGGCCTTTGAGAAAGAGGGATATAAAGTTTCCAAGGTAAATTAGTTGGAGTTCCAAAAGCTTCAGAATTAAAGAAATTTCCCCATCTACCGATACTTTGGCCCAAAGCTGTTCCACAAAGGAAAACATCCATCAATTTTAGGAATGACATTTTGTATTTTTTCCCAAAGAAATAAAGAGATAAAATACCTATTATAATCATCCCATGAATAGATAATCCACCTTGTCTTATATAAATAATTTCAAACGGATGTAAAAAATAATAGTTAAAATTAACTAAGCAATAATAAAACCTCGCGCCTAGAATTCCTATCAAAATAATCAAAGGCGAAAAATCAATTATGTTAACTGCAAGAACTCTATCATAGTATTTCTTATACAAAAAATAGGCAGTGTATACTCCACATAAAATAGATAACGCAAGAGTTATTCCATAGTAATAGACAGGGAAATTAAATATTCTAAACGCAATATCTGCAGGTGATTCAAACATCTTACTTAATTTCAGGTTTTGTATGCTGAGCAAGCAACATTTGTAATTCTTTTATCTTGTCTTCAACATAGGCTTTATCATCGCTAGTACTAGTTTTATCAAGATAAATACCGTAGTCAGAGACTGCACTATTCAAAAGAGATTCTAACATTTTCAAGTCATTATCAGAAAGCTCAACTTTTTTTTCTGCAGTAGTGCTTACATTTTCAGCACCTTCAGATTCCGGAGCGACTTTTTCTATAGCGCCATCATCATTAACTTTCACATAACCGGCAATAATATCCTTAGCTAAATTTTCAGAACAAACTGCTCTTGAATAGTATGCATCAGGGAAGTTCGGATTTAAATTTATAGCATCATTATAAGTTTTAATTGCATTTGCGTAATCTTCAGCCTTAGTGTATGCAACTGCTAGATTATATTGAGTTTCAAACACACTACCATCGAGGTCTACACTTGATTTCAAACGTTCAATCGCTGAAACGTAATCTCCTTTATCCATGAATTCTTTTGCTTTGTTATTAAGTTCTTGAACTGCAAAGTTATTTATACAAGCTGTAGAAATAACAGAAACAAACAAAATACTAGCTAGTAAAAAAGCTTTTTTCATGCTATAATAATCCTCATAAAATCATCCGTGGTTTTAATTATAAAATAACCAATCTTATTTGGCAAATTTTATAAAATTTATTTACAAATAATTGAGACAAGATGAGGTAAAAATGTCTGACGATAAAGTGATTAAATTAGGGGAAAAAAGAGATAAGAAAGCAGAACATGAATCTTCACAAGATGATTTAGTATATTGTAGCTTTTGCCATAGACCCAATACTCAGGTTTTGAAAATGGTCCAGGGGCCAGGAGTAAATATTTGCTCTGAGTGTGCAATGATTGCTGTTCAATATCTAATCTTGAATGATAGAATGCCATCTGCAGAAGCTCAACAAATTTTGGATGCATTTTGGGGGAAAGCTCGTTAATGATTGATAAGTTTGAACTTAATCCGTTTGAAATTAAAGCAGAAATAACAAATATTTTTTCAAAACTTTCTGACATAAAAGATTTTGACAGTTATGAAATACATTACAAAACTCTTGATATGCAGAAAGATAAGACCGTTATTACGAAGCTTTTATTCAAAGAAATTAACAACACAAATGTTAATCAAGAATTATTAAAGTTTCTGCTTGTTAGATATTGTCCGAAGAATATATTAACCGAAAAATTGTGGGACATTATAAAAAGTAACTTATCTTCAAATCAATCAAAAATTTTTGCACTTGATCTATTAAGAGATATTGATACAAATTGGTCATATGATGAATGTGATAAATATATAGAAAATCCTGAAGAATTAGTGAACTCTGACACTAAAAAGATTCTTAATAATGCAATTATAAATCCAGAAGTACAAATAGACTTTCTTGATTTTTTACATTCTTTACCTGAACATGATCAAATTGTTCTTTTACAATCACTTGGAGAAGACTACTCAAAAGATGAACTTGCAAATATGCTTGTACCGGTTTTTCTTACAATGTCTGATACCGAGACTGGGAAAGTTGCTTTAGATATTTTAGGAAATTCAAAATCTCAGCTTGCTTATCACGCACTTTCAATAGCCCTCGATTTTGTTCAAGACAGCTTAAAACCTATTGTGAATAAAAATCTTTCTATTCTAAAACTATCAGGAATTAGAGAAGATAACTCTATCGATTTTTATAAAAGTTTGTTAAAGGAATCAAAACCTTATAAATTCTGTATTACATATCCGGATGGTGAAGGCAACCAAGCTGTAATATTTTCAAGGATTAACAAACAAGGAAAGGTTCAATTTGTAGCAATAGTAATTGATGACTATAACGGTGTAGTTGATTGTTTTGGTTTTAATGAGATCTCTAAGTTCGAGTGTAATACAATTATTGAGAGGTTTTATAGAGGGCAAAGAGCATTAGATTTAAAACCGGAAATTCTTAAATCATTACTTGTCAGAGCTGAAAAAATTTCAAAAAACAAATTGCCATATGAATATGTTTGTTGGAGAAATCTTTTAGCTGACGTAAAAGAAGAACCAATAAAAATTAAATATGAAATAGAAAAGTTATCTGATAGTGAATTTGAAGAAATCTTAAAATGTGATTTTACTGATTATTGGTTTCTCAATAACGGTTACAGCAAAGAATTTGACTCTTTTATGGCAAGCATTGATTCTGTGTTACCGGAAGATTATGACAAATATATTGATGACAATTTAGAAAACGTGTTTACAAAAAATGAATATGAAATATGGTCTGAAAGACTTTTAAATGTTGCATTTTTAAAACATCTAGCAGGAAAGGATAATACTGCAAGAAAAATATATTCGCTGTATAATGATAAAACCCTAAAAAGAGAATTTCTAAAAAATATTCTAAGAAAAAGTATATATGAAGCATATTTTGCAAAGAAAGATATTGATAAAATTAACGCAATAGAAAAAATGTGGGTAAAATAAAATGTATAAGATTATGGCTTTAGATATTGGTACAAAAAGAATAGGAATAGCATTAAGTGATTACTTGCTAATTCTTGCTAATGGCCATTCGTATATACCAAGAGAACCTGAAGAAATTGCTATCAATGAAATTATCAAAATCGCCAAAGAGAATAATGTAAAAAAAATTGTAGCAGGTATCCCTATTAATATGGATGGGACAAAAGGTGCTCAGGCTCAAAACTGTATAGATTTTGCGAATAAAATCACAGGATTTGAAATAATCTTCGAAGATGAACGTCTAACGTCTGAACAAGCCGAAGAAAATTTAAGACAAAAAAAAATTGACTTCAGAAAAAACAAAGGACTGGTTGATATTGAAAGTGCTTGTATTATACTAGAACAGTACCTAAGTAGAAATAATTAATAAAAAAGAAAGGATATAGAATTATGGCAGATGAAGATCAAATAATTGAAACCATTGATGAAAATGGTAACGTTATTAAATTTGAACTTTTTGATATCGTTGAAGTTGACGAGCAAGAATATGCATTGCTTTTACCTGTAGAAGAGGAAGAAAGTGAAGAACTTATTCTAATGCGTTTATCAAAAGATGGCGAAGAATACTTGTTTGAGACAATCGATGATGATAAAGAATTCGATAAAGTTGCTCAATATGTTGAAAGTATGGAAGACGAAGACGAGGAATAGATTTTGTTCGAGAAATTTACAGAAAAGGCAATAAATGTTGTAAGCGCATCTCAAAACTTAGCCAAAGAAATGCACACCATTAAGGTTTATCCTGAGCACCTTTTATTGGCTTTGTTTGATGAAGCAAAAGGAATATCTTTAAAAATATTTAAATCATACAATATTAATCATGAAAATCTTTTAAACGAAATTGAAAAAGTAAAAGATTTTCCTAAAAATAATGGCACAATTAAACAAACTTTGCCGTTTGATGATGATTTTAAAGAAATTCTAAAAAAAGCTCTTGATTTAGCAAATAAATCAGGAAATCCGACTATACTTTATGAACATTTATTCCTTTCTGTTATTTCTGATAGAAAATCAGATAATGTAAAAATCCTTGAAAATCTTGGTTTTGATGTTTATAAATCAAAAATTCTTTTAGAAAAATTAGTACAAAGAAAAACTAAACGCCTATACCATCCAGAAGAGGATGAAAAAACAGATAATACTGAAAATAAAGCAAAAGAAACAGATAACATATTTGACAGCAAAGAATCATCAGAAGTCTTTGAAAGGGCTGTTGCAAAGTTGTCAACATCAAATTATGAAATTCTTGGAACAGAACAAATTCTATCTTCAATACTAGAAGATAAAGAATCTGAACTTACAAAAATATTTGCTCAATATGGAGTTACCAGCGAAAATTTTGAAGAAAAACTTGCAAAAATTCAAACAAGACAATCTGAATACGAAGGCAGACAAATAATTTTTACACCTAATGCTTTTACAACTATGAATATGGCATTACAGACTGCAAAAGAATTAGGATCATCAGTTGTTTTGCCTGAACACATTGTCTTAGGACTTTTAAAGACAAAACGTGGAATTGCTTACGATATTTTAAAAGAACTAAAAATTCCTGATGACGATTTGGCTCATAGCATAATAAAACCTATTGAAAAACAAATGCCTGAAACTTTAACAATTTTACGACTTGCAAAGGAAGAGGCAAGAAGACTTGGACGAAATATTGTTGGTACTGAGATGTTTTTACTTGGAATAATTGGAGAAGCAACAGGTATAGGTGCTCAAGTACTTACAGAACTTGAAATAAATATAAAAGATGCCAGAGCTGTAGTTGAAAGTCTTATCGGCTTTGGAGATGAATATTATGATAAAGAAATTGTATTTACTGAAAGAGCAAAACGCGTACTTGAGACTGCTTGGGAACTCGCAAAGAAAAACCATAAGGAAAAGATTGAGTCAGCACATATGCTACTTGCACTAACCACAGAACCTGATTCTCTTGCAATGAAAGCGCTTGAACAATTAGGCGTTGATGCTGTCGAAATTAAAGAAGGAGTTAAAAAATTCCAAGAGGCCTAGGTGATTGCTAACGAAGTAAAAAAATTTGTAGACAATTATAACTTATCAGGCACATTTATCGTTGCCTTTTCTGGCGGATACGATTCAATGTGCCTTTTAGATGTTCTAAATAAATTAAATTATGATGTCGTAGCTGTGCATCTCAATCATAACTGGCGTGGGGAAGAAAGTTTTAATGAAGAGCAAAATTGCAAAAATTTTGCTCAATCAAAAGGGATTAAATATTATACAGAAATATTACCTGATAATGTTGAAAAAACTGAAACAGCTGCAAGAATTGAAAGATATAAATTTTTCGAAAAATGTGCAAAAAAATTCAATTCAAATGTAATATTTACTGCGCATAATTTTGATGATAATGCAGAAACTGTACTGTATAGAATTATAAAAGGAACAGGAACGATTGGACTGCAAGGAATAAGTGAGCACAGAGATATATTTTACAGGCCTCTTTTAAACGTTAAAAGAAAAGAAATTGAAGCCTATTGCAAAAAAAATCAATTAATGCCTAATGTTGACAGTTCAAATTTCAATGTGAATTACAAGAGAAATTTTATCAGACATAAAATTTTACCACTGTTAAATGAAATTAATCCTAAAGCAATTGATGCAATAAACTCACTTTCACAAATTGCAAAAGAAGAAAATGAAATTATAAATCATTACATCGGCAATAACATTTTAGAATTGTCAGAAATTGAACAAAAAAGAGCCATTTATAAAATTTTAAGCGAAAATAACATAGACTATGACAAAAAAAAGATTGAAAATATCCAAAAATTTATAAACGAAAACAAAAAATCAAAAGCTGGCAAAAAGTATTCTTTGACAAAAGATTCATGGATTTTCGTAAGTAATAAAAAGTTTCAAATTATAAAAAAAGAAGAAAAGATATCAGATGAAGTTCAAATAAAAAATTGCGGGAATTTTCATTTTGATAATTATGATTTTACAATTCAAGAATTTAAAGGAAAATCTTTTGTTTTCCCAAACGACAATGAATTTAAAGCGTTTATAGAAATTGATAAAATTGATTTTACTATTAGATATCGAAAAAATGGAGATAAAATTCTGCCACTTGGAGCTAGCGGATCTCAAAAATTGAAAAAATATTTAAATGAGAAAAAAATTCCACAACACGAAAAAGATAAAATTGTTTTACTTTGTCAAAATAATGAAGTGCTTTGGGCTGCTGGAATAGGATTAAGCGATAAAATAAAAGTTGTAAATAATCCGACTCATGTGATAACATTAATTAAGAGGTAGGTTATGAATATAAATCATTTAAAAATATTGTTTTCCGAAGAACAAATTCAAAGAAGGATTAAGGAATTAGGGGATGAGATGAATAAATTTTATAATGGCGAAGAAGTATACGCTATTTGTGTACTTAAAGGAGCTGTTATGTTTACTGTTGACTTGGTAAAACATCTTAATATGCCTCTAAAAATGGAGTTTATAAGATTATCCAGCTACAATGGAGGAACTAGCACATCAGGTAAAGTTAACGCTGTAGATATTTCATTACCGGATTTAAACGGTAAAAATGTATTAATTATTGAAGATATAGTAGATACCGGACTTACTGCAAAATTCTTACTTGACTTCTTAAACTGTAATTTCCATACAAAATCTACTAAATTTTGCTCTCTTTTGGATAAAAAAGTTAGTAGATTAACTGATATTGAACCTGACTATTATGGATTTGAAGTTGATGATAAATTTTTAATCGGCTATGGTCTTGATTACGATGGTTATTACAGAAACCTTAGATATATAGGTTACATGGAAAAGTCTGAATTGGAGTAAAACATTGGAGAAATATCAGAATTTTGCAACTAAAATAGAGAAATTTTTTAAAATTAATCCATCTGAGAATTTTGATATAGAATTGTTTGGTTTACTTAAAGAAATAATTGATTTTGAATCAGGATATATATTTTTTGTTAATCCGGAAAGACTTGAATACTCATTTAATCCGCAAACAAAACAAAGTAAATGCATTAAAGAAAACTTCCTAATGGAAAATTTAACTTTTAAAAATTCTGTTTTTGGGAAAATTTATATCACAGGTAACAAATTTGATGATAATGATAAGAAAATATTCAAAGCCTGTTCATCAATTATTGCCAATATAACAAAAGATATTGAAATTTCAAAGATTATCAAAATGCAAGTTGATGCTCTTGAAAAAGGATATTATGAAGTTCAAAAAAGTAATAAAAAAATTCTAGAAGCAGAAAAAATAAAATCAAAATTTTTATCCCATGTTTCGCATGAACTGAGGACTCCTTTGAATTCAATTTTAGGCTTTTCTGAACTTATGGCAAATGGGTTTGCAGGGCCTATAACACAGAAGCAACAAGAATACCTTAACGATATAAAAGCTTCTGGTATTAATCTTTTAGGAATGATTAATGAAGTTTTGGACATGTCAAAAATTGAGTCAAATATGATGAAGTTGACAAGAAAAGAATTTATGCTTAACGATTTAATAATTGAAATTGAAAATATAATAGCTCCGCTGTTAATAAAAAAAGATATAAAGTTTACAAAAAAAATTGATAAAAGCATTAAAATAAAAGCCGATTACCAAAAAATTCAACAAGTACTGTTTAACCTGTTAAGCAATGCAATTAAATATACTGATAAGTGTGGCAAAGTAGAGCTGAGAGCCGTAAAAGAAGATAATTTTATAACTATTTCAATAAAAGATAACGGAATCGGAATTGATAAAAAATACCATAAAAAAATATTTAATAAATTTGAACAAGTAGGTGAATCTCAAGCCAATTCTACTGGACTTGGGCTTACAATAACAAGAGAAATAGTTAAATTACACGGTGGAACAATTGATGTTAAAAGCACGCCAGATATTGGTTCAGAATTTATCGTAAGACTACCACAAATATAGGATTAAATTTAAATTATACATGTTATACTGAGTAAAAAGAAGAGGAAAAGATTTATGCCATCAATAATTGACGCATTTGAAGAATCACTACAGGACAACCATACTTTGTCAAAATGTGTTATTTTTGCAATACCTATATATTATTGCATTGATTTGTACAGCAAAGAAAACCCTTTATTTTACGGAATGTCAGCAATTACTTTCATTCTACTTTTTGGATTTCTTATAAAATGTACAACAAATGTTAGAAATGGCAAAGATTATGTTTTACCATCATTCAATATTTTTTCAATTATTTGGGCAGGGATAAAAGGTTTAATTGCAATAGGACCTTTATTAGCGATACTATCTATGGCTGCGGTATTTGTGTGTAAATTTCTTGAAGGATTTTTCCCAAATCCGGACTCAATGGTAATATGGAAATATATTGTTTGGGGCCTATTTGGTTCATTTATGATGACTGGTTATTTATCTTATGCTAAAACATTTAAAATCAGTGATGCATATAACTTTAAGGCTATGGCAGATTCTTGTGTTGACGTTTTTGCCGGAGTATTTTTTATGATTCCTCAAATAATAATAGTTGATGCTTTAATCATTGCTCCAGTTACATATCTTATATGGATATTTTTTGGCATACCACATCCAATAGCAATATTTTTCTGGAGTATGTGCTTAGTTTTTACCTTATCAATTACAGGGCACTACTTAGCTCAAGTTGATTATGAAACTATTAAAAGAAAAGATGATGAAGATAAAAATTCTCTTATTTAATCATTTCTCTTAATTTCTTAAGTTGATCTCTAATTTCAGCAGCACGCTCGAAATCAAGTATTTTTGCAGCCTTATGCATATCCTTTTCGAGTTTATCAATGAGTTTTGGAAGATCCTTCTTCTCAACATTCATTTCAACCATTTCCTCTGCAACAATATCTTCAAGACTTCTATAGCTTGCAACAAGAGATAACAAGTTATTTTCAATAGGTTTTTTAATAGTTTGTGGTACTATACCATATTTTTTATTATATTCTAGTTGAATTTTTCGACGTCTTTCAGTTTCAGATATAGCTTTTTCCATTGATTCAGTAATTCGGTCAGCATACATAATAACTTCACCACAAGCATTACGAGCAGCCCTACCAATTGTTTGGATAAGACTTGTCTCAGAGCGTAAAAAACCTTCCTTGTCAGCATCCATAATCGCAACTAGTGAAACTTCAGGAATATCTAATCCTTCTCTTAAAAGATTTACCCCAATTAGAACATCAAATTCACCAAGACGTAAGTCTCTTAATATTTCAACACGTTCAAGCGATTGAATTTCACTATGCAAATATCGTACTTTTATACCCTCTTGTATAAAGAAGTCAGTTAAATCCTCCGCCATTCTCTTTGTTAAAGTTGTAATGAGGACTCTTTCATTACGTTCTGTTCGAACTTGAATTTCTTTTTTAAGATCATTTATTTGAGAATCAATAGGTCGTACAGATATTTTAGGATCAACCAAACCTGTAGGTCTAATAATTTGTTCTACTAGCTGCGTTGAGGTCTGTTTTTCAAAATCTCCCGGAGTTGCTGAAATATAGATTTTTTGGTGAACTTTACTAAAAAATTCATCGTTTTTTAATGGTCTGTTATCCCTTGCACAAGGCAACCTGAAACCATATTCAATCAAAGTATTTTTCCTAGAAGCATCTCCATGATACATTCCTTTAAGTTGAGGAAGAGTAACATGAGATTCATCCACCACAGTTAGAAAATCTCCCCTAAAATAATCAAGTAATGTAGCTGGAGCTGATCCTGGAGGTCTTCTTTCTATGATTCTTGAATAATTTTCTATACCAGAACAGTAGCCCATTTCCTTTATCATTTCAATGTCATATTTAACTCTTTGCTCTAATCTCTGGGCTTCTACCAATTTATTTTCACTGTTTAATTCAGCTAAACGAGATTTCAATTCTTGTCTAATTAATGCTATAGTTTCCTCAACATTTTCATCATAAGAAAGGTAATGTACTGCCGGATAAATAACAATTTTCCCAGGGACATCAATAATTTCACCAGTAACATTATCAATACGTACAATCTTTTCAATCTCATCACCAAAAAAGTATATTCTATTTACAACTTTTTCGTAAGCTGGCATGATTTCAACAATATCGCCTCTTACACGAAATGTTGAACGTTCTAAAACAAGATCGTTTCTTGAATACTGAACACTTACTAAATGTCTTAAAAAATCATCTCTAGGAACTTCTGAACCAACTTTGAGTTCAATTGCACCTTTAAAATAATTCTCAGGCAACCCCAAGCCATATATACAACTAACTGATGCTACAATAATTACATCATTTCTTTCATACAAACTTCTTGTTGTATTATGACGCAATCTATCAATTTCTTCATTTATTGATGCAGATTTTTCAATAAAAGTATCTGTTCTCGGAATATACGCTTCAGGCTGATAATAATCGTAATAACTTATAAAATATTCAACAGCATTTTCTGGGAATAATTCTTTAAATTCATTATACAATTGTGCAGCTAAAGTTTTGTTATGCGCTATAATTAAAGTGGGCTTTTGAACCTGCTCGATAACATTAGCGATAGTAAATGTTTTACCGGAACCGGTTATACCCAATAAAGTCTGCGCATCATCGCCATTGTTTATACCATCTACCAGCTTTGCTATTGCCTTTGGCTGATCTCCTGCAGGTCTATGTTTTGAGCAAATTTTAAACTTTTTATCCATAATAAAATTATACAAAATAAAAAAATAGTAGCAAAAAAAAATATTCAACATATTTATATGTATTGAAAAAGAACACAAGGTAAAAAACGTTGATTAAACCCTTAAATTTAGCAAATAAACCTACTGAGAATAAAGATAAGACAAAAAATAAATATCATGATCCATTGAATAGTAAAGCAATGGTAATGATGTCTTATTCAAATGAAATAGGTACAGCGATTGCAGAAATAGCCCCAAAACTTGGAGCGGCATTGTGGGCTCCTACATTTATGTACCTTGGAGCTGATATTTATGATAAATACAAAAATGACAAAAATAAATACAATCCAAGTGGAGAAAGAGCTTTTAAACGTGCAGTATTTCAAGGTTTAACATCAATTGTTGCACTACCAGCAGCTATCATTCTCGGTCAATATATTATATCCCCATTGAGCAGACTTGATAAAAGCGGAATATCAGGTAATGCAAAAGAAGCAATATACAGACACACAAGAAATGTAATTGATCAAGCTCATGGAACCGCTCTTGAAAATTCCAAAAGTTTTACAGACATTATTACTACAACATTAAAAAATAAGATAAAAGCAAGAAAAGACGAAAAAAATACAATAAATATATTCACCAAACTGTATAACAAATTTTTTACTCATAGATATGATTTACTATCAGATGATGAAAGTAAACTGTTGAAATTTGCAAAGATTAATGCTGAAAAAACATTTGAAATACTAGAAGCTATAAAACATGACCATAGTGAGAAAGTACCTAAAAAAATATACAATAAATATAAAGCAATACTTCCAAAGATGAAGGAAATGTACAAAGAAGGTGATTACGCCTATCAAGCATCAAGGAATGCTTTAAAAGAATACCAAACATCTCTTATTTTTAAAAACAAACTTTTAAAAACATTAAGCGGTACAACTGTTCTTATACTTTTAGCGAAACCAATAAATGATTTTGTAGATAAACAAATAATGAAAAAATTAATAAACCCTGGAATAGACCAACTTACACATGCATCTGTAAATAATTCCAGAATTAAAGGAATATTCAATGACATGAAAGAAAAGAACAGCAAAACTAATGTTTAAAACGAGAAGAAAAATTTCCTGAATTTGAAAAAGCCGACTCTGCACCAAAAGTAACTAATGGCTGAGGTATGTCAGTAACGTAATTACCATCTATCAACTTTGCAATAACTTTCATGGACAAAGCGTTTGTCCTTGCAGGCTTCAACTCAACAATAGATGTCAATTTCGTTGTATTATCAGGCATTTTATTTAACTGAATTATATAATCACAATCTGATAAAACTTTCATTTTTGCATATTTTTCTGACAAATCATAATTCTTCATAAACATTCCAACTAAAGAATTAAAAGTAGATTCGACAGAAGAAGACCTAAAAGTCTGAATAGAACCTTTCATTGCAAATAGTTCTGGAATAATACGATTCAAATCAGAATAAACAAACTCAGACTTAACCTTTAATATATAAGACAATAAGTCATCTAAAACATCATTTGATTTCGGAGAAATAAACTTTTGAATACTTTTAGAATTTGAAAGTAATTGTTTGGACTTTTCAATAATGATAGCTCTCTTATCTTTATTGAAAGTAGATATTAAAACATCAAGTAAGTATGTTTTGCCGGAATTAATATCCCCGGAAATAAGAATATTTTTGCCGGAAGATAATGCATAAATTATAAAATCAAAAACTTCATTCGACATGTAATTTTTAGATCGAAATTCTTCTAAATTTGGATTGGCAATTTTCCTTATAACCAAACTTATTCCACTTTCTGATAAATCAGGCAAAATGCATGAAAAGAATAAATTTTTGGAATTAAAGTTGTAAACCTTATTATTCAAATCAAACTTGACTCCTGCTAATTTACAAGCATTATTCACCACAAACCAAATTTCTCTTTCCGAAAGATACATGTCTGCATTTAAAATTTTATTTGCAACTTCAATATGAACACTATCAGATGCATTTACATAAATTGCAGAAACCTTTTCCTGCTCAATTAAACTATCAAGTTGTCCAAATCCAAATATTTCAGAGTGCAACAAATTTAAAAATTCATCTTTTTTCTCTTGAGATAAATCAATTTTCAATGTAGAAAGTTTACCGTTAAAAAATGAATTTACTAAAAATTTTTGCTTTTCAATATCGTAATCAAACCATACCGGAGTATTATAAATTTTTTCAAGCAAATCCTGTTTTATCTCTGCAGAAACATTCGAAAAATCATCTAAAATTTCTTCTGTAACAGAATTATTTTCAAGAGTTTCTGAATCAACTGAAGTATCTTCATTCAATTTTTTAAATCTATCGCCTAACTTACTGCTCTTTAACAAAATTAAACCTTCCTTCATCATTAGACAACTGCTTTTTAAATATGCTATCAGAAATCATCAACGCTAAATTTTTATAGCTTAAAGCAACATTTGAATCTGAATTAATCTCAGATACTGGAACTCCTTTATTAATAGCAGACATCATTGTAAAATAGTTATTAGGAATCTTCCAATAAACTTTTTTACCTAAAACCTCCTCAACGTCATCAGCATTTATTTCATCGTTTTCCATATATCTGTTTATGAGAATTTGAATTTTGTCATCACTAAACCCTGATTTTTCAAACAATTCAAGACATCTTTGACAGTTTCTTAATGCAGGTAAATTAACAATTGAAACAAACAACACTAAATCAGAATTTTCTAATATTTGCATAGTTCTTGAGTCTAAAGCATTTGACATATCAACAACTATATATGAAAACACATCTCTTAGTAACTCAAAAAGTTTTGATATATCTTTAACTGAAATATTATCTATTTGCTTAAAATATGGAGGATCAGCTAAAACATACAAACTTGTATTTCGATATCTTTCTAAAGTTGATAATAAAAAGTCTTCATTAATTTTATCTAAATTTTGGAGCATATAAGATATATTAAAAGAGGGTTTTAAATCAAGGAAAGTTGTAACATCACCCATCTGAAAATTTAAATCAATAAGAGCAACATTCTCTTTTGTAATTTTTGCCAACTCTAAAGACAAATTTGTAGCTACAGATGTCTTTCCGATACCACCTTTGTTTGAATATACAGAAATAACTCTGCACTTAGATTTCTTTGGTTTTTGCCCACTCATATCAAGGTAATGCTTTTCTAAAATAGAAAAGAATTCATCTTTGATAACGGGAAAAGATACAAAATCAGATGCACCTATTCTCATTGCTCTAATAACTAAGTCAACATTTGGTCTATCAGACAACACAATAGCTCTACAATTAGGAATCTCTGCAGTTACTTTTGAAACAAAATTCAAGGCTTGTTCCTGATATTCTGAAATATCAACAATTACAAGAGAAGTTCTAAGTTCTTTCAACGCTTCATAAGCCTTTGAAAAATCGGGAGTAGAAGCCAAAAAACTAAACTTTTCAAATTCTTGCAAATACAACTTGATTAGCTCACAAGTACTGCCATGCTCTGAAATTACAATTGTCTGAATAATATCACTCATATTGGAATTTTATCATATTTAACAAAAACTAACAAGTTTGTATACTAATATTTTGTAGTCCCATTCCAATAATAATTGATCTTCCAACCATCCATTACTATTCTTGCAGCACAAGATGAATAATTATCCCTAACAGGAGTTCTACCAACCTGACTTGCATTCATAGGACAACGTTTTGTAGGATTATCATAAATATACCAAGCAGTAGCAGGCTCACCTGTATTAAACAAGGACCAATTTTTATCAAAAGCAGGGAACATAACCCCTGTATCTGTTAAGACAAAATAAAATATATCTCTTCCGACCATATTCGGGCCTTTTAATCCATTTACATCAATAGGAAAATTTGACCAACCAGAAGACATAAACTTACAATACGCAGCTCCCTTAGCTTTTATTGTGTCACAATCTTGAGGAGTCTCACTAGCTCTTTTGGTTATATGAAAATTAACGGCAGCACCATTAGGTAAAAAACCAACATTATAGCTTGTCGTTAACCAAGAATTTCCCCCAGAACTATTTTTTGGCCACTTTGCTTCAAGAGCACGAACTTGCGCTGAAGTCTCCGATAATTGAAGCCCCTTAAAATACTTTTTCAATATTTCTGCAGACTCTCTATCCCTATAAGGGACAAAATATTCCCCTTTCATATTTAAACAAAAAGGTGTTTCATTAAGTCCAACAGCATTATTATCGTTTATCATCCTAATAAATCCTTGCTGCAACAAAGAAACAGTCTGTTCAAGTTGAGTCACAACAACTTGTTTTTGGTGATTTGCAACCAAAGTAGGCATTGTAAGAGAAGCAACAACCCCAATAATTCCTAAAGTAACAAGAGTCTCAGCAAGAGTAAAGCCAAAAAATCTTTTCATATAATATTTCCCTCACTCTTTAACTTAGTAATCCATATTCCAACCATTGCTCAAAAGGTAGCCAAAAGCACCACTATTCGGTCCAGCAGTTTTATCAAAAGCACCTGTTTCTATGTAAGTAGGGTCATAAATACGGCCATTTGCTAACATTGAAAATGCGAAAAAGTCTCTATTAAATTGATTTGGTCCCTTAGATCCATTAATATCAACTTCAAAAGAAATAACAGTTTCCTGCCCAACAACACCATTATTCGTGTGAATATCATCCGGATCACCTCCAGTTACTGTCCCATGCGCAACATCTGAACAAACAGAAGCACCATTTGCTAAATTTACTACTACTGCGCAAGAGTAACTTTGCATATTTGCAGGTGGACGAGTGCCTGATATATTTCGATAAGTTTTTGCAAAACAACGGTGTTCTGCATCGGTATAATAACGTCCTTCACAGTCATTTACTACCTTCAAGTAGTTATTGAAAAAATACTTAAGTTTTTCTTCATTTTCATTAAAACCAACAAGAGTTAAATCATCGATTCCCTCATCTGCCATATATTTGGTAATTGCTTGAGAAAGTAGGCTTACTGTCCCTTTCAACTGATTTACATATACTCGTTTTTTGTAATTTGCAACTAATGTAGGCATCGTCAATGCTGCGACAACTCCGA
>CALVHB010000042.1 GCA_944327275.1 Candidatus Gastranaerophilales bacterium | reverse complement strand
TTGACAGGTTAGACAAAAAGGAGATCAAAATATGTACGGATACATATCTTGGCCCGGGGTTTACAGCTTTAAGGAAGAAATCGGGCTGTTTATGGAGTATCTTAGAGAACAAATTGACGAAATTATGAAAAAGATTGAAGAAACAGAAGACTTGGTTGCGAAATAAACCAACCAAAGCATAACTGATGATTAAGGATATGTAAAGCCGGTAATTATGTTTACCGGCTTTTTGTTAGTGTTTTTCAAAAGATAACATATTATCTTTTAATTCAATAGAAACTTTATCACCTTTAGTAAATTCCCCTTGAAGAATTTTCATAGACATAGGAATTTCAATAAGTTGTCTTATTACTCTTTTTAAAGGTCTTGCACCGTATAAAGGATCAAAACCTTCTTGAGCCAAATAGTCTTTTGCAGTATTTGAAATATCCAAAGTAATTTCCTGCTCTGCAAGACGTTTTTTCAACGATTCTGTTTGAATATCCACAATAGATTTTAATTCTTCAATATTCAAGGATTTAAACATTATTATTTCATCAATACGATTTATAAATTCAGGCTTAAATTTTTCCCTTAATGCACTATTAATTTCCTCTTTTTTCTGAACTTCAGATATATTTTCATCAAGGATGATATCACTGCCAATGTTGCTTGTCATAATTATTACGGTATTTTTAAAATCAATTAATCTACCCTGTCCATCAGTCAATCTTCCATCATCAAACATTTGCAACATAATGTTAAACACGTCTGAATGTGCCTTTTCTGCTTCATCAAACAATATCACAGAATACGGCTTTCTCCTAACAGCTTCTGTAAGCTGGCCACCTTCCTCATAGCCTACGTAACCTGCAGTAGAGCCAACTAATCTTGAAATCGAAGATTTTTCCATAAATTCTGACATATCAATTCGGACCAATGCATCCTCATCATTAAATAAAATATAAGCAAGAGTCTTTGCAAGTTCTGTTTTACCAACCCCTGTAGGCCCTAAGAAAAGAAAAGTTCCTATAGGACGTTTAGGATCTCTTAATCCTGAACGGGCAAGACGTATAACGTTCGCAATTTTCTTAACGGCTTCATCTTGACCTATAACGCGTTCGTGCATTACATCTTCCATTCCAATTAATTTTTTAGACTCATCTTCCATTAATCTATTTACAGGAATACCGGTCCATTTAGCAACGATTGCGGAAATATCATCTTCGTCAACTTCTTCTTTGATTAAACGATTTTTCCCTGATTTTTTTTGAATATCATTTAATTTCTTTTCCATATCAAGCATTTGACTATATTTTGCCTCTAATGAAGCCATCATTGTCGGATTCTTTTTGGAAATTTCGATTTGTGATTTAATTTTTTCAATATTACGTTTAACAGCAGCTGATGAATCTATAAGTTTTTTTTCTTCAATCCACTGTGCTTTAAGTTTTGATATTTTAGCATCTAAGTCATCTATCTTTTTGGAAATTTTAGCTAACTTCTTTAATGCATCTGCAGATCCGTCTTTTTCAAGAGCTTTTTTATTCATTTCAAGCTGAATTTTTTCTCGAATAAAGACATCTATTTCTTCAGGCATAGTATCAATTTCTATTCTCAAAGCTGATGCTGCTTCATCTAACAGGTCTATAGCTTTATCAGGTAATGATCTGTCTGAAATATATCTGTCTGAAAGTTTTACTGCTGCAATTATTGCGCTATCCATAATTTTTACACTATGATAACCTTCATATTTTTCTTTCAGACCTCTAAGAATACTTATTGTGGTCTCTACAGAAGGCTCGTCTGCAACTACAGGTTGAAAGCGTCTTTCCATAGCTTTATCTTTTTCTATATATTTTCTGTATTCATCTGTGGTCGTTGCACCAATAACTCTTATGTTACCTCTTGCAAGCATTGGTTTTAAAAGATTACCGGCATCAGCAGACCCTTCAGAAGCACCTGCTCCCATAATAGTATGAATTTCATCTATAAATAAAATGTAATCATCGGATTTTTCTTCAACCGATTCCAAAACAGATTTTAAACGTTCTTCAAATTCACCTCTATAGGAAGCTCCTGCAAGCATTGCTCCTAAATCCAAAGATAAAATCTTATCGTTTCTTAAACTTTCAGGGACATCTCCACTGACTATACGTTGTGCCAAACCTTCAATTATCGCAGTTTTACCAACACCTGGTTCTCCGATAATAACAGGGTTATTTTTTGAACGTCTGTTTAAAATTTGAATTGTACGACGGATTTCATCATCACGACCTATTACCGGATCAAGTTCATTATTCTTTGCACACTCTGTTAAATCAGTAGTATATTTGCTTAAGGCTTCTGATTTTTGAGTAGTATTTTTAGCAGAATTTTTCTCTATCTTATCTCCTGCAGGCATTGTTTCTTCAACATTAACAATATTATTTACTTCTTCAGTCATTTTTTCGTATAATTCAAGACGATTTATGCCTGATTGTTCCCATAAATAATTTAATGTTTTATTATCGAGCCTAAACAAAGCTAAAAATAAATGTTCTATACTAACATTTGAATCATTTCTTTTCTCAGCTTCTTCCTGAGCCGCTTTCATAAGAATAACCGTATCCGTAGCAAGTCTTACATCAGAAAATTTGCCCCTCGCATAATAGGCACGTTTTGATAAGTATGAATTTAATCTATTTGTAATTTCAGGATTATCAATCCCTACTCTTTCCATTAAAATACGAGGTAAATCGTTTTCATCCAACATAAGAGCAAGCATTATGTGCTCAGGCAAAAGCTCTGCATAATTTCTTGCCACAACTATTGATTTTGCTGATTTTATAATAGCCTGTACATGATCCGTTAAAAGCATTCTTACACTCCTATCAGGCTTATTATAAAATAAATTTCCACATCAACAATCATTCAATCGTTTGACTTAAAATACTTTTTTATTTTGTGATATTAAAATGAGAAAGTGAACAGTTCCTTAATTTCTACATCCAAAGCATTTGCTATAGATACTAATTTTTCTAAAGTAGGATTGGCATCACCTCTTTCAATTTGCCCCATATAGATTTCGCTGATATCTATTTTTTCGGCAAATTTCTCCTGTGAATACCGTTTTTCTTTTCTCAAATATGCTATTTTAGCACCCATTTTTTTAGCGACATTATTATTCATCATAGTTAACTTATTATAAAGTCTTGACTTAATAATTACTAAATGATACAAATATGGTTATCTATACTAACAGTATATATTTATTTATCAGAAAGGTACAAATAATGGTTTCCAGTACAAAAATTAAATTCACAGATATGGAAAAAAAAATTATAAATCTTTTAAAACTTGGAGACACTAACCCGGAAATAGCAAAAAAACTAAATATTAGCAGACACACAGTAAAGTACTACGTTTCATCAATCCTAATTAAAACTGAAGCAGTTAATAGAATAAACGCAGTCTTTATACTCACCTCAAAGGGATATATTAAACAAATAGAAGAAGAACTCGCTGCCGAAAAAATTCTATCAGGTCTCGGTGCACACTAATTAATACACGATGTTATTATAAATAATTTCAGAAGCTTTTACGATAAATTCCTTACCCAAAGGTGAGTTATGAGGACGGTTTGCAAAAATAACAACAATATATTTTTTATCGTTTGGAGCATAAACTATACCTGCATCACCCAGCATTTTTCCAATATCACCTGTTTTGTGCAAGAATGTAGCACCTTGAGGAAGTCCTGCTGCTATCAAGCGGTTGTTATGAACATGGCCCATATAATCAAAAATCTTTTCTCTTGAACTTGTAGACAAGAAATTAGGATTATCAATATTGTAAAGTATTTGAGCCATATCACGCGCTGTTGAATGATTTGTTCCGCCTAAATCAGGAAGCCAAGTTTGTATATAGGTATGTTTAAGTCCCCAATTTCTTATAGCCGAATTAATGTCAGTCATAGAACCCAATTGCGCAATTAACATATTAGTAGCAGAATTATCAGATTCTGTAATCATCATACGAGCAAGCGTGTCAATTGAATACTTAGAATTAGCAGCTTTAAACTGCAAACTTCCTGAACCTTCAGTTCTATAATATTCGGTAAGAGGCATTTCATCGTATATAGTTAATTGATTTTTTTCTATAGAACGAAATAACTCAACTAAAACAGGGAGTTTAATAATACTTGCTGTAGCAAAAATTTCATCAGCATTTACATCTGCATAATTTCCGGTATCATAATCCCATACATAAACAGAAGGATGAATTGATGGGTAATTCGCAGCTAAGTTTTCTATTTGACTTTCCAAATTTGAAAGTCTGGCATTTTCCGATAAAGATGTCATTTGTGGCTTCTTTACTTCAGCACTTTCCAAAGAACGCTGTCCCATAAACCAGTGATTTGAAAGATAGTTAGCTGTAGGGAAACGAAGCTGTTCAAAATCGACTTGCACTTCCTTGTAAGGAGTAGGATTAAACATCATTTTAGTTACTTTATTAAAACCGTACGGCAAGATTGAGAAACCAAGCAATGAAACTACTGCAACAGAAATAATTCTATGAATAAAATAATTACGTTCAATTTTTTTCTGACTCTCAGCAGATCTTACACGCGGGCGGTAAGCAGTACTTTGAACATCACGATGCGGAAGCTCTCGCACTTCATGTCTAGGGTAACTGTATTCGGTATAGCTGCTGTAGTATTGTTTTCTTGCTAATTCCGGCATAAATATTAAATTCCTCCCCAAAGGATATAATCCAAGTATATTCATTTTACTTTACATAAAAAATATTGGCAAGTTAGTTACATATTTTTAAGTTATAATAAATTTACGAAAAATTGAGAGGTGCAACATGGAAGAAAATTGTATTTTTTGTAAAATTATCAATGGGGATTTCAATACAGAATTTGTATATGAAAATGATTATGTGGTTGTATTCAATGATATTAATCCAAAAGCCCCAATTCATATGCTTGTAGTTCCAAAGGTTCACGTAGAATCTTTGAATGAACTTGAAGATAAAAACCTTATGGGTGAACTACTTATGGCAGTTAAGGAAACAACAAAAAAAATAGGGCTAAAATCTTATAAAACCCTAATTAATACAGGGAAAGAAGCAGGGCAGGAAGTATTCCATTTGCATATACATATTTTAGGAAATAAATAATTTTATAAACAGAAAGGGAAATATAGACAATGAAAAACGGAATAGAAAACGGATATTACCATGAAATCACCCCTTCAGGGTTTGGTATCGCAATCAAAGCAGGAAAAGTGCTTTATTCAAAACAATCAGAATTTCAAAAAGTAGAAGTATTTGAAACAGAAAGTTCTTTGGGCAGAGTACTTACTCTTGATGATTTAATGATGACAACAGAAGGTGATGAATATCATTACCACGAAATGATTGCTCATATTCCGATGATGCACCATAAAAATCCTGAATCAGTTCTTGTAATTGGCGGTGGAGATGGCGGAACTGTCAGAGAAGTATTGAAACACAAATCTGTTAAAAAAGTTGTTCTTTGTGAAATTGACGGGCTTGTAATTGATGCTTGCAAAGAGTTTTTACCAACAATTTCTTGCGGACTATCTGATCCAAGAGTAGAAATAAAAGTTGAAGATGCTATCGAATTTATCAAGGACAAGAAAAATGAATATGATATTGTATTAATCGATTCAACAGATCCTATGGGACCTGGAGAAGGATTATTCACAGAAGAATTTTATACAAACGTAAAAAATTCCTTAAAAGAAGGTGGAATTATCGCAGCTCAATCTGAAAGCCCATTTGTAAACAAAGAAGAAATCAAAAAAATGTATAATTTGTTGAAAAAAGTTTTCCCGATTTGTTCAACTTATACATCAAATATCCCAACATACCCTGGCGGATACTGGGCATGGGCATTTTGTTCAAGTAGTGTAGAGCCTCTATCATATTTTGCAGAAGATAGATATGAAGATATTCTAAAAACCTGCAAAATATATAATAGAGATTATCATAATGCAAGATTTGCATTACCAAACTATCTAAAAGAACTTTTATAATCTATAAACAAGGATTAGATAAAAAGAACGCCTCCAAAAAATTTGGAGGCGTTTTTCATGTTTTTAGTAGTCCATTGTCCAACCGTCATGTATAATCTTTGTTAAACAGCCATAACCATTATAGCTATCTCCAGTTTGGCATGATTCAAATTTTTCTTGGATAATATCATCAGAAGGAGAATTGTAAGTTTCAGCAACTTTACCATCACTATATAAATCCATGTAAAATAAATCTCTACCCAAAATATTTGGTCCCTGTTTCCCATTTGTATCTACTTGCATTTCAAGACGACCATGATCACCATCTTCATCATAGTATAAATAATTATTCATTACTGAAATAGCTGCACCACTAGATAAAACAACTGCTGCAGTTGGTTCTTCTAAAGTAAAATCATCTCCACTCAATGTTTTATAGTCTGTTGCGAAACATTTAGATAAATCATCTGAACAATCTTGTACAACATTGAAGTAAGTATTTAAAAAGTTTATTGTACCATTTGCATTATTAGAATTAAATCTTGTTTCATCTAAAGATATAGCATTATTATCACTTGCGGCCCTTATAGCAGCTTGAGACAGCTCTGTATATACCTTGTGCAACTGAGTTACGTATACTTTTCTTTGGTGGTTATTTACCAATGTTGGCATTGTTAGGGCAGCTACAACACCGATAATACCGACTGTTACCAAAACTTCAGAAAGTGTAAACCCTTTTTTTATATCCATAAAAACTCCTCTCATTATTCTTAATAGTCCATTGTCCAACCGTCACGTATAATCTTTGTTAAACAACCATAACCGCTGTAGCTATCTCCAGTTTGGCATTGTTCAAACTTATCGTCAACATAATCATCATCATAACCAGTGCTATATGTTTCAGCAACCTTACCATCACTATATAATTGCATATAAAACAGATCTCTACCCAAAATATTAGGACCCTGCTTTCCATTTGTATCCACCTGCATATCTAAATATCCATGATTCCCAAACTCATCAAAGCCTAAAGCATTGTTAAACACTGAAATAGCTGCACCACTTGATAATACAACTGCGGCAGTTGTATCTTGAAGAGAGAAATCTTCTCCTGTCAATGTTTTATAATCCGTTGCAAAGCATTTAGATACATCATCCGTACAACTCTGTACAACATTGAAATATGTGTTTAAAAAGTTTATTGTACCATTTGCATTATTAGAATTAAATCTTGTTTCATCTAAAGATATAGCATTATTATCACTTGCTGCTCTTATAGCAGCTTGAGATAGCTCTGTATATACCTTGTGTAACTGAGTTACGTATACTTTTCTTTGGTGGTTATTTACCAACGTTGGCATCGTTAGGGCAGCTACAACACCGATAATACCTACTGTTACCAAAACTTCAGAAAGTGTAAACCCTTTTTTTATATCCATAAAAACTCCTCTTATTATTCTTATTCTCTAGTAGTATTATTTTAACATATTTTTGTATTTTTTTAAAGATTTTATGTTAATATTGGGTTACCAAGAACGACAAATTATTTAAGAAGGGGAGATTAATGTCTGTTATTATAATGATTTTGCTCATCGGACTTTTAATACTTGTGCACGAACTCGGGCACCTTGGAGCAGCGCTATTGTTTAAAGTGAAGGTAGATAAATTCGGGATAGGACTTCCTATCGGTCCAACTCTTTGGGAAAAGAAAGTAGGCAACATAACTCTTGTAGTGCATGCATTCTTATTTGGAGGATATGTTTCATTCCCCGATGATGATAAAGATTCTGAACTCGCTAAAGATTCTCCAGAAAGACTTATGAACAAACCAACTTGGCAAAGAGCAATAATTTTTTCTGCCGGAGTAATCGCAAATGTTATTTGTGCTTATGTTTTGGTACTTTTAACAGCTTTTATGTGGGGGAATTTACCATCAGGTCAATTTGATTCCTATGTAAAAGAAATTGTAGCAGAAAAAACTCAATCCGTTTGGGAATCAGGAATGCAAGCCGGAGACAAAATTATTGAAATAAATTCTACTCCGATAAATTCTAAATATGGCATAAATTTGTATGCTATGTACAGTGCATCATTTGATGGCAAAGTTAATGAAATGACTGTATCACAGAATTACGAAAAACTAAAAAGTATAAACCCGGCATTTAAAGAAAATGAAATTATTCCTCAAGGAGCTATAGTAAAATTACCATCAATTCCTTATGAAGGTAAAATAATTCTAAGCAAAAATGTTTTAAACACTGTAGAATTATTCAAACCTAATGAAGTTAAACTCTCAGATCAACAAATAAAACTAAGAGATGAAATAAAAGATAAAAAATTTATGGAAGCTAATGGCAAATACAGTCTTAATGACTTAGCTTACGCTATAACAGATGGGAAAAAACCTCTTGAAATTACGGTTTCACGTAATGGCAAAGAAGTTAAATTAAAACCTCTATACTCTGACAAAGACGGTTTAATCGGAATAACTCTTGATAGGAAAGAAAAATTAATACCGATTACAAGTATAAAATCAGCATTCACTGAAAGCTACAGGTATTTGTATAATGAAACAAAATCTATGCTGATTGTCCTAAAACAACTTTTTACAGGGAAAATTCCTTTAAAAAATATGCATGGAGTCGTTCTTATTACAAAAATGGGTGGAGATATTATAAATTCTGAAGGAATATTCTATGGAATTTTACTCACAGCAGTAATTTCAATGAACCTTGCAATATTAAATATTCTGCCAATTCCTGCACTAGACGGAGGACATCTGGTATTTCTTCTAATCGAAAAAATTCAAGGCAAACCCGTAGATGAAGAAATTATGAATAAAATCATGACGGTGTTCTTTTCATTACTAATAATATTATTAGTATTTGTACTGTTTAATGATATATATGTTTTGATACAACCTTTATTTGCAGCTAAATAATTTCAGATACATATAAAAAAGACCTTAGTTAATAACTAAGGTCTTTTTAATGCTGCAAAATCCTCTCTTATTTCCTGAGCTTTTCTTTCAAGTTTGTTGTATACCTGAGAATTTATCTCTCCACCTACCAAAATCAAAACAGATGTATAATACAACCAAACCATTAAAACAGCAAACGCTCCAATTGTACCATATACCATGTTATAAGTTTTTAAATTATTAACATATATTGAAAATCCCCAAGAACCGACAAGCCAAAATACTGTAAAAAACCAAGTCCCGGCCAAAGCACTTTTACGTTTAAATTTTTCGTTCCCCTTCAAATCAGGTAATATATAGTAACTTAAAAATGCCATAAAATACAAAGCTGCAAAAGCAACAGGCCAACGTAAAGTTAGTAAAGTTATGGCAATTGTATTTGACATGTGGAAGTGATTAACCATCAAATTAATTATCGCCTTACCGAATACAATTAAGTTTATGCTCAAAAACATAACCATTGTATCAACAAACACCATTAGAAGAGATAAAGCTCTTGTGTATAAAAAGTTTCTTGTTTCTGTCACCTTATAAGCTCTGTTAAGTCCCTTCAAAACTACAGCAATTCCGTTTGTTGAAAGGAAAAGAGTAACACAAAAACCAATTATTGCCATTAATTTACCATGAGAAAATATCATAGCCTCTGATAAAACTGTCAAAATCAAATCCATAGCCTGCTCAGGCATAAAAGTTGCAAGAAATCGCAATATAGGAGTCATTAAAGCCTTGTTACCCATCCATCCGAATATAGAAGTCAACAAAAGCATAAAAGGGAAAATACCAATAACCATCATAAAACCCATCTCTGCGGCCATTCCGTAGAAATCATTTTTTATGACAGATATTATTAATCTTTTTATACCTCTAACAAAAGCTTTAAAACTCACTTTTACCTTCTTCAAATTCCGCCTTACTCTACAAAAGCATAAGCTATTAGTTTATATTTCCCTTTTTCTTATTTCTGCCAAGACTTTTTTAGCAGCTTCCTCAACCGGAGCTTTAATAGTACATCCTGCAGCAAGTCTATGGCCACCACCGCCAAAAACTCCGCAGATATCAGCCACATCCGCAGATTTACTGCGCATTGAAACCTTTGTGTAACCTGATTTCATCTCTTTTGCAACAAAAGCAACTTTGGTAGTTACGATTGCTCGTAATTTTTCGGTCAAACCTTCCATGCAATCATCACCTGCTGAAAACTTTTCCATATCTTTTCTATATACAAGAGTATAAGCTATTTTTTCATCATCAAGGAATTTAGCTTTGCTGACACAATGTGCCTGAAACATAACAAGTGTTTTAGAATCCGATTCATAAACTTTTCTATATATGTCAGACGGTTGAACACCTATTTCCACAAGTTTTGCAACACATTCAAACGTTCCAGGACGAGTATTGTCAAATTTGAATGATCCTGTATCAGTTAATATCGCTGTATATAAACAAATAGCAGTGTCCAAAGAGATTTCCCAATCCATATTTTCAAAACAGCCGAAAAGAACTTCCCCTGTAGAACTTGCATTTGGATCAATATAATTCAAATCAGCATAAGCAATATTTGTCTTGTGATGATCGATATTTACAGTAGATTTTGCCTTGTCAAACAATATTTTTCCATCACAAATTCTGTCTATAGCAGCTACATCAACGTTTATAACCAAATCATATTCTCTTGACTTATCAATATCATCCAAAGTTTTTACATTATCAATAAACGGAATAAATTCATACACCGCAGGGACTTTGGATACAACAAGCATATCACTTCTTTTTTTGAAATTGTCTAAAATTGCACTATAAATCCCACACATTGAACCCAAAGTGTCACCATCAGGGTTTACATGGGAAACTATTAATATATTTTTAGAGGATTTTATGATATCATTTAAATTAGAATAATCCATTCTTTCAGTTTAGCATAAAAAAAGTCAGGTTTCAAAATTGAAAAAGGTTCTCTACACAGATTTCGTAACAACAGAATCACTCGTTGAAGAATTGCTAGGTAAAAAGGAGATAAAAAAAGCAATTACCCGCAATAATTTGTACAAGTTTTGGGAAAAAGTAGCAGGAAGCAAATTTGCAAAAAAATCAAAACCTTACTCTATGATGGGTGGAGGAGTAATGGTGGTGGCTTGCGAAAACGCAATTGTCGCTCAAGAACTAACTTTAAGAAAAACTCAACTTCTGGTTAAATTTGAACCCTACTTAAAATCACTCAAATTGAATGTAAAAGATTTACGCTTCGACCCCAAAAAATGGGAAATATAAATTAATTTCCGTTTGACAATTTCATCTCAAATTTATATAATAACTCTATGGCTAAAATAATTAAAGTACAAAAAGGAACAAAAGACATTTTACCTCAAGAAGTTGAACAATGGCACAGACTTGAGAAAAATGCATTAGAAATATTTACCCGTTACGGTTATAAAGAAATTAGAACACCTATTTTTGAAGCTACTGAACTTTTTGCTCGCGGAGTAGGTGATACAACAGATATTGTTAATAAAGAAATGTACACTTTTGAAAAAAGTGACAGATCTATTACATTAAGACCTGAAAATACCGCAGGTGTTGTTCGTTCATTCATCGAGAACGGTATGTCCAGACTTTCAGCTCCGGTAAAACTTTGGTATAAAGGACCGATGTTTAGATATGAACGTCCACAAGCAGGTAGACAAAGACAATTCCATCAAGTTGGCGTTGAGATGTTTGGAATAAAAGAACCGACTGCTGATGCTGAAGCAATTATGCTGGCTGTTGATTACTTAAAATCTCTCGGGCTAAATGATTTGGAAGTTGAAATAAATTCATTAGGCTGCCCTAAATGCAGAGAAGAATATAAAAATAAAATTAAAGAAGTCTTAAAACCTGAGTTTGATAACCTTTGTGAAGATTGTCAGAGCCGTTATGAGAAAAATCCTTTAAGACTTTTGGACTGCAAAGTCGAATCTTGCAAAGAAATATTTGAAAAACCAGAAATAAAAAAAGTTATACAATCAGATTTTATTTGTGAAGAATGTGCCCAACATTACAGCAAACTAAAATCTTATTTAGATAAACTAAACATAAATTATACTGAAAATAAGCTGTTGGTAAGAGGACTTGACTACTACAACAGAACAGTTTTTGAAATAAAATCTAACAATTTGGGTTCTCAAAATGCTGTATGTGGCGGCGGAAGATATGACAGTCTTGTCAGAAATCTTGGCGGAGAAGATACCCCAGCTGTTGGATGGGCAATGGGAATGGAAAGATTAAATTCTTTATTGCCGGATATTGACTCTCATAAACTTGATGCTTATGTAGTATCCAATTCTGAAACTGAAGCATTTATTTTGACGCAAGAACTCCGAGAAAAAGGGGTTAAGGTTGAGTTTGACTTAGCAAATAAGAAATTTACTAAACAACTTGAAAAAGCTTCAAAAACAGCTAATTACGCATTAATTATCGGAGAAGACGAAATTAAAGCAAATAAAGTGTCTGTCAAAAACTTACAAACATCAGAACAAGTTACGGTTGATAGAAAAGATGTTATAAATAACATAAATATAGGGTAGATTTATATGATAAATTCAGTTGATGAAGTAATCTTAAAACTATCAACAGCTTTTAATCTTGTCTTTGATGACTTCAAAGGAATGTATCTGTTCGGAATACATACCGACGGAAAAATTCATGAAGGAGAAGATATTGAATTAGCTGCACTTTTCAATATAGAAGATAAAGCAAAAAGAGAACAAATTTGGCCTATTATAGGAAAAATTGAAACCGAAATGGATGTATGCATTGATCTTTATCCATATACTGAAGAAAGTTTCAAAGAAGATGAAGATATTTACGAAGAAGTTATGGCCGAAGGTATTTTTTATAATAAAAAAGGAGAACGCAGCAACTCCTGCCAACAATAAATTTTTGAGAAAATTAATATTTAGAATAGGTTATAAATAAAGGAGTAAAAAATGAACCAAATTACAATCCGCTCAGACAGAAAAGATGACTACAAATTCTTTTACAAAGGTGATGAAGTAGTTCTTGGCGCAGGAAAAATTATCAGCATTGCAAACGGACTAAATGATGTAGTTTTGCCTACCTGTGCAATGAAAATCATCAACAACCTGATTGTAATAAAAGATGATGTAAAACATAAACACGAAGAAGAAGAAAACTAGAAATATTTTATTTTTTACTGAAAAAATAAAATTATAAAAGTATTTGAGTACCGAGTATAATCCTATGACTATCCTCGGTATTTTCATTTTCACAAAATACGTAATTCAAAATTAATCTCAATGCTTGACCTTTGATAAAATAGTTCAAACCTATTGTATACTCCCTTTTTAAATCATCAGCAATATCTCTGTTAGGGTCAAACTGGTCATACCTTGCAAGAACATGTAATTTTTGAGTCAGTCTGTATGCTACAGTTGAATAAAAACCTGTAGCTTTATCTGTGCTGCGATAAACTCCATTATAACCGTCCGCTATAGCATATTCAAAGTTTGCCATAAATTTTCTGTACCTGTAACTTGCATACGCACCACCAACAGTATAACTTGTATCATTATGACCGGCATTCAAACCACCGCCAAGTACAAGAGTTCCATATCTTCCATCAGTTTTACCTAATGGCTTTAGGTTAAGCCAACCGGTAAATTCAGCACCCGGGAAAAATTCTTTAAAAAATCTGTCAGAACTGTTTAATGCAACACTATAATCCACTAAATCATAGTCACCTACAACCCTCACACCCAAGGCTCTGGTATTACCAAAGTTTCTAGAAATTTGTGAACGGGTTGCAAAAGGTAAAACATACGAACTCATACCACCTTCTACACCAACTTGGTTTCTCGAATTACCAACAATCACCTTATGGTGTGGTATACGTGTATTCATTATATAAGCATCAGTTACAAGACCTTGAAGATAAGTCCTGTTTTCACCGGGTTTAAAGTTTACCTGTAATTTGAAATCTGTATTTTTATCTTTAAAATCACCAACTACACCGGCTTCCATAAAACCAAAGCCATAATCAGTATCATAGTCAGAACCTTCAAAGTCAAAGCCAAAATTACCTTGATATGCTCCGTAAAATTGAACTTTATCTATCGGACCTTTTTTATATTTGAAAGTTAATTCATCCTTGAGTAGGAAAGAAGGGATAGAAGTTCTTTCAAGTTTCTTTTTGTAAATACGACCAAACAAAGACTCTTCCTCAAACTTAAAAGGATGATCGTAATCTTTGTCGGTATCAAACAAATTATCAAAAATTGAGAACTCTGTGTCAACGTTATCTCTTATAACGTCCTTTTGAATCCAATCATTTTTACCGTCAGTTTTATTTTTTGCCTCTGTATCATTTTTGGTAACATCAAGATGAATTACCTCCTGAGACGGGGCAACTTCAACATCTTTCTGCTTTCCCTTTCCAAAGGCAAAAGCAGGTGGGGCACACACTAATATTAAATATATAATCGCTACTTTAAAAAAATAGTTCACAAATATTAATGTAACACAAAATTTGTGCAAAAAAAATTTTTTTTAGTGTATATTAATTATTATGACAAATGTAACAAAAAATGAAAAAATTGTAAAAGTTAAAGCCCCAATAGTTGATGCGTTAAAACAAGCATATGAGACCCCTTCTTATCAGTTCCATATTCCAGGACATACCAAGGGAAATGGGTCTTTGCCGGAATTTAAAAAACTTATTGGAAAGAAAGCTCTTTCTATAGATACTACAGATGAGTTTGACAATCTTGGCACTTTACATCCTGCAACAGGGCCTATAAAAGAAGCACAAGAACTTGCTGCGAAAGCTTTTGGTGCACAAAAAACTTTCTTTTTACTTAATGGTTCCACAGCAGGAAATTTAGCTCTTGCAATGGCATTGACTAAAAAAGGTAAAAAAATTATTACAAACAGAAACTGTCACCGTTCAATTTTAACCGGAATGATAATTTCCGGAGCTGAACCTATTTGGCTTATTCCAAACCGCTTTACAGAATGGGGTATCTGGGGGAATGTTACACCTGAATCTGTTGAAGAAATGCTTAAAAAGCATGATGACGCGGGAATGGTATGGATTACAAACCCTACTTATGAAGGAGTTGTATCTGACATCAAATCTATAGCTGACGTTTGCAAAAAATATGATGTACCGCTAATTGTAGATGAAGCACATGCTTGTTTGTGGAATTTTAACAACCACTTGCCAACTCCTGCAATTAAACTTGGAGCTGATGCTGTTGTTCATTCTTTACATAAAACAGGCGGAAGCATGAGCCAAAGCTCAATGTTACATATTGCAGAAAATTCTAAAATTGATGCTGATGCTGTTGAAAAAGCTCTTAAGTTGTTACATACAACAAGTCCATCTTTAATGTTACTTGCAAGTTTGGATGCTGCTCGAGCAAATTTAGAAAGCCCAAGGGGTAAAAAGCAACTTGAAAGAGCAGTACAAAATGCAAAATATTTGAGAAAAGAAATAGACAAACTTGAGCATATACACCATTTAACACCTGATTTCGGATATAAAACAGATATTACTAAAGTTTTTATACGTGATGACAGGTTATCAGGTAAACGTCTTGAGTCTATTTTGGAAATAGATTTTAATGTAGAAGTCGAAAGTGCATCAGATGCGGGGCTTTTAGTTCTATCAAACATCGGTAATACCCGTTCTGATATGCAGTATCTTGTAAAATGTTTACAAAAAATTGACAAAACAAATTATACAGACATTTATTATCTTGAAAAGAAAAAGCATATGCCTATGCTTACACCTATTATAAAAATGACATTAAGAGAAGCTTTTTATTCTCATAAAGAAGTTGTTCCAAAATCCCAAGCAATAGGCAGAATAGCAGCAGAAGTTATTGCAGAATGTCCTCCGGGCATTGCAGTTTTACTTCCGGGAGAATTAATTACCGAAGAACATTTGCCATACCTTGTAGATTACGAAACTATTGAAGTAATAAAATAAATTACAACATTTACTTAGTCAGAATAATCTGGTACAATCTTAAAAAAGGTTGGCTTTATGAAGATTAATAATGTGACAAAAGAAACTTCACTCACTTCAGTGGTTTATACTACTGTTTTGTCTGTGATGCTTACTTCCATAGTAATAGCTTTATACTTTATGTTTACAATAGATACTCCATCTTTTATCGGATTTTTTCACTGGGTTATAATGTCCATTGAAGATATTGCACGCAGCGATATTCAAGATAAGTGGTTTTTGTTAGCTTTAATAACCATTTTGCCTATCGTATCATACGTTGGATTAATCGGCTCAATTATAAAAAGGAAATTAGCATTAAAAAAAATAGCTTTAGGAATTAATTTAAAGTCTGTAGAATTTCTACCTGATAGAATTAATTTGTTTTTTAATGATTCAAAATATAATTTTGTATGCGGATATAGTGAAATTAAAAAACTTGAAATGGTTTTGTGCACTGATATAATGCAAGGCAAATACGGACCGGTTAAGGTACTAACAGAAATAAAGCTTATATTTAATATTTTAAATGATAAAAAACTTGAAATAACCAATATTCCTTTTAACAAAATGAAGTTCATATATTCTGTAATTGATTACTCAAGAAAAATAAATGCATTTGACTATCGTTTTGAAGGGAATGGAGTAATAAATGATGTTGATGAAAAAATTCAAAATTACCTCAAAAAAGGAACCAGTATACTTCTTTCAGCAGAAGTTAAATATTTTTTTAAATATCTATCTTTAGGCCTATTTGCAATTGGTATATTTTTCCTTTATTCATTTAAAGATCTTAAAAGTTTTAGAATGGGATATAATACTGATTTAATTGTACTTTTTCTAATACCGATTTTTACATCATTCATATTTGATATCATTTTAATTGTCAATGAAATAACAGAAAAAAAGAAGGCCAGATTATAAAATGGATGAAAAAGATTTAAAAAAATTTGAAGAACTTGAAAAAATTATAGTTCCAACTTTAGGGGAATCAAGCGAAGAAGAAAAACAATTTGTTCTAAACAAAATACTGGAACTTGAAAAAGAATTCCCTAATGATGGCCAAGTTCTGCTTTGGAAAGGTGTTTTTTATGAATGCATAGATGAACCTGAAAAAGCAATTGAAGTATACGAACAAATGTTAACACTTGATCCTAACGATAATTCAGCTCTAGATGCTATAGAAGACTGTAAAAAAATAATAAATTTGAAAAAAACTATAAACAGATCATACAATATTTCAAATCAAAATTTTCAAATTATAAAGTATATACCTATAAACATAATAATTGCTCTTAAGATAATTATTTTAATAGTATGTATTTTTCTGTTTTTTCCAAAATTAATCTTTAACATAAGCGAAAGTAATATATTGAAAACCCCAAACTTTGAAAATATACAAAAAATCAAAGTAAATCCTCTTACAGAATACAGCTTTCTAACAAAACAAGAAATTTATAATATCAGAAAGTTACATGTAAAAAAATCAATTTTTGCACCTGAAAATTATGAACCAAATGACTATGTCTTTGGCAGAATTGTTGATAAAAAACCGTGGTGGAATGCAAAACCTTGCAGCCCGCTAAATTATAAAGGAGATTATCACGAACGTATCATAGGAGAATCAAAAGTTAGCGCACAAATTAACAACCCTGATGCTCTTATCGGAATAAGCCTTCCATACTCACCTTGGATACGTAATAACAATAGAGAATTTTGCTATGGAGAATATAGTAAATTTGTTCCAAAATCAATTTACTACGATAAAAAAAATAATTTAATAATCGCAAAATATGCAGTTTCTCAAAAATTCACCAGATACAAAACAAGTATCAATCGTACTAAAACACATTATCCACTTCAACTTTCAGGATTAAATGCTCTTGATTTCGGATACAAATACGTCTACGCATTTGATACAAAAAATATTAATATGTTCTACCCTGAAAACTCAAATATAAACGACGAAATAAAAACATTCCAAGACTTTATCCATCTTGGTGGTAGCTGCAAATATAAAGGGGGATGCAATAATATATCTCCAATGCAAACAGATAAGATGTTTACAGTTTCAGACTTACCTGCAGAGATTAATTTAAAACTTTGGAAAAAACGCCCTATCAATAAATATATGAAAGCTGATATATACTATAAAATTATTTTTTTAGATTCTACCAAGGATAATCATTACTAATCTTCCATCCGTCAATTATTATCAGTGCTGCACAAAACTGGCCTCTTCCTTGTTTTGAACAAGCATAAGATCCTTTTTTGGTATTTTCTTTTGTCCAATCCCCCATAGGCATATCTGCAAATCCGAAAGTACCATAAGGAACTACTTTGGGCAAGGAACTATCTAAAGGTATAGAAAAACCAAAAAAATCTTTACCTATAATATTTGGTCCTTTAAAACCATTTATATCCACAAAAACCCAAATAAAAGAGGACGTAGAATCAACTTGTGAAGGGGACAAATATAGTACACTCCCATCATTTAACGTAACTATTCCCGCACTCCAAGATAAAGGATTAAAAGTATTTTCTATAGTACCATTTAAACGTTTGTATGTAGGCATATAAGTAGGATTGTAAGAAACAGATTTAATGTTGTGAATGTAAGGCTGTAAATATTTTGTAAAAACAGTCTGAACATTTGAGTTTTTAGTCCAATTTTCTACAGAACCATTATCAGTTTCAGAAAGTAAAACTGCTTGGTTTAAAATTGTATATATTTTTTTTAACCTCGTTACGGTTTCTTCTTTTTGGTAATTTGTAACTATGTTTGGAATAGTTAAAGCAGCAATAATTCCAATTATCCCGAGAGTAATTAGAATTTCTGCAAGAGTAAATCCTTTATATCTGAAAAATCGTATCATAAAATTTTCCTTTTTTATTATCTTTAATGAAATTATACTACCTAATAGTTCTATTAAAGTCAATAATATATTATATTTTATTTCCTGTTAATATTTATCAATAATACCTATCATTTAAAAAAAGGTTATTATGATTTTAAAACAGTTATTTGCAGAAAATTTAAAAAAAATTAGAAAACAAAGAGGCCTTACGCAAGAAAAATTAGCAGAATTGGTAAATGTTGCTCCTAGGCATATTTCATTTATAGAAACTGCTAGAAGTTTTCCGTCCAGTGATTTACTAGAAAAATTATCAAAAGTCTTAAATACTGACTATTCTGACTTGTTTGAATTTAAAAAAGAGATGACACGAGAAGAAATCATAGAAAATATACTAGAATTAGTCCAAAAATTAGATAATGCAAAACTTAAATATCTTTATAATGTAGTAAAAGAATTATAAAATAATAACCCGTTTGTAAACGGGTTATTATTTCCTCAAATCATATTTTTTATTAATCAAAAACATAATCGATAATAGCAGCTTCTCTAGCACGTTTGATTGCTTTTGCAACCATTCTTTGGTGCTTAGCGCAGTTACCTGTAATTCTGCGAGGAATAATTTTTCCTGCTTCAGTCAAGTATCTTTTCAACTTTGCTGCATCTTTGTAATCAATTGCTTCTACTTTGTCTCCGCAAAGACTGCAATTTTTACGTTTTTTCTTTTCATCGTTGTTTTGTCTTGCCATTGTTTTATTTAGCCTTTCTAGCCATCTTTAATTTATACTACATCAATTTTTATACAAATCTCTAAAATGGAATCTCATCTTCGTTTATCAATTCATTTGATAAATCATCAGATTCAAATTTAACGATTTCTTCTGTACCATAATCAGAACTTGAAGAAACTGAACCGCCTTCACCTAATCTTTCAATAGTATTAGCGTCAATTTCATATATCCTTTTTTCAGAACCATCGTCCATTTTAACACTTGCTGTTTGAAGTCTGCCTTCTACAAGAACTCTTTCCCCTTTGGATAAAGAAGAAACAACCTCATCTAAGGCATTACGTTTTGAAAGAACTCTAATAAGAGTTTCTTCTCTTTCACCAATATTAAGAACAAATGCAGATACCGCAACATTGTTTTGAGTAAAACGTTTTTCCGGTGCTCTATATACTGTTCCTGTTACTACTGATTTTGCTAAACTCATTTTTCTTCTTTCTTTTTCTACTAAACATTAGCTGTTTTTTTTGATTCAAGAAACATTGTTCTCAAAATGCTGTCGCTTAATCTTAATTGACGTTTAAAATCAGCAACTTTTTCTGCAGGTAAAGTCAAAAGTGTAGTTACGAAGAAACCATCTCTGAAATTTTGGATTTCGTAAGCCAATTTTTTTCTACCTGTTTTGTCTGTAGATTCTACTTTTCCACCCATTTCAGAAACAAAAGCGTTTAATCTTTCCAAAGCTTTATCAACTTCTTCTGCATCTAAATTAGGTTTAAATACAGTTAATAATTCGTAAGTTTTCATTTTATAATATCTCCTTATTCTAGTGTATGAATCAATATTATCATGGAAATACGTATTTTTACAATATATACTCTGCAAAAAAGCTGTAATTAGCCGAGCCAATCAAGAAAATATCTTGTTCCGTATTTTCCTTAGACCCTTGCCATTCAACAAATACAGGCCCTCCAAGGAGATTCACCTTAACCTTTTTTTCTGTTAAGTTATTTAAAACGCATGCAACAACACTTGCACAAGCACCCGTTCCACAAGCCAAAGTGATACCACAACCTCTTTCGTAAACTCGCATATCTATTTCCATATTTGATTTAACTTTTACAAATTCTACATTTGTTTTTTCAGGGAAATATTCATGTTTTTCAATTACAGGTCCATATTTCAAAGCTAATTCCATTGGATCATCTTCTGTAATAATCACACAGTGTGGATTTCCCATAGAAACAGGTGTAATATCAAATTCTTTATCCAAAACTTCAATATTTCTTTCTCCCCAAAACGGAATTTTTTTATCTTCCAAAATTGGTTTTCCCATATTTACTCTTATCAAGCCATTATCTAAAAGTTCCGGTTTTATAACACCTGCAAGAGTCTTTACACTAAATGCTTTTTTATCCACAAGTTTTTTATCGAAAGCATATTTTGCAAAACATCTCATTCCATTCCCGCACATTTGTGCTGTAGAACCATCTGAATTATAAAAATACCAACCTAAATCAGCATCTTTTTCATCAATTTTTGGAATAATTAAACCATCTGCACCAACACCAAAATGTCTATCGCATATTTTCTTTGCTAACTCACCCATTTTCATGCCAGTTTTTTCATATTCGGGGTAATCTATTATTACAAAGTCATTCCCACAACCTTGCATTTTTGTTATTTTTATAGTCTTCATCGTCATAATAACCTCTTTCATAACTATTATACATAAAACTGCAGATAAAAGATAATAGAATTTATTCTTATAACAATTTTTTTTATGTTCATGTTTTATACAGGTATGAATTCTGTTAAATTAGCAAAGCCGATTATAAAACATTACACCCCAAATGACTCCAGAAAAGTTTGTTCTTTGAAAGTTTATGAAAATAAAGCAGGAGAACTGACTCTTAATATAAAAAAAGATACTGAAAGTGGTGAAAACCATTTTATAACTGAGTTGAAAAATAAATTTAATAAAATACTTGGTTATGAAATATTTAAAATTCCGCAAAACAATGACTACGTAATCGGAAAATATATAAACGTCGAAGAAGAATACCGACAAAAAAAATATTTTTTTGGAGAAATACTAAGACTAACAAGTATAATTGAAATGCTTGAGAATAAGATTAAACAGTTTGATATTGTATCAAAAAATACAGCTGTTTATTTTCATTCAAAATATAAATTTGCACCATCAATCAAATCATCAGAAGACATGGAAAAAATTTTGAATAGCATTATCAACGATAAAAATGTAGGCTATGAAGAAATTGCTCAAAAAGCAAAATTAATTCAACAAAAAATTAAATCATGCAATAATGAAAAAACAAGAAAAGAATACTTTAATAACGCAAATTCTGTTGTGAAAGAATATATAGAAAAAGTTCTTAAAGACAAATCTATGAAAAAACATCCATTTACATTCGACATGGAAATGACTTTGACAAGAGAAAACATTCTTAAAAATAAAGAATTCTTCAATCAGTTATTCAAAAAACACGGCATTGACTATAACATTTAAAAAATTTATTTAAATTTGCGCATCATTTTCATGGCTTTATTCATAGCATGCTTTCCGAGTTTGCCGTTAAACCCGCCAAGACCGCCTAAATTGCCCATATTACTCAAATCAGGCATTGAATTCCCCATTTTTCCAAACATGCCTTTCATATCAGACATGCCCTTCATCATTAGTCGCATTTGCTCAAATTGTTTTACAAAAGCATTTACTTCAACGTAATCCATGCCACAACCTTTAGCTATACGTTTTTTTCTGCTTGTATTCATTAAATCAGGATTTTCTCTTTCCTCAGGTGTCATGCTGGAAATAAATACTTCCATTTTTTTAAATTGTTTATCACCCTCATGAGAAATCTTATCTCTATCGTCTTTACCGATATTCAGTCCCGGAATCATTCCCAATAAATTTCCCATAGAACCAAATGCCTGCATTTGTTTTTGCATCTTTAAAAAATCATTGTATGAGAAATTATTTTTACTCATTTTTTCTTCAAGTTCACGAGCCTGTTTTTCATCAAAAACTTCTTGAGCACGTTCAACCAAAGAAACAATATCGCCCATACCTAAAATTCTGGTTGCCATTCGCTCTGGATAAAAATCTTCCAAAGCATTTAGTTTTTCTCCAGTACCTGTTAGTTTTATAGGCTTTCCTGTACAATATGAAACACTAAGCGCAGAACCTCCTCTGCTGTCACCATCTAGCTTAGTTAATATAAGACCTGTAAGTCCAAGCTGTGCATCAAAATTTTCTGCAACATTTACAGATTCTTGACCTGTCATTGCATCTATTACAAGAAGTTTTTCTGCAGGATGGAAAATTCTATCAATTAAAAGAAGTTCCGCCATCATATCAGTGTCAATTTGCAAACGACCTGCAGTATCTAAAATTAAAGTATCAAATCCACTTTGTTTAGCATAATCAATAGCACTTTGGACAATATGCTGAACATCTACACTATCTTTAATTGTAAAAACTTCATTTTCTATTTCAGAACCAAGAGTTTGCAATTGTGAAATCGCAGCAGGTCTGTAAACATCACAAGCAACTAAAAGAGGTTTCCTTCCATCTTTTTTCAATTTGACAGCAAGTTTTGCAGAAGAAGTTGTTTTACCTGAACCTTGAAGACCCAACACCATAATCAAACTTGGATTCCCTGAAAAATCAAGAGGTTTCTGTTCTTTCCCCAAAAGATTTACCAATTCATCATGCACGATTTTTATAAGTTGTTGAGAAGGATCAACACCTTCAAGCACCTTTTCTCCTTCAGCTTTATCTTTGATAGAAGAAATAAAAGATTTAACAACTCTCAAGTTAACATCAGCTTCCAAAAGAGCTCTTCTAATCTCTCTTAAAGCTTCTTGCATATTTTCCTGAGTAAGCTCATTCCCTCGAGTCTTACTAATTATACCCTGTAATTTTTCACTCAAACTGTCAAACATAAGGTAATTATAACACAAATTTTAAAACATCATACATTTTTATGATTTCATTTCAAATTTCGTTTGCTAATATATAACCATACTCCTTAGAGAACTAAGATACACATATCCCTAATCAACAGCTATGCACTTCAATGTACATAGCTTTTTTTTTATTTAAAAAAATCAGCAAAATTGCACCTTGACAAAAGATTTTGATATATTACAATTGACTTATGTCCAACAACTGAATGGAGGAGTGCCAGAGCGGTTGATTGGAGCAGTCTTGAAAACTGTCGAACGTTCACGCGTTCCGTGGGTTCGAATCCCACCTCCTCCTGATTTTAAAAGCCACCTTCAAAGGTGGCTTTTTTAGTATTTTCAAATTTAATATCATTGAACAGACATTGCAGGTGTAATTTAACGGGACATTTTATCTGCACGCATAAAAAGATTATTCGGCAAAGTGGGCTTTGTCTTTGAACTTTGGCGGTCGGAAGTAATCGTTTTATATGTTACAAAATGGTCTTTTACTGGTCATCATTGTCCGATTACTGTCCAAGAATTGTCTTAAATTTTTTAATTTTAAAATCAGGATGGCAGCCTATTTCA
>CALVHB010000041.1 GCA_944327275.1 Candidatus Gastranaerophilales bacterium | reverse complement strand
ATCAAGAATGGTTTGTCTAAATCACGTTCTGGAGTTGGGAAGTAAGAATCGATAGCATCCATCAATTCCCAAATTTTGTCAACCCATTTGTCAGCTCCACGAGCGATAGTTGGGTTAGCTTGAGCAGCTTCTAAAGCTTTCAAAGCAGAACCGTGGATGAATGGAATGTTGTCTCCGTCGAATTCGTATGAAGAAAGAAGTTCTCTAACTTCCATTTCAACTAATTCTAATAATTCAGGATCATCAACCATATCACATTTGTTCAAGAATACTACCAAGTTAGGAACGCCAACCTGACGGGCCAACAAGATGTGTTCACGAGTTTGAGGCATTGCACCATCAGTAGCTGCAACAACTAGGATAGCTCCGTCCATTTGAGCAGCACCTGTGATCATGTTTTTAACATAGTCAGCGTGGCCAGGGCAGTCAACGTGAGCATAGTGTCTAGCAGCTGTTTCGTATTCTACGTGAGCTGTAGAAATGGTTATACCTCTTGCTTTTTCTTCAGGAGCAGCATCGATTTCATCGAATTTTTTCAATGCAGCTTGTCCTTGAGCAGCCAATACAGCAGTAATAGCAGCTGTCAAAGTTGTTTTACCGTGGTCTACGTGTCCAATGGTACCAATGTTAACGTGCGGTTTGGTACGTTCGTACTTTTCTCTTGCCATGAGATTAATCTCCTTTTTTCTAGTTATACTACAATACTAATTTGGTATTTTAAGCCATACTATAATATAATATTTGCTCAATAAATTTTGTCAACAGAATATAAAAAATGACTGCCAGTCGTTTGGCAGTCATTTTGTTTGTTAAAATAGTTCTTATTCTTCAATCTCTGCAGAATCTTCTGAACCTTGATCTTCTTGGAAATCTTCTTCATCAATTGCTTGTTGATTCATTTCTTCTTCAATTTCCTGTTGAAGTTCATCTTGTTCTTCGATATCTTCAGCATCATCTACAGGTTCTTCATAGTTTTGGAAGTTAGCAGCTTCAGCCTTTTCCATTTGTGAAACGCTCTTAATATCTATCTTCCAACCAGTAAGTTTGTGAGCTAATCTTACGTTTTGTCCTTCACGACCAATTGCAAGACTAAGTTGGTCATCAGGAACGACAACCATAGCTTCATGTGCAAATTCGTCATCTGCAAGAATATCAACTGAAACTACTCTTGCTGGAGACAAAGCGTTTACAATGTATTCTACAGGATCTTCAGAATATCTTACGATATCAATTTTTTCATTTTTCAATTCAGAAACGATTGTCTGAATTCTGCTTCCGCGAGGTCCTATACATGCACCTACAGAATCAACTTCGGGATCGTTTGACCATACCGCAATTTTTGTTCTGTACCCTGCTTCTCTTGAAATTGATTTGATTTCAACTATACCATCTTCAATTTCAGGAACTTCTAATTCAAACAATTCTCTAACAATTTCAGCATGGGCATGTGAAACAATTACCTGAGGTAATCTTGTTGTTTCTTTTACGTTCAAAACAAAAACTCTGATTCTGTTACCAGGTTTATAATACTCACCAGGGATTTGTTCCTTTTGAGGCATAATAGCATCAGTCTTACCAATGTTAACTATAACATTCCTATTTTCAACTCTTTGAATTATACCAGTTGTAAGTGTACCTTTCTTATCCATAAATTCTTGCAATACAAGGTTTCTTTCAGCTTCTCTAATTCTTTGAGTAATAACTTGTTTTGCAGATTGAGCAGCAATACGTCCGAATTGTTCCGGAGTTACTTCAATTTTAATTTCATCACCCAATTCAACATCCTCTGCAATTTCTTTTGCATCAGAAAGTGAAATTTGAACATCTGGATCTTCTACATCTTCAACAACGAGTTTTGTTCTGAAAACGCCAATTTCTCCTGATTGTTCATCCAATATAGCTTCAATATTTGTAGCTTCTTTAACTCTCATATGTTTTTTATAAGCTGCAACCATAGCATCACACAAAGAGTTAATCAAAACTTCTTTAGATATCCCTCTTTCTCTTTCAAGTTCTTCACAAGCTTCAAAAAGCGCTGTTCCAATTTTAATCATATTTTTATCCTTTCATGGTTTATTAAAATTTTAATCAATATATAATTTTGCAGATTGAATATTATCTCTAGGAATTTGAAGTTCTTTTCCATCATCAAAGCGGAAAAACTTTAATCCATCGGTTTCATTAAAATCAAGAATTTCTCCTTTAAAAATTTTCTCTTCTTCACCCTCAAGAGGCTTTTTCAACTTCAAACTAATTCTTCTCCCATTAAAGTATGTAAATTCCTTTTCAGACTTAAACTTTCTTTCAAGTCCGGGAGATGAAACCTCTAAATAATATTTCACCGGAATAAGCTCATCTAAGAAATCAGAAAGGCTTCTGGTAACATTTTCACAATCATCAAGAGTGACGTCTTTTTCCTTTGAATACAGATAAATTCTCAAAAACCATCTATGATTTTCTTTTACAAATTCAATTTCAATAGGAATATATCCGAAACGCATTGCTGTATTTTCAATCAAAGGTGTAATTTTTTCTAATACATCATGCCTGTTAATTTCTTGTCTAGCCATAGTTACCTACCCTCTAAATTGAGAAAAAGAACGGGGTCTCCCGTTCTTTTTCTACATAGACAATACTGTCTTCAAGGTCATTATAACTTAAGCTAATCTAAAAGTAAAGTTCAATGTAAAGTAACTTAATATTAACTCAACCAGAAATCTTATTTACCTGACGATTATAAATAAGAATTAGCCTCTAAAGACATTTTAGCATCAAACTCTTGTTGAGTAACAGGTCTTGAACCAATCATATAAAGAGTCTCACCACCAAACTCTGCTTTACGCAATTGAGAGCCATCGGCAGCAGTATAAGCCGGCATAGAAGCTAACTTAGTATAATTTTGTTTCAACTCAAGTTCATTTCGTTTTTCTGTCAAACGAGCATACTCATCTGAATTACGTTCATTTCTTCTTAATTTGTTTTTCTCTCTGAAACTTAAACCATCTGATGAGTTTATGTCTTCATTTCTGTCAGAAATTTTATCCGCCAAACCATTCATTTTTGTAACTGTTTCTTCAAGTTCTTTAGCTTCTTTCTTAACTAATCCTTGTAAACGTTTATTCTGTTCTGCTATTTCTTTTTTGTAATCAGCAATGCCCTCTTCTAAATCTTTCTGTTGTTCAAGAGCATCTTCATATTTTTTCACTTGAGCTTGTGCATCAGATTGTTGTTTTTTCAAAGCATTTAATTCTTCTTGAGCTTTATCCAGTTCAGCATTTGCTTTTTCTAATTCTTCTTTTGCTGTTTGAAGTTGTTGTGCTGCATCCTCATAAGCTTTTACAGATTTTTCATAGTTATTTACTGCACTCTCATGATTTTTTCTAGCTTCATCTAATGCCTTTTGTGCTTCAGTTTTCTGTGCTTCAGCATTTTTTACAGCATTCAAAGCTTCTTGATATGCAGGATTTTCTATAGGAGTACCATCAGGTCCCATAATTGTCTTTGGAGTACTTGCCAACTTTGCTTTTGCTGCAACTAAAGCTTCAGATGCTTGAGTGTAGTTTGTTGCAGCTTGACCAACAGCATTTTCCATATCCTTAACAACATTCAATTTAGAAGTTTTGTCTTTTTCTGCACCTTCCATTACTGAAGTTTTATCAGAAACATCTTTTTCTTTTTGTTTTACTTCTTGTTCTTTTGCATCAACTATTGGCTTTAAGTCTTCAAGTTGTTTTGTTGCAGCTTCAGAATTTGCTTTCAAATCAGGTAATGTAGCCTCTAATTCTTGAAGTTGAGTTTCAAGTCCTGTTTGATAATTTCCAGCACTCTCAATAGCTGCTCGCAAAGATGTAGAATCTTTTGCTTCTTTCATAGAAGCTAAAGCTTGAGAAGAAACTCCAGATGTAGAACCAGGAACTCCTGTACCAAGTTTTCCGTTAGGATTTCCTTTAGCCCCAGCTCTTTGAGCATCATTCAAAGTCGCAATATCAGAAGCTTTAGACTGCTGAACCATGTTAAATATCATACCGCCAATACCGGCAGCCATACCAAGCCCCATCATAACACCCATGAATTTATTCATTTTACTGTCATCATGATGGTGAGGTTCCGCATAGTAAATGTTATTAAATAACGGAGTCCTGTTATCATTCAAAGAATGTCTTAATTCAGAAGTATTTCCACTGTTGTACAACAAATAGTTGTTATGTAAACCTAATCCTGTTGTAGAACGTTGTGCAAAAACACCAAAATTTGTACCAAAAATTGAACCAGATCTTGTCATTGAAGATGAACAAGTTGTACTCCTTGTCGCTGTTGACAAAGAGCTTGATACACTCGTTCTCATTGACGATGTGGTTATTTTAGGTTTTACAAATCCTGGTAAATTTGTACTCATTTGCTCATCTCTCTTTTTATACTCTTATAAATATAAAAACTTACTAAATCAGCCAATTTCAGAAATTCCCATGTTTGTTACAAAAGTTAATAAATTAAAAATTTTTGTTGTATTTTTATTATGCCCATAACCAAATTATTTTTTACTATGCAAATATTAACAATATTAATAATTTAAATATGCCATGATTAAGCACTAGAAGACTTCTTTCAAATATTGCAAGAGATTTTAACAATTACTTTACAAAAATTATGTAAATTTTTTATTTTTTTAAGGTTTCTACAGAAAAATAGACTAGCAGACGGTTTGAAGTTTTAGTAGAAAATTAATTGTAAAAAGATTGGCATGGACAAAGAAAAACAAGTTTATTTTTTTTTAATTTGTCCTATGATGAAAATACAAAATCTTGGGAGCGGGGATAGATACATTTATCCATCTTTTGCTTCAAATTTATACATCCTTGGAACGATTAATTAGTGAGAATGATTCGTTAAAATGAGGATAGAGGAACTTATCAGTTTTTATTGGAGGTAGTGAGTCGTGTTAGAGCATGGTTATATACAAATTTACACAGGAGACGGTAAAGGAAAAACTACGGCTTCTTTGGGTTTAGCATTAAGAGCGTTAGGACACGGCTGGAAGGTACTTATTATCCAATTCACAAAAGGTGATAGCGCTACATCTTATGGAGAAATTGTTTCATCATCTAAATTTCTGCCAAATCTTGATGTAGTTCAATTTGGAATGGATAGAGTATGTTATTCACACAATGTATGTATGGAAGATTTTAAGGAAGCTAAAAAAGGTTGGGAATTTGCAAAAGAAGCTATCAATTCAGGTAAATATCAGCTTATAATATTGGATGAAATCAATATTTGTACAGCAATGAACATGATTAAAGTTTCTGATGTAAAGGAAGCTCTTCTTAACAAACCTGAAAACCTTGAAATAGTTTTAACAGGACGTTATGCGCACCCTGAACTTAAAGCAATGGCTCATCTTGTTACAGAAATGAAACCAATCAAACACTACTTTGATATGGGCGTTATGGCAAGACAAGGCATTGAATATTAAAAGTCTTTAAACACAATATAAGTTAATGTAAATCCTTTTTGTTTCAGAAAATGAAATACCGGGCAATCTATCTTGATAGAAAGTCCGTTTTTTTTATGCCTTACATTAATTTAATAAAACTCAATATTAAATTTGCAACATGGCATGTTTGTATTATTATGTAAATGGTTACACTAGTCTGATAGGTTTTGCCCTAGTTTTTATAAAGATAAAAATGAGACAGTATAGCCCGTAGTACAACAAGTAAAAAAAAAGGAGAAAACCGATGCCAGTAGCATCTATGATTGAACTTTTAGAAGCAGGTGTACACTTCGGACACCAAACACAAAGATGGAACCCAAAAATGAAGCCGTATATTTACGGTGCAAGAAATGGTATTTATGTATTAGACTTGCGTAAAACAACAGATTTGCTAGATGAAGCTTATGCAGTTGTTAGAGAATACGCAGCTAAAAATAAAAACGTTTTGTTCGTAGGAACAAAAAAACAAGCTGCTGAAGTTGTAGCTGAAGAAGCTACAAGAGTTGGAGCATACTACATTAACAGAAGATGGTTAGGCGGTATGTTAACTAACTTCGAAACTATCAGAAACAGAGTTAACAAACTTAGAGAATTAGAAGATTTCATCAACTCAGGTCACGCTGAAAAATTACCTAAGAAAGAAATCGCTAAATTAAACAGAGAATTAGGTAAATTAAGCAAAACTTTAGGCGGTATTAAAGAAATGAGAGGCTTACCTGATTTAATCTTTATAGTTGACCAGAAAAAAGAAGATATCGCTATTAAAGAAGCTAACAAATTAGGTATTCCTGTAATATGTCTTGCAGATACAAACGCTGATCCAGACGGAATAAACTATATTATCCCTGGTAACGATGATGCTATTCGCTCTATTAAATTGATTACTTCTAAACTTGCAGATGCTGTATTAGAAGGAAAACAATTAAAAGAAGCTAATGCAAATTCTAAAAAAATTGAAGAAATTAAACCTGAAGATGCAGGTGTTACTGTAGAAAAAGAAACTGAAGCAGCTGCAGAATAATTAAGTAACAACAAGGAACAGTAGTATAATATCTACTGTTCCTTATATTAAAATTATGAGCGAAAATGCCGCTCACTTAGTAAAAAGGAGAGAAATTACAATGAACATTACAGCTCAAATGGTTAAAGAACTCCGTGATAAAACCGGTGCAGGCATGATGGATGCAAAAAAAGCACTTGTTGAAACTGACGGTGATATGGAAAAAGCAATGGAAGTGCTTCGCCAAAAAGGTATTGCTTCTGCTGACAAAAAAATGGGTAGAATCGCTGCTGAAGGTTTAGTTGCAGCATCTGTTCAAGAAGATTGCGGAGCAATGGTTGAAGTTAACTGTGAAACTGACTTCGTTGCTAAAAATGAAGAATTTAAAGAACTTTCAGCTGGTCTTGCAGAATTCGTAGCAAAATCTAACCCTGCAGACGTTGACGCATTGTTAGCATCAACTTGCCCTAAATGCGGTAAATTAATTGCTGACGTTATTAAAGAAAAAATTGCTTCTATTGGAGAAAAAATAACATTCAGAAGATTCGTTCGTTACGAAGGTAACACAGCATCATACATCCACAACGGAAAAATTGGTGTTTTAATTAATACTGATAAAAAAGATGAAGAATTGATGAATGACATATGTTTGCATATCGCTTCATCTGCTCCTGAATTTATTTCTAGAGAAGAAATTCCTCAATCAGTTATTGACCATGAAACAGAAGTTGAAATGGGTAAAGAAGATTTATTGAAAAAACCTGAAAACATCAGAGCTAAAATTGTTGAAGGTAGAGTAAATAAATTAATGGCTTCTAGAGTTCTTTTAGAACAACCATTTATTAAAAATCCGGATGTAACTGTTGGCCAACTAATTGAAGGTAAATTAACAGTTAAAGCATTTACAAGATATATGCTTGGTGAAGGTTTGGAAAAACGTCAAGAAAATTTTGCTGACGAAGTTATGAGCCAAATCAAAGGTTAATTGAGAAAAAAAGAAAAAGAGACCGATTATTTAAATCGGTCTTTTTTTTGTAATTCTTTAGGAGGTTGTATTTTTATTTAAATCTGTTATCATATAGAAACAGACTCGGAAAGGATTTTTAATGCAAAATATAAACGTAAAAGAAATTATTACAACCGAACAAGATAATAAAAAAAGCATTCTTTTGGTAATATCTGACGGCAATAAAGAAGCCGAAATAACCCTTGAAGGTCAAGGCTCCTTAAAAACGCCTGTTGAAGTATAAACTACTGTCTTTTTAATGAATTTATATTATTATCTTTTATTTCTGCTTCAATAATTAGCTTTTTAGGAATATTAAAATTACTTCCATTATCAAATGAATTCAACTGTATTCCAGGGAAATCCTTCATTGTTTGAGGAATTGTATCATCTAAAAGAATAGGATTTGAACGATTCACAACAGAAGATATACCTGCATCAGAATTTTGATATTGCTGATACTTAGTACTAACTTGCTGTTCTTGTTTTTTATCTGTCTCAATAAAGTCTAATATAAACTTAGAATCTTTTGCGATGACACCTTTTTGAGCATTAGACTTCCCATCGCTAATTGTACTTACAAATTTAGCAGGGTAATTTCCTTCAATATTAAACACTTCATTATGGAAGTTTTGATATTTAACTGGCATAAATACAAATGTTGAATCAGATACATTCATTATTTGCCCAAGTACATAATAGCCTTCATGCAACATCAAATCATCATTTAATTGAACATTAGACAATATTTTTATTAATAACGTCTTTGAAGGATTAGCTACAGAAAAATCTTGTAATGACTGTACAGGTGCAGTTTTTGCAAACGCTGAACCTGTAGAAAGTGCCATTAATAATGCAAATACAAATAATACCTTTTTCATAACAATTTATCTCCAATGATTATAAGAGGATGATAACATATTTTTTTTGAACAGTCAATTAATTGGCAGAATCCAACTCTTTATATTCATAATTTGGCAAATCTTCATCTTCGGGTTCATCTTTTAATTTAAAATTAAGCAAGAATATTTGGTCTTTTTTGATAACAATTTCTCCGCCTTTTTCAACATATGAAAATGGGGAATCCTCATACACTGCATTTACACTTGATTTAAACCGATTCCTTTTTTCATTTTTTACAGCACCCTCTACTGCACTATACCCCATAGACAAACCTTTAACGAAATAGTTCCCAACAGATAAAGCTGCAGTTTTTGCAATATCACCTTTATTTAATTTTGTCGTATATTTCCCAACATAATATCCTTTTATTGGAGCTTCTTTACCAGTTTCATCAACATACGTTAAAGGCACAAACGAAAAAGTTGCATTTCTTTTTAACCTTTTAGGATCAGTCACATCAATAATTCTACCTTTAACGGATGATCCGGCTTTTATAGTAGTAGTTTCATCAAGTAAAACATCATCTAATATAGTTACTGAAAGATATTCTATAGGCGACTCTGTAGAAAAATCTTGTTCAGCTTGTACCGGAATCGTTTTTGCCCAAACAGGCTGACAAAGACCTATTAAAATAAACAAAGCTAAAATATATTTTTTCATCTGTCCCCACTTTCAATAAAAAATCAATTCATTTTATCAAGTAACATAGGTTTAAGGTATTGACCAGTGTAGGAATCTTTACACTTCGCAATTTCCATAGGAGAACCTTGAGCGATAATTTGTCCGCCGCCAACACCACCTTCAGGTCCCAAATCTATAATATGGTCAGCTATTTTTATAAAATCCAGATTGTGTTCTATTACCAAAACTGTATTTCCTTGGTCTGCAAGTTTTTGAAGGATTTTAATAAGTTTGTCCAAATCATACCAATGCAGCCCAACAGATGGCTCATCAAGCAGGTACAAAGTTTTGCCTGTCGAACGCTTATTTAATTCTGCAGCAAGTTTAATTCTTTGAGCTTCACCTCCAGAAAGAGTTGTAGCACTTTGACCAAGTTTCATATAATCAAGCCCAACCTCATTTAGAGTTTGTAACTTGTTTTTTATTGACGGAATACTATCAAAAAATTCCAATGCTTCTTTTACACTCATATCCAAAACATCAGAAATTGTTTTTCCTTTATATTTTACTTCTAAAGTTTCTCTATTATAACGTTTACCTTTGCAAACATCACATTTCACATATACATCTGAAAGGAAATTCATTTCTATTTTAATGACACCATCACCCTTACAAGCCTCACATCTTCCACCTTTAACATTAAAGCTGAATCTTCCGGGCTTGTAACCTCTAAGTTTTGCTTCATTTGTTTTAGAATACAAATCTCTAATATGTGTAAATAAATCTGTATAAGTTGCCGGATTTGATCTTGGAGTCCTGCCAATAGGTGATTGATCAATATCAATAATTTTATCAATATGTTCGAATCCTGTAATTTCATCTACACCCTGTGGTTTTGGCTTATTACCACGAATTTTATGCACAGCATACTCATAGATTAAATCTTGCATCAATGATGATTTTCCTGAACCGGAGACACCGGTCAAACAAACAATTTTACCAAGTGGGATATCAACATCTATATTTTTTAAATTGTTTAAATGAGCATTTTTTACATGTAGAAAATGACCATTACCTTCCCTTATTTTTTCGGGAATAGGAATATATTTTTCACCACTTAAATACTTCCCTGTTATTGAGTTTGGCTCTTTTATAATATCTTCTACAGTTCCATATGCAATAACCTTACCACCGTTCACACCTGCTTTTGGCCCAATATCTACAATGTAATCAGCATTTCTGATAGTATCTTCATCGTGTTCCACAACTATAAGAGTATTTCCAAGATTTCTTAGTTTAATTAATGTTTTAATTAATCTGTCATTATCCCTTTGATGAAGACCGATTGAAGGTTCATCAAGAACATACAAAACCCCTGAAAGTCCACTTCCTATTTGGGTAGCAAGTCTTATTCTTTGAGCTTCACCACCAGAAAGAGTTCCAGCCATTCTGGCAAGATTAAGATAATTAAGTCCTACATCTTTCAAGAATCTAAGTCTTGCTCTTATCTCATCAAGAATTTGTTTCGCAATATGCATTTGAAATTCTGTTAATTCAAGATACAAATCAGATATAAATTCAAGAGCAGTATCTATATCCATCAAAGTAAATTCATAAATATTTTTTCCTTTTATTGTTACAGCTAAAGGGAAAGGCTTTAATCTAGCTCCACCACATGCCGGACAAGGAGTTGTAACCATGTATTTTTCAATTTCTTCTCTCCAGTATTCCCCATTTGATTCATTATAACGTTTTTCAAGGAACGGGATAACCCCCTCAAAGCGATGAAACTTTGTCTCATATCTATGAGTTCCAAAACGCATTACATGGAACTTTATAATGTCATCACTACCGTAGAGAATTATTTTTTGCTGTTGTTCAGATAAATTCTCAAAAGGTTTTTCCATATCAATTCCATAACTTGAGCAAACCGATTTAAGGACGTCTTCATAATATGAAGTAGAAGTCTTCGACCAAGGATAAATGGCACCATCTTTCAAAGATTTTTTCTTATCTGGAACAACTAAATCCGGATCTATGACAAAATCAGCACCTAATCCGGAACATCTTTCACAAGCACCATATGGAGCGTTGAAAGAAAAAATTCTTGGTGCCAGCTCCTCAAAGCTTAAATTACACTTTGGACAAGCGAGTTTTTCACTGTAAATTACTTCCTTATCTCCGATAACATCAACTACAGCAACTCCATCAGCTTTCTTAAGAGCAATTTGAACACTGTCAGCAATTCTTGATTGTGCAGATTCTTTCACAACGATTCTATCAACTATTACATAGATGTCATGTTTTTTGGTTTTTGCAAGAGAAATTTCATCCTCATCTAAATTATAAACCTCACCATCGACTCTTACTCTAACAAAACCTTCCTGGCGAAGCTCTTCAAAAGTCGAAGAAAATTCTCCTTTTTTCCCTCTTGCAATCGGGGCCAATATTTGAATTTTTGTTCCCTCATCAAGTTTCATAATACTATTGACTATTTCATCTATAGTCTGGGGTCTTATCTCTTCCCCACACTCTGGACAATGAGGAACACCTACACGAGCATACAAAAGTCTTAAATAATCATATATCTCCGTAACAGTTCCGACGGTTGACCTAGGATTATTACTTGTGGATTTTTGATCAATAGAAATAGCCGGAGAAAGCCCATCAATATACTCCACATTTGGCTTGTCCATCTGTCCCAAAAACTGTCTAGCATAAGTTGACAAACTTTCAATGTAACGTCTTTGCCCCTCAGCAAAAATTGTATCAAAAGCAAGCGAAGATTTTCCTGACCCTGAAACGCCTGTAAAAACAATCAATTCGTTTTTTGGCAATTGCAAGGAAACATCTTGTAAATTATGTTCTTTAGCTCCCTTAATAGTAATCATATCCAACATACCTATATTATTGCATGGAAAAAACGTATTTCAAACATTACCCTGTAAAAAATAGAAAAACTAAATTAAAAATTTGAATAGTTGAATTCCTACTTTTATTTTAAACTTATGTCAGGCTTAACAAGTGATAATTTAGAAAAAAGATTTAAATTTTTGCTATTAATTATTTTATCCTCAGTTAATTAACAAAAAAATAACAATATAAATACTTATCTTAAAATCACATACCTGAAAGCTTTGAAATACAGTACAAAATCTTTATATAGCGAACTCATATCAATTATGAAACAGTCAACTCAAGAATATTACAATATGAGTAATCTTTTAGGGTTAAAATGTTAAGATTATGTTACATCGTTTTAAAAACTAAGCAATTTTCGAAGAGAAAATGTTTTTTAATAGATACGGGGGAAATGAGGAGTTATGTTTATGGTTAACATAAGGTCTTTATCAGGATTATATTCTGGAACAAAAAGTTTATTTAAAATAGGAGAAGCTAAATTACCTACTTTTATCAAAGCTCCTGAAAGAGCCTTAAATGTTGAGCTCTTTAAAATAGATAAAGGTGGGGTTCATTTTAAAGATATGTATGTCTTTAGAGATGCAGAGGGTAGTATTGTTAGAAAGTATATGGTTAAACCAAAGAATACTTTTAGTACTAATGGCTACGACAAAACTACTCTTTTTGATGTTGATAGATTTGATTATGGCAGAAATGGAATGGATATATTAACCAATGGAGACAAGTCCAGAAGTGTAAACACAACTATAGAGCTATTTAAAACACATCAAGAGGTTACAGAAACTATAAAAGTTCCTTTTGATTATGAAAGAGGAGTATTCTTACATAATAACCCAGAAAATCATACGTTTATAAGAGATATAGCTAAAGAAAGAATTGTAATTTCCAAAGTCTCTGATAGGGGGTCTGGGGCTAATCCTGTTATTTCGAAAACAACATTTAGCCAGTCATTGAATAATAATATGATTACAGAGACTTCTCAAATAGCAGAATATTCAAAAGGTAAAGCTCCTAGGTGGTTTAAGGCAAGTAGAGAATATACTGCTCCAAAAGGAACATATAAAAGGGACATAAATGATTTTGATGGAGTTAAAGATGAACTTGTTATAAAACCGAACTCCCAAACTATAACTGCATCAAGTGGTGTTCCAGCCAAAACTGATGACCCATACTTGTTCCTAAGATTACATACAAATAAAAAACAATTTTGTAGCGAAGCTGAGCCTATAGTAGCAAGAAAAATTGGTTTTAGAGATATAAATGTTGACCCTGCATATTATGAAAGTATAGACCCTAAACATCACAAGCTGATTGTAGAGGAACTTAAAGCCTATGGGAAAACTCCAACGGTTAACTTTTCACCACGGACAGATGTTAATGCATGGGTAAGCTATGAAGATTTCGTATTACCATTTTTTGCTGGGCGAGGTGACACTCGTAAATATATACAAATGGCTGATTCTCTTCATAATCCATTAAATAGACATACAGAAAGAATTTTCACTTTGGCACATGAGTCTCAACATATACTTGATGGCAGAAGACTTATGCGTGCTAAAATGCCTATAGGTAACAATATCCATTTAGATGAGAAAGGATGGTTAGTATGGGAAGAGGCTGGAATACCAATGCAAAATAGTATTAGTCCTAATGCCATAGGTGCTCTTGGTGGATGGATAAAGCCAGCAAAAGCTGAATATGCAGAAGTTCAAAAACTTCGTGATGCAATAACAACTTATGGTAAAGATTGTATGACAGCAGTAGGACACGATAATAATTTCCTTGAAGTTGTTGCAGACCGCGAAGCTCATAAAATATTAGCTGATTATAATGCAACTTTTGATATACATAAACACTTCCCTAATATCACGAGATGGCAATTAGGTTAATTAATTAATTAATTAAGACTATTAAATTCGTTCAAGAAAGTATGTAGGTTGGGCATACTTGCCCAACGATAAAATCTTTGTAGCATATAAAATAAAAAAGAGAGGTTTTGATCTCTCTTTTTTATTGTCGACGGCGGGACTTATCTTGGATTTGCTTCACGCTATCAGAGTTTCGCCTAAGTAGCTTTGCTACAGTCGGCTCAATCTGTTCGCTCAACGGACTCATCTCACTTCGTTCACTCCGTCCGTCCGCAAATCCGCTGAACTCGCTATTTTGCGTTTCGCGTCAATACCATCATACAATAAAAAAGGCCATAACAAAAGTTATAGCCTTTTTTATTTTTCGACGGCGGGACTTGTCTTGGTCGCTCGCGTTTAACGGCAATTCCGTGTTTTGTTTTCGTGATTTCATCACTCCAAACAAAAGCACTCCAGCCTCAGCTCGCTCCCGCTGAACCCGCAAAAACTGATTAAATCCCTCACCAATCAAGCATATTAAAAAGGGGATAACAAGTGTTATCCCCTTTTTAATTGTCGACGGCGGGACTTGAACCCGCACGGGTTTCCCCACACGCCCCTCAAACGTGCACGTATACCGATTCCGTCACGTCGACATTTATTTTGCCGTCACTTTGCAAACGACTTTACCATGCCACCC
>CALVHB010000040.1 GCA_944327275.1 Candidatus Gastranaerophilales bacterium | reverse complement strand
TAAAAGCATACGATCATAAATTAATTGACGTATCTTCAGACAAAATCGTAGAAACAGCAAAAAGAACTGACGCTAAAGTAGCTGGTCCTATTCCTTTACCTACAAAAAGACGTATATATTGCGTATTGCGTTCTCCACACGTAGATAAAAAATCTCGTGAACACTTTGAAATGAGAACTCATAAACGTATTATTGATATATACGAACCAACACAACAAACTGTTGAAGAATTAGGCAGATTAGATCTACCGGCTGGCGTAGATATTGAAGTTAAGTTATAATTAACTTTTTGAAAACTAAATAAGCATTATGCATTGTAATGTGAACTGCGACCGTTTAAAAATAAACGGGACAGCCGAGAGGTTGTAGAGGTGAAAGTCCTCGAATTAGGTAAAGATTAAGCAAGACGTAGCGCTCGCAAGAGAAAATGCAATCCCGAAACAGGGGCAGATTAGTGTCTGCACCAAGTAGGGTGAGCAAGAAAGGTAGAATATGACACTAGGTGTAATAGGAAAAAAACTTGGAATGACACAAATCTTTGATGAACAAGGTTTGGCTATTCCTGTAACTGTAATCAAAGTTGATCCGATTGTTGTTACTCAAGTAAAAACAGTAGAAACAGACGGTTATAACGCTATTCAAGTTGGTACAATTGCCGCTAAAGAAAAGCACTTAACTAAAGCTGAAATCGGTCACTTCAAAAAGAATAACTTGGAAAACTTCAGACACCTTCAAGAATTCAGAGTTGACAACCCATCTGACTACAAAGTAGGAGATAAAATTGAATTGTCAGTTCTTGAAAACGTTGAAAAAGTAGATGTAACAGGAAAATCAATAGGTAAAGGTTTCCAAGGTACAGTAAAAAGATGGAACTTCTCAAGAGGACCTATGGGACACGGTTCTAAAAACCACAGAGAACCAGGTTCAATCGGAGCTGGTACAACTCCATCTCGTGTTATCAAAGGTAAAAGAATGGCTGGCAACATGGGTAACGAAAGAGTTACTATTACAAAACTAAAATTAGTTAAAGTTGATACAGCTAACAGCTTAGTTTTAGTAAAAGGTTCAGTACCTGGTTGCGAAGGCAGATTGGTAACAATCGTTCCAACAAGAACTAAATGGAACTAATCGATTGACAAGGACAGTCAATAAAACCGGCTGGTCTTGCCAGATAAAGTTAGAAATTAACAAGCGGTAAGCAGTCTTAAACGGACAACGTAAGTAATAAGGAAAACAAAAAATGTCAAAAGAAATATTAAGTACAAACGGAGAAAAATTAGGCGAAATTACATTAAATGAAAACGTATTTGGTGTAGAACCTAATTTACATGTAATGCACTTAGCATTAAGAAGACAATTAAACAATGCTCGTCAAGGTTCAGCTTGTGCAAAAACAAGAGCTGAAGTTTCTGGCGGCGGTAAAAAACCTTGGAAACAAAAAGGTACAGGTAGAGCAAGAGCAGGTTCTCTTCGTTCTCCATTGTTCGCAGGTGGTGGCGTAATCTTCGGACCAAAACCAAGAAGCTACGCATTCAATATGCCTCAAAAAGCAAGACAATTAGCTTTGAAATCAGCATTGTCTGCTAGAAGCGAACAAATGGTTGTAGTAAAAGATTTCTCTGCTATTACTGAACCAAAAACAAAATTAATGGTTAGTGCACTAAAATCTTTAAACGTATCAGGTAAAACATTAATCGTTGCAGATGTTAAAGCTGAAGAAAACAAATTCTTAGAATTATCAGCTAGAAATATCCCAAGCGTAAAAATTATTTTACCTTCAAACCTTAATGTGAAAGATTTACTGGAAGCTGATTCTGTTGTAATTACCGAATCTGCTGTTAACGATATAACAGAAAGGCTACAATAATGAGTAAAGCAAGAACAAACACAGAAAAATTATATGATGTAATCAAAAAACCTATAATAACTGAAAAATCAGTAGGTGCTACATCTCTTGGACAATACACTTTTGAAGTTGTAAAAGATGCAACTAAAGTAGAAATTGCTCAAGCAGTAGAATTAGCTTTTCCTGGAAGAAAAGTTAAAAAAGTAAGAACAGTTTACATGCCATCTCATGAAAAAAGAATGGGATATAAATTCGGTAGAACTGATTCTTCTAAAAAAGCCATCGTAACAATTGAAGGCGATCCGATTGAAGAATTAATCGGAGCATAGTAAAAAGGGGCGTCAGGCACATGTCCCAAAAGTAAGACAAAAAGCCAAACAAAGGAGAAAAAAATGGCAATCAGAAAAATAAATCCAACATCTCCAGGTCAAAGAGGGATGACAAAAAGTGATTATCAAGAAATCACTTGCACAACTCCTGAAAAATCATTGTTAAAATCATTGAAAAAAACAGCAGGAAGAAATAATACAGGTAGAATCACATGTCGTCATAAAGGTGGCGGTGTAAAAAGATCTTACCGTATCATAGATTTTAAACGTGAAAAATTTGGCGTACCAGCAACAGTAAAAACTATTGAGTACGATCCAAACAGAAACGTAAGAATTTCTTTAGTATTCTACGCTGATGGTGAAAAAAGATATATTTTGACACCGGAAGGATTAAACGTAGGAGACGTAATTGTAAGCGGTCCTGAAGCTCCTGTACAAACAGGTAACGCACTTCCGCTTGAACTAATTCCGTTAGGTACAATAGTTCATAACATTGAACTTACACCTGGTCGTGGCGGCGTTATGGTTAGATCTGCAGGTAATGCAGCTCAAGTAATGGCTAAAGAAGGTAATTATGTAACTATCAAACTTCCTTCTTCAGAAATGAGAATGGTAAGAAAAGAATGTATGGCAACAGGTGGTACATTAGGTAACGCAGAATTCAAATACTTATCAATTGGTAAGGCTGGAAGAAAACGTTACTTGGGTATCAGACCTACAGTTCGTGGTGTTACAATGAACCCTTGTGATCACCCTCACGGTGGTGGTGAAGGTAAAACTGGTCCTGGCGGACACCCTAAAACACCTTGGGGTAAACCAGCACTTGGCTATAAGACAAGAAAAGCCGGAAAAGCTTCTGATAAATTAATTGTTAGAAGAAGAAAAAAATAAGAATAACAACTAATAAATAGGCTAGGGGCGAAAGCCCCGCATAGCCTTTGAACCAATAAGGAGAAAATATTAATGGCACGTTCATTAAAAAAAGGTCCATATGTAGAAGAAGCTCTACAAAATAAAATTGCAAAAATGAATGCAAACTCTGAGAAAAAAGTTATAAAAACTTGGTCTAGAGCATCCATGATTGTACCTGATATGTTAGGTCATACAATCGCTGTTCACAACGGAAAAACTCACGTACCGGTTTATGTAACTGAACAAATGATTGGACACAAATTAGGTGAGTTTGCACCAACTAGAATGTACAAAGGGCACGCAGGTTCTGATAAGACTGCTAAACGTAAGTAAATATAAGGAAAATAAAAATGGAAGCTAAAGCAAGACAAACAGATATTAAAATGACAGCTAGAAAACTTCGCAGAGTAATCAACGAAGTAAGAGGAAAATCTGTCGTTGAAGCTCAAGACATGTTACGTTTTATGCCTTATTTTGCAGCAAGAGTAGTTGAAAAGAATTTGAAAGCTGCTGTTGCAAATGCACAAGAAAAATATGGTGTAGGCGCTGAAAGTTTGAAAGTTTCAGAAATTTTCGCAGACGAAAGCGTAACATATAAAAGAGCAAGAACAAGAGCGCAAGGTCGTATGTACAAAAGACTAAAACGCACTTCTCATTTAACATTGAAAGTTAGTGACATCACTAAAAAGTAGTAGTAATAACAAAAGGTAAATAAAATGGGACAAAAAACACATCCAAAAGGATTTAGAATCGGTATAATACAACCTTGGGTAAGCACATGGTTTGCTAAGGTAAAAGATTATGGCGAATTCGTAGCAGAAGATGCTAAAATCAGAAAATTTATTAAGAAAAAACTTTATACAGCAGGCATTTCTAAGATTTTAATCGCTAGAAAAGCTCAAAATACAACTGTAACAGTTGTAACTGCTAAGCCAGGTATAGTTGTTGGCCGCGGTGGACAAGGTATCGATGATTTGAAAAAAGAAGTATCTAAATACATCGGTAAACCGGTTATTATTAATGTTGTAGAAGTTGCAAGAATTGATGTAGATGCACAACTTGTAGCAGAAGCAATTGCTCAACAACTTGAAAAACGTGTAGCTTTCAGACGTGCTATGAAACAAGCTATGCAACGTACAATGAGAGCTGGCGCTCAAGGTATCAAAGTTATGGTATCAGGTCGTTTAGGCGGTGCTGAAATTGCTCGTTCTGAATGGGCTAAAGAAGGAAGAATCCCTCTTCAAACTCTTAGAGCTGATGTTGACTATGGTTTTACAGAAGCTGATACCATCATGGGTAAAATTGGTGTTAAAGTATGGATTTTCAAAGGCAACTTAATGCCTGGAGAAAAAGCTGACCAAAACATCAAAGCTAAAAGCGGAAAAGAAGGTTCTGAAAAAGGCGCTAGACGTCCAAGACGCAGAGCTATTGAAGAAGCATAGGCTTCAATGACGTAAGAAAAATAAGTAAATGGAGTAAATAAAATGTTACAGCCTAAAAAAACTAAATACCGCAAAATGATGAAAGGCAGAATGAAGGGTACTGAAACCAGAGGTACTAAACTGGAATTTGGCGGATATGCACTTCAAGCTGTTGAACCTGGTTGGATTACCAGCAGACAAATCGAGGCTGCACGTCGTGCAATGACTCGTGAAATCAAACGTGGCGGTAACGTTTGGATTAAAATATTCCCTGATAAACCAATTACTGCAAAACCTGCTGAAACTCGTATGGGTTCAGGTAAAGGTAACTTGGAATATTGGGTAGCAGTAGTAAAACCAAACAGAATTCTATTCGAACTTGATTACTTTGATAGAAATGTAGCTGTTCATGCTTTAGAACTAGCTGCTCAAAAATTACCTATTAAAGTTAAAGTTGTAGAAAAAGCAAAATTGGAAACTAAATAAGGAATTATAAAATGAAATTAGAAAAAAAACGAAAAAAAACAGTAGAAGAGCTGCAAAGTGCAATAGTTGATTGGAAAAAAGATTTGTTTAACTACAAATTACAACTTTCTACTCACAAATTAGAAAACACAGCGTTGATTTCTAAAACAAAAAGACTTATAGCTCAAGCGAAAACTGTAATAAAAGAAAAAGAGGTACAACATGCCTAAGAAAGAAAAACAAGGTGTTGTAATCAGCAACAAAATGGACAAAACTATCGTTGTAAAAGTGGCAGATTACGAACCACACCCAAAATACAAAAAAATTATTGAATCAAATAAAAACTACAAAGCTCACGATGAAGGAAACATTTGTAATGAAGGCGATATCGTAAGAATCGTTGAATCAAGACCTATTTCAGGTGACAAACGTTGGACTTTAGCTGAAGTAGTTGAAAAAGCTAGATAGTATAGCTTTAGGTCATACATTGCCTTTGAGTAATGAGAGGACTAAATTAGGAAATATTCTTTAAAATATAAAGGAAAAGAAAAATGATACAACAAGAAACTAGACTAGAAGTAGCAGATAATACAGGTGCAAAAGAACTTTTATGCATTCGTGTAATGGGAAGTTCTAATAAAAAATTTGCTGCAGTTGGCGATGAAATCGTTGCAGCAGTAAAAGATGCTAACCCTAATATGCCTGTAAAAAAATCTGAAGTTGTTAGAGCTGTTGTAGTTAGAACTAAAGCTGATATCAAACGTGCAGACGGATCTGTTATCAGATTTGACGAAAACGCAGCAGTAATCATCAACAAAGATGGTAACCCACGTGGAACACGTGTTTTCGGACCTGTCGCTCGTGAATTGAGAGACAAAGGTTATATGAAAATCGTTTCTCTTGCACCTGAAGTTATCTAGTGCAAGATAGATAATCCAATAAAACATAAAGGAATAATGAAATGACAAAGAAAAAATTGCATGTAAAAAATACTGACAGAGTAATGATTATTGCAGGCAAAGATAAAGGTAAAGACGGTAACATAAAAAAGGTTAACGTTGCTGAAGGTACAGTTACAGTTGAAGGTTTGAACATGGTTACAAAAGCTCAAAAACCTCAACCAATGGCAGGTATCCAAGGTGGCTTAATCAAGGTTGAAGCTCCGGTAGATGCTTCTAACGTTATGGTTATTTGCCCTGCTTGCGAAAAACCGACAAGGATCAAACACGAAGTCGTTGACGGCAAAAAAGTTCGTGTTTGTAAAAAATGTGGTGAACAATTAGATGCAAAATTATAATATTACTGCTTTTGTAGTATAATATTCTTGCATCGCAGAATTAAGGAAATACGAAAATGACAACAAAAACTAGAAGCTTAAAAGCAAAATACCAAGAAGAAGTAGTTCCAGCATTAAAAGAAAAATTTGGATACAAAAATATTAACCAAGTTCCAAAACTTCATAAAATCGTTTTGAACATGGGTGTTGGAGAAGCTTCTCACAACTCTAAAATAGCTGAAGCAATTGAAGCTCAATTGACTAAAATTGCCGGCCAAAAATGCGTAGTTACTAAAGCTAAAAAATCAATCGCATCTTATAAGTTAAGAGAAGGAATGCCTGTAGGTGCAATGGTTACATTGCGCGGAGAAAGAATGTACGACTTCTTACAAAAACTTATTTGTGTAGTACTTCCTCGTATCAGAGACTTCAGAGGTATCAGCCCTAAGAGTTTTGACGGACGTGGAAACTATACTTTAGGATTAAAAGAACAAGCTTTATTCCCAGAAATTACTTATGAAGAAGTTGATTTGGTAAAAGGTATGAACGTTTCTGTAATTACTACAGCTGAAACTGATGAAGAAGCTCGTGAATTACTAAAACTTTTAGGAATGCCTTTTAAAGGAATGAAAGCTTAGTGGCTTTGCTAAATTTGCAAGATAAATACAAACAATAACAAAAAATAAAGGAGAAATTCATGGCTAAAAAAGCGATGATAAACAAAGAACTAAAAAGAGCAAAACTAGCTGCAGCTGGCAAATATCCTACAGTAAGACTTCACAACAGATGCAGCATCTGCGGACGTCCTCACGGATTCCACAGAGACTTTGGTCTTTGCAGAATTTGTTTAAGAAAAATGGCTCACGAAGGCTTGTTACCTGGTGTAACTAAAGCTAGCTGGTAAGTTATTTTATTTACAATTAAAAACTATATTAAAAAAAACCAAAAGACCGGGGGATGCGGTCTTTTTTTGTTTTTAAAAATTTATTTTCATATCTTACTTAAATTTTATCTTTATTAAATTTTTGTTACAAATTTGCATAATAATTCTTTTACTATTGTAAAATAAGGATTTTTGTAATATTATGGTTTTACAGTTCCAGACTGCTGAAATAAGCTTTTTTATAAAGCAACAATTAATTCAGTAAGTGGTGTAATAGTTAAAAAGGATACTGCCTATAACTGTGGGTAAGTCCTCGAAAGGGAAAAGATTATGTCAATGACAGATCCAATAGCAGATATGCTAACAAGAATCAGAAACGCTAGTATGGTTTCTCACGCATCAGTTGAAATGCCATCTTCTAAATTAAAAGTTCAATTAGCTAAACTTTTAAAAGAAGAAGGATTCATTTCTGACTATAACGTTAAAGAAGTTGGAAAATTCAAAGTTTTAGAAATTACTTTAAAATACGATGCTAAAAACAAACCTATTATTTCTAAATTAGAAAGAGTTTCAAAACCAGGTTTAAGAAACTACAGCAAAGCTAAAAACTTACCTAAAGTATTAGGTGGTATGGGTATTGCTATCGTTTCTACAAGCAAAGGTCTTTTAACAGACAGAAAAGCTCGTAAAGAAAACATTGGTGGCGAAGTTCTTTGCTACGTATACTAGAAAATCTGTGTAATCGCTGATTTTTACTGCAGTGATTAAATTTATGTTTAAGTGCAATTGGTAGAAAAGCTTAGACAATGTACAAGATATACCAAAAGGAGAAATTAAAATGTCACGTATTGGTAAAAAACCTATAGAAATCCCTCAAGGGGTTGAAGTAAAAATCGAAGGTCATACAGTTACTGTAAAAGGACCTCATGGGACAGAAGTTGTTGAAGTTCGCCCAGAAATCGAAGTAAAAGTTGAAGATAATCACATTGTACTTTCAAAAGTTGGTGAATCCAGAGAAACTGATGCTTTATACGGACTTTCAAGAACTTTAGTTGCTAACGCTGTACACGGTGTTAAAGAATTATTCGAAAAGAAATTAGAAATCCAAGGTGTTGGTTACCGTGCTAACATGGAAGGAAAAAACTTAAACTTAGCTTTAGGTTATTCTCACCCTGTAGTTGTTGAACCACCTGAAGGTATAACAATTTCTGTAGAAGCTAACACTAAAATTTCTGTAAAAGGAACTAACAAACAAACAGTTGGCGACGTAGCAGCATTCATCAGATCTAAACGTCCTACTGAAGTATACAAAGGAAAAGGTATTAGATACGAAGGTGAATATATCAGACGTAAAGCTGGTAAAGCTGGTAAAAAATAGACCTCATTAGGAGAATAATTCAATGAAAATATCTTTTTCAGGTATTTATGATATTCGTTTTCCTCATGGAACTAAAGACGAAACAATCGAAAAAAAAGCTAAACAAGCAAATGAATATATTATAAAAAAAGGGTATGTAAAACCTGATGTTTTCGAACCTATTGTTGTGAAAGCTGGAAATTTCTTTGAGAAAACGACAAATGATAAATTATCTGATAAAGGTATAAGAATAATCTCCACAACTGATAGTCCTTCATTACTATATGATATTTTTAAGCATATTGATAATTCATTAGGACAACAGTATATTGATAAAACAAAAGTAGAATTAACATTAGATACTAAAGCATAGCCCAAATGAACCCTTGAGTAATTTGTCAAGAAGGTTCGGGTAAAAGGAGAAAAAAATGATTAAACAAGAAGCTAGAAAACCTAGAATTCAAAAAAGACACAAATCAATAAGAGTAAAATTATCAGGAACAGCTGAATTCCCTAGATTGGCTGTTTACAGAAGTACAAAACACATTTACGCACAATTAATTGATGACGTAAATCATGTTACTTTGGCTTCTGCTTCTTCAAATGATAAAGATTTGAAAGAAAAATTATCTCACGGTGGAAACATCGAAGCTGCTAAAGTAGTTGGTGAAGCAATTGCTAAAAAAGCTAAAAAAGCAGGTGTTGAATGTGTTGTATTTGACCGTGGCGGTTTCTTATACCATGGTCGTGTTGCAGCTTTAGCAGATGCTGCTAGAGAAGCTGGACTTATGTTCTAGTTTTACTAATAGATCAAAAAAAAGCACCTCTTAAAAGAGGTGCTTTTTTTATTCTTTTGATGATAATTGAAATACATCTTTTACTAGTTCTCTATTGTCTCTAGGTCCAAATAAAACACCTGTTTGATTTACAAGATTGGCATAACTTATTGCAGCATTATCACTATTAAATAATGCAATATCACGCCCAATAATCTGCGCTGAACCACCTTTCGAATTATTGGCAGCTTCACTAACATTTATTTGAACTCTGCCGTTACCTATAAACTGAGCACTTACTGCACCTGTTATCATTCTAAACTCCTTTCATTAAATTAAAAATGCCATCATTGCCGCTTGATTATCGTAGTTTAATTTGTCATTCATTAACATTCTCAAATAAGGTACCAAATTTCTGTCCTCATCTGACAAATTACCTTCAAGATTGTAACCTTTAAGTTTTAGGTCTACAGGCTTACCGTTGATATTGCCGGATAATTTAGTTGCATTACCCCAAAAATTTGTATCCAATTTCAATTCAACGGGTTTGCCTGCAATAGCTCCAGTTATTGTTCTTTTACCAAGCCCTAAAAAACCATTACTTACTTTTATATTCATATCCGAATTTAAATTATTAGATCTAGAATGCTTCTTTCCGGAAAAACTTACAGTATCTTTTTGTGGCACACGTTCAAGTGTATTCTTTGACTGATCTTTCATAAAAGATTCCATAAATTCTTCCAATGGCATTTGACGGATACCGTTTTTATCACCCTGTATAGTAACGATTCCATCTTTTTTAGTCGCCGTACAATTTTCACCATAACTTGTCGTATAATGAATTGCATTAAATGGTTTCACACTTTCTACTGTCATAATAATTCCGTTTCATTTATTGCTACCTACATATTTATAAAAACAAAAACAGTAAAGTTTTTGACATATGCATGTACACAAAATAAACCAATTTCTCTAAGTACAAGAGGTTTTCAGGTATTTAAAAGTTTAATTTCACAATTCGTTACATTATACACATGAATCAAAACTTTTTATTAATAAAATTCTCACTATTAAAAAATAATTAATAATTTCAAGTTTTTATATTTTTTATATTATCATATACTTAGGAGATACTTAAAATGGAATATAAAGATTACTATGATATACTAGGTGTTAAAAGAGATGCCAGTGAAGCTGAAATTAAATCAGCTTATAGAAAATTAGCAAGAAAATATCACCCCGATGTAAATAAAACAAAAGAAGCTGAAAGTAAATTTAAAGATATAAATGAAGCTTACGAAGTACTCGGAGACAAACAAAAACGTCAAAGATACGATAGCTTAGGTTCTAATTGGCAAGGTGGACAAAGTTACACTCCACCTCCAGGATTTGAACAATTTGGATTTGGCGGAGGCCAAGGCGGAGCTTATCAAAGTTTCAATTTTAACGGTCAAGATTTAGGCGGCTTTTCAGACTTTTTCAGCTCTTTATTCGGAGATATGATGGGTGGAGGAGCTGCAGGAAATTCTCAAAGAATGAACTTCGGAGGATTTGACTTTGGAGGAGCTCAACAAACTTCTTCCAGACGCTCAAGACAACAGGCTCCTAAATCTGAAGAACTTAATATTACAATGAATCTTAATGTCACAGTAAAAGATGTATTTGAACAAAAACCAATTACGGTTAAGTTCAACAATATAGAACGCTGTACTCAGTGTCCTCCCGGCGGAGGTTTTTGTAGCGCTTGTGGTGGAACAGGATTTAAGTCTGAACCAAAATCAATAAAAGTTAAACTACCTCCAAATATAACTGAAGGACAAAAAATTAGAATTAAGGGCGAAGGCAAATCTGATTCATACGGTAGAAAAGGTGATTTATACCTGATTGTAAATATAAAAGATAGCAATTATGAGGTAAACGGTTCAGATTTAACTAAAGAAATAGAAATTACACCTCCTGAAGCCGTGTTAGGTACAAAAAAAGAAATCGAAACCTTACATGGAAAAATAAATATTAAAATTCCTCCAAAAACATCTTCAGGGCAATCACTAAGACTTAAAGATCTTGGCTTGCCTAAAAAAGGTGGTGGTTTTGGGAATTTGAATGCAAAAATTAAAATTGTTATTCCTAAAAATATTTCAGATAAACAAATTGAACTTTATAAAAAAATTGCAGAGTTATAAAACTCAATAAAACATTGACATTATCCCCCATTACGTAGAAAATAATCCTATATAAAGGGGGATATTTTTATGACTAAAGAAACATTTCTGCATGACAAACACATTGGACTTGGAGCGAAAATGGTTGATTTTGCAGGGTGGCATATGCCGGTTCAATATACTTCGATAATAGAGGAACATAAAACCGTAAGGGAAAAAGTAGGTTTATTTGATGTTTCTCACATGGGAGAGGTATTTGTATCAGGAAAGGATTCTGTTGAATTCCTCAATAAAATTGTTCCTCAAGACATTAGTAAACTAAATTATGAAAAAGCTGTATACTGTCAATTAACAAATAAAAAAGGAGGGTTAATTGATGATTTAATAATATACAGACTTGGAATTTTAGAGTATTTAGTAATTTGTAATGCTTCCAGAATTGATGAAGACTTAAATTGGATGGTAAGAAACAGCAAAGAATTTGATATAAAAATAGACAATCAGTCCCACAATTACTCTTTATTAGCAGTTCAAGGGCCTCAAGCTGACAGTTTGATGCGAACATTAGGTCTGGAAACAAATCAAGAGTCTTTTACCATCAAACCAAGTAAAATAGCTGGAATTAAAGTATTGGTATCAAGGACCGGTTATACTGGCGAAGATGGGTATGAAATTCTTGTTGAAAATTCTCACTCCGAATATCTTTGGGATGAAATTTTAGAAAAAGGAAAAACTTTTGGAATTAAACCTATCGGACTTGGAGCAAGAGATACTTTGCGCCTTGAAGCAGCATTGCATCTTTATGGAAATGATCTTAACGAGGATACAACTCCTATTGAAGCAGGGCTTACTTGGTCTATCCCGAAGGATAAAACATCTGATTACAATGGAAAAGATGTCATTACTGAACAGTTGAAAAACGGTGGGAGAAAAAAACTCGTTGGACTTAAAATGCTTGATAAATCAATTGCTAGACATGAATATGATGTATATTATAACAACGAAAAAGTAGGCGTCATTACAAGTGGAGCACCATCTCCAATCTTAGGCGCCAATATCGCACTTGCGTATGTAAACAATGATAACGAAATTTGCACAGGTACAACGGTTCAAGTTATGATAAGAGAAAAGTTACACGATGCGATTATCGTAAAAAGACCTTTTGTGGAAAAAAGAAATAAAATCAAATTTTAGAATATAAGGAGATTAGAAATGAATATACCTGAAAATATGCTATGTTCAAAATCACACGAGTTTATTGTTAACAATGGTGACAATACATACACTGTAGGACTTACAGATTACGCGATTGAACAACTTGGAGATATCGTATTTTTGGAATTACCGGAAAATGATACAGAATTCAAAAAAGGAGAAACTTTTGCGACCATCGAATCTGTAAAAGCAGCATCTGAAATATATATGCCAATTAGTGGGAAAATTATTGCAGTAAACGATTCTTTAGTCGACACTCCGGAAACCCTTAATGAAGATTGCTATGAAAACGGTTGGTTAGTAAAAATTGAACCAACAGGCGATGTTGAAACTGAAGAAGCTGAACTACTAGAATATGAAGATTACAAAGAAGAATTGGAATAATTAATGAAAAATTTTTTGGTACATAACGATAAAATAAAACAAGAAATGCTTAAAGACATCGGAATATCAAGCATAGAAGATTTGTTTAGACAAATTCCTCAACAAGCAAAGATGACATCGCTTGAATTGGAAAATCCATTGAGTGAAATGGAAACTCAAAAGACAATCAAAAAAATTGCAAATAAAAATAAAACAGACTATGTATCATTTTTTGGCGGTGGCGCTTACAATAAGTTTATACCTGCTTGTATCTCACAAGTTGCAAACAGATTTGAATTTTTAACAGCTTACACACCTTATCAACCTGAAATATCACAGGGAACTCTTCAAGTTATGTACGAATTCCAAACTATGATATGTCGCATTACTGGGATGGACATTTCTAATGCTACAGTCTACGATGGTGCTACTGCCTGTGCAGAAGCTTTATTAATGGCTGTTAGAATTTCAAAAAAAGACAAAGCTCTAATTTCTTCTAAACTAAATCCTAAATATTTAGAAGTTGTAAAAACTTACTGTTGGGCAAGCAATATCGAAATCGAATTATTTGACGCAATTCCACAAGATACAAAAGATTATGCTTGTATCATGATTCAAAATCCAGATTTTTATGGAGAAATCACAGAAATTAAAAAAACTGAAACCCTTTTAATTGTATGTACAAACCTTTCTGCTCTTGCTATTATTGAGCCTCCAAAAGAGGCAGATATAGTAACCGGAGACGTACAAACTCTTGGCATACCTATGGCATTCGGAGGACCTTACGCAGGATTTATAGCTTGCAAAGAAAAATTCATGCGACAACTTCCGGGTAGACTTGCAGGAAGAACTGTTGATGCAGAAGGAAATCCTGCATATTGCCTTACAATTCAAACAAGAGAACAACATATAAAAAGGGAAAAAGCTACAAGCAATATTTGTTCTAATCAAGCTTTAATGGGACTTTGCGCAACATTATATCTGACATTAATGGGAGAAAAAGGGTTTACGCAAGCAAGCTACCTATCAGCGAAAAACGCCCATGATCTATCAAAAAAATTAGCTGAAAAAGGAATACCTACTTTAAATAAACAATTCTTTAACGAATTTGTGATTGAAGTTGAAAACTCTGATAAATTCCTCAAAAATTTAAAAGAAAACGGAATATTAGGCGGAATAAAGCTTGATAATAAAAAGATATTGGTTGCAGCTACCGAAATGAACTCTAAAGAAGATATTGATAGCTACATAAATAACATCTAAGCTTCTCGATATGAATTATAAAATACAAAAAACTGTTTCTTAGGGCTTTCAAAATTTTTCAACGAACAACCTTTTAAGAAATACATACGTTCGTTTGTTTCTATCATTAAATCGATACGTTTTCCTGAATTTTTCCATTTCATAACAAAGTCAGAAACTTCGTTATCAGGACTAGGAATTTTTATATCAACCAAATTGCTTGCTCTATCAACTACAGGGCGTTTAATTTCTTGTTCGTCTATATAAACAGTACTATAGGTCTTAACATCTGATGGAGGATTGCCCATCTTAGCCTTAAAAGATAAATTTGAATCAAGTTCTGTAATAGTAACGTCTAACATAAAAAGAACACCTTAAAGTTGTACAAACCTCGAATATGGTGGACGATACAAGGCTCGAACTTGTGACCCCTTGAATGTCGTTCAAGTGCTCTACCAACTGAGCTAATCGTCCACTAAATCCTTACTCAAATATAGCACAAAAAATTAAAAATGCATAGCATCAACCTGTTTCAACAGGGATTGAATATCCTTAAGCAGCTCATTTTCAATAAATAACAATTCCTGTTTGTTACAGATATCATTTTCATATTTAATTTTTGCTAATTTTGTCATAACAATCTTATTGAATGACAAAATATCAGAACAATGCTCAATTATATCAACAGCTCTGTAAGGTACAGCTCTGTCATGAAGTCTCAAAATACTTCTGAATATTACAACCAAAGTCTTAATTACATTATTCAAAAGCTTTTTCATTTCTCTGTCTGATTTAACGTTCATCAAGAAATTATTTTTATACTTCAATAATAAATTTTTTAATTCTGATTCACATTGCAAACGGAGGAAATATTTATTAATAGAAACGTGAGAAACAAGATCTTCACCATATATGACACGATAATTATCTTTCATGTCAGAATATTCAAGAGCATACACATCAAATGATGAATACCACTCATCTTTAGTCATAATAACAGGAATCGGATTCTTTTGTTTTACCCAATTTTTGACAGGTTTCGAAATTTCATATAAATTCTCAGCCTCTAAAGAATTTGTTATAATCATCAAATTCAAATTTAATTTTGCATCCAAAACATTCGCTTGCGAACCGAACGCAATAATAGATACCAAATTGTCACTTAGACTGCTTTTTAAAGATTCAACTAACTTATCTAAATTTTTCATATTCACCTACCAACTTCCTGAACAACCACTTCCGCCGAAGCCACCGCCTCCGCCAAAACCTCCAAATGAACCTGAGGTAAAACGTCTGCTGCGAGGACTAAATAATGCAGCTAAAATTATAAATGGGTAAGCCCAAAACGGCAAATCCGAGTCGTTTCTAGAACTTGAACCTGAATTTGATGTTCTGGAAGGACAATACCCTTGAGTCTTTACAGAAACATTCTCAACCTCTGCAATAGCGTTAACCAAAAGATATGTACCACGAGTTATTCCATTCTTATAATCATTTTTTTTATAATAAGGCAAAATATCGTAATCTCTTATTTCCTCTAATTTTTTCATCGATATTTTATTCTCTAGCCCTGTACCTAACTCAATTCTCATACGTCTTTCATTTGGCGCAGTTAAAAATACCATCCCGTTATTTTTACCTACAGCACCTAATTTATAGGATCTACCTATATCAAGAGCCACGCTTTCAACACTTTTACCATTCAAAGTCGGTAATGTTACCACTACTAAATCAGCCCCTGATTTTTTTTGTAAATCCCAAAGTGTCATGTTCAAATCATTTTCGACACTATCAGGCAATAAATTAGCCTCATCAGCTATAAACCCATTAAAATTTAGAGTAATAGCTCCAACAGAATTAACTGACATAGCCAGCAATAATAAAAACAAACCAAAAAAACAAACCTTTTTCATCATATAAAAATTTTAGCAATTTATAAAAAATATGTCAATAGTCAATAAAAAAAGGCGACACCCAGATTCGAACTGGGGGATAAGAGCTTTGCAGGCTCCTGCCTTACCACTTGGCCATGTCGCCGTTCCTTAATAATACGAAACACATAACATAATGTCAAGTCACAAAAAAATAAAAAAAGGGAAACACTTTAAAAGCGTTTCCCTTTTTACATTAGCTTTATGACTACTTAGTTTCGTAATAATCTCTTACGATACCTTCATAAGCATCTTTGTAAATAGCCTTGATATCTTCCATCAACGGATAAGCTGGGTTTGCACCTGTACATTGGTCGTCAAATGCAAGTTCTACCATTTCATCTAATTTTGCGTTGAAGTCTGCTTCTGTAACACCAAAATCTTTAATAGAGTTTGGAAGATTTACAGCTTTCATTAATTTATCGATTTCAGCTATCAACAATTCTACTTTTTCATCATCATTCTTTCCGCCTAAGCCAAGTTCATCTGCAATTTGACCATATTTAGCTTTTGCATTAGGGAACTTGTATTGTGGGAATATACATTGTTTTTTAGGACAATCAACAGCGTTGTATTTGATTACCTGTCTGATTAACAATGCGTTAGCAACACCGTGAGGTACGTTAAACATAGCACCCAATTTGTGAGCCATAGAGTGGCACAATCCTAAGAATGCGTTTGCAAATGCCATACCTGCGATTGTTGCAGCATAGTGCATTTTTTCTCTTGCGATAGGATCATTAGCACCTTCTTTGTATGATCTTTCTAAGTATCTGAATACCAACTTAGTTGCTTCTAAAGCATTTGAATTTGTAAAGTTTGTAGCCATAGCAGATACATATGCTTCAATTGAGTGAACTAAAGCGTCAATACCTGATGCAGCTGTCAAACCTTTTGGCATTCCATCTACAAAGTTAGGATCAATGATTGCCATATTAGGAGTTAATGCGTAATCTGCGATAGCGTATTTTACGTGAGTTTCATCATCTGTAATAATTGCAAATGGTGTAACTTCAGAACCTGTACCTGATGTTGTAGGAATTGCAACCATTGTTGCTTTTCTACCCAAGTCAGGAATACGACAAATTCTTTTTCTAATATCCATGAATCTCATTGAGATATCTTCAAATACAGTATCAGGTTGTTCATACATTAACCACATAATTTTAGCAGCATCCATCGGAGAACCGCCACCTAATGAAATAATTACATCAGGTTCATATGGTCTGATAATTTCCATTGCTTGGTTAATTGTAGATAATGTAGGATCAGGTTTTACATCAAAGAAGATTTGGTGATCAATACCAATTTCATCCAAAACATTAACTATGCTATCAACAGCTCCTGAATTGAATAAGAATCTGTCTGTAACAATGAATGCACGTTTTTTACCTTGAAGTTCACGAAGAGCAAGGTCAACTGCACCTCTTTTAAAGTAAACTTTTGGAGGAACTTTGAACCATAGCATATTTTCTCTCCTTTCCGCTACTGTTTTGTAGTTCAATAAATTTTCAACGCCGATGTTACCGGATACAGCGTTTTTACCCCAAGAACCACAACCAAGAGAAAGTGACGGTTCTAATTTGAAGTTATATAAATCACCAATACCACCTTGAGCTGATGGTGAGTTGATTAATACACGACAAGCAGGCATTTTTTCTGCAAATCTATCTACTCTTTCTTGACTACGAGTATCTGTATAAAGGTCTGCAGAGATACCAGCACCACCTTTTGATACTAATTCATAAGTCATTTCTGTAGCTTCTTCAAAATCTTTTGCTCTATACATTGTCAAAATTGGAGACAATTTTTCTCTTGAGAACGGATCTTCCCAATCTACAGAAGGTCTTTCTGCTAACAAGATTTTTGCAGTTTGAGGAACTTTGAATCCTGCTAATTCTGCGATTCTGTGTGCAGGTTGACCAACGATATCAGGATGTGCAGTACCACGTTTTGGATCGATGAAAGGAAGATCAATCATTTTCTTTTCATCAGATGCGCTCAACAAGTAAGCTCCTCTGTATAAAAATTCTTTCTTAACTTCTTCATAAATTTCATCAACAACAATAACTGATTGTTCTGATGCACAAATCATACCGTTATCAAATGTTTTTGACATCATTATTGAAGATACTGCCATTTTAATATCAGCAGTTTCATCAATTACAGCTGCAGCGTTACCAGGACCTACACCTAATGCAGGATTTCCTGAAGAATAAGCAGCTTTTACCATACCAGGACCACCTGTAGCTAAAATGCAAGAAATTGAATCATGTTTGATTAACTGGTTAGTCAATTCAATTGCAGGTTGGTCAATCCATCCGATAATATCAGCCGGAGCACCTGCTTTTACAGCTGCATCTAAAACAACTTTAGCAGCTGCTATAGTACATTTTTTAGCTCTAGGGTGTGGTGAAAAGATTATTGCGTTTCTTGTTTTTAAAGCTATTAATGATTTGAAAATTGCAGTAGATGTTGGGTTAGTTGTAGGAACAATACCTGCAATAACTCCCAAAGGTTCTGCAACAACTTTAATACCGTTAGCTTGGTCTTCTTTAATAATTCCACAAGTTTTTGCATTTTTATGTTTGTTGTAAATGTATTCTGATGCAAAGTGGTTCTTGATAATTTTATCTTCAAGAACGCCCATTCCTGTTTCTTCAACAGCCATTCTTGCAAGAGGAATACGAGCTTTGTCTGCTGCTGTTGCTGCAGCCTTAAAAATTGCATCTACTTGTTCTTGAGTAAATGTTGAATAAATCTTTTGAGCTTTCTTTACACGCTCAATTAACAATTCTAATTGTTCAGCAGTTTCTACCTTGCTTGAATCGCTATTTAAAGCTTTTTCAAGAGTCTCAACTGTCTTTTTGCTTTTTGTTGCCATATTTTATATCTCCTTTTGTGCTTAGCACGGTTTAAAAAAGTTCGGCTTATTCGTTATTTATTTCACAATTATATTATAAAATAAATACTACTAAAAAGCAAGTGTAATTATTACAATCCATATACAATTTTAATATCTCATTTAACGTATGTACAATTCTTGCAATATAAGTTATAATAACCTTATGGATATATTTAAGAAAATACTTTATTCAATACTACAAATACACGAAAAGCACCTTACAAAAAAACTTGAAAAACACTTTAAATCAAAAAGTTCTAACTCCACAACAAAAACTGTTGTATCTAAAGGAGTTACAATGACTCTTGAGGCCGAAACTATTAAAAACAAAGAACTTGCAAAAAAGAATGTAATAGATATTATTAACAGCTGCAATAACGACCCCAACAAATTGTTAGCATTTGTTGAAAGTAAGGGTACAAAAGTTGTAAAACTTGACAATGCCGATAAAATTCTTGCTGTTATTAAAGAAGAAGAAGGACTTATTACAGAACTTAAAGGACTCGAAGCTCTGTTTATAAACATTATCACAGAATCTAAGATCTCTTTTAAATCTGAACCTGTATTTATAATGAGAAATGGAGACTTAGATCCTTATTATATGGACCATCAATTTTACAAATGGTACGCCCTTAAAATGAATTTACCAGGATATGACTATATTTCGCAAAAACTGTTTAAAATATATCTAAACTCCACAGACACAATACTTTCAGAGCTTAATTTAGATGAAATGCTTGGGCTAAAAGAAGCCATAAACAGAGATCAAGAGGCAACAACACTTGCTCTTGAAATTGCAAAAGCAAAAGAAGGTAGTAAAAAAGTTCTCGACAAAATAAAAAATGATGGAGGCGCTAATATTTAACAAAAAAAAGAGATAGTAAACTATCTCTTTTTTTCACTATCTGGATGTCGCAAACCTGAAATCTTCAGTCCAAGTTTTAAATCCACCCTGCAGCAACATTACCGGATAACCGTATTCTGCAAGAATTAAGCAAGCTTCTGCGGCAAGATGGCATTGTTGATTATAACTGTAAACAACCGTAATTTCATCTTTTGACAACTTTGCCGTGTTATCTGCCAGTTCCTCTTTTGGAATAGATAAAGCGGATGGAATATGAGCGACTTCAAAATCTTCAGAACGCCTAACATCGACAACTTTTACTTGGTTTTCATCTAACAAATTTTTTAGTTCTATTGGCCCCAGAGTGTAAGCCAAAATTTTAGAGAAAAAGCATCTTGCTTTTTCACAATCATGTCGTAATTCGTTAATTTTTTCGTTCATATACAAGATATCCTTTCTGTTTACACAGAAAGGATAAATCAAGTTATAAAATAAATACTTAGCAACATGGTCATAATCTATGTAGTAAGTTTTGGGGTAAATTTATGACAGGCTGAAAGCCTTAAGCACTAACCCATAAATGAGATATGTCTTGCGCTTTTGTTAGCTCTGTCATGTTCAGGTGAAAATAGTATATTATAAGTCTTGCGAAGTTTAGCGCCTAATGCGTTAAACATATTTGAATTTTGAACCATATCAGCTTTTTGAGTTCTGATTAAATCGTTTTCAAAATTAATTTTCGCATTTGGATTTTGTAACGACAATATCGCTACACTTGGGGTTATATTATTTAAATTTCCTTCGCCGAAAGATATCGGTCTTGTAGAACTAAATTTTACTGGATTTACTGTTATCATATCTCTTCCTCCTCTCGTGAGGTTTTTATTATGTGTTTATTTAACACTTCATCTAACATTTTTACTATAAACCACATAAACTTTTTTGTCAACCCTATATATAAAGTTTTATTAAGCACCTTAAAAGCTTTGCTAATCAACACTTTTTGATTTAGTGCAATTAATACACTTATTCTTTAAGAATTATTTATTATTTATTTAGAAGCATGGTTAATATAAAAATTAGACAATCAGAGAATTGGAACCAGTGAATTCATCTTGTTTAATATAATCATTAAATCTTTTTCATACTTCCAGCTATTCTTAATTCCAACAGGAGCTTTTCAGCTCCTTTTTTTTGCATCAAAAAAGGTAGCTCAGAAAGCTACCTTTTATTGCTTTAATCTGTTAAATATTATACGTTTGGTAAATCACCTTTTACATCAGCTATTTCATCCCCTGCGAGTTCAAATGCTTCATGCAAAGCTTTCACAGCTGTTTCTGCCTGATTTTTGTCTACCAAACAACTGATTTTTATTTCACTTGTTGAAATCATTCTAATATTTATATTATTATCAGCCAATGTCTCAAACATTGAAGATGCTACACCTGGTCTATCAATCATACCTGCACCGACAATTGAAACTTTTGCAATATTTTCATCAACTTGAATATCCCCTTGGGCTCCAATTTCAGCTTTCAATAATTCCAAAGCTTGAACTGTTTTATTCAAATCTGAAGCATCGACTGTAAAAGCAATGTCATTAGTGTTTGAAACTTTTCTTGCGTAAGATTGAATAATCATGTCAACAGAGATTTTTTCCTTAGCCAATTTACTAAATAATTTAGCTGCAACACCAGGTTTATCAGGAACATCACAAACTACTATTCTTGCTTGGGACAAATCAGCAGCAACACCTGCTACAGGTTTATTAATTTCCATCTTATCAACTCCCAACATTAAAGTACCCAAATTATCAAGTTTGAACCTACTTCTCACTCTAAGTGGCAAATTACATTGCTTAGCGATCTCTACACTCCGTGGATGGAGAACATTTGCCCCTGCATGAGCTAATTCAAGCATTTCTTCATATGAAATTTCATCAAGCCTTGATGCATTTTTTACAACTCTTGGATCTGTAGTATAGACACCTTCAACATCTGTATAGATATCACATCTTTCCGCATTTAAAGCTGCAGCAAGAGCTACTGCAGAAGTATCAGAACCACCTCTACCTAAGGTTGTAATTTCACCGTCCTCAGTAACACCTTGAAAACCTGCTACTACAATAATCTTCCCTTCTTTTAAATTTTGTTTTAATTTATCAGTTTTGATATCGATTATACGAGCTTTTGAATGTATATTTTCAGTAATAATCCCAACTTGCATAGCATTATAGCTAATTGCATCATAGCCTTGAGCCTGAATTGCCATAGCTAAAAGAGCTATTGAAACACCTTCACCTGTGGATAATAGCATATCCATTTCCCTTTCTGAAGGATTTGGACTCAAATCTTTTGCCATTTTTACAAGATAATCAGTTGTATGACCCATTGCAGAAACTACTACTACTACGTCATTTCCGTTTTCTTTTTCCCTAATTACTGTTTTCGCTACATTTTTTATTTTTTCTGTATCGGCTACTGATGTACCGCCAAATTTTTGAACAATGACTTTTCTCAATTTTAATCTCTTTCTGGATTTTCTTCCAAAAGCCTTATTAATTCAGCTTTTTGTTCAGGGTATTCAAACAAGTCCGGATTAATTTCTTCAATTTTCTGGGCTATTTTAATTGTTTCTTTTACATTATATTCACAATTGTTATCTTTGACAAGTATGTAACTCACGTAAAAGAATAAATTTAACAATGAAATATTATTTTCATCAATTTTTAATGCCTTTCTCAGCTTCCTACGGGCATCATCATAATCTTTACAAGATATTAAGTATTTAGAATATTCAACATATGCTTTAAAATACTTAGGATTATGCATTATAGCAGCATTATAAAAATCATGAACTTTTGAATCATTACCTAATTTTTCGTAACATTTTGCTAAATAAAAACAGTTTTCAGAATCCTCATCATTTGACCTAAAGTATTCAATTGCTTTGTCAATATTGTCATTTTCAAAATTAACAATACCCAAAGCCTGTTTAACAACAAGATTTTCCGGTTCAGATTCCATAACTTTATTCAAAAGGGGCTCAGCATCATTAAATTGGTTTAGTTTTACACAATTTAACCCTAGATGAGCAACCGTTTCAAGGTTTTCTGAATTCATATCATAGGCTTTTTGGAATTTTTCTTTTGCTTCTGAATGATTATCAAACTTTTCAAGAACTTTTCCCCATTCTAAATATAAATCAGCATTACTAAGTCCCTTTTCTTCTGCTTCTTGAAAATATTTTATAGAATTTTCAAATTCCAATTTATCGGAATATAATTCTCCAAGAAGAATATAAGCAGGTAACATCGAGGGATTATATTCTATTGCTTTTTTTGCATAATGGATTGCGCTTTCATAGTCATTTTTAAGCGCTTTTAGTCTTGCAAATTCAAAAGTATTAGTTTCATTCGGGCAGACATTAGCCAAGAATGTAAGTTTCATTTCTGCCTTGTCATACATCTCCAGCTTTATTTCCATAACTGCACACAAAAAAACTGCCGTAAAGTTATACCTGTTTATTTTTGCAGCTTCTGCAAAACGTTCTCTCGCTTCAGCATATCTTTTTTGTTTCATCAGAGCCATGCCCCATCCTGCATAAGTGTCAGTATTTGCGGCTTGAATTTTATCAGCGTTTTCAAAAGATTTTTCTGCTCGTTCAAACTCACCAGCTGAAAGCAATGCAAAACCAAGTTTTTGCCAAATATTTTTATCTTGAGGAGCAAGTTCTGCAGAAATTTGAAAGTTTTCTACAGCAGATTTGTTATCTCCAAGTTTGTCATACACAATTCCAAGATATTTATAAACTAAGGCATCTTTTTGTGGCAACTCAAGACCTTTTAAAAGAACCTCTTTAGCTTCTTCAAATCTATTCTCACTAATGTACTTTTTAGCACGAGTAACGCAACTATAAGATGGTAATGACTGAATTACCGTATCATTTTTATACTCATCAATAGATAAATTTAATTCTTTTATTCTATTTACTATATTTTTTATCCAATCAAACAATCTACTACCTCTCTAAAAGCGCCATCTCCCGCATTTGAAGACACAACCTGAATACCTTCCACAGCCTTAACTTTTGCAACTGAATGAGGGACTGTCAATTTATATTTAGAAAATTCCAAACATTCAATATCATTTACATCATCTCCAATATACAAAAATTCTTCTTTCGATAAATTGTATCTACTTACAATATCTTTTAAAACATCAATTTTTATCCTTATATTCTGATGAACCTCATCTATTTGAAATTTTTTAGCAAGCATTTCAATTGCAGAATTTTTTTCTCCAGAAATAATACCAATTTTATAACCATTCCTTTTTAATAGGGCAAAAGCCATTATATCCTTAAAATTGAGTCTTCTTTCTGTAGAAAAATCATCCTTTATATAAACACAATTATCAGTTATCACACCATCAAAATCCGTAATAACCATTTTTATTGTCTTTGGCAATTTAATTTTATCCATATACAAAATATCCCTTATCTGGTATAATTTTATCATAAAGAGAGGTAAATACAAATGCTTTGGTATATTTTAAATTTAAGCATCATATTGGTTTTTCTGGTTTTGTTTCTTATCACAAGACAGACAAACAGACGTTGGTCAAAAATTAATGATTATTTGGGCATGGTTACAAATACAGTAAATTCTGTAAGATACGGAAATTTATCAACCAAAATAGAAGAAATTAACCACCCTACATACCAAAACGTTACAGACAGTATTAACCGAATGGTTGAGACTCTCAATGACAGAGAACAAATGATTATCGAATATCAAGCTGAATTGATGAGACAAAACAAATTGTTAGAATCTGTTATCAATTCACTATCTGATGGGATTTTAATTATAAATGACAAACACAATATTTTAAGAGTAACTCCAAAAGTAAGTACTTGGTTTGGATTAAAAGGACAAGAAATAGTAGGGACAAATATTTTTGACTATATTCAAATTAGTGATGATACCCCTATAGAAAAAACAAAAAATAAAGATGTATTCATTAAACATACCCCTACAAACAACTTTATTATGAATGTTATCAAATTAACTTCTGACGACGACAAAAAGCGCTACGTAATTCTTATAAAAGATGTTACAAAAGAAAGAGAAATTGAAACATTAAAGGAAGATTTTGTTGCAACATTAACTCACGACCTTAAGGTCCCCATAGTTGCAGAATCAAATATTATAAACTTCTTACTTAACGGAACTTTTGGAGAAATCAACGAAAAACAAGAAGTAGCATTACATAACATGAAAAAATCTAACCAAGAGCTTGTTGAACTCGTTCAAATAATTCTTGAAACATACAAAATAAAAGAAACAGGCATCAAGCTGTTAAAAGAAAACATAATGTTAAATAAATTTATTTCAAATATTGTAGAAAGTACTCAGCCTATTGCAAACAATTCCGGGATAAAAATTTATTTTAGCCCTTCAAGGGATATTAAAGTTAATGCAGATCCACTACAACTTGAAAGAGTTATAAAAAATTTGATATCAAATGCTATATCTCACAGCAACACAAAAGACAGAATAGATATCGAAACAGGAGAAGTCCCAGGATACATAACAATATCAATAATAGACTATGGACAGGGTATACCTCCGGAAGAAATAAAATTAATATTTAATAAATACTATTCAGCAGCAAAAAAATTCAGAAAAATAGGAACAGGTCTCGGCCTTTACCTATCCCAACAAATTATTAAATCTCACGATGGAGAAATAACCGTAAAAAGTGAAGAAAACGTAAGAACCGAATTCTGCATAAAATTACCTCTATAACTGTTTTTTACAGTATAATTATTTTATGCATAAGTTTTTTGACGAATTACTAGACTGGATATACAAAAAAAAATGTTATTTTTGCAGAAGTTCCAAAGAAGCAGTAAAAATGTGCTCTAAATGCTACGATTCAATGGAATTTTTACCTGTTAAAGTAAATAGAATTATTTTGAAAAAAAACATCTACTGCGCTGGTGTCTATTCAAAAAATCTTCAAAAACTTATAAGAGGTCTGAAATACCACAATCAAAAAGATTTAGCATATTATCTGGCAAAATTTATGGCAACATATTTTGAAAAGATTTCTAAAGAAAATAACTTTGAAGTTGTTCCTGTTCCTATTTTTAAAAGAAGAGAAAAACAAAGAAAATATAATCACATGAACCTTGTAGCTGAAGAATTTTGCAAAATTACAAACTGCACACTCAATAAAAATTTGATATCCAGAATAAAAGATACAAAACCTCAATATAAATTGAACAAAACTGAAAGAATGAAAAATCTCTCAAATGCATTCAAAATTAATAAACAAAATTATTCAGGGAAAACTATTTTAATTCTTGATGATATCTGCACAACAGGAGCCACATTTGAGGAAATAATAAATGAGCTTGCTAAAAACGATATAACAGATATAATATGTTTTGCGGCAACAACGCCGTTTGAAGAATAATTAAAAGGTAAACAATGATACTCAATGAATTTTCTAAATACATTCAAACTAAAGATTCTGAAATTCTAAATAACAAAACCTCTGCAACAAAGGTTCTTTGCGAATGGATTAAAATTGTAATAAATAAAAACCCTAAAAGTCATGTAGATAAAATTATCCATAAAGAAATTATGCTTGCAGAAAACAAATCCGGAGATTTCTTGATTGTTGGAAAATCAGAAAGCGGAAGAGTTTTGGTTAATGCACTGTATAACTATGCGCTTAGTTATGAACACTATATTATGAGCAAATGGCTTGGAGATAAAACCCCTAAAGATTTTGAAAAATAATTACCCTATAGGAGAATTTCTTTTTGATTTTCTGAAACATAAAATATCATTAAATCGAGAAGGAGTTGAAATTTATATGAAAAATGCTATTTTCCAAACACCAACCTGTCAAATTAAGCAATTTGATAATCTTTTTATTGAATTAACTGAAAAAAATTGTAATCAACACTGCAAACACTGTTATAAAGAATTTCCACTAAGCAAAAATATTAAAGATTTTATATCAATTGATATTATTAAAGAAGCCTTAAATGATACTAAAAATGAAAATATACAATGCATATACCTTACAGGTGCAGAACCTATGACTCATCCTGATTTTAATGCAATACTCAGAATGTGTCTAAAAAGATCAAATGTTTGTATTTGTACAAACGGAACATTTATTAATGAAAAAAAAGTTAGATTTTTAAAACGTGTTGAAGATGAAAGTAATTATGAAATAATATTTAAACTTAGCCTTGACCACTATGAAGAAGTAAAAAATGACGATATTAGAGGAAGAGGTTCATACAGACAAAGTCTGCACGCTATAAAAAGCCTTGCTAAATACGGATTTAACCCGATAGTTTGCATCACTAACTACTACAAGGAGGATAGAGAAATTCTTCTTTATGAATTCAAAAAAATCTGCCAAAAAGTTGGGTTTAATGCACAAGATAACAATTTTACAATCAATGAACTCCACGACAAAAACAATCCTGAAACCGATTTTCCAAGTGAAAATTGGCAGAGTTTGGACTGTGAATATGGTAGAATATTGACAGCAAAAGGAGTATACAGCTGTCCATTCCTTGCGAATGATCATAGAGGCAGATGCGGTTCAGATTTCAAAGACTTTGCAAAACACAATACTTTGGAAACCCAATATTGCATTACTTGTATGAAAAACAAAAATGAAATGTTCGGTATAAACTACGAATTATTCAAATAAGCTATTCTGTAGCCTCAGGAGAAATACCACCATCATCTATTTTTTGAGGGGATGGAACTTTCTTTACGTCATCCTTAGCTTCATCTTTTGCCGGAGCTGGTGTATTCACAACAGTTGAAGGATCTCTTTCCGCATACAATTTCATTTGCAAATTAATAAGCAGAATTCTTTTATTCTTTTCATAAGGTAAAATTTCTATTTTTGAGATTTCTAGGAAATGTTCATGTTTATACAAATCTCTCATGAAGTTTTCAAAACTAGCGTAATTTGCAACCATTTCCGCTGTAATTCTGCAAACCTGATACTTATTTGGAACATTTTTTACAAAATTGTCATCTTTTGGATCATATTCATATTGAACAGAACGAGCTTTTATTTTATTTTCTCTGATCAACTGCAATATCTCTCCAAACTCTTCTGCAATTGCAGCCTCAGTGTCCAACCCTTTGTTAATAGGCTTAAAGAAGACTTTTAACATATGCTGATCTTCAATTTTTCTACGTTCCGCCTCTGCTTTTAATGACTCGAGCTTTCTTTCAGCATCAACTAAAACTGAAGACTGTGTCTTATACTGTTCCTGAATATCAATAATACGTTGAACTTCCGGAACTATCTTTGATATAAAAAAGGCAATTGAAGCAATCGCAACAGCAAAAATAACAACTGCAACTTTAAATTTTTTTATGTATACACTATATTTTTCCACGATATTTCTTCCTATTTTCTTTTATTAGTTATTTTTTATTAGTGGTTTTCTTACTTTTTGCGTTCTTAGCACCTTTTTCATCATCGGCCTTTGCATCATCCTTATCTTGTTGTAATGCACTAACCTCCGAATCACTCATATTTGTTACTTCAAATTCATAATCAGCAGGTTGATTAGGATCTATAGTAACAGCCTCATCAATTGAATTAGTTTTTAATTGCAATTTATGAAGTCTTAATTTTGTATCAATCAAAGAATCCTTCATATTTTTAAAGAAAGTGTAAATATCTTCAACATTTTCAGAATCACCTTTAATGTCAAACTTTCCATCATCTTTTGCAACAAAATATGTAATCCAAAGTTTCTTAGGAACAGATTCTCCCAAAGCAGAATAAGCGATAAGTTTTGAACGATTTGTACCCAAAACCTTTTTAATTTCTGCATTCACATCAAAGTTATTCAGTTTATTCTGTTCTTCTTCCAAACGTTTTATCTCACTATTAACCTGTTCAATTTTAGAATTTAACTCATCTAATTGAGCTTGCTTTTTATTAGCAACCATAGGAACGCCAATAAAAAGAGCTAAAAACGGAGCTACGATTATTAGTGAGAATAATAAAGAAATATTCCTTGCAGCATTTGGGGAAATATCGAATTCCTTTGATCCCAACTCTACATGCACTGGTTCATCAGGGTCTTCAATACCACTTTCAGAAGAACTGCTCAAGAAATTAAACTTAATTGGGAATCCAACATTATTACCAACCGCAACACCTATAGCCTCTAAAGAGATTTTATGGGCATTATCTTCTAAGACTTCTAAACTTACAGGTAAAGGATTATCCCTTTTGAAATCATTATTATCATAGTACTTTATACCACCTTCAATATGAATCCTATTAGCTAAAAGTTCAGCACTTACAAGATTTGTTGTAGATACTATAAATAAAGAATTTGCGGGATAACTCATAAGAGTAATTTGAGCAGATGCATTAATTGCATTATAAATTTCATCCCCTTCAAATGATTTTATAGCAAGCGGTTCTTCATAATAATCAACAATATTTTTACCCATCATTGAAGATATAGAATATCCATTCTGGTTGATTATCATAAGATTCCAAGAGTAGTTATTACTCTTAAGTTCGTCATCAGCCAAACCCGTAAAAGCTAGGGCTTTTAGTAAAGAAATCAGAGAAACTTCAATTCCTGCAACGGTTATTCCAAGCTCTCCTAATGCATTTTTAATATCATCTACAGTATTCTTTTGAACAGCTGAATAGTAAAGCTTTCGCATATCACCAGACTGCCCATAACTAGCGTCTGACCAACTTACTACCGGTTCATATCTTTTAAATATATAAGATTGTTCTACCTCTGAAGTTAAAGCTTCAGTCACAGCATCGTCTGCTAAAAGTAAAGGTAATTCCTTAGATCCGAATAAAACCATCGGAATGTTAATAACAACAGAGCTGTGCATACTTATTTTCAACTCATTAAAAAGTTCAGATACAGCATTTTTGAACTCTTCAATATTTGAAATTTCTCTTAATGACTCATTATATTCCAATGGACGATAAGAATAATTTTTTACAGATTTAGTCCCAATATCAAGTTGAATCAGCTCAAGCCCAACACCGGGAGTAACTGATAAATAGACCAAATCTTTTTTTCCACCTAAACCCAATTGTGATAATATACTGTTTAAATCCATAATATCTTTTCTTATAATTATTTACTATACTATATTTTTATTATACAATAAATCCAAGAATCTTCTTAGATTTAACATAAATTTACACTAAACGGAGGAAGAGCTACAAAATGAATTATGTAGAAGAAATAAAAAAACTCAAAAAAGAAAAAAATGCAGTCATACTTGCTCATTGTTACCAAAATGTTGAAGTTGACAGTGTTGCAGACTATGTTGGAGACTCATTATACCTTAGTCAAATGGCTGAAAAAACAGATGCAGATATTATTATATTTGCCGGAGTTTATTTTATGGCTCAAACTGCAAAAATTTTGAACCCTTCTAAAAAAGTTATTCTTCCTAACCTAAAAGCCGGTTGCGAAATGGCTGATATGATTAATTTAAAGCAACTTAGAGAATTTAAAAGCAAGAACCCACAAGTACCAACTGTATGTTATATAAATTCAACAGCAGAAGTAAAATCTGAATGCGACATTTGTTGTACAAGTTCTAATGCCGTAAAAATTGTAGCAAGCCTTAATGCTCCAAAAGTTTTATTCCTACCGGATAAGAATCTTGGCAGATGGGTAGAACAACAACTTGGAAATGTTGAGGTTATAAGATACGATGGATATTGTCCTATTCACAACAATTTGAGTTTATCTGAAATAAAAGAAACAAAATCAAAATATCCAAATGCATTAGTACTTGCACACCCAGAATGTCAGGAAGAATTTCTAAATCTTGCAGACTTTGTAGGCAGCACTACAGGGATTTTAAATTATGTTAAAAATAGCAGGGATAAAGAATTCATTATTGCGACAGAAGACGGTGTTGTAGAAAGACTTAAAAGAGATTACCCTGATAAGAGCTTCTATAGAATAAAAGACAAACCTGCAATATGTCAAAGTATGAAATTGAATACACTTGAAGATATTTATAATGCATTGAAAAATGAGACTCCTGAAATTGAAGTTGATAAAGAGATTTCTCAAAAGGCGTTAAAATGCATAAACAGAATGCTTGAAGTGTCTAAATAAAAAGGAAATTACAATGGATGATATAATTTTTGGTAAAAACGCTATAACAGAAGCCTTGATAAAAGGGGATAGGGAAATAAACAAAATTCTTATTTCAAAAAATATCCATTCTGATAGTAAATTAAACCAAATAAAAGAACTTGCAAAACAACGTGGTGTAGTATTCCAGTTTGTCGCTAAAGAGAAATTTTCTCAATACGCACAATACAACCATCAGGGAATAATAGCCCAAATATCACCTATCGAGTATATGGATTTAGATGATTTTTTAGAAAAAGAGCACGAAAATTCATCAGTTGTAATTCTTGATGGGATTGAGGATTCTCATAACCTCGGAGCTATAATAAGAACTTGCGTCTGCGCAGGAGTTGCAGGCATAATTATTCCTTCAAGAAGAAATGTCCAAGTTAATGATATAGTAGAAAAAACAAGCGCTGGAGCAATAAATCACATTCCAATAATTAAAGTAAACAGCCTTGTTAACGCAGTACAAAAATTAAAAAATTCAGACTGGTGGGTAGTTGCAACTGATGCAAGTGCAAAAGATAATTATTACGATGTTGACTACAATAATATGAATTTTGCAATCATAATGGGGGCAGAACATGCGGGAGTCTCTAAATCACTATTAAAGCTTTCTGATTTTATTGTTAAAATACCTATGCTTAAAGATTTTAATTCTCTAAATGTTTCAAATGCTCTCAGTGCAATAATTTTCGAGACTGTCAGACAAAAATTAAAAAACAGCCAAAAATAAATTTACTACAAATATTTGATTGCAAAAAATCCGGTCAACAAGTATTATAGAATCAGGAGAAAGAGTTTACAATATGAAAAAAGAATTAGAAAAATATGGTCTTTTGACAGAAGAGATATCAGACGAAAACGTAGATTTTCATTCCATTGAAATTCCGGAAGAGGATGACGATGTATTAGAGTCTGTAGAAGACCCAAAAGTTCAAGAAAACCTGTCTACAGTAAATTCAGATGACAGCGTGAGAATATACTTGCAACAAATAGGAAAAATTCCTCTACTATCTTCAGAACAAGAACTTGAACTCGCAAAAAAAATATATGAAGACCACGATGACTTTTCAAAAAACCTACTTGTAAACGCAAACTTGAGACTTGTTGTAAGCATTGCAAAAAAATATATAGGTAGAGGCCTTTCTTTCCTTGACCTTATCCAAGAAGGTAATATGGGGCTTATGAAAGCTGCAGGCAGGTTTGACTACACAAAAGGCTATAAATTTTCTACATATGCAACTTGGTGGATACAACAATCAATCACACGTGCAATCGCTGATAAAGCCAGAATAATAAGATTGCCTATACACATGATCGAATCTTTAGGAAAAATCAGACGTGCTACTATTGATTTGACTACAGAGTTAGGGCATACACCTACTAAACAAGAAATTGCATATAGACTGGGAATTCCTGCAAATAAATTGACAGCGATTATTAAATCAGCTCAATCTACAATAAGTATGGAAACTCCGGCAAATTCATCAGAAGATTCTTCAAAAATAGCTGACTTCATAGTGGATGAAGCTTCTATTACTCCTGACAGCAGAGTCTCACAGGAAAATTTATTTGAAGACATCAGAAAAATGCTAAATCAGTTAAGCCCAAAAGAACGTGATGTACTAATTCTTAGATATGGACTTGACAACAATGGTGCAAAGAAAACGCTTGATGAAATAGGATCACAATATGGCGTTTCAAGAGAACGTATAAGACAAATTGAAAACAGAGCTATTGCAAAACTTAAAAAACTTTGCAAAAATAGAAAACTCGCAGTCGGATTGAAAAACTATTTCGGCGAATAAAACTTTTAAATAAATAGAATAGATATATTATTTCAAAATTGCTAAAAATTTACTATATTTTTAGCAATTTGATTTATGAGCACTCATAAATAATTTTTTTTAGCATATTATTTATTTCGTGCGAAACCATAGAATCAAGCATACCTCTATTTTGATAGCGTGATTTAATAATTTCGTTCTGTTTTTTCACAAGAACTTCAAATTCATTTTTAGGAAGTCCTTTACAAAGAGTTTGTGCAATTTGCCCAAGTTCCGAATCTATTTTTGACAATGCTTGTATATATAATTCTCGATTCTCAGGAATTTTTGTCAACCCTAACTTTTGCTGCATTTCTTGTAAAACTTTTAACTCAAGTATTTCTGGAGTTGAATATTTTTGTTGAGCAATATCAATATATTGTTTACAGAGCTGAGAATATTCTTTTTCTGACACTCCCATATTTCGAGCTTTAATCATTGCCGAATGTATTTCGCCTAATTCATTATCTACAGTGTACAAGGATTGTGAATAAAGTTCATTAAACTTTTGATTTTTCCCTTTTCCATATTTCCCTAAAGCACTATCTATTTGCCTAAACATAACTGAAAAATCTTCAGGATAAGTTCCAGGAGCTGCACCATAATTATTGCTTATAGATGTTTTTCTATAAACACCTGATTCTTGCAATTGATACATTAATTGTTGTTCAGATTTTCTTGCATGTTTTTCTATATTTGAATTTATATAGTCATCTGCACTCTTTAATCTATCATAATCTCCACTATAATTTTTCTTTTTGTTCTTTATAACCATTTTAAGTTCTTGCTTCATAACATTTATATCAAATCTTTGTGTTTTACTTTGATTTGCAAGGAATTTTTTAATCAATTTAGGATCAGTAATTTCACCTTCATTTGTTATAATTTTTACAACTTTACCATTAGATTCAAATGCAAAATGTTTATCAACAATATATTTTGACATATTGTCGTACCATTTTTTGTTAAATGTTCCTCCAACAAGTTTTTCAAACTCTTTAGGTCCAACTTGTTTATACAACAATATAAAATCTTCCATATGAGTAAATTCGTGGATTAAACTGTTTGCTAAATCTTGATGATTTTTTATTTGATTAAGATTTAAACTTAATTCACCGGTTATCACATTGAAAGTGCCAAAAGCTTCTTCATTTTTACCACTGAAATTTAATATCACATTTTTAGGATTATACCCCATTGCTTTTAGAGCAGATTCAAAAGATTCTTTTGCAGATTTTTGCGTAACTTTACCCGTTTTTGAAGCAATTTTTGTAAATTCAGGTAAACACTCATCAATACTATGTACTAGACTTCCCTTAGAAGCAAAAAATGATCTTAATCCTTGAGCCTGAATATCAATTTCACTCTTTGACAAAGATTTTGGCAATCTTGAAATTCCTTGTATAAATTCATCAGAAATACCTAATTCACTGGCAAGTTTTTTATTTACAAAAACATCTCTTTTTAATGCAGCACTGCCAGACAAATTTGTATTAAATAAAGTATTAAAACTTACCGCTTTTTGGCTCCCGTTACCAAAAGTGCCTCTTATTTGCAATATAGGATCACCCATTGTTCGATCAAGAGATATTGCTGATGTACCTACGGTTCTGTTCCCATCTTTTATTGCAAAACCAAAAATACCTTGACCTTTAACACTGGAACGACCATTTGCAACAACTGAAGGTTTTCTTAAACCTGTAAGCATTGGTTTAAGAAAGTCAGGTAAATTTTCAAGATTTGCACCCTTATATATAATTGGGGAAGCATCTTTTCCATATCCGCTAGTCATTTTTTCAAAAAAATTATATGTTGCTTTATCACTAGCAACGCCAGAAGTTTTACCAGCTTTTGTTAAATTTGAAACAATCTGCTCAATACTCTTTATAGAAACCATAAAATTTCCCTCCTTTATTTCCCCTTATATATAAAAAAAATAATTTAATGCTAAAATTGCTCCCTACACACATTAAATTTCTTTATGTTAACAAAATTTTACAAACCATATAAATAACGGTCTTGCAATGCAAGACCGTTATTATTTTTATTTATTTTGCTTAATTAATTATTCAGCATCTTTGTTAATATCTTTGATACTCAAAGCAATTCTGTGTTCTTGTGGAGTGAATTTTTTGATAAGAACTTCTACACTGTCACCTACTTTGAATACGTTGAAAGGATTAACATTTTCTTCTGCCATTTCAGAAACCGGTAATAATGCTTCTACACCAGGGAAGATGTTAATGAATGCACCAAAACCTGTAACTTTGTTTACTGTTCCTGTGATTACTTGACCTTCTTCAAATTGTCCTTCAATTTGTTGCCATGGATCTTCACCCATTCTTTTCAATGATAATGAAATTCTTTTTAATTCATTATCAATTTTGATAATTTTAACTTCAATAGTTTCACCTAAAGAAATTACATCTGAAGGATGTTTAATTCTTGACCAAGAAATTTCAGAAATTGGAAGAAGTCCGTCAATACCGTTAATATCAACGAAAGCACCGAAATCAGCGATTCTTACAACTTCACCTTTTACCACAGCACCTTCTTCAAGTTCTGACAAAATATTGTCAACTACTTGATCTCTTTGTTCTGCTACATCTTGTCTTTGAGACAAGATTAATTTGTTTTTCTTAGGATCAGCTTCTAATACTTTAACTTCAATTTTTGTATCAATTAAACCATCAAATGGAGTTCCAGTTCTTAATTGAGAAGATGGGATGAAACCTTTCAAATCAGCTACATCAACTAATACACCGCCTTTAACGATTGATACAACTTTAGCAAGGATTGTATCACCTTGAATTTTTGCATCGTTAAGTTGAGCCCAAGCTTGAGCAAATGCAAGTCTTTTAAGAGAAAGTACCATACCTTCTTCATCATTTTCTTCTTTTAATACGTAGAATTCTTTTTCATCACCAATTTCTAAAGATTCTGCACCTTCTGCTGATGATAATTCTTTTTCAGGTAAAAATGCTTCTGTTTTAGCACCTTTTACACTAATCAAGTATCCATCATTTTCTTTTTTCATAACTGTACCTTCAACGATATCAGCTACTGAGAATGATTTTGAAAAAGATTCTTCTAATAATCTTTCAAATTCATCTAAGTTTGTTTTTTCTAATGTTGCTGTCATTTTTTTATTTTTCCTTTCTTAATTTATTTAAAACATCATCAATTATATCCTGAGGAGTTGATGCTCCCGCTGTAACAGATATTTTTATAGAATTTTTAATTAATTCATTATATTCATTCAATTCATCAGCATTTTCTATGTGAATTGTCTTGGTTATATCTTTTAAAATCTCTGCCAAATGAGTTGTATTAGCACTTTTTTTCGATCCAACTACTATTACCAAATCACTTTCTTGAGCAAGCTCTTTTGCCTCAGATTGACGCATAGAAGTACTTGCACATATGGTATTTGCAATATGCAATTCTTTTGAAATTGATGTAAGATATTCAACTATAGAATTTAAAGTCGCAATCCTCTGTGTAGTTTGAACAACTACACCAACACGTTTATGTGATTTAATCTGATCCTTATATGGAACAAGCTGTTCAGGAGAAGCTGCTACAATAACATTCTCACTCCACAACTTAGCATTTGCTTTGATTGCTATTACTTCCGGGTGTTCTTCTTTTCCGACAATTACTACAAAATAATTATCCTTGGCTAATTCTATAGCTTTTTGCTGAACTTTTTTTACATCAGGACAAGTAAGATCTACTAACTCAAATCCTGCCTGTTTTATTTTTTCTATTACCTCAGGACTTTCTCCATGGCTTCTAATTACACAAATTCCTTCACCATTTTCAGGAATTTCTGTCAAGGTTCTAATTCCAAGCTTTTCAAGATCATGAATAACATGAGTATTATGAATTAACTCCCCTAAGACAAATACATCTTTATTCGGATTTTCGGCTTTTAATTTTTTAGCAGTCTCCACAGCTCTTTTTACGCCGTAGCAAAAACCTGCATACTTCGCCAATTTTATATCTTTTGCTATTATATTTTCATTCGGCAATTTAAAATTGTCTTCTTTCTAATGAACTCACGGAATTATATAAAAAACCGCTGTAAGTCCATTAAAATATAAAAAACAATAAAAATCAATAGACTATATTTTTGGTTTTTCATTAGTTTTTTTACTTACATCATATCTATTCAAGTGACTATTTGCTAATTTCCATTCAGCAGAACCTTCTGTTGAAGAACTAAGAATCTCTTTTGCTACCTTATTTTGAATAGAAAGATTAACTTTAGAACAGTTAAGAATAAATACTCCGAGACTTGGATTATTTTTCACCAGACCGATTATTTTTTCTGGGGCGTATTTACACAAAGTAAGTACTTTATCTTGAAGTTCATTACCTTTCAGTCCTGCCAAATAATTTCCAAACTGGAGAGGATATCTGCCTGCAATTTTTATAAACTTTTGGATACCATCTATAGTTGATAAATCAAGTTTTTTAGCAGCCTGTTCAACTTGATATTGTTGATTTAACTGTTTTGAATTATTTGAGGTCTGAGTACCTTGAGTTTCAGTATAACTTCTTTTTTGGACAGCATTATTATCAGAAGTATTTTGTTCTGTTGGAGGAGTTTTTTGAATACTGCTTGTCACATTTTCTTTACCCAACGATTTCGTAAGAGATTCTGCATAATCTCTTACTGCTTCATCCAATTTATATATATTTGATGCTGCGGTTTCCAAGACATCATCATGTTTTGATTCCATTGTATTTGCATACATCTTTTTTTGTCTTTCTACAAGAGCCTTTGACATTGTGTCCATTCTTGCTTCTGTAGCATATATTCTATCTTCCTTTGAATCCAAAGAATCTATAGCGTTCATTGCATTTTTGTCATAGCGTTCAAAAACTTCTTCATTTTTAATTGTATTAACAGCTCTTTGAGCACCGACTATCGAATGAACATTTTCACTCTTAAAAGCAATATTACCCAACTCTTCTTTTCTTAAATCGTTTTCGTTCTTGGAAATAGTTTTTTCTACGATATCTTCTTGAGTTGTATTTTTTATATCTCTACTATCAGTAATTATTTTAAAAGCATCATTTGCTGATTCTTTGCCTTTTAATCTTTCAATCTCATTGATTGTATTATAGTCCCCAAAAGCAGAAATTGCTTCATCATCCTTTGTTTCAATAATTGCCATAATAGCACTGTTTGAATCTTTTAATAAAGGAGTATTTTGAACAATATTTTGTCTTGCTTTTGTTGTTGCAAAATCTGCGTCTGCATCATCTATAATTCTTTCTTGAACACTTTCATGCAATTTTCCGACGACACTTGTAGTCCCTTCATAACCGGCTTTTTGACGAGTTATGTCTTCAGGCTTCAAAACAGCATCGTCGTAGGCATTACCTTGAATTTTTGCAGTTTCTGCATCTGTACGACCTTCCAATCTGGATATCATAGATGCTACTTTTACGTATTCATCGTAACTGTCAGCTCTGTCTAAGTATAACCTGTACTGAGAGTTTACATTAACTTTTTTACCTGAAACTTTAGCATCTTTCAAAATATACTCGTTGAAGTATGTTTCTTCTAATTCTCTTTGTTTTTCAGGAGTTGCTTCTGCATATTTTTTTCCATAGAACTTTGTCAATGCTTCAGAGAAAGTGGTTCCTTGAACTTTTTTCTCCCATTTACCATCTGCACCAGTTCTTTCATTAATCTCTTTTTCGTATGCTGATATTTCAGAAGTTTGAGATTTTTCAAGCTTTAATCCTGTCGGCACTATATCTTCATTTTCTAATACCTTGTATTCAGATATCTTCTTAGCTTGCTGTTCAGGAGAAAAAGAGTTCCATTCTTCAAGACTTATACCAAGCTTTTTCAGCATTTCCAAGATTTCAGAATCTAGCATAACCGTGTTTAACTTCTGAGGTGCAGAACTATTGGCATCACTACCTTTGACAGGCTGAATGTTAGAATCTATAGGGGTATTTTTATTTACTTCTGACACCATTACAGTTTTGCTCTCTTTCTAAAACTCTCACTATATATATAAAAGTAAATATTCCCTTAAAATTTAAAATATAAATATTTTCTTTACAAATATTTACAGATGTAAAAGTCGACTAAGCTAAGAATAACTTAGTCGACTCACCTACAAATTATGTACCTATACGAGAATATTTCCTCTTTTATCTTTTTTATAAATCTCTTTGGTATCAAAGTTTCCACTATTAACACTTGCAAAATATTTTTCAGTTTGGTTATTTGTGTTTGAATTATCTTCTGCAAGTTCATAGTCATTTGCTAAATTTGCAAACTGAATTTCTGAAGCTCTTTTTTGAAGAATTATATTATCAATTTTATTATTAATAGCTTCTGAAATATTCATATCTCTGATATCTTTTGCAATATTTGCATCACTTATAAGAATATTAAACAAATTGTCATTTGATTGTGCTAACATCTTATAAATACTTCTTTTTTGTGTACCATTCGGAATTGAAGTCAACATTTTAATCTTTTGTTCCAAAGGTAATTTTTTGAAATAACTTGCGAAATATTCTCGCTTTTCCTGAGGGGAAAGTGATGCATATTCCTGAGCAGACAATTTTGCCCCACTTGCAACTCTTTGTCTTAAAGAAGATAAACCATCGTCAACGGCATCAAAATCATTATATAATCTTGTTAAATCATCTTTTTCTACTGCATTAATTACCGCTCTAGGAAGTTCCTGTTCAATAGCATCTATAGACTTACTGTTTGAAAGACTTTCCATAGCAGCATTAACTACTTCTTCATCTCCGGTAGAATAAGCGCTTTCCATTGCTTCATTTTGCACAGAAGGATCTAATTTATCCACATTAGATGCCCCACACTCTTTTACATCCTGATGCATTGAATTCATCGTTCTATCGAATTTTGAAAGTTGTTCATCTGGGTTTAACTCTGAAATCATATTGAATCTTGTTTCTGTTAAACGTCTTCTGTAATCTTCATTATCACAGTTTTCTATCCAATTAAAAGCTTTTTCATCAGCTTTGTCGCGGCTTTCAGATGTTTCGAAATATTTGATTGCAGAAATAGAACCGTCAATCATATCAATATTGTTTGTATTGTAGATTTGATCCTGTCTTGCTTCTCTTGATGCATCATTTTCTGCAAATTTTATACTGTAAGCTGCATATTTTGACTTTGATTCTGGAGTTGCAATTTCTGAAGCACTTACTTTGTTATAAGTGTCAGCAATCACATCTTCATCACAAGTATTCAAACCAATTGCGCCGGCCTCGATTAACTTGTCATTATTAGAGTTAACTGCATATAAGTTAACCGCAGTATTAATATCATTGTTTTCAAATACGTGACCATTGTTTTTATACAAAACAACTGCTTCTTCAGAATCGCCAATGTTTGACAAGAAACTATTAACCTCATCGACATTGTCGCTATCACCGTAAGCTCCGTTTGCATATATTAAAACTTGATTTCCGGTCATACTAGGCACGTTTTCTTCAATAGCTTTTCTTGAGTCTTGACGTAAATACTTCAATGCCCCTCTAACTGCATAGAATCTTTCTTCTGGCATATTAGCGAACATTTCTCTGTATTTTTCTTTAGCCTCTTCAGGAGATAAGCCCTCTAATTGGCGCTGAATAGAATCAGCATAAGCTCTGTTATACTCAGCTGTCCCAGATTCCAAGTTTTTGTCTTTTACTAAAGCCACAAAAACATCATCTTTGTAGACATAACTATCAGCTGATTTAGATAAATCAATTTCAGAAGCCTCAAAGTTACCTGTAGTTCTGCTTATAAATTTATAATATCCATGAAAATTACGTTCGCTTTCTGTTAATTTCTCATTTCTTTCTTTTTTTGATTTAATATAATTGAATTTTAATTGAGCTTTTTCTTTTCCAGAAAGCCTATTAAATTCTTCTGTAGTCTTACCTGAAAATTCAGCAGCATTTTGATCTAGTGCATATCTATCCTGCAAAGTTTTCTTAAATTCAGGATTTACTACAGTTGAATTTTGAACAAGCTCAGCCTGCTTTTCTTTTGGCAAACTGAAAAATTCCTCAGGAGACATTTTGGATTCTAATAACAATTCAGCATTGTATACTAGTCTCTCAAGATATTTTTGTTGGTCTTTTTCTCCGGTTTTGTTATACCCAGGCAATTTTGATGTAAATTCTTCAAATCTTTCAGCCTTGTACTGCTCTTGTTGTTCCGGAGTCATCTTATCCCAATCTTCACCTGCTTTATGCATAGAAAAGACTGTAGTAAAAGTATCTATTTTTTCCTGCATTGTCTTGTTTTGCCAATCAGCAGACAAAACATCTATTGCAGGCATAAAAGCTTTTTTATCAGTTGCAGACTCAACAGAATTTTGGCTAGAATTAGCAGTTGACACCACTTCTGAGCCATCTTGTGCAAGTTGATTATTATCTGGCAATTTGGTATTTAATTGCTTTAGAATATTATCGCGAATACCTTGTAAATATTGTTCTTTTTCTTCTGGAGAAAAATTCTGCCAGGTACTAATATCAATACCAGAACTCTTTAACCAGGCTTTTACCTCTGGTGTTAATTCTTTTAAATCTATTTTCAATACTGTCTCAGGATGCGAATCTGGCAAAACCCCACGAACAGATCCAATAACTTTGCCGTTTTCAACTCTCATTTTTTATATTTCTCTCTTTTATAGCACTATACATGTAAAAACATGGATGAAACGTGAATTTCACCATGTTTCTACATGTTTACAAATGTTTACATACGGTTTAGATCGCGAGAAACGGCACCTGTTCCACTAACCAACTGGGTAGTAGTAGCTTTTACATCAAATTTAATATTAGCATTATTGTTTACATCATCACCTTTTAATTCCATAAGATTGTCATACAATTTCTGATCTACCATGTAAACAGTGCTGTTCCATCCTCTGCAATAAAGTTCAACTGCAGGGTATTCAATCTCTCTGATATTACCTGTCATATCCATTAACTGACTTTTAACAGTAGTCAATCCCTTTAATTCTAATACCGGATACTTACCAGTTTCTACAATATTATCAGGGATATATCTTAAAGTTATTACCTCAGCATCAACTTCATTTGAATCATTGTTATATCCGTATAACATTGCTCTTCCGTTATCAATCTCAAACATATCAGTTGTCCAAGAAGGTTCTCCATATTTTTTCTCATAATCAAACTGATAATGTTTTGCAGATTCTAGCCAACTATCTGTAAATAATCTTGTATCCAATCCGTAAGGACCAACTGTGCGCATATCACGATCAAGATTTTTTACTTTAACAGCACCATTATTTTTTACAGCTAATTTATTTTGTGCAAAATCCATTACGTAATCATGCAAATCTTGGTCGAACAAAACGTATTCCATATCAGGGTCACTATCTAACTTAACAACTGTCTGGTTATAAGAAAGCAACTCAGAATATTCAGACTCTAAAGCACCTGTTATGTTAAGATTAGCTGTACCGACAGATTGAATAGATCCTTTTTCAATTCCTCCAGGAGTAGATATCTCAACTCTCAATGTTTCTGCAGTTTTTGAGTTTCTGTCTGTATCCATAGGTTTTACAGAAACCTTGTAATTATCAAATGTTTTCAAATCTAAAACCTTAGCATTTGCAGAAGATCTTGAAACACTAGGCGCTTCATAAGCTAATTCTGTAGCTACACCAGGATAATTTGCAGAAGATTCCGCACTTTTTACCGAAACTGGTGTATTTATAGCCAAAACTGTTGCGGCCAAAGGCACAGCCAACTTTTTAGCCGGATTAAAATTAATGTGCAAATTCTTTTTCTTATCATTATTACGACCGGAAAAATCAACGTTACTTTGATAATTTTTTACAGAAATACTTGAAATTGGTTGGATGTTCATCTTTTACCCCACTATTATTATACTTACTTCACACTTTTTTCTATACGAGTAATCCAAGGTGCAACAAAAAAAATTTTTGCCCTCAAATTTATTCATTAATTCCCCTTTTTCCTTATTATATCAATTTATTAGAGGGTTTGTAAAATTATATATACGATATTAACATTTCTTTACACTTGCGCCGTTTTTTTGTTTGTTGTACCCTTAATGTGTGTAATATATTTACAAAAGAAGGAGAACTCAAATGAGTGAAAGAAAATTGGTTGGAACAGGAGAAATGTTCAAAAAAGCATTAGCTGGCGGTTATGCTATCGGTGCTTACAACGTAAACAACATGGAAATTTTACAAGGTATTGCAGAAGCTGCAGAAGAAACTCAATCACCTATTATTTTACAAGTTTCTGCAGGTGCAAGAAAATATGCAAATCAAACTTATTTGATTAAATTAGTAGAAGCAGCATTAGCTACAACTACAGTACCTATCGCTTTACACTTAGATCACGGTGCTGATTTTGAAATTTGTAAAGCTTGTATCGATGGTGGATTTTCTTCAGTAATGATCGATGGTTCAAGATTCCCACTAGAAGAAAACATCAAATTAACAAAACAAGTAGTTGACTATGCTCATCCTCGCGGAGTATCAGTTGAAGCTGAACTTGGTAAATTAGCTGGTGTTGAAGATGATGTTAAAGTTCATGCAAAAGATTCAACATATACAGATCCTGAAGAAGCTGCAAGATTTGTTAAAGAAACTGGTTGTGATTCATTAGCAGTAGCTATCGGAACATCACACGGTGCATACAAATTCTCTGGAGAAGCTAAATTAGACTTCGAAAGACTTGCAGAAATTAAAAAGGCTGTTAATGCAGCTGTTGGATATGATTTCCCTCTAGTACTTCACGGTTCATCTTCAGTTCCTGCTGAATTCGTTGCAAAATGCAACCAATACGGTGGACAATTACCAAACGCTCAAGGTGTACCAGAAGATATGTTAAATTATGCATCTAAACACGGTGTAGCTAAAATTAACATCGATACTGACTTGAGATTAGCTATGACTTCAACAATCAGAGAATTCTTTGTTGAACATCCTGAAAAATTCGACCCAAGAGAATACATGGGACCAGGAAGAACTGCTGTAAAAGAAATGGTAAAACACAAAATGATAGACGTTCTAGGAACAGCAGGACACGCTAAAGACTAAGTTTATTATTTTTATAAACTAAAAAAATCAGCCTCATTAAATTGAGGCTGATTTTTATATTTAAAACTACTATAAACTAAGCTGTCAATTTTAATTTATCACCCGGATATAATGGCGGTTCTGAATTAAAATTATTTTTATCATACTTATAATTGTTTAATGCCATTATTTCTTCTGCTAATTCTTTAATTTCAGCATTTGTCGGCTTATAATCTTTTTTGTCCTTATTTTCTTCTATAAGTTGAGCTTTTGCAATATTCCAGAAGCAATCACCTTCTTTTACTGTGTATAAATTTTCAGCTTCTTCTTTTGCTTTTAACTCTTTTTCCAACTGTTTAATTTTAGCTTCCTTTTCCTCCAAGGCTTTTACAGTCTCTTGCATATTGACATTATAATCATTCTCGTATACTTCTAACTGCTTATTTGCATCATAAACTTTGTACGAAGTATACGCCAAAGGAATTGCAGTTAATGAAGCTCCAACGAGAGCACCTTTCCTAAGGCCTTTAGAATATTCTTTCCCTAATAACTTATCTACATGAGAAAAAGTTGCTCTTACCGCACTATTATTACCATTTTTTATAGCCCATCTTGTCATTACATTAGATCCAGTCACTTCATTAATTGCTTTAAAAGCAACCCTTTTTGTAGATAATTTTGCGCCATCATCAGCAAAAGCCTTAACACCCATATCAACAAGTTTACTAATTTTAACCATTAATTCTATTCTCCTTTTCCTTAAAAATGTTTCCCCGTGAAATCGATTTCCCCTATGCTTATATAAAAAATTTTTTCATTAAAAAATTGCCTTAAAATCCCCCTTTTATTAAGATTATCAAGAGGCATTTCAATTAACAGGAGAAGGTTTAGAAGTATTTTAAACTTATATTTACAATTTGTTACAAATAGGAATCACAAAGCAAAAGGAACCAAGTATACTCGGTTCCTTTTCATCTTTTTCATATTCCAACTGTTGTTAGTGTGATTAAAATTATTTTCTCAAGAAATCTGGAATTTCGATATTAGTAAAACTTCTTGAAGATTCAGACACAGACGGTCTTCTAACTGATGATTGAGCAGGAGCTACTGAAGATGAATTGTTAAATGTACCTGCAAAGAAATCAGAAGCACTTAATTGCTTTAAATCTGATTTTTCTTCAGGTTTTTGACTTTTCATTTCAAATCCTGTTGCAATTACAGTAATTTGGATTTCACCTTGAATATTTTCATTTACTGCTGTACCAATAATAACTGTAGCATCATCATTTACAGCGTCATGAATAATATTAGCAGCGTCTGAAATTTCGTGAAGAGTCATATCAGGACCACCTGTAATATTTACAATTACACCGGTAGCACCGTTGATTGAAGATTCAAGAAGTTGTGAATTAATTGCAATTTCCGCAGCTTTTATAGCTCTGCCTTCACCTTGACCGCGACCGATACCCATCAATGCTGAACCTGATGCTTGCATTACACATTTTACATCGGCGAAGTCTACGTTAATTAATCCAGGTACAGTGATAATATCAGAAATACCTTGTACACCTCTTAATAGAACTTCATCAACAATTATGAAAGACTCTGTCAATGAAACTTGTCTATCTACAACTTGAAGCAACTTATCGTTTGGAACAACAATTACAGCATCAACTGCTTCTCTAAGTTTTTCCAAACCTTGGTTAGCTTGGTTTTGTCTTTTACGACCTTCCCAAGTGAATGGTTTTGTTACAACAGCAATTGTTAAAATTCCTAATTCTTTAGCTATTTTAGCAACTACAGGAGCAGCACCTGTACCGGTTCCGCCACCCATACCAGCTGTAATAAATACCATATCAGCTCCGTCCAAAGCTTCTGTAATTTCTTGTTGAGCTTCTTCTGCAGCTTTTTCACCTACTGAAGGATCACCACCAGCACCTAAACCTGCTGTTGATTTTGTTCCAAGTTGAATTCTATTTTTTGTTTGACCATATTCTAAAACTTGTAAATCTGTATTCATTAACCAGAACTCAACACCTGAAAGACCGGCTTTAATCATTCGATTTACAGCGTTACCACCGCCACCGCCGACGCCGATTACCTTGATGTTAGTCGGGTTGATTGGAGACCTTTGAGTTTGATCATTGCTTGTTGTTTCATCTTTTTTAGCAAAGATATCTGATACGAAATTTTCCACTATTTTTACCTCTTTATGTGATTGTATAATTATTAATTCATCTACAATAGTATATTAACATACTATTTTAAATAGAAAAAAAGTACAAGAATTTGTAATTAATTATGAACAAAAATTAATATTAAAGGGCAAGACAAGACCAAAACAGCCTATTTGCAATAGATTCAGAATTGTCAAAAGGGAAGTTATATATTTGCAGGAGAAGTACCCCAATGCAGCTTATCTCGCAATGTAGAATAAAACTCAACCCCCTCAAGCAAAACTAATTTTGCGGTAAAAGGAGACTTATTAATATTTACAACCCCTTTAAATTCGTGAGACTCTTGTCCGTCATTAGAGACCAAAAACTTTGTTCCTTCATCTTTGCCGCAAATTGAAATTTTTTCAGAATCCGGAATAACTAAAGGCCTTGCAGTGAGTGTATGAGGGCAAATAGGAACAACTACAAAAGCATTCAAACAAGGAGATAGAACCGGTCCCCCCGCAGAAAGTCCATATGCAGTAGAACCTGTAGGTGTTGAAATAATTATACCGTCTGCAAGATAATCACAAACATATTTATCATTTATTTTTAACGAGAATAAAGAAGTTCTCCCTGATGAAGATCCCTTTATTACAAAATCGTTCAAAGCGACATAACCACTACTTTCGAGCATTATCCTATCTTCTACCAAAAACTTATTTGACAATATTTTTTCAACAGACATCTCAATATCTTCTTTGGAAGACTGCGATAAGAAGCCTAAACGGCCCAAATTAATACCGAAAATCGGGGTAGAATACTTTGAATAAAATCTCGCAGTTTTTAAAATGGTTCCATCTCCACCAATCACAAAAACGAAATCAAAACCATTTTTCAGATTATCTATATTTAAAACCTCTGCCATAATCCCTTTATCTGCAAGAATCTTAACCAAAACATCTTTGGTTTCAACAGAATGGGATATCTCCTGATTATAACAAACTGCAAAACTTTCCATTTTCATAACGGGAAAAATATATCATAATTTTCAATTTAAAACAAGTTTTTTATAAAAAAAAGAGGCACAATGTGCCTCATATTCAACTATCTCTCTTTCTCATAACATTTAGACTTATTGTAGAGGAGCTCTCCACAAAGAGTCATTAAATTTATTTTGGTTAGCAGTTACATCAACAGACAAAGTAACATTGCTTGGTGTAAACACAAATACTAAATCACCAACTTTTTGAGGTTTTCCGTCCAAAGCATGAGCGGCACCACAAACAAAGTCAATTGTTCTTTGTGATTGTTCTTTATCTAACAAATGAAGATTTAGAACGATTGTTTTTCTATTTCTTAAGTGTTGAACAATAGTAGCAGCATCTTCAAAAGATCTTGGTTCCATAACTTTTACTTCGTAACCTTTGAAATTTGGATGATTAACAACTTTTAATTCACTAGGTTTATCAACAACTTGTTGATATGAAGAAGAATAAGCTGGATCGATTGCTAAATTATCTTGAACAGGATAATCATCTTCAATTTCCTGAGCCATTTCATCAAAAATAGTTTCTCTTGGTTCAAATCCTTTTACTAAAAAATCTACTACCGATTTAATTTTGTCTGTTACTACTGCCACCGTTTTTCCTCCGTTTATCTTACTTAATTAAATAATTTTCTACCAATCCTCAACATTGTCGCACCGTACTTTACTGCCTCTTTGTAATCTTGACTCATCCCCATAGACATCTCTTTACATTCACAGCCAAATGTTTTTTCCAAATTTTTCTTTATATCAGCCATTTCAGAAAAAAGCTCATCCTGTTCTTGTGCAGACGCCCCAAGCGGAGTCATACTCATCAAACCGACAATCTCTATCCCGTCAAGTTCCTTCAGCATAGGGAACAAGCTAAAAATCTCTTCTTTTGAAAATCCATATTTTTGTTGTTCATCAGCGACATTCACTTCAAGAAAAACTTTTTGAATTTTCCCGAGAATCTTTGACTCATCAGATATAACTTTTGCAAGTTTCAATGAATCTACAGAATGGATATAATCAAAGGCCTCTACAGCTTTTTTCACTTTATTTGTCTGAAGATGACCAATAAAATGAAACTTTGAATTATTTCTAATCTCTGTCGGAAGATTTTCGATCTTCTTTATGGCTTCAATTACTCTGGATTCAGCGAAGTTTCGTAATCCCGCATTGTATGCTTCGATTATTGCACTTTCGTCGAAATACTTTGTAACTGCAATAATATTCGGTTTATAAGGTGCGATGTCTTCCTGTATTTGTAAAAGATTTTTCTCAACTATACTCTGCATAAATAATCATCCTACCTCTACAAGAAGTTGAATATATTATTAATTGTACTCTATACATCTGACGGAGACAACTTTTTTATTTTCAACCAATCTTCCTCCCTATATTTTTCCTGAAAACCATGTCATTGACATGTTTTTAGGTGATTTAACATTTCTTCAAAGTCGGTTAATATTTTGTAATATTGTCTCTTTTTGAGCATGACTTTTTTAAAAATAAGCATGCTTCAAATGTACATTATCAGAATAAACGATATTAAAATAAATTTTATCCACTAAAAACATGAGATTTACAATTAATTCAGGGTTAAAATTTTATATCTTTAGAATAAATATTGTCGAATAATACAAACCTAAACTTTTTGGAAAATCATTACATATTCATGTTTAAAAATAAAAAATCCTCCGGCTAAGGCTCTATAACGCCACAAGTTTGCGGTCTTTCCCTTAGCACGTTCGTTTCCTTGAATATCTTTTACGATAATCCCTTTTAATCTAAAACCAAGATTCATCATTCTTGCCATGCATTCAAAACCCAAGGGTTGAACTTCTGAATTTTTATAGCTGTCCCCAATAATTAGAGCTGCAAAACGGCCTTTTTCCAACATGTCATAACCGTTTTTTGCGACTTTAGCAAATAAGTCATAAAATTCTTCTGTAGAAGAACAATTAGACAAGTCCTCTTTTCTGTCTGAAAATTTGATTATATCATCATAAGGCGGATGAAGTATTAGAAATTGCGCCTTTTCTTCTCTCATAATATCAAGACTAGCCTGAACCTTTTCTTTTGCTTCTTCAGAAGCTGAATCAGCACAAATAATTCTTACATCTGTAACCAATTGTTTTGGAGAGAACTTTTCTGAGACTTTTTCTGCCAATTCATCCTTTAGTTCTACACCAATACAGCGGCGTCCCATATTAATAGCTTCTATACCTGATGTTCCTGATCCAAAAAACAAATCAAGGACAACATCACCTTTCTTTGTAAATCTTTCATATAATTGCTGAGCAATTTGAGGGATATAATTTCCATGATACTCATTAGAATGCCCACCCTCTTTCAAGCGGTTAGGGAATTCCCACAAGGTATCAGTTTTAACATGGTCATAAGCCTTCCAGTTGTTCAAATCAATATCACTATACTTTGTTGTTTTTACCGGTTTTACTACTTGCAAATCAACTTTCTTCGCCGGTTTTAATTTTGTATTTGTTTTAGCTCTCACCAAGTCTTTTCTCCCTATAAAATAATCTTTCTATTGTATCTTATAGAAATGTTTCAGATTTGTAATCAAACATTTAGATGAATTTATTTTTGATGTAGATTGATTTTAAGTATGATATACAAAGATTTTGGGAGCTTGTTTGTATGGCTAGAATTAAGCAGTTATCTAAGCATTTAATAAATCAAATTGCAGCTGGTGAAGTTATAGAAAGACCTGCTTCAGTTGTGAAAGAACTGGTAGAAAATTCTATTGATGCAGGAGCAACAAAAATCAGTATTGAAATAAATAATGACTGCAGAGATATAAGAGTTGCTGATAATGGCTGTGGAATTCACCCTGATGATATAATGCTCGCTTTCTCAAAACATGCAACAAGTAAAATTGCTACAGATGAAGATCTTTTCGATATACATACACTCGGCTTTAGAGGTGAAGCACTTGCTAGTATAATATCTATTTCAAAACTTACCTGCACAACTAGAACTGCAGAATTTGATACTGGAACAAAAGTAAAATGTGAAAATTCTGAAGTTAAACAAGTTGAGACAGGATGTGCCATAGGAACAATTATGGACATAAAAGATTTGTTTTATAACCTACCGGCGAGATTAAAATTTTTAAAAAGCTCAAATACAGAATTTTCGTACATCCAAGAACTTGTGCAAGCTTTAGCACTGGCACACCCGGAATGTTCCTTGGAGTTAAAAAAGAACGGTAAAACTGTCTTAAAAACCTCCGGATTAAATAATCTTTTACAGACAATAAAGGAAGTATACTCCTCTGATATAATTGCGAATTTAAAAGAAGTATTAAAAACTGATACTTTATCCGGTCTTAAAATCAGCGGCTATGTAAGCACTCCTGATTACACAAGATCAAGTAAAAAAGGCTACCATATCTATATTAATTCAAGAACAGTAAAATGCGGAGTTTTCCAAAAAGCAATAGATACTGCTTATAAAAGTCTTATTGCCAGCGGCAAATACCCTTTTGTGGTTCTTAACCTTGAAATTCCGCCTTCAGATGTAGACGTAAACGTTCACCCGACAAAAAAAGAAGTAAGATATAAAAATACAAACCAAGTATTCAATTTTATTTACACGTCTATCCAAGCCGGACTAATGAACTATGTGGAAAAGCAAACAAACCAAACTTTCTATCAAACACCGGAGATTCAGGACAACGTAGTAGATTTTGTCCGACCAAAACTTGAAAGCACCGGAGATATATTCTTCGACAAACAAAACGATACTGTTTATATCTCAGACAGATTAATGCGAGAACAAGAAGAAAAAACAGACTCAACATCTGAGATTAAACAAGTACAAAAACAAATTTTCATTCCTGTCGAAAAAGAAACAGAACCGGAAGAAAATATCGTTGGGCAGTATAAAAACACTTATATTTTAGTAGAAAAAGATGACGGACTTGAAATTATAGATCAACACATAGCTGAAGAACGTTATATTTACGAAAAACTAATGGCTGAAAAAAATATAGTATCCCAAATGCTTTTTGTTTCAGACGTAATCCCAGTTTCAAATTCTGAAGCAGAATTAATAAAGGAAAATATTGAAAAATTTGAAAAATTTGGATTTGGAATTGAATTTATAAAAGAAAATGAAATTATTTTCAAAAAAGTTCCTCAACTAATTGCAAAAGTAAAACCAAAAGAAATATTGGCAGACATCTTCGAAAATATTGATGGAAATATAGATAGACTAGAAGAAAAAATACTTATCACAACCTCTTGCAAAGCCGCAGTAAAAGCAGGGCAAAAATTATCAACATGGCAAATGCAAGAAATTGTAAAGAAGTGGAGAACAACAAAGATGCCATATACTTGCCCACATGGACGTCCTATTGTCAAATTTTTCCCACATAAAGAAATTGCATCATTTTTTCAAAGAAATGCATAAATTTCTAAACAGGGACATCCTCTGCATTAATTGCATTAACCATTTCGTTAAAATTATTTATACGTCTCATAACATCTTTAAACATCGGGATAGGGAGACTTTGTTTACCGTCTGAAAGAGCATTTTCAGGATCATGATGAACTTCTATCATAATACCATCAGCCCCTGCAACAAGACCAGCTTTCGCCATAGGTTCAATAAGATATCTTTGACCGGTACCATGGCTTGGGTCAACAATAATAGGCAAATGCGAATATTTCTTTATAACAGGGATTGAAGCAATATCCATAACATTTCGAGTAAACGCACTGTCAAAACTTCTTATCCCACGCTCACAAAGTATAACATTAGGGTTTCCACTATACATAATATGTTCTGCAGCCAAAAGGAATTCTCGTATAGTACTTGCAAGTCCTCTTTTTAAAATTACAGGCTTACGGCATTTTCCAACAGCCTGAAGTAACTTAAAGTTTTGAACATTTCTAGCTCCGATTTGTAATACATCGACATATTCACACATCATATCCAAATCTGCAGCATCCATTACCTCAGAAACAGTTAAAAGACCGGTTTCTTCACTTGCTTGTTTTAAGTATTTAAGAGCTTTTTCTCCATATCCTTGGAAATCATAAGGAGAAGTTCTAGGCTTAAATGCTCCACCTCTCAAAAATTCACACCCCATTTCCTTCCCGGCAAGAGCAACCTGAAGCAGGCCTTCGTAACTTTCTTCAACCGAACAAGGCCCAATCATAGCAACGGGTTTATTTTTTCCACCAATTTTTACGCCATTGGGGAATTCAATAACAGTATCATCAGGTTTTCTATCTCTGGATGCTAACCTGAATGGTTCTCTGATAACTTTTACTTCCTTTACTCCATCAAATGCGGAAATTCTTCCCGGAGTAACTGTTGTTTTATCACCTAAGGCATCGATTACATAATGAATTTGACCCTGATTACAACGAATTTCAAAGCCGTTTTCTTTCAAGAATTCTATAACTCTTGATATCTGTAGATCTGTTGCATTACGCTCCATTATGATAATCATGAATTTCTCCTTTTTAGTTATTTGTAAAAATAAGTGTATCATGAACAATTTTTATAAACAATTTTATTTTTGCAGAACTTCAATCTTATCCAACATTGTTCTTGCAGGGAAATATTTTGGCAAAATAAACAAACAATCATTTAATGACTTTCTTGCTTTTACATAATCTCCATCATTAAAATAGATATATGCAAGCAAATAATGTAATTCCGGATCGTGATAAAAATAACTTTTTGCACGATCTAGAAAAAACATAGATTGCTCTTTAAAATCATTATTATAAAACACTCGCCCTATGAATTTATGCACCTCAGGATTTATCGTAAACATAAAATCTGCATATCTAACAATTTTTTCTACATAATCACCTTTAAAATAATGTATTAAAATATTTAAATCTATTTCCAAAAAATTTCTTAATTCAAAATAAGAAGGATATTCTTTAACATTTGATTCAATAAGAGAAATCATAAAAGAAGCCCAATGAGCTCTTATATCGTTGTCTTTTATAGAATTAAATAAATTTTTAGCCTTTTCCAGATTATCTGACAATAATTCATAATAAGCATTTTCTAAAACACAGTTATTTTTAACGAAAAATTGCTGACAATTTTCATCCAAACTTGTCAACAACTTTTCTTTTACATTTTTATATTCTAAATCCATCATTTAGTAATTATTGTTATTGTTATTATTTAAGTATCCAAAATCAGACATCATAGAGTTCATCATCATTGCCTGCATAATCCTTGGATCAATATTTTCGCCCTTTTGAGCCTGACTCATAAGCATAGGCAACATATTCATCATGCTGTTACCATTATTATTATTGTTATTTCCTAAAAGCAAACTCATTTCTGCCATTTTAGGATCCTGATACTGAGACATCTGTGCATAAACATTATTTGGTTGAACATTTAAAGTTAACCCGGCATCTTTCAGAGTTTTTATTGCCTGCAGAATTTCCTCATCACTCACCTGAGCAATTCTGTCATTTTGCTCAATTGAAGATTTATTTTTTTCATCAAAATTTTTAATTTTTTGAATATCTCTATGTTCAAGCTCATCTTTCTTATTAATAGTTTCCTTGATATTGATCAGCTGTTTTTGTTTAACTTCTTGTTCTAATTGAGAAGAAAGACCTGAGCCATAAGGAGAATTTACAAACATGTCAAGTTCAGTTTGTTCTTCTCCTGATGAAGTTTTACATGCCGGTCCACCTGTAAGACAATCTCTTCCTTTTAATGCGTTATCAGATAAGTATGTATTTGGGCTTAGTGCCATAACTTTTTCATAAGCTTGAATAGCTTCTGACTGCATATCCACATGAGTATAAGCCATTGCCATATAGTAATATGCCAAAGCATTTGAAGGATCTTTCTTAGTTAAAGAAAACAATTCTTGCAAGCAACCTGTGTAGTTTCCTGCTTTATATTTTGCAACAGCACTTTTTATATTTGCATTAGGATAGTATACGGTATCTTTGTCTAAATTTACAGTTGTCTTATTTTTAGAAGCATCTGATGCCGATGCAGAAGGTCTTGCATTTTTTCTTGTAGTTGTCTTACTGTTTGATTTCCCTATGGGTTCCAAATTGTCAACACTTTTCGCATAAACATCTATCGATGAAAATGCAAAAATTAAGGCTAATGCTAATATTATTTTCTTTCTCATAGACCTATCCTTCATAGTTTTTATCCGTTATTTATTTAATTAATAATTCTAGAAAATCAATCTTTCTCTTAGAATATTATATAACATTTTCGAGATAAATCATAGTGTAAATATATGATTTATCTCAAACTATACCTGCAACCACAATAGTTCTGCCTGTAAAGTCCTAACTCTTTGGATATTTTATTTGTTTTCAAAAAACCGTCTTTCTTCTTAAAATCAACAGCCAGATATTCTAGACCGTAATTTTTTGCAATGTCTTCACCTATAGCAGATAATTTAACAAAATTCTTATGCGGACTTATAACCATTGAAGTTGTGAAAGTCTTGATTCCATTTTTCTTCGCAAACTCAGCTGTCTTTTGCAATCTTAGTTCAAAGCATTTATCACATCTTTTTCCTTTTTCAGGCTCTGCTTCAAGTCCTTTTGCAACAGTATAAAATTCATCAGGGACATACAATTCCTCAACTAATTCGCAATTAAAATGTTCACAAAGAGTCTTTTCTGCAGCCAACCTTTTCTGGTACTCTGATTCAGGGAAAATATTGGGATTATAAAAGTATGAAATAACTTGATATCCCATATCTTGTAAATAAGATATAGGATATCCTGAACATATTGCACAACAAGTATGAAGTACTATTTTATTATCTTTTTTCTGCTCCAAATTCTTTCACCCACTCTACATATTCTTTATAAGACTTAATTCCAACATATGCATCATTTTCTATCATAGTTGTCGGAGTTCCATTAATACCTTTTTTGTAAGCGAAATCTATTTGCTCCTTAATTTCTTTGGCAGTTTCAAGACTATTAGCATCTTTTTGAAGCTTTTCTAGATCAAAGCCCATAGATTCTGCAATTTTCAAAACCTCATCCTCTGTTTGAGGTTTTTTCTCGAACAATGCATTGTTCATTTCCCAGAATTTACCTTGTTTTTCAGCAGCTATTGAATATTTAGCATCTATACAAGATCCTTGATGGAAAGGAGATTCTAAATAAGCATTACAATCAGTATCTAAAGGAAGATTTTTATGGACAATTTTTACACCTTTCATCTCTTTTGCAAGCTTGTGCATCATAATATTATGAGCCGGGCATATCGGACATTGATAATCTGAAAATACATATACTACAACCTTTGCATCTTCATCTCCCAATAAATTACCACTTACGGCGTATTTATTTGTTTTTGCTTCAGTAAATTCTTTGAATTCCATATGTCTCTTAACTTGTGGAGCAAATTTAAATGTTACCCTTGTATAAGTCAAGAATCCAACAGCAACAACCATTACTGAAACAAACGCAATTAAGTATTTCTTGATTTTTACAGCATCTAAAAAGTCTGCAAAACTTTGTTTAATTGATTTTATAAATCCACCATTTTTAAAATCAGTTGCAACACAACCAATCAAAAGATTTAATAAATATGTAAATGCACATAGCACACATAATTTCTTTATTTCAAACAAACTTAAACACAATAAAAACATTGAAATTGTGAACGAAATCAAACCTAAAGATGCTATATAATCAAATGGATTTTTAAACACTTCTAAGAATTTTAAAAACTTCACATTTTTCAACTTTTTCACAAACAGCATTAATAATATAAACGCATATAAAAATAATCCCCAATAAGCTAAGGGAATTCCAAGGAATTGAGATTCTGTAGTTTTTGCAATTCCATCACAGTCAATAAAATCATTTACAGAACAAAAACTTGATAATGCATAAGGGTTAAAATTAGCATTATAATAAATTATCGCAAGCTTAATTGTAGTCAAAATCCCAACTAAAGATATAAAACCTATAGTAATACTTTTCTTCATCTCTTTTTCCATACATAATCTCCTGTTATGAACATATAATACAATTTTCATCAGAATAAATCAATAGCAAAAAGCACGATATTATACTATACTTTCGTGCAATCAGCTTATTCTCTAAATTTACACGCTTGTAGAAAATAAAATTCTATGTTATAATGAAAAAACATGGGAGCAATCTTTTGAGAGGTTGATTTGAAAAAGAACATTTTTGAACTATTTTTAGACAAAGTTTTCAATGTACCGTTTTGGATTAAACAAGTTATGTATCTAAAACTTGCAAAGGAAATGCGTAAAAATGAATGTGAGGATTTTTTGAGAAACAATCCTTGCGATATTTTTGCGGTTTTTGCCCCAACATTGACCTTTAAAGGCAAAACCGAATTAATGGAAAGAAAATGTGGTCTTGATAACAACATATACAATTTCTTACAAGGATGCGCAAACGAATACAGTATACTCGAAATATCCATTAACAATTTTTTATCAATGGAAGAAACTGCTAAGTATTATGAATTATGCTTAGAACAAAGTTTTGTAAAAGCTCCTGACTCAAAAGAAATCCACGCAATGGCGGGATATATTGCCGGAAAATTTAGAACAGGTGAATATTTTAAACAAAAGGGAACTATTTCTGTAGATGACTTACAAAGAGCGATACTTGCACATAGAGACGCTCAAGAAAGTGGTCAACCTAAGAGATTTGGGGAAATTTTACTTTCATTAAACCTTGTTAGCGAAAAAGATATAAAAGCTGTTTTAATCCTTAAAGAAGAATCTAAAAAACGTTTTATTCTTGATTACAATACAGTTCCACAATCAGATACAGAATTTACAAATAACAATCAAAAATATGAAGAAGAAATTGCATCCTTAAAAGATGAAAACCTAAAATTGAAACATAAAATGCTTCAACTGTTAGAACTTGTAAAAAGAAACAACAAATAATATTTGATTAGTTTTCACTAGGTGTTGAATATTCTGTCTCCGGCATCACCCATTCCTGGGACTATATAACCTTTTTCATTAAGTCGTTCATCTACTGCTGCTGTTATTATTTCTATATCAGGGTAGTGTTTTTGAATATTTTCAATGCCTTGAGGAGCTGCAATAATACAAATTACCTTTATATTATCAATAGGAATACCTTTATCCGCATACAATTTTATCACTTCAAGCAATGAATTACCGGTGGCAAGCATTGGATCAGTAATATAAATATAAAACTTTTCCGGATTAGGAGCTTCCATTGGCACTTTGTTGTAATACCAAATAGGTTTCAATGTCTTTTCATCACGATACATTCCAATATGTCTTATACAAGCCTGAGGTAAAATATCTATTGCTTCATCTGTGAAAATTAATCCTGCACGCAAAATTGGAGAAATAATCAAATTTATGTCAGGATCAACAGTTTTTGCCGTAAAGGTAGTAAGTGGCGTTGTAATCTCTCTATCAACAAGTGGTAAGTTTTTAGCTGCTTCATATAATAAGCATCTGGTAATTTTTCTTGTTGCAATTCTTACACCTTGACTGTCAGTGTTTTTATCCCTCATAGTACATAAATTAAGAAGTACAACAGGATTATTGATTACTCTCACTTTCTCTTTATTCATAATTATTTCCCCTCATTACTTTTATGATTAGAATATTCATTCATCCATCTGTCAAGAAGTTGCAAATTCGTTTGAATATCTCCGGTATGAATTCCACCTCTTAAGTCAGCTCCACCGGTTTCTTTCGCAAAAAACGACAATTTACTGGTTATAGATCCAATTTTATCAAACATATCGTTTAACAACCCCAAGGAATCATGCAGTCTTTTAGGACTTTGAACAACTATAATTTTTCCAGAAGCCGCACTCTCCTTTGTCGGAGGATAAATTTCTAAAGATTTTGATCCTCCAAGTCCATTAAATTCTACTGTCGCTATTGACCCTTTAGGAAGTTCTACATCTTTTTCTGTGATAATCAGCTTCAAATAAACATCATTTGCAACAATTTTTACCTTGTCAATATAACCTATAGGAACACCCATAAACTTGACAGGAGAACCGACTATTAATCCATCGACATCCTGCATAAAAATTTGGTATGTCACCAGTTCCTTCTCACTATGATACCTGTGAATCTTTATACCCACAACAACCAAACACAGAATAAAAAACCAGATAACGAATTCTATCCAAATATACTTATGAATACCCTCAAAATTTTTCATAAACTAATTATACACAAATTGACATTTTTTTGCCACTTGCCAAAAAAGTTTTTGTATTATACTATTATTTACATAAGTAAAAAAGTGAGGTTATTAACTTATGATGGATCAAATAATAAAAGTTGCTTGGGATTTAAATGAAAATACCGACAACAGATATCAATTAGTTTACGAAATTGCAGAGCTTGCTAAAAAATTGGTTGACGAAAATCAAGCAAAAAAAGCTCACGATGATTTTAATTTCGAAGAAAATTTTGACACAACTTACAAAAAAGAAAATCCTGTAGAACATGCTATCATGGTAAAAGCTGCTGAAGCTGATGATGATAGATTAGTAGGTTAATCAAAAGTTTTTTATATATTAAAAAAAGTTAGAGTGTATTCTCTAACTTTTTTCATGAATAAGGGGTTTATATGAAAGATACTATGGATTTTTTGAATAATAAAACAGGTAACTTTGTACCTGAGGTTGCAATAGTACTGGGTTCAGGACTCGGAGAGCTAGCTGATGAATTCTGCGATATGGCAATCCCTTACTCTGAAATTCCGAACTTTATAAAATCCGGAGTTCACGGACATAAAGGGAGACTTGTTTTTGCAAAAATCGATGGAAAAAACATAGTAATGATGCAAGGTAGAAATCATTACTATGAAGGGCACTCAATGCAAGAAATCACTTATCCTATCAAAGTTTTTAAAGAATTAGGAGTCAAAACAATCATACTTACTAATGCCGCTGGAGCTGTCAATGAAACCTTTAAGCCTGCAGATTTAATGATAATTACCGATCATATAAATCATATGGGTTCAAATCCTTTAATAGGACCTAATGATGAGCATTTTGGGGAAAGATTCCCTGATATGTCAGAAGTTTATAAAAAAGATTTGGTAGAACTAGCTAAAAAATGTGCAAAAGAACTAAAAATTGATATTCAAACCGGTGTATACTGGGCAAATTCAGGGCCTTCATATGAAACTCCGGCTGAAATAAATATGATTAGACAACTCGGAGGGGATGCTGTCGGAATGTCAACGGTACCTGAGGCAATTGTTGCAAACTACTGCGGACTAAATGTTCTTGGAATAAGCTGTATTACTAATGCAGCAAGCTCCGCAAATGGGAATAAACTGTCCCATGAAGAAGTAATTGAAGCTGCAAACAATGCAAAAGTAAAGTTCAAATCATTAATTTTAAATATACTAAAAAATTTATAATTATAATTTGTTAATTATCGTAAATTTTGTATATACATGCTCTTGTCAAAAAATTATGTTCATCTGAAAATACATGACGGGAAGGATGAAGACATTATGTTAGTAAGAAGTTTGAATTTTAACTCAGTTAAGCAGCGACACAAATCTTCTGGGGAAATAGCCCCTAAACCGGAGCCTTTATTTTCCGAGTACATGTCTTCTAAAAATAGTTTAAGTAATTTCGAGAGACCTTTAAAAAATAATCTTCAAGATTTATCTTTTAAAGGTCTTTCTTTTAGCGGTAATTCTCAAGAAAAAACAGAACAAAAGAAAAAACCTTCAGCACTGGCACCAACTCTTGCAATGCTTGGAACTTTGGTAGCTGCCGGACTTGCTTTAAGGTTGGCTCCATCTTACAAAAAAGCTGGGGATTATCAAATATCAGAATTTTTGAAGTTCGCCAACGAACATATGGGTGTAACTAAAAAAGTTAACGGGAAAGAAATAAAAACATCAATTGGGCAAGAACTTCTGGAACACGTACAAAAATCTGAACTTGCTAAAAAAATGGTAACAATTGATGGAGATAAAATTTCTTTCAAAAAGAAAACTATTCCTCAATTGATTTGGGACGGACTGATTTATCCGTTTAAAATCCTACCTGCAGATATTTTAAATGGTGCTGTAGGGCTTGCAAGAAAAATTAAACCTCTAAAAGGATGGGCAGAAAAAACTTATGAGACACCTATGTTTAAAAACATTAGGCAAAGATCCAAAATTGATGCTCAAGTAAACTCTTTAAGAGGCTTGTTTGAAACTTCTGCAAAATTAAAAGACAAAACAAATGAGGAAATATCATCTGCGATATTCCAACGTTCCGTAAAAATGTTCGACCCTAAAACAGGGAATTACGACACAAAACATGAAAGATCGTTAAACAGACTTGTATCAGGTTTGCCTCCTGCTATATTCTTGGCGAATGATGCATACAACCTTTCAAGAATGATGGATGATGACAAAAATTCTGCATCTCACGAACAAAAAGTAAGGTTTAAACAAGAAATGGCAAGAATAGGTTTTAATGCCTACATCACTCTTGTTACACTAGGTGCTTTACAAAAATATATTAATAATTCAAAAATGGGAATAATGCTTATGACAGCATTAACAACCATTACAACAGAAGCATTCTCTCGTGTAATCAACGGTAAACACATAACAAGGTTGACTCCTGAAGAGGCTAGAGCCGAAAATATTAAAAATCACGCTCCTGAAGCTGAAATTAAACCTGACTTGTCTTTCAAAGCTACAGATAAAAATAAAGAAGATAAACAGCAAAAACCTCTACTTACATTCAAAACATTTTTAATTGCAACAGGCGCAATTATCGCAAGCGGCTTTGCTGTAAAAGGATTAAGAAAAATAGATATAGTTGATAATGCTTGGAAAGATTTCGCAAAATTCTTTACCAACAAATATAATAAACTTACTCAAATTGAAGATTTGAGAATTGATCAGAAAAAATTTGATAAAATTACAAGTGTCCTAGAAGAAAATGGATTCACTCAACTTGCTGAAAAATATAAAAAAGTTGCAAGTACCGCTAAAAACAGTGATGGTACAATAAGTCTTGGAACACACGACAAAAAAATAAAACCTCTTGTAGACTTTTTCATAGCTCCATTTAAATTCATATGGAAATATGGGACAATGCCTTACAAGATGGTAGATGATGCTGTAAAATCTATTGGGAACAAAGCAGTCAAGAAACCTGCTAAAAAGATTGAAGATATATCAGCATTAGCAAAAAGTGTAAAAAATATAGGAAAAGAAGCTGAAAGATATTCTAACGGAAAAATTTCAGCAAAAGAATTCCAATCATACGTAAGTGATAATATTTTAAAAGCATTTAACGTTGATTCAATGTCAAATGTGTCAAACAGCGAATTATCTAATATTGCAAAAACCGCTGCACTTGCAGCTACAATATGGTTCCTTATGACAGATAACTACAATATGGTTATGTTGAAATCAAACGGAAATGACGTAGAAGGCGCAAAAACAAAATTCACAGAAAGATTCGTACAAGAAGGTTCAAGATTATTCTACCAAACTCTTCTTATAGACTTGTTTAACAGTACATTCAGAAGCCAATATAACAGTTCATTATTTGGTATGAGCTGGATTACTTTAACAAATACAACACTTGGCGAATGGTTAACAAGAGCTTCAGTTGGAGTTCCGATAGGAACACATTCTCGTCAAGAACTAATAGAACTTGAAGAAAAACAAAATAACGCAACAGGTATCAAACGAGCTTACTTTGATTTTATGAAACGTTTAACCGGTAAAAGAGCTATAAAAACTTATGAAGTTGCTCCAATAAAAGAGCAATTAAAAACAACAAAACAAGCTTAAGAATTTTGATTTAAGGATTGCGCATAATAAATTGCCTGCTTATTGTTTGTAGAATTTTTGCTGTTCTGCCAAAAGAAAAAACCGACAATCAAACCTGCAATTATCAAGGTAATAATAAAGATTCTAATTAACATAGAAAAAATTTTACCGACAATAAACACAACAACAATAATTGCAGCTGCAATAATCCAAAATAAATAATCCATATTTATCTTACCTTATTTTCTTCACCTTTTATAAGTCTTTTAATATTTGATCTGTGCAGCCAAATTATATACAAAGCTCCTAATGCACAATAACAAATATAAGCAATAGGTGCTTTAAAAGCCCACATAATAAAAGGAGAAAGAGCAAGAGCAATAATCGATCCTACAGATACGTATCTTGTAGTGAAAGTAATAACTGCCCATATAGCTGCAATAATTAAACCAACTTGCCAATTAAGAGCTAAAATTGTCCCAACACCGGAAGCTACAGATTTTCCACCTGTAAATTTTAAAAATATCGATTTACTATGTCCAAGAATAACTGCAACAGCTGCCAATACAGGTAAAAGTCCTATTCCTGTGAATGTCGTTGCAAATATTTTTGCAAGAACAACCGGTAAAGCTCCTTTGAAAGCGTCTAAAAGTAAAGTTATAAAAAACCATTTTTTACCCATTACTCTTTTTACATTTGTAGCACCTGTAGAGCCAGAACCGATGGTTCTTATATCTTCACCAGTAAAGGATTTTACTATAATATACCCTGTAGGAATTGAACCTATAATATAAGCACTTACTACTACCGCAAATAATTCCAATATTTTTTCCATAACAAATTTCTCTCCTGTAGAAGAGATTATATCAGGGATATTGTAATAATTCAAGATTGAATTATAATGTAATAACGATGAAAAAGATTTTATCATTAATTATATGTTTTCAAATATTTTTACTGCCTGCATCTGCACAATATGACTTCAGCGATGAAGCTCAAGCTGAATTTGATCGTAAAAAGTTTCAACCTGTCCAGACTCAACCTGTACAAAACAATTTTTACAAAAAAAAAGATAAGAAAGAACCTAGCAATTACGAAAGAACAAATTACACACCGCCTATAATTCAAGAAGAAGTTTTTAATAACACATCACAACCTCAATCAGTAAATAATCTTTTAATCGGGAATGTTGTAAAAATTCCAGCAGGTTCTACATTTTATGTAACTTTCGATTCAGGAATCAGTTCAGGGAGCCTCGAAAAAAACGACAGACTAACTGCAAAACTTACAGATGATTTTATCTACCAAGGTAAAATTATTGCTCCTGCAGGAAGTCTGGTGTATGGGACTGCAAAAAATGCAAAAGCTGCAGGTTTAGCCTACGGTAGTGGAGCTATGGAAATTAATTTTAATCAAATTTTAACCCCTGAAGGTAATATTATAAACGTTACAACAAAAAACATTACGTTAGAAGCTAAAAGTGAAAGAGTTCAGAAAATGACACGAGACGTAGTGATAGGAGCTTTAGGCAGCATGCTTATAGGCGCAGCATTTACAGCTCTTGGAGGCAGTGATGATTGGGGGAGAAATATGCTTGTATACGGAGGAATAGGAGCAATAGGCGGAGGATTACGCGGGACTATGCAAAGAGGAGAAGATTCCAAAATCCCAGATGGCACTACTCTTGAAATCACACTAAGCGCACCTTTAGATGCTGTTCCATACAGATTCTAAAGTTGCTACTCCTTCATCAAACTTTTTATTACATTGTATATTATCGCTAACTTGACTTGATCTTCACTCAATATATCAAGTTTGTTATCTATCTCTTTGCGTAAATCTTCACTAACTTTTAAGTGATCTGTTGAAAACAATTCCTCTGTGGATGTATCCAAAGCTTTTACCAATTTATCAATAGTTTCTGCTGATACAAAATTCTCTCCTGTCTCAATACCGCTCATTGCGCGTTGTGACAAATCTACAGCTTCGGCAAGTTCTTCTTGTGTCAAGCCACGATTTATACGCATTCTTTTAATTTTTTTACCAAATTCTTGTTTTATACCCATTACCGTTTTAACTTCTTAAACCTCTTAAATTAGTAGTCAAAAGTATTGTACATTAAGTTTTGTTAAACCTGAATGTATTGTCAATTCTATATTATGGCTATTTATACTTTTAACTTCGTAAAATTTAGCAATTTTTTGTTTGACAAACTTTTTATATAGAAGTAATGGGAAATCGATTTTCAAAAAAAAGAAAAACATAAATAGGGAATCACTATAGAAAATTTAATTATTTGCAAGAAAAAGTAAAATACGAAAGGGGAAATTTTATGAAAATTAATGTAGATTACGCAGCAAGATTTATAGGCAAATTGGCAAAAATGGAAGGTTCTGCGGTAAAAGTAACTCTTAGCAAAACTCAGCTTGAAACACTTGGCAAAAATCATCAAAATTTAGGAGAAGTAATTCGAAAACTAACAAAAAACTTAACAGATCCAAGACTTGATGTTGCATACAAAGCCGAGTCAAATTATGCAATTGCTGGACTTAGATTAAGAGACGGAAGAAAAGTTGTTGGACAAGGAGCTGCATCTATATCTAACCCTGGCTCATCTGAAGCAGTAGTAAAATATAGAGCTTCTGTAAACGGAGGTCAATCACTGCAAGTAAACGGTTTCGTTGATGGCGGCAAGGTTGCAGATACTCGTGATATTGCAATGTCAATGTCTCGTAAAGGTGGTAGAGTCACTACAGATGCATCCGTTAGTAACGCTATGCAACACCACTTAGAATTTAATGAAAACCAAGCTGTGGAATTAGCAAAAGAATTCGATGCAAATAATATTTTGCGACAATACGCAAGAGTTACAAATAAATTCCAAAAAGAAGCAGACGGATTGATGGTAGTTCTAAGAAAAATCATGCGTGGGGATGCTTATACTCCAAATACCCCTATGATAAAAACAGGGCCATTTCCTAAATTAGCAGATAAAGAAATAACTGAATTAGAAAAATTAAAACTCTCAAAACTATATCCTAACAAAAAAATAAGTTTAGAAGAATTAGATACTAGCAAAGAAAAAATTAAAGAAATCTTTAATAAATATAGAAAAGCATAGAAAGAAATAAACATAAATTGAAAATCAGGTATTTTAATAATACCTGATTTTTATTATGAAACAAACTCAAATAAATTCTCAAATAACATTTGCAGGAAGAAAGGAAATATGGTATATTGTACCTGAGACAAAATATAAAATTAGGCGGAAAATGAAATTAAATAAAAGACTAGTTACATTAGGATTATTAATACTTATTCTTTCTGTTGCATTAAAGTTTATTTGGGCAGGTATTAAACAAATTAAGGTAGATGATTTCCACCCTGCTGCAGTAATTTTTGTAGTGGATTCGTCCGCTTCAAATCAAAAGCGTTTACCTGAACAGAAAAAAATATTAAGACAAATTTGCAATCTTTTAGATCCTGAAGATCAAATAAAAATTTTACGAGTATCTGAAGACGCATATTTGATATATGAAGGCGGTCCGATGAACGGAAGTACAATTACAAAATCAATGGATGCTTTCACACAATATGACAAAAATGATTATGGTACAGCTTATGGGATTGGGATGAAAAAAGCATTTTCCCACGCTCTTTCAATGAAAAGAAATGGATATGTACCTGCAGTAGTAGTAATCGGTGATCTTGAAAATGAAGGAGCTGTCGAAAAACAAATCAACTGGGAAGTTCTTCCTAAAAATGTTGAAAATGTAAAAAAATATGCTCCTGACATCTCAATGATGTTTTTAGATGCACATCCTGCAAAGCTGGATTTGGTAAAAGAGAAGTTAACACCTGTTTTGGGAGAAAATCATTTAATAGTGTCTCCTGAACAGAATATTGATAAATCGATAAGAAGATTTCTTCATGCACTTGGAAGATAAATAATAAAAAGGGGAACTAATGTCATTACTAATAACAACATCAAGCGGTGAAAAAATTTTTAACAAAGACGTAATAAACATCGGAACAAATTCAAATTGTGATATTGTCCTTAAGTTGGATTATGAAATTTTGTTGACTGTTCAATACAGCGCAAATGACAATAAATGCCTTGTTATGAATACTTTCCAAAGTGATAAAGTCCTTTTTAGAGGACAACCAATAAAAAAAGTAGAAGTAAAAAGTATATGTAAATTAATGTTTGCAGATACTAATGAATTTGTTAGCTTTAAATTAGTGGAAGATACAAAACCTGTAAAAATTAAAACCGTAACCTCTATTGGAAATGAAGACTTTACCGAGGAAGATATAAAAGGGTTATATGGTAAAGATGTTAATGCCGTTACAAAAGTAAAACTTGAAAAACAAAAAGAAGATTTAGAAAATTCTCGCGTTGCAATAATAAAACAGGTCGCTTTCCATATAAATGATTTAAAACAAAAATTGTCATCAAATGCAAAAACAAGTATATTTTTGCATATTGCAATGTTCTTAAGTTCTATGGTATGCGCTTTCGGAGTTTCCAACTATCTTATGGGACTTGAAATCAAAGAATCCGCAAACTTTTTACACTTACCTACAAATATTAAGGTTTGGAGTGTGTACACTATATTAATTTATGGAGTGTGCCTCCTTTTAAAACAAGGTATCTATCTGTACCTTCAAAGTAATATACAAAAAGAAATGTCCAAATCTGCAAAACTAGGACAGAGCTTTATGCTAATATTTTCATTAATTTTTGTCCTAGGAATCTACGTTGTAAACCTTGTGTATTACATGAATTTAAATGATTTTATGACATTTGCAATATTTATTTCATTCTTCTTCTCAGGCATCATGGCAGTACTTGCAATAAGCTGCGGATACTTCAAATGTAATGGTGTTGAATGGACTATGACTTTGGATAAGTATGAGTACAGAGAAGACTTTGAAAGTGTAATAAAATCTTACAGACAGTGGATTGAAAGATATATTAACAGCTTAAGTAATTCAAAACTACAATATATAAAAGACAAAATGTTTAACCTTCAACTAAAATCACTTGGAGAAACTGTAGTTGGAATATTAACAGCACCATTTTTGGCATATGGTGTCTCAAATACATTAGCAATGTGCTTCCCTGAAGCTGCAGGTTGGGTAAGAATTTCTGGATTAAGAATTAGTCCGGTATTTTTGACTTTGGCAACTTTTTTAATTATTTTTGCATTCTTTTCTTTTGTAAATGCATTTTTCTGCACTAAGAAAGTACAAGGATCACAAGTTATAAAACAAGACGGTTTTTCTGATTACCAACATCACGGAGTTACTATATATGGTCTGGAAGGTGTTAGAAGATTAAATTCAGAGAAAACCCGTTCTTTGACTATAGCATGTGCAATTATATTTATTGAATTTGCAATGAACGTATCATACTTTATGACTGAAATAGGCGGTGATATGCAGGGAATGTTCCTAAGTTTAGTTGCTGCACTTGTTCCAACCGCACTTTTAATAGCTGAGACTATGATGTTAAGTCAGACAAAATTTGATATTTATGCTTGCGATGAATTACTTGCAAAAGTGGATAAAGATTAGATAAATTATGGAATTTTTGAAAGTAACAACCGTTATTTTATTTGTATTACTAACGTTCATTACGTTAAAACTTCATCCTGAAATGCATCAACCTATGATAATTGAGGATGAAAATTTTAAACTGACAAGAATAAGTGATACAATTACAAGGCAATATATTCCGACAGCACCGGCTAAACAACCTGAAAAAGCTAAAGAGATAAAAGTTCAAGAACAAGAAGCTGTTTCTACAAACAGATATGTTGAAACTCAAACACCAAAAAGAAATGAAAAACGAAAACACGTAAATATTGATAACACTCAAAATAACGTAGATGAATCTCAAATTGAGTTACTGCAAAGAATAATTGAACAATCCGAAAAACAGGAAAACAGTAAATCCAAAACTGAAGAACCTATAAAATTAGAAAAACCAAGAGAAATTACTCCTCCAAAAACAGAAAATAAAAATCCATATATGACAGAACAAGAAGAAATTATTGCCTGGAACAGATGGAGAAGTAATTTGCAAAATCAGATAATGAGAGACTCTCAAATAGATTACGCTCCTTTGGGTACAATATTTTTATTTACTTTTGTTGTTGATAAATTTGGAAATATATCTAATATCAAAGTTGAATGTTCAAATCCAAATTATATGGACATTGCAAGAACAAGGGTTAAACCTGCTATTGCAAACCTTCAAAAAAAACCTATTCTAAATTTCCCTAAAGGTACACAAAGGACTTCAACTGTAGTTACAGGTATTTTCCTAATTGGGACAGAAGAAAGATATTCAACTCCGAATGATTTTTCAGATTATGAAAGGGTGGTATACTAATGGATTTGAAAAAAATACTTATTATTACCGCTTCCACAATAATTATAATAGGTCTTGCGACTGTTATTACCACAAATATTAAACCTAAAATGCACAAGAATATTATTCTTGAAAATATAATTTTTATAAGGAGTAAATAATTGATTAAACTTATCTGTTTTTTAATATTTTTAGCATTAGAAATTCCTTTTTTAATCAAATTTAGAAAAGCACAAGAAAGTTTTGATATAATCAAAATGACTGCGATTGTTATCATCATGATTATTATTGCTCTGATATCTTTTGGAATATATAAACTGAGTATATTTATGATAGGATAAAATTGTTATGTATATATGCAAAGAATGTAAAAAAGAATATCTTCAAAAAGTCGAATATTGTGAATGTGGTAATAACACATTTGATTACATTGAAGTAGAAAATAAAACTTTTGAGAATAAAAAAAATGTAAAAAATACTTTATCAGTAGAACAAAAATCTGAAATAGTTTCAAAGGTATTTTTTATTATATGCCTTATTCTTTCAATCACAGTTTGGCTAATACCAATTAATTCTGACAAAGGGAAAAATGAACCTAAGCAGTCTAAGGCAAAACAAATAAAAGTAAAAAACATCCCTGATATAGACAAAATATGGGATGATACACCACAATATACCCCAATACAACAAAATAATTGGCAGCAGTCGGAAGTTATAAATAGGGAGCAACCGATTCCTTTAACGTCAACGTCTGCTGACTATGCCAGGCGTATAGAAACACCTAAATATGCTGAAAACAAAGTTGTAAAAAAAAAGTCTACAGACTCTGTTAATATAGTACCTAAAACAAAAGATACAAGAACAACTGCATATAATAAAAATTATTTACATACAAATGAGAATATAAAACAAATTCCAAAGCAACAGGAAAATTCTGCCCCTAAATACAATCCAAACAGTAAAGAAATGCTAAAGTATAAAGGGGATCTTAGAGCTGCACTATTTTCTAAATTTGCTCTAGGTGGAATACAAGGATCAGGCAGCTGTGAAATTCAGTTTTCTGTAGACAAATCAGGCAAGCTTATAAACAGAAAATTCACTCAGGAATCATCCAACAAAACACTTAATGATACTGTATATTATATGTTAATGAGTCTTCCTAGATTTAATCCGCCTCCACAAGAGTATAATGGAACTCCGATTCAAATGAAATTCTCAATATACAACGGCAATTACGAAATCAGTATAAACTAATTATAAGCTGAAATTGAAATTTAGAACAATAACAAGCTCATCATTGAAAAAATTAGAAGGGAATGGTTTAAAAGGAGCTGCAGCTTTTATTGCAGCACCGGCATTGTCATCTAACTCTTTTATATTAGAAGACTTTACTATTCTACATTTTTTCACATGCCCGTCTTTCCCCACAGTTACAGCCATTTGAACAAGCAAATCTTTTTTACCTTTTGCCAAAATATCTATTTTCTTTCTTGGAGGTACTTTCCAGCTTTTTAAGACCTTTTCTTTCACCTCTTTAACATAAGGAGAATAATCTACATATTTTCCCTCAGCACTAAACACGTAAGATTCGGACTCAGATATAAAAATTTGTACTGCATGCAACTTACCAGAAGGGTAATCATAAATAATACGACATTTTTGCAATTCAGGACGTCTGAAAGAAACATATTTTAACTCATTTGTATCTATCGCATAAATTAACTCTGCTCCTGAATATTTTACATAATAATATGATTTATTATGAGTCCCATCATCCTTTATCAAAGTAAAGTCATGATAATACTTCGGATATTTCAAAGTTTTTATCTCAGGTTTAATTTTGCTGAATATAATAGCAAGAGTCTCATTAACTTTTTCATAATTTTGAGTCTGTGAAGGCATCAGAAAATCAGGTTCGATCTTAACGTAACTCGCAGCCAAACACTGAGAAGATAACAAAAATACCATTAAACACAATAAAATAAGCTTTCTCATAATATAACTCCAGTAATGGAATTGTACCACAAACAAACCATTTTTACCAGTTTTGGGATATTTAGGAATAATTTTATTTAAGAAATGTAAAAAAGCTCAAAATAAAATTAAAGTTTTGAAAGTAAAATTCCGAACATAAAAATATGAAAAATTGATTGACTTTTTCAAAAAAAGCATTAAGAAAGTAGTAAGTAAGAAAGGATATGGGTATGTCGTCAATCAGTTCCATAGGCAGCGCACATTCGATGGCAGTGTCTGCATATAAAAGTGAAGAATTAAGTTCATCGACAAAGATGAAATTGGAAGCGTTGGGCATAGACCCATCAAATGTAACTTCAGAAGCACAAGCTCAAATGCTTATTAACCAAGCTGAAGCTACAAAACATCAACAAAGTTCAGAACAACAACAGCAAGGAGGTAATTCATCAGAACAGCAGCTTCTTTCAGAAGCTAAGCAATTAGCAACAGCAGTTGGAGCAAGTGTATCATCAGATGATTCACTAGATGATATCATTGACAATATTTCTGAAAAAATTCAGGTTATGATGGCTTCAAACGATCCATCTAAAGTTAAAATGGCTCAAGGATATCAAACTCAACTTGCAAGTATTTCAGAAAGAGCTGATTCTGTCTCAAACACACAACAAAATATTTTTAACGCAATGGATATGATTTCTGTAAGCAACAAATATGCTTTGGGCTTATAGATAAGAGATTCAGATTACTGAAAATTATAAAACTTTGGAAGGCTCCTTTTTTTAAAGGGGCCTTTTTGTACATAATAACTTATCCCATAAGGTAGCCTGGTGAGTAATGGATTTGATATAAAATTTCAGGACAATAAAAAATATCTGAAACACAAAAAAAATTATCTAATTAGCTCTCAGGGGAAAAATGATAAAAAATATTTTAATAGGAATTTTAGTAAGTACTGTTTTCCTTCAAAATTTTGTATTGGCTGAAGAACTCATAAAACAACAAACAAAATATCCGGATTACGCTTATGAATACCTTGGGCCTGACAAATATGAAAAATTCAACAGAAAGGTATTTAACTTTAATCTTGGAATAAATAAATGTGCAATAAGACCAATACATATAATATGGGCATCTGTAATGCCTGAATACGGAATGGAAAGAATTAATAGTGCATATAAAAACATTGAATATCCTAAAAGGCTCCTGAGTAGTCTTATTCAAAAAGATTTTAAAACTTCAGGTACAGAAACAATAAGATTCCTCACTAATTCCACAATAGGACTTGGAGGAATGTTTGATCCTGCTCAAAAATTTTTTGGACTTGAACCATCAAATGAAGACATGGAACAAGCTCTTACTCATTGCAAATGTAATTCAGGTTCATACCTTGTATTACCGATAATTTCAGGAACAACACTTAGAGGAGCAGCAGGAAAACTTCTTGACATATCCCTAAACCCGTCGAACTATATTGCAACACCTGTACTAGCAATGGTCAAGGCTGGTTTGACAGTAAATAGAACTTCTTACATTCAACCTTTTATAAAAATGGTTGAATCAACATACGCAGACCCTTACGATATAGCCAAAAAGGCCTATGGAATTGATAATTACATAAAATACAATAACTATGACAGAAAAGAAGTACTAAATAAGGCATTTGAAGAATTAACAAAACCTCCAATTAACAAAGAAGAAAATTCTCCTGAACTTGTTAAAAACACGCCAGATATTGAAAAAGAAAACATTTTTATAGAAAAAAAGACAGAAAACACAGATAAAAATATTCTTACCGTATCTAAAATTGTTCAAAGCGGTGAAAATGTAAATAACATTGTTCTAAATAGTTATAAATCTGAGAATTCTAAATTAATGGCAGATTTTATACTGTTTGACTACAACCCTCAAAACCCTGTCACAGACTCAATGAGAACAGCTCTATTTTCCACATATAATGTTAATAAATCAATATGGAATGAACTGTCTATCTGGAACAGAAGTTTTGGTAAAAAGTTAAAAACCTCCTCAATAAATATAACTCCAGAAAAAGAAAACTATAAATTTAAATACATACTACAAAAAAATAAAAATGCTCCTCTTGCAATCATATACCCATCCATAGGAGAAGGAATATGTTCTGAAAATGCAATCGTACTAGCAAAAATATTTTACGATGAAGGTTACTCTGTATTAATACAAGGGAGCCATTTTCAATGGGAATTTGTAAAAAGTATGCCAGATAACTATAGACCTGGAATCCCAAGGCAAGATGCTATGTATCTGAGAGATGTAACTGCAAAAATTATAAAATCGTTAGAAAAAAAATATGATTACAAATTTGAGAGAAAAACGCTCATTGGAACATCTTTTGGGGCTATGACAACATTATTTTTAGCAGAAATAGAATCTAAAAATAACGTTCTTAATATCTCAAGATATATTTCAATCTGTCCGCCAATCAAATTAGTTTATGCAATGGAACAAGTAGACAAAACAAGTGAAGAATGGAGCAATAATCAAGATAATTTAAAAGAAAAAATAGCAATTACGGCAGCAAAAGTTGTACAGCTATATGACATAAAAAACTCAAAAAAAGAATTCAAACTAGATACACTTCCTTTTTCAGAAGAAGAAAGTAAGTTAATAACAGGTTTTGTAATGCATCAAAAATTATCTGATTTAATTTTTACAATCGAGAAAACTCCCACAAATAAAAAAACAAATATATACGAAAAAATAAATAATATAAATTACAAAGATTACACAGAGCAATACTTACTTGGAGAGAAATATAAAACTATAGAAGAATTAGATACAGATACAAGTCTTTTCTCAATGATAGATTTTTTAAAAACTAACAATAACTACAAAATTTATCATTCGCTTGATGATTATTTAGTTAATGAAAAGCAATTAAAAGAATTAAAAATTTATTCAAGAGAAAAAACAACAATTTTTAGCAATGGTTCTCATCTCGGTTTTATGTACAAACCCGAATTTATTAACGAATTAAAAAAAGAAATCTCATTAACTTCTCCTAAAGAAGTTTCAAATAATCTTATATATTAACACTTGCCCAATTTATAATTTTTTCAAAGTAAAAATCTAGATTGTTCGATACATCTAATGAATCCCAATTCATATTTACAAGAAGAATCTCTTTATCCTCTCCATCTAAAAGCTTAACTAATTCATTCTTTGTCGGAATATATTCAGTATTTCTACTGTAATACAATGCCTGCAAAATAAAAAATGCAGATTTGTAAGCTTGATACAATACATCAATATTTTTGTTTTCAAACAAATAGCAATGACACATCTGATGATATAAATTTGCAGTATTAATTTTAATAGAATCTAATATATCGGATCTTTTTAAAATTGGAATAAAATCATTTAAATCTCCATGCAAAGATATCGTATCGTTAAATAGTTGAAAAAGATCAAATTTCGGCCAATTATAAATCTCTTTTTCTCCAGAAATAAAACCGCAAACTTTTTCAGAAAAAGGTACACTTTTCACAAGTTTTTTATATAATACCAAATCATCAAAAGATAACTTATCAAGAATAATCACAATATCAATATCACTTTTAGCAGAAGCCTCTCCCCTTTTGTAACTTCCCTGCAGCCCAATAAACTTTATTCGATTTCCAAAAATATCGAACAATTTTTTTGTAAAATCTTGCAACCAAATTTCTATTTCAAATTCCATAGATAAAATTATAACTATTTTTTAATCAAAATTCAATATACTTAAATATCCTAAGAAAAAAATTTAAAAGTAATAATAAAAAAATAAACAACCTTTCGGTTGTTTATTTTCAAAATCTGGGGCGGAAGGATTCGAACCTCCGAATGCCTGGACCAAAACCAGGTGCCTTACCACTTGGCGACGCCCCAACATTGGCTTCGTCTTCTATTTTATATGCTAAAACTTTATTGTCAAGATTTTGTTTGTATAAAAGGAGTTTTTTCTATTGCTTTTATAATATCAACTTTTGAACTTAAAAGTTTTTCAAATACTTCCAAAATCATTATTTCACTTTCAAAGTGCCCAACATCAAAAATTGCTATCGGACTTTCAAGAGCTGTGTGAAACTTTAAATCCCCTGTAACGAAGGCATCTGCACCTGAATTATATGAATCACGAATAAATTCAGAACCACTCCCCGCACAAAAAGCTACTTTATAAAATTTTGATTCTTTTTTATTATTTACATATCTGAGATTTGGAGAAATCTTTTTCAATCTACCAATTAAATCTTCTAATAAAATACCATTATCAAAATTACAAACTTTTACAAATTCTCCAATTGCAAAATTACTTTCAAAACCAAGAGTTTCAATAAGTTTATCTGTAGTACCTCCAGAAGTTTTGTCCATATTTGTATGAGCAGAATAAATATTTATATTTTTCCATTCTAGTGGGACATAAAACAATGGGTGATGAGAAATTATCATTTCACAACCACATTTTTTTGCATGTTCAACGACATCATCAGTTACTGTCAGAGCAAGCATAACTTTTTTTATATCTCTTGTCTCAGAATCTACACTCCAACCGCAACAGTCCCAACTTTCAGCAAGTTCCAACGGCGCATAATTTTCTATTGCTTCAGCAATTTTGAATTTATCCATATATTTCCTCAAAAATTTTATGAGCTACCGTTACTTTATCAGCTCTATCAATTTTTGTCATACTACCATTACTATCAAGTATGGTAACTTCATTATAATCACTGGAAAACCCGATATCCTTCCTTGAAATATCATTTGCTACAAGAAAATCACAACCCTTTTTTGCAATTTTTTCTTTCGCATTTTCAAGCAAATTTTCACTTTCTGCACAAAATCCAACAACTATTTGAGAAGTTTTTTTCGCAGAAATTTCTTTCAAAATATCCGGATTTTTGACTAGAGTAAGAGTAATTTCATTCTCTGAAGTTTTTTTCATTTTTTGTGCAGCCGCCTGTTTTACTCGATAATCTGCAACTGCTGCAGCCATGATGACACAGTCAGAATTTTCAAATTCTTTTTCTACAGCCTCTTTCATCTCTAATGCTGATTTTACTCTTACAACGTTATATTTTCTTGAAACATCTTTAGTAGTAATCAATGTTACATCTGCACCTAAATTTTTGGCAACATCCGCCAAGGCAAGTCCCATTTTACCCGAAGAATAATTTGAAATATATCTAACAGGGTCAATATCCTCTATAGTCCCGCCAGAAGTTATAACAATTTTTTTCCCTGACAGCTTTTTATAATTCAACAATTCAACAGTTTTTTCAAATATTTTATCTAAGCTGCAAAGTCTTCCCTTACCCTCATACCCGCAAGCAAGATAACCACTTTCAGGTTCCAATATTTCGTAATGAAGCCTGTTGAGGTTTTCCTGAATGATTGGATTATCCCACATATTACAATTCATAGCAGGAGCAAGTATTACTGGTTTTGTAAAAGCACAAGCTATAGATGTCAATAAATTGTCACATACACCTGTTGCGATTTTTGAAATTGTATTTGCTGTAGCTGGAGCAATTACCATTATATCTGCACAATCTGCATATGAAATATGTTCCGGCTTAAAATCCTTTACATCAAATTCCTCAACCGCGACATCATTTTGAGATAAATTTTGCAATGTTAGCTTCGTTACAAAATTTAGGGCATTAGGGGTACACACAACGAGAACATTTGCATTTGCACGCTTATACATCCTTATTAGTTCACATATTTTATAAGCTGCAATACCACCTGTTATTCCAACAAGTATTGTCTTTCCGCTTAACATTTTTCAATTTCTCCACGGATTACTTTTTCGAGCTCACAAACAGCTCTGTCTAAATCGTCATTTACTATTTTATAATCAAAGCTTTCTGCTCGTGAAATTTCTTCTTTAACAGCCTCCAACCTACGTTTTATAGTTTCTTCATCTTCAGTATGGCGACCGCGCAAACGATTTTCTAATGCTTCCAATGATGGAGGACAAATAAATATTAAAACAGCATCAGGCATTTGTTTTTTTACCTGTAATGCTCCCTGAGTATCTATTTCCAGAATTATATCTTTGCCTTCTTCCAAACATTTATTTATAAATTTTTTCTTTGTACCATAAAAATTCCCTGCAAATTCAGCCCATTCTAGGAATTTATCATTCTCGATACATTCTTTAAAATCATCCTTTGACATAAAGAAATAATTTACGCCATCAACTTCTCCTGATCTTGGAGCTCTTGTTGTACAAGAAATAGACAACATAAAACTAGGGTTCTTTAAAAGAAAATTCTTTAATACTGTTCATTTTCCGACTCCTGATGAGCCTGAAACTACAAATAATTTTTTGTTCATATTATAATTATACAATGAACAAGAGAGCAATTTACAATTTTGTCAAAAAAATTAATACTGCTACAAATGAAAAAGAATTTGCAAACCTCGTCAATCAAGGTCTGTTAGAAATAACAAAAGCTTCAGCTTGTTGGATTGGACTTGCAAATTGGGAAACAAACAAAATAGAAATTAATAAACTTAAAACAACAGAAGAATACAGAAAAAACAAAAAACTAGCACTTGATATAAAAAAAATAAGACAAACAATTTCTGATTTTTATAACAATTTTGATATTGAAGATTTAAACGAATACATTACATTTATTTCTGAGAATAATCAAATTATCAAAACAATAAACTATAGAAACAATACTCTGGGATACATTGGGCTTATAGGAAATGATGAAAATTTTTATAAAAACAACATTGATACAGTAAATATTTTAGTTGAATTCATAAACAACAAACTTGAAATATTATCTCTTAATGAAGAAAAAGAGAAAAATTCAAGAAGTCGTATGGAATTTCTAGCAAGTATTTCACATGAGTTCAAAACTCCTCTAAACTCAATTATAGGATTTTCGTCTCTACTTGTAGAGAAATTTAAAGACACCGAAAATGAGAAATACATAAATAACATTAACCAAAGCGCACAATTTCTGATGGGTTTAATCCAAAACGTGCTTGATTTTTCTCGAAGCGAATACAAACCTCTTGAACTTCACAAAGAAAATTTTAGACCGAAAAAAGTTATAAATGACATAATTTGGAGCTTTGATGAAATGAGGAAAGAGAAAAATATAACATTTAATTATACTCTTTCTGACATTACAATAAATGCAGATCCACTAAGATTTAAACAGCTTATATACAATTTAATTTCAAATGCAATTAAATTCAGCAAAGAAAATAGCTCAATATCTATTGTATCCTACATAGACTCAAATAAAGATTTTATATTTGAAATAAAAGATACAGGTGACGGAATTTGTAAAAAAGACCTTGGAAAAATTTTCACTTTCTTCACACAAGTAAATAGAAGTCAGCTAAAACGACAACAAGGTTCCGGAGTAGGTCTTGCCGTGTGCAAAAAAATAGTAAATGCACATAATGGAGAAATAAATGTTAAATCAAGACTACACTACGGAAGCACTTTTTGGTTTTCAATTCCACAAAAAAATACCTCTCAATAAGAGAGGTATTTTTTTATTTATTTACTAAGCTTGTTTTTTCTTTTTCTCATCCAACATTATTACTGTACATATTGAAATACAAATTAATGCAGATAATACCCAGAACACTATAGCACCGTTCCAACCGAATTTATCAACCATAAATCCGGTACCAGTTGAAGATAAAACAGCTCCAATATATCCGAATGTTCCGGTGAAACCGGTAGCAGCTGAAGCTACCTTCTTAGAACTTGATTCTACAGCACAAAGGCCACCAATCATCATTTGAGGTCCATAAGTAAATGCGCCAAGTAATCCAATAAGAACAAAATCCAAAGAGCTTACTGTGTTAAACTTTAACAACACTAAACAAATAACAACACCTGTCAAATAAATTAAATTAACCGGAGCTCTTTGACCTTTAAAAATCTTATCAGAAACTAAACCTGCGCAAATAGTACCAGCAATACCTACAAGAGGTAAAGAACTTAACTTCATTGCAGCAAGTTCAAGAGAATTTGACTTAGCTTCACTTAAATATTTAATCATCCAATCTTCTGCACCGAATCTGATAATATATACGAATATGTAAGCAATAGCTAAAAGCCATATTGTCTTGTTATACAAAATATTTTGTTTGAATATTTCAACATAAGATCTGTTATCTTCTTCGCAATTTTCAGCAAGTTTTGCAGAAGGTTCTTCATTATATGTTTCAATATCAGGAAGCCCTAAAGATTGAGGTCTGTCTCTCAATCTGTTGTACAACCATACTGCAACCAATATTGCTAAAGTACCCGGAACGAAAAATGCCATCTTCCAGCCCCAATGAGCTACCAAAAATCCTGATATGATAACACTCAAGAATGTTCCAACTTGGTGAGAACAAGACCATAAAGACCACTTAGTTCCTCTTTCAGAATTTGAATACCAATATGTCAAACTTTTTGCAACAGCAGGAAAACCTGCAGACTGGAACCAACCAGATGCGCCCCAGAAAAATACAAAAAGCCATAACAAAATAGTATTTGTTGGTAGGCCAAAGAATGAAACATGACCAGGGGTAATAAATAAAGCTGACAAACCAAAACAAAGGTTTGCAATAGCTGTCATTATCAATGCTGTTGGCAAGAATTTTCTAACATCAGATCCATCTGCCATTACCCCGTTCACAAATTTTCCTACACCGTATGTAAGATAAAGTGAACTTCCTAAAAGTCCAAGTTCGGTATTTGAATACCCATACTCTGCACTGAGCCCTGGAAGAGCTACAGCAATATTTTTCTTACATAAATAAAATACCGTATAACCGATAAAACAAGCATAAAAAATTCTTAAACGCCAATGAGAGTACATACTCTTTACTTGTTCTTTATCTTGAATTGTCTCTTTTACCGGTGGTTCTTTAAAAAATTGAGCTAATTTCGCTAACATAATTTAATTTCCTATTTCCCTGCCTTAATTATCTGTATATTTCTTGTCTCTGTAATTTCATGGCGTGCATCTTTTATAATCTCTCTTTTTTCTTCATCTAACCTGCACCCGCCAACTAATCTGTCAATAAACCCAGTATTTAGTTTTACGGCTTTGTCAAAAGCACCTACTTCTTCTAAAACATCTTTTATTTGGTGCAAATCATAACCGAAAGATTGCTTTGAATTGTAAACAAGAGTTTCCCCTGTTTGAGATACAATAGGTTCTCCTCCCTGTTCAAAGTATAGTTTAAATACTGATTTTAAATCTTGTAATTCTGATTGCAAAGTAGTTACAGTCTGTTGAATTCTTAAAAATCTTTCGAACAAATACTCGACATTATCAAGTTGTTTTACTTCCCAATCATACTTTTGCAAATACAATTTTTTGAGTTTTGGATAAGCTAACGCTAATCCCATAGTATCAGCCATAGCTCTGTGATGATTTTTTAGATCAACATTAAATTTTTCGGTCAAAGCCTCCAAACCGTGTGAAAACAAATCCGGATATACTTCCTTAAACATCTGTTGTGAATCAACCCTTGGATTAGTTAATTCTTTACCGGTAGTCCTCAGACTTGCTTCATTCAAAAAGCTATAATCAAAAATACAATTATGAGCAACAATAGGGTAGTCTCCTATAAACTCAAGTATTTTTGGCATTGCTTCTGCTTCAGTAGGAGCATCTGCAACCATTTCTGCAGTAATCCCATGAATTGCAATACTAGATTTTCTTATATGCTGCTCAGGGTTGATTAAAGTCTGAAATTCATCTTTAATTTTCCCATTTTCAAGTCTTACTGCGGCAAATTCAACCATTTTCTCTTTGGTATAATCAAGACCTGTTGTCTCTGTATCAAGAACGATTTCTATTACTTTTTTCCTAGCCATTTTCTTATCCTATAGAGTTCTATTAAGATAATAGCACAAAAAAATTTTCTGTGTTAGAATGAATCCGTTAAATTAAAATAAAGGAGATATGTAATGTCAAATGCAATTGATATCAATGACGCAAGTTTTGAACAAGAAGTTTTAAATTCTGAACAACCTGTTGTTGTTGACTTTTGGGCTCCATGGTGTGGACCTTGCAGAAAATTAGGTCCTATTTTAGATGAAGTAGCTGGAGAATTTGCAGGTAAAGTTAAATTCGTAAAAGTAAATACTGACGAAAATCTTAAGACTGCTCAAGATTATTCTATCAGCGGACTACCTAGCTTACTAGTTTTCAAAAACGGAAAAGCTCTTGAAAGATTAGTAGGATTAATGCCTAAATCTACAATTATTTCAAATATCGAAAAACATTTATAATTTTTAAAAATTTGTTAATTATTGTTAAGCCGTGCAAATCGAATATTTGTACGGCTTTTGACTTGTTTTAGGTATTCATAAAGCATATATCTTAAAGTTTGTATAACAAAATTCCGATAAATAAGTTAAGGAAAAGGATAATTATGCGCATAAACAGTATACCTAACAAATTTGAAATATTCCAAGAATATTACCTAATGACTAAGGGTAAGCAAATAAGCTACAATGAAGCCCTTAATCTTTATTTTGCGTTAGATGATACTGAAAAAAACGAGTTTGCTAAATACTATAGAGATGAGACAGGTTATGAAATAATTGATGAAAACGGCTATGATTTAGGTGAAAATGTTAGATACGATGAAAAGACTAAAACATCAAACCTTAATCTTATAAGCAAGCATAACCTTAAAATAAAATATACACTTGATGCCTATGCAAAAAAACAAGGTCTAACTCTTGATCCACAATGGGCAGGGTATTCTGCAGAAGAAATCATAAATATGGAAAATTCAGGAGTGAATATTCCTAAAGAAGTTCTAGACATAGCTCACTCAATATACGAATCTACAGGTGCAAATTATATTGCAGGAAGCGACGAAGATAACGGCACTACAGAAAAAGAGCCGTTCTTGGAACTTATGCCTAAAGCTGCAAAAAAAATTGAAAAATGTAATGAATACAATGACAAGTTAAATGATGCAATCGAAAAATTAATTCCTGAAGAAAGAGAAATGCAAAGCAAAGTCGAAGACAGACTTAAAGAACAAAAAGAATCTCTTAAAGAATACGAAAATTTAGTAAAAGAATGGAATAAAATCCAAACAAAAATCAACAACGGGGAAGCATTATCAGACAAAGAAGCTCAAAGATACGCTGAGCTTACAGGGATGTTTGAAGATAAAAAAACAAACTCTGATGAAACTGATTTTAATATAGATAGAAGAGAAATCGCTAAATCTTTAAATGAAATAAACATCATAGCTACACTTGGAGAGAACTTAGCAAATGAAACTCTTGAAATCGGAGATACATTATCAGACTATATAGCTCAAAACAATTACAAAACTACTCAACAAGCAACTGCAAAAGAAGTTGGTTTTATTGGTGCAATTCTTGCAATGGCAAGAGGTAAAAGACTTGCTGAAGAAACAAGCAAAATAGGTAATGATACAAAAGAATACACTTCTGACTCTAAACAGTCAGTTAATAATATTGCTTCTACACTAGACATCAAAGATCAAATAGCTACACCTTCAGTAGAAATAAATGAGCAAGAATCAAACAGCGAAAATGGAGTTACTGCTTCTAACAACCCTGAAAATCCATCTAGCGAAAAAGAAGCAAAAAATCCTGAAATTTCTGAAAATGAAGACATAACAATTAATGACGAGACTGTTAAAGAATTTATTGACTCTGCAACAGACGTAAATATTGACTTGGTAAAACAAACAATAAATGCTGTAAAAACAGACAAAGTTTCAAAAGAAAATAATAAATATGCAACAAAAGCAAAAGCAAAAGTTGATAAACTTGCCAATGAATACCAAAAAGAAGAAGAAATCCAAAAAGAACAAATAAATACTCTTGAAACTCAAAACAAAAAACTAAAAGATGAAATAACTAATATTACAGGTCAATCAGAAACTGAAATTGACAAAGACCTAGCTAATGAAAATCCAGACCAATATAACGGTATGGAAGAATCTGACAAGAAAATAATACAAAATAACAAAGAAACTTTAATTAAGAATAACGAAGAAATTGAAACAATCCAAACAGAAAATGAAGGAGCAATAGATAATTTCAGACAATCTACTGCCCCTGAAAAAGCTGCTGTAAACAAATCTATTCCTACTGAAAATGAAAACTTAAAAACAAATTCCGAATACAAAGAAGAAATAATTCCTGCAGCAAAAGAACAACTAAATTTAACAAAAAATAGCGGTATAACATTAAGTAGAATAGGTAAATATCGTTTCAAAGTAGGTGCGCAACAATTAGCTACATTCCAAATAAGCAAAGGTCTTAAAAATATTGCAAAAGGAACTACAAGCATGGCAATAGGCGGAAGTGCTGTAGTTGCAGGAAATAATATTATTTCTACAATCTCTGAAAAAGCAACTGATAAAGCTATCAGTTCAGGAACAAATGCTGTAGAAAATCTTACAAATATTGATGCTCAAATTTCTTCAATAACAGGAGAAAATACAGCTGGAACAACTATTGAAAACAATGGAGAAGAAAATACTCAAGTTCAAGCTGCAGAAGACAAAGAAGATACAACCGGAACAAATACACAAACAAACAATACAGTAAACGAAATTGTCACTCCGGTATCTAATAACAATGCAGAAGTATCAAATACTCCTGTATCTAATTCTCCTAAAAATGCAATAAAAAATATCGAAGATATTGCAACTGCAAGAGAAAATAATAACGCTGCAAAAGCTGTAGAAACAAAAGCTACAAACAGCGGGAACGATGAGGATGCAAACTCTGTAGATATAAATAAAAATAATGCAAAAAGTGAAGCAAGCAAAGCTAACAACAGCTTAAAAGGAATTAAATCAGAAACAGAAAAAGACAACAAAGAAACTACATCAATTATTAAAGATGAAGAAAAATCTGAAAAAGAACTTGAAAAAGAAGCCAAAAATTTAGAAAAACAGATTAAAAAAGAATCTGAAAAAATGGAAAGGCTTCAAAAAGAAACCGAAAGAATTCAAAAAAGACAAGAACAAATACTTGTAGAATACGAACAACTTTCTATTCAAAATGAACAATTTATGGCAGAAGCTCAAGCTGCTGCATTAAATCAACCTGCTCAAAAGCAAGATCAAGGTGGCATTTTAGGTACAAACAGTTTTGATGTATCTCAATCTCAAAATCCTGTTGTAAATGAAAAAGTTTCTTCAATTGAATATAATAACCAAAGAATTGGAGAAATCGGCAGAGAATTTAAAGTTAATGACAAAAATGTTCAACGTAACCAAACTCAAATAATTACATCTCAAAAATTCATAAAAACAACTCACAAAAAATTCCAAAAAGTAACTAAATTAAAAGAAAACAAAGCTAACGAAAGACTAAAAGCAGAGCAACAAAAACAAGAAAAACTAGAAAAAAAATTAAATATAGTGGGAATATTTGAAAAAGTATTCCAACTGGTTACTGCAGTAGGTACACTTCTACTCTTAGTACCATTCACTACAGCCTTAGGTGCAGTATTACAAAAAATCGGTGTCGCAGGAACATTATTCTGCGCAATGGTTAAATCTGGCATCTATGCTGCAAACGGTAATATTCAACAAGCTTTCTTAACATTAGGTATATCAATTGCAACTGCAGCGGTTTCTATGACAGGAGCAGGTGCTGCTGCAGGTAAAGGATTACAAATTGCAACAGCAGCATTAAATACAACAAGTTCAGCAGCATCATTAGGGGCTTCTGTACAAGAATTCAAAGGCAAAGATTCCGGTATACTTAGTTCTATCGCAACAGTTGCAGGAGCAGCTTCTGCTGTAACAGGTGCTGTTGGGGCATTTGGTTCATTGGGATCTGCAGGTAACACTCTTGCAAAAGTTTCAACTATAGCAATGCAATCAGGCAGCCTAATTTCTACATCAGGCAACATGATAAACCAAGTTAGAGAATGGAGCGGCAAAGAAGATGACAGCAAAGTCGCAAATATTCTGGGAATGGTTGGCATGGGATTAACTCTTGTTGGAACTGCTGGAACTCTTACATCCAGAGCTATTGGTACAAAAGGTAATAAAAATGAAAAAGTTGATGGCACTGAAAACAATAAAGATGCTGACAACAATAAAAACAGTGAAAATACAGAAAAAAATGAACAAACAGAAAATAAAGAAACAGCACAAGAACAAATGGTTCCATTTGAAGATCCTAATGCTAAAGATATCACAATAGCTTATGATGACGCTAATGCAGAACCGATTGTTGAAAGTAAAATTAATACATCAACCGATGTTCAAGAACAACAAATAGCTGAACTTGAACAAGCTGCTATGCAAAGCCCTGATCAAGCAAATGATGATGCTGTTGAAAGCATTAACGAAGAAGTAAACAACAAAAAAATGATTCCTTTTGAAGATCCAGAAGCAGAAGATATTACTATTGTAAAAGATTCACCAGCAGACAAAATAGTAGAACCTTCTTTAAAACAAGAAGCTCATGAAAAGACATTAGCATTTGCTAAAGAAAATATTCAAATGGCATCAAGCGCAACTGCAAATAATGACAAAAAAGATTTATTTGAAACTGTAATGAAAAGTGTTGAATCTGGAATCAATATTGCAAGCACATTAATGACTAACAATGATGATTCAGATGATGATACAAAAGATAAAGCTGCAACCCCTGGAAAATTAACAGAAAGAACAAAAGAAATTATGAGAAAACGTAAAAAACGTTTAGAATCTCTAAACAGATATTTTGCATAAAAAAACGGTCTTTTTTAAAGACCGTTTTTTCTTTATTTAATTTCCATATCATTTATTAACAAAACTTGTATTTCTCCAGGATTTAATGAAACTTTAAAGCCTCCTCTGCTTGCCACTGGTATACTTTCTATCTTTATCGGAATAGCATTATTTTCTTCGCTGAAATGAGGAATATAAACTGTAGAATCAGATTTGCCTCTAAAATTTAAATTTCCCATAACAAGAATACTTTTTCCTTGATAGCTTACTGCGTAAGCAAAAACTGACGGGGAAGAAGCTTTAAGCGGAACCAGTTTCCCATTTGTAATTAACGGCATGAACTGGAACTTAATCTTGTTCGCAAGAATAAATGATCTTAGAAACTCATTATCACTTCCTCCGGGTTTTCTTGAGAAATTGAATATATCAATTTTTCCCCTGTGTACAAAATAATAATCATCATCTGTAAAAGTTTTTGGAGCTTTCTTATTTGCCCACAAGTATATATAGTTATCTAAAGAATCAAATCCGTCTACAAAATAAGAGTTTACTGGCAAAGTCGCACTAAGCCATACTATCATCTCACTGTAATTTTTACCGTTTATTAATACCGGACTCATTTCATCATGAGTAGTAAAACTTCCAATTACAGCTTTTCTTTCAAGATATTTTTTTAAATTAGAATCAGTTGTCTGAATCATTTCCAAAAATTCTTTTCCTGTTTTTGCATTTTTCAAATTAAAATAACTTCCGTAATATCCGTCAAACCCTGCTTCCAAGAGTTTGTTGTACGGCGTAAATACAGCATAAGGAGAAACTGCTTCATTCCAACTTTCAGAAGCTTCTGCCAACCATAAAAATTGATTGTCTTTTGTTCTTGAATATTTTATCAGGTCACTCCAAAATTTCGCAGGTTTATTTGTTGCAACATCCGCACGAATACCATCCGCACCAAGATTTATAACCATATCGACAAATTCTTTATAAAGATTATACACATCTTTATTAACTTCAGTTTCAGAACCTGCATTTAACAATCTTACATCTGTCCAGTCTGCAGGAACAACCGGTTGAGAAGATTTATCTTTTACAAACAATTCCGGTCTTTGCATATACAAGTCGTAAGATCCACAAGATGGAAGATCTATGATTACTCTTATGTTACGTTTATGGGCTTCGTCTATAAATTTTCTTGCTTGATCATCAATTGATAATGCACTGTTTTTACTCTCTAATTGAGGATTAAGGTAATTAAAACTTAATGCTGAATATAAGGAACCTGCAGTCCCAAGCGCTTTTGTTTTTCCAACCGGAGTAATAGGCATCACGTGGATAACATTAATTCCTTTGTCATGCAATTCATCCAAACGAGAAATAGCGTTTAGGAAAGTTCCGCTTTCTTCTGAATCATCAAAATCAATTATTCCGTTTTTATTTGAATCCTGAGCTCCGAATGTTCTTATATTAATTTCATAAATTATTGTTGAATTATTCAAAAAAAGGCTGCGCAAATCATTCACCCAGACATCTTGACTGTAAGCCAAATTCGCCGAGAAAGCTAATAAAGTCAGACTTAAAATAGTTTTCTTAAAAAAATTCATACCAACCCCCTCTATCTGTAATTAATATGCTAGCAAATAATCTCAATTTTTGCAAATTGAGCTTTTTTGTATATAATGTAAGTAGTATGAAAAAGTATTCAATCGGGATTGACCTCGGCGGAACAAAAATCCTTATGGCTCTTGTGGATAAGGAAACCGGAAATGTCCTGTATCACGTAAAAAAGAAAACTAAAAAACACAAAGGACCTGATAATATCATAAAGAAAATGGTTGAAGGTATAGAGGAGCTTTTGTCTGAAAAATCAATTAACACAGATGAAATAAGTTCAATAGGAGTTGGTTCTGCCGGTCAAATAGATAGAGAAAATGGAATAATTATCGCTGCACCTAATCTTGAATGTTATAATCTAAAAATCAAGGAAATTCTTACAAAACAGTTCAATTTACCAGTGTTCGTAGGGAATGATGTTGAAATTGCCGCAATAGGAGAACAAAAATTTGGAGCAGGCAAGGGTTGCGATGATTTTGTATGCATCTTTGTAGGAACAGGGGTTGGCTCCGCTATTGTTAAAAACGGAAAAATAATATATGGAGCAACAGGAACAGCAGGAGAAATAGGTCATACTATAGTAGATTTAAACGGTAGACAGTGTGCTTGCGGAGCCCATGGTTGTCTTGAAGCCTATGCGTCACGTTCTGCAATAGAACAAAGAATTGAGGGGGCATTAAAAAAGGGTAGAAAATCCTGCATTTTAGAATATCTTGAACCTGGGAAGTCAATCACATCAAGTATGATTCAAAAATCAATTGAAAGAGAAGATGAACTGGTATTGCAATGTGTCACTGAAGCTTCTGAATATCTTTCAGGAGGTATTGCAAGTATAATAAACTTCATTAACCCGAAATTAATAATACTTGGTGGCGGATTAATAGAAGCTGTTGATTACTTTTATAAAAAAACAATAAAAAAAGCTCGAGCAAAATCTCTTCCTGTTCCGGCAGAAAAAATTGAGTTTAAAAAAGCTTTATTAGGGGATTACTCGGGAGTTATCGGAGCTGCATTTTTAGAGGACAGAGGATTTTAGTATGAAAAAACTTTTATTAATAAAACTATCTTCATTAGGAGACATAATATTCAACATACCTTTAGCAAATGTATTAAAGAAAAACGGGTATGAAATTACTTGGCTTGTTTCCGAAAAAGGATACGATGTAATAAATAACAATCCTGCTGTCGAAAAAGCAATACTTGTTCCATTAGTAAAATGGAAGAAGAATGGTTTTTCATTGAAAAATTTTATTGAATTTTTAAAAATTGCAAATGAAGTAAGAAAAGAGCATTTTGACGTTGCAATTGATTCTCAAATGATGTTCAAAAGTATGTTGTGGATGATTTTGTGCAAAGCAAAAAGAAAGCTCGTTTTTGAATATGGAAGAGAATTTTCTACTCTTGCAGGAAACGAAGTTGTAAAAAGAGCTCCAAATCCAAACTATTCAACAAACGTAGTTGTGCAATATATGCAATTTGCAAAACATATGCAACTTGAAGGAACTGAAAATATCAAATATACCTTGCCACCATCTACTGAAGAAACTATACAAAAGGTAGATGAACTTCTAAAAGACTTAGACAAAACAAAACCAATGGTGGTAATTTGTCCTGCTACAACTTGGAAAATGAAACACTGGAAAAAAGATAATTGGAAAAAAGTTGTAGATGCAATACAAGACAAATGCTCTCTTGTATTTACCGGCACAGAACGAGATAACGACTTGATATCATACATAAGTGGAGGAAAATTTATCAACCTTGCAGGAAAAACTAGAGTAAAAGAATTAATTGAACTATTTTCTCGCGCAGATTTAGTTATGGCACCTGATTCGGGAAGTGCTCACCTTGCAAGAGCAACAGAAAAACCTTCTGTCGTAACAATATTCTGTTGCACTCCTAAGACAATGTATGCACCTTTAGGTGATCCTGAAAAATATGTTTCAATAAGGGGAGATTTAGATTGTGCTCCTTGTCATTCCAGAAAATGTCATTTAAAAGGTGAAAAAGCTAAATTATGCAGAACAAAACCGGAACCACAAGAAATTATAAATATTGTTAACAAAATATTACAAAACTCAAAACATAGTGTATAATAGATATATGAGTTTTTTTGATAACTTAAAAGATATTTATAGAAAAGTTTCAGAAGTTGAATCTGCAATATATCATAACAAACAAGATTATCTTGAAGTTTACGAAAGAAACATTCAACTTGAAAAAGAAATTGAAGAGCGAACTAAAGAGCTAAATCTTGCCAATAAAAGAATGCTTACTCTTCAACATATATGGGATATGATGAATGCTTCACGTCCTTTGCAAAGTGTACTTGAAACTATCGTCAATAATATTCAAGGTGAACTTGGATATTTGCATTGCAACATCATAAAAAAATGTGAAGATGAAAAAGGTACGTACCTCACAGTACTTGCTCAATCAAATGATGATTCTATTAAACGCGTGGACAAATTAATCAAAGGTCCAATACAAGCCAGAAAATTAATTTACAGCAAAGATAGCGTATACGCAAAAGCTGAAGAAGTCAGACAAATTTTACTTACAACCGATATCGGAGAAACTTTAAAATCAGTTATCCCCGAAGTCCCTGATGAAACTATTGAAGAAGTAGTAGAAGGTAGTCCGAGCAAATCTATAATAACAGTTCCGCTTTTTACCAGAAACACACATTTTGGTTGGTTCAACGTCTTTTCATCAAGAAAAGAATTAACCGAGGGCGAAACAGATTTTTTAACAATATTTGCTCAACAAATAGAAATGGCAATAACTATCGCAGATTTGTTTGAAGAAGTAAAATCTCAAGCAGTCAGTGATAGCCTCACAGGTCTTTATAACAGAAGATATTTTGAAGAATACCTAAAAAAAGAAGTAAGACGTGCTCTTAGACAGAAACAACCATTTAGTATAATCGGACTTGATCTTGATCATTTGAAAGAAATAAATGACAAATACGGTCACGCTTATGGAGATCTTGCAATAAAAACTGTTGCAAATGTACTTAAAAAAAATGCCCGTTCAATAGATACAGCTGCAAGAATGGGGGGAGAAGAATTCAATGTAATACTTCCTGGAGTAGAATCTGAAGGGGCTATGGTAGCTGCAGAAAGAATGAGAAAAGCTCTTGAAGAAGAAAAATTGGATACTATAGGTAATATCACAGCAAGTATTGGGGTCGCAACTTTTTTAGAACATTCTGATAATATTGAAGATATATTGGAACTCACAGACCAAGCAATGTATCAATCGAAACGGAATGGCAGAAACCAAGTTACTCTGGCAAAACCAATATCTGAAACAAGTTGGCAAGAAATTGCCATAAACACTTTTACAGATATTCTGTCAAGACATAATATCCCTATTAATCCTGAAATTTCTGAGGAATTAAAAAGTAAATTAAAAAATACACAAAATGAAATTCCTAAAGAAGTTTTATACTCAGTTGCAGATATATTGACTCAAACCTACAATCCTCTCCACCATAAAGGAGCCATAAAATCAAAAGTTCTGCTTGCTGTAAGCTTAGCTAAAAGATTTGATCTTCCAAAAGATGATATAGATAACCTAAGAATCGCAATGCTTTTATATGATATTGGAAATCTTATGCTTCCTCAAGAAATTTTGCAAAAGACAACTCCCCTAACAGAGGAAGAAAGATCACACATAAAAGAACATCCTATAATTGCAGCAAGAGAAATTCTACAACCAATAAGCTATATCCAAGATATTATTCCTATAATCGAACATCACCATGAAAATTGGGACGGTTCCGGGTACCCTTCAAAAATGTCAAAGGATGAAATTCCAATGACATCTCAAATTATACTAATTGTTGATGCGTATTTTGCACTAACAGAACCTAGGGCTTATAGAGCAGAATTAACACCTAAACAAGCTCTTGAAGTAATAAAACAAGATGCCGGTAAAAAATGGAATAATGCATTAGTTCAAGAATTCATATCATTAATTGACCACGATATATAAGATGAAAGAAAAAGAATTTATAAAAGCAATAATATCAACTCTCAAATCCAATTACATCGGGGATGATTGTGCATATTTAAAAGATTTGGGAATAGTGATATCTCAAGATAGCTTGGTTGAAGACGTTCATTTTAAACGAGAATTAATTTCACCATATCAATTAGGTTATAAATCAGTTATGGTTAACATAAGTGACATATGTGCCAGCGGAGGAGAACCCAAATATATCACAATATCTCTTTCTTTACCTAAAGACACAAAGGTAGATTTTGTAAAAGACTTTTATAAAGGGGCAAAAAAAGCCTGTAATAATGTTGAAATCGTAGGTGGAGACATAACGGGCAGTGATAAAATTTTTGTATCAGTAACTGCAATAGGCAGTTCCAAAAATCGAAAAATTTCATCAAGAGGAAATGCAAAACCCGGATATAAGGTTATAGTTTCAGGAGAACACGGTTCAAGCGCCTACGGACTGAATTTGCTATTAAAAGGCGAAAATAATCCATCTAAATTTATAGACGCACATCTTATGCCAAAAGCTCAGGTTGATTTTTCAAAACAAATAGCTACTAAAATAAAAGAAGATTACGCAATGATGGATAGTTCCGACGGATTAGCAGATGCACTATATCAAATCGCTTCAGCAAGTAATGTTACAATATCAGTGGATACAAATAAAATACCTCATGATAAAACAGTTGACATGGAAACTGTTTTATATGGAGGTGAAGATTACCAAATAATTGCAGCAGTACCAGAAAATTTCTTGCAAAAGATTTCGAATTATACAATAATCGGAGATGTAGAAGAAGGTCCGGCCAATCTTAAGATTGACGGGGTCATAAACACTGAAGTAGAAAATAAACTATACAACCATTTTTAAGGAGTACACAGAACTATGAAATTTAAAATAAATGCAATTATTCCAGCAGGAGGAACTTCCTCACGTTTCGGAACAAAAAATAAATTGCTTGAAAAAATAAATGGAATTGAAGTTATAAAATATACAGTAAAAGCTTTTGAAAATTCTAATGTTGATGAAATTATAATATGTGCAAACCCAACTATTATAGATGAATTAAACAGAATCTTTAAAGATAGTCCTAAAGTTCGAATAATAGAAGGTGGTAGCACAAGACAAGCCTCGGTATATAATGGTCTTAAAGCCGGAGAATGCGATTACGTTTTGATTCACGATGGTGCTAGACCCATGATATCAACAGATCTTGTAAACCAGACTATAGAAATGGTAAAAGACAAAAAAGCTTTGACAGTAGCTACAAAAACTATCGACACAATTAAAGAAGTGGTTGATGGAAAAATTATAAGAACTATTGATAGGGCAAAGTTGTATAATACACAAACTCCACAAGCTTTTTCATACCATCTTATAAAAAAAGCTCACGATAAATTGTATGGACAAAATTTTACAGATGACGCAGGAATGTTGGAAGAATTAGGAGAAGATGTATATATCTTAAACGGAAGTTATAAAAATATTAAAATTACAACTCAAAATGATATAGATATTGCTAAAATATATTTAACTGAATAAAAATAAAGTCCTTGAGCATATAAACCAAGGACTTTTTCTTCACTTTCACCTAACCTACTATTTTTTCTTCGGCATCTTTGCCTTTTACCATTATGAGGAATCACTATATATTCTTTTTTACCAACATTCTAAGCTGCAGCTTGTAATTGTTGTTTTGCTAAATATGCTTTTGGATCATAACCGGCTTTTTTAACTTTTTCAGATAATTCTCTGAAATCTTTTCCGTAGTAATTTATTCCTTCAATTCTTACTAAAAATTCTCCGTTTTCATATTTAACTTTTTCAGAAAGCTGAAGTTCATCATCTTTCCAAATTTCGCGCATATCTGCTAAAAATTCATCTTGTTTTTCTTTATTTTTAGTCTCTTGTTCTTGTTTTGCTTTATCAGCAGCTGTAGTTGCCTTATCTTTAGCAGCCTTTGCCGCTTCTGCTTGGATTACTCTTTGATTGATTTTCATCACAGCAGTTTCAACCTTAGTTTGATTGATACAAGTATCATCTAACTCATCAAATGCTACTGTAAAATCACCAATTAATTCATTATATACTCCAAGTTCTTTTGCTTTTTCTTCCAAACATTTTGTAATATTCCAAATAATATCAACATTGTTTTTAGGAGAAGGAACTTTTCCATCAACTCTGTCACTCAATTCTGGGTTCCATAACATTTCTTCCGCAAACAATGTCTCAATGACGTTTTTATCTCCGGAATTAGCAGCGAATTGTTTTTGCCATTGGTTTAAAACTGCTGTAACATTATCTTTTGTTATGTTATTAGTTCCTTGTAATATTGTAGTATAGTCAGTTCCTGTACAACCAATTGATCCGTTATAAATTTTTTGACAAATATCAAGAACTGAATTTTGAGTTTCTTGACTTAAATTTTGAGCCATTGGATCATTAACTGTAGCTGGAATTGTTGGAACACCATCTCCTGCAGGTGTACCGTCTGTTGGGTTGCCGTCTGTTGGATTGCCATCTGTTGGTGTTCCGTCTGTAGGAGTACCATCTGTTGGATTGCCATCAGCAGCTGCAGCTACTTCTTCCATAATCTTCTTAGCTATTTCTCCTGCTTCTTTTTGCAACTGATTCATCTCAGCAATTAAAGCTTGTTTTTGTTCTATAGTTGCATTTTTAGAAGCATTAACTTTTTCTTTTATAGCATTTATTTCATTTAAAACAGCTTGTAATCTTTCTTTTTGAGCTTCTGTCAATTTATCAAGTTTTAATACTTGATTAATCTGTTGTTCAAGACCGGAAATTGTTTGAACTGCACTTGCTAAAGCACTATTTGCATTTGCATTAGCCATATAATTTCTACCCCAATCATATGCATCCTGATAATTAGTTGGTCCGTTAAAACCAAATGTAGGCATTGTTGGCATATTCAAATTTGGAAAATTTACATAAGGATTTGCAAATGGTGAATATGATGTAATTGGATCTGTATAAAAGCTAGGAAGTGCATTAAACATTTTATATCCCCTTATAATTTAAGTTCCCCGTAATTATATAAAGAAAAATTATTTTGAATAATTGCCTTTTTCTAAACATAAATTACATAGTAAGACGTAATTACCTGATATATAAGGGGTTTAGGAAGTTACATTTCTTAATATTTTAAAAACTCAACAATTCTATCAACTCTTCTTTTGATATATTTGGATTTATTTCCTTTATTGACGTAATTGAAGAAGGATTAACTTTTTCGCCAAAAAGCTTTTCAATAAGAGCTCTGTCATAATCATATAAAATCGAGCCATGTTGCAAAATATAACCATTTTTTCTATATTGAGCAGATCCAATAAGTTTTTTCCCTTGATAACATAGGTCGGCTCCAGTTGAAAGTAACATACAATAATCAAAATGGGTATTTCTTTGTTTTTGAGCTCCAAAATCAAGAACTATATCGAGCTTTTTTAATTTATCAATTAAAATTTGAGAAATTTCTTTGTATGATTCTACAACATTTTGTCCATTCTTTAAGATACTAGCCGGACAAACATAGCTATATGTAATTTCATCATCGTGCAAAAGAGCTCTTCCTCCGGTAAGACGTCTCACAATATCAATCCCATAAGAATTTAGAAAATTTTCATTTATAAAATCACTTTTTTGATTTCGCCCCAAAGACACACATGCCGGTTTCCAACCATATAATCTAAAAATAGGTTCATTTGAATTCTCTTTTATAGATTTATCGAGTAATTCAGAGTCTATTTTCATATTATCAGCACCTGATTTTACTTCGTAGGGCAAAAAAATCATTTTTCCTTTTCTTCCCGTTTTTTCAAATCTTGTTCAAATTGAGCAAAAACTTCATTTCCGACAAACTGTTCAAGAGCTGCACGTTTAGCGTAATAGTCAGAATTTGCTTTCATTTGATTATCAAGAGCTGTTCTATAATACGCATCCGTAATTAATATAACTTCTTTAGGCATATCCTGAGCCAATTCGTAATTTTTCTTTCGCTCAAGAGTAATTTTTTCAATCATTTTCAACTTTTTACGAGCAGTCATATAGTTATAATACAAGTCCACTGTTCTTTGTTGCAAATCTTCAATTTTTCTGACAAGAATAATCATATCAGCATCTGTAACTCTTGTATATTTATAATTCAGAGCTTTTGTATCTTGAGACATAATACCTAAAACGTTACCACCTATTATAGAACTTGTTGCAAGCATAGGGTTTCCCATACTTGCCCCAACCAATGTGGACATACTAGCTATAGTTGAAAGGACTTTTTTCACAGATTTCTCATCAGGCTTGTCTTCATCAGGATTTGCAAGTTTATACAATGCAAAATTAATTGTATCACTTTGAGTTGCTGCACCTTGCCACAAAACTGATAAATCACCGACCATATCTTCCTGTTCAAGTTCCAAATCTGCTGCAACCTCTCGTGATATTTGTTTAATGCTTAAATCAGCATATGTTAAATCAGAAACATCAAATTGTTCTGCATCTTTTTTAACGTATTCCTGATGCACTTTATCTTGAGCTTTAGCTTCCATATACTCTTTTTCAGGATCTTCAGAAAGCCCTGTTCTATATGCAGGAGGTTTAGGATTAGATATATCCTCATAATTTATTGCAAAAGACGGCAACGATATATTTACAAGAAGTAAAAGAATTAATAATTTTTTCATTTTTGTCCCGCCTTTTCACCTACTAATGTTCCATTGTAGTTAAATTGGTATAAGTTTAACTTATCTACAACTTTTTTACCGGCCAAACGTTGCAACTCCAAATGGTATTTCTTAGCATTTTCCATGTAATAAAACTCTTCTACACGCATATTATCGTATAGTGCAGAAGATATACTAATTTCCATTAAATCTTCTTCATCAAGAGCTTTTGCATAATTCTTGTTATACAAAAGCAATCTTTGGCGTGTCTCCTTTAGCTGAGACAAAGAACTTTTATAATTATAATAAGCTGTTATAATCTTATCTTGCAGATTTTCAACCAACCCAGCAAGTTCTATCAATTCGGTATCTGTCAAAGGAATTTCTGTAGGCATATTTTTTTTATTAATAAGATTCTGAGCTAAACGCCCAGCAGCAAACGCAGACGATTGCATCATATAATCAGCACCTATTAAAGAAGGTGCTAATGAAGCTCCTGCAACAACTGCAGAAAGCGTCTTTGCCATAAGCGATGAGTGAATACGTCTTTGACTCTCTGGAGTTGCGAGTTTCTTTAGAGCAAAGCCGATTACTTGATTATTTTCAACCGTCCCTTTCCACAAATTCTCAATATCTTCGACATCTTTTTCCTTTTGAAGCTGTATTAACTCATCAAGTATTTGTTTATCATTCACGACCAAAGACTGCTTGGTTGTAATGTTTGCCTTAGGCAGTTGAATTTTTTCAGCCTGCACATTATCTAAAGATACTTCCTCTGCAAAAACAGGGATTCCAGCTAATATTAATAACCATACCAAAAACTTTTTCATAATTATTTTATAACACAATCCAGATAATAAATCCAATGATTGATTAAGTTATACATCAAATGGTTGTTCTTCAAATCCTGAAAAAATTCTATCATAGGAATTGAAAGAAGGTAAAAAGTGGGTTCGAATACTATTAAACAAAATAATGCCGAAAAAAACAGCTTTTATAATAAAGCAAATGCTCTGCTTATGGAAAAATCATTTAAAGAAGCTGCTACAAATTATCTGAACGCTATTTTAATTGACAGAAGTAATCCTGAGAGCTACTATGGGCTTGGCTTATGTTATAAGAACCTTAAACAAAATTCAAAAGCCATAAAATTTTTGACCACTGCAACAGAATTAAACGAATATTACTACGAAGCATTCTTTGAACTCGGAATGTGCCATATAGATGAAAAAATTCCTTGCGGAGCTATTAAGAATTTTATTAGAGCTATACAAATTAACCCTGATAATCCAGAGGCAATTTTATATCTTGGAATTTCCCATGAGATGTGTGAAGAATATGACCTTGCATTAATGATTTACCAAAAACTTATAGAAAACTCTCCGGGATTTTTGAGAGCCTATGAGCAAAAAGCATCACTGCTTATGAAGTTTGATAAATACAAAGATGCTATATTCGTACTTGGCAGTATGTTAAAGCTTAATCCTGATTTTTATAAAGCATACTATGATATTGCTCTTTGTTTTGAAAAAATGGGAAAATACTCCGATGCTGCAAGATATTATAGAAAATTTTTAACACTTAAACCTTTTTCTCAAAAAAGCGAAATTATAAGAAATAAATTGAAAAAATTCGTAAAACGAAATTCAAAACAAAATTCTTTAAAAATTTGCAAATAAAACCTATAAAAAAAGTTCTATCACAAAATTTATATAACCAATCGGCTAAGTGAATTCTTCCATACCGAATGTTATAATCGGTTCATTGGAGGTTTGAATGAAGCAAGATATTTTTGAAACTCTGGAAGAAGAACTCTGCAATATACTATGCAATTTTGAAAAAATTTCTACAATATCAAAAGTTTTAAATCAAACTCTGATTGAAAACTCCGATTTTGAAATAAGAGATAGTCAAAATCTTTGTTCAATTCTACTTGAAGAAATTACAAATACAAAGTTAATGCTTAATAATTTTGAAAACTCTTTTTCAAAAAACAAATCTTCTTGTAGATAAAAATTTTTCATGCTAGCATATACCTTGTAATAAGCAACTAAAAAGAGGTAAATATATGCAAGCCCGCAGAGCAGCTAGAGAACTAGCATTTATATTATTTTCACAATTTGAAAAACAAATAATTAACTATTCTAAAAAAGATTTGGAAGACATTATTTTAAAATCAGTACGCATATTAAAAAGCAGTGCAACTGATGAATTAAAAACAGCAGTTGGTTCATTGATTGTTATGAGAGATCAAATAGACAATTATGAAGCTGATTCTGAAATAAACTTGAATAGACCTATAGGAGCTCCAAATATTCCAGTTCCTATTCCTATGACATCTGATATGTCTGGCAGAATCAATGAAATGATTGAAATCGCAGAAAAAGCACTAACAGCTCTTGAAATTGCAGAATTCACAACACTTGATTCTCAAAATGATGTAAAAGATTATGCAATATCAATCGCTGAACTTTTCCAAAAGAACCAAAAAGAAATTGATGACACTATTCAAAAACACGTTAAAAATTGGGACTTAGGTCGTCTTGTAAAAATGGATAAAGATATTCTTCGTATAGCTATAACAGAATTATTATTCATCAAAGATGCACCTATGAAAGTTGTTGTAGATGAAGCTCTTGAGCTAGCTAAAAAGTACTCTACAGAAGATAGTGCATCTTTTATAAACGGAATACTTGCAAAAGTTATCGTAGAATACGGTATCAGCTAAAATTTAAAAATATTTATTTAGCAAAAAAACTTCTTCATAACGGAGAAGTTTTTTTATTTTTCTGAATATAAATATAAATTTTGTTTAGAATAATGAAAACTAAATAATTTCATGATATTATCTGCGTATGTTCGGATTTTTTAAAGACAAATTTGATAATTTAAAACAAACTGTATCTAATACTGCGCAAATGCTCGTTGGCAACGTTGTAAGTTCCGTAGAAAACGAAGAAGAATTCTCCGAATTCGTACTCGATGATATGGAAGATATGCTAATCAGCGCAGATTTGGGTGTAAATTACGCTTCTGAACTCGTCGATAAGTTAAGAAATCAAACAAAGATTAAACCAGCCGACGTAAAGAAATACCTAAAGGAAGAATTTTCAAAAACCCTAAAAGAAGCGGGGAATAATGAACTTAAAGTTCAAGACGGACTTAATATTTATTTTATATGCGGCGTAAATGGTGTTGGAAAAACCACTTTAATAGGTAAACTTGCTTCCAAATTTAAAAATAGCGGGAAGAAAGTTCTAATCGCTGCCGGAGATACATTTAGAGCTGCAGCAGAAGAACAACTTGATATCTGGTCAAAACGTGCAGGAGCAGATATTGTAAGACGTGACAAAGCAGACCCTGCATCTGTTGTATATGAAGCAATTGATAAAGCAAAAAAAGAAAATTACGACATAATTCTTGTAGATACTGCAGGAAGGTTGCAAAATAAATTCAACCTTATGGAAGAGCTAAAGAAAATTAAATCAGTGATAGACAAAAAAGCTTCTGACTCGTTGATGGAATGTATTCTGGTATTGGATGCAAATACCGGCCAAAATGGACTACAGCAAGCTAAAGTATTTACAGAAGCAGTAAATCTGACATCTGTAGCTTTAACCAAATTAGACGGTTCTGCAAAAGGTGCAATAGTCCTTGCTATTGCAAAAGAAATGAAACTACCTGTTAAGCTAATTGGAGTCGGAGAAAAGATGGAAGATTTAAAAACTTTTGATGCAGAAAAATTTATAGAGGCTATTTTTGAATAAAATAAAAACAATAAAAACTAAATTAGGTAACGAAATAGAACTTTTGGGAGAGACAGACACCGCAAAAATACTTGTAATAGGTGTATTCCACGGCGACGAACCTCAAGGAAAATTTTTGATTGAAAATTACATACAAAAACAAGAAAACCCACGTATAGCCTTTATTCCATGTCTTAACCCTGACGGATTAAAACTCAATACAAGAACAAATGCTAACGGAGTAGATTTAAACAGAAATTTCCCTACTAAAAATTGGGAACTAACCGATAAAAATGAATTTTTTGGAGGAGAAAGCGCTGGCAGCGAGATTGAAACACAGTTTCTTATAGAAACTATTGAACAATTATCCCCTGAATTAATACTTACACTCCACGCACCGTTTAAAGTTGTAAACTTTGATGGGCCTGCAGATGAAATTTCAAAAAAAATATCTGATATAATCAAATACCCTGTAGAACCTAGTATAGGATACCCTACTCCGGGGAGCTTCGGAACATATGCAGGTATAGAAAGACAGATTCCGACAATAACTCTTGAGTTAGACGAAATCTGTCCGGTTGAAAATTTAATTATACCTGTTCATCAAATTTTCGATATTCTTTAATTTTTTAAATATTTTATATTTTAATCAAGGCTCATTTTAAAACTTTTTTCTCCCATGTGCTCCTTGCAGAAGTTCACATATCCGTCGCCTTCATATACATTTGCATCATATGTGGTTGGATCAATCATATCAACAAAATGACCTTTTGGTAGCATCTTGTCGTTATTTGCATCCTTACCTATGGAATGACTTGTATCTTTCTTGTCTATTTTTTTATCATTATTCACATCCATAGCATCCAAAGCTACACTTGAAAACTTAAAGAAATTGTCATCTTTTGAATTTTTACGATTTACAATAACTAATTCCTTATTTTTTGTCCTGTCAATATCATAAGTTGTATCATTAATAGTTAGTTTTTTACCAACAGGAACAAAAAATGTTTCCGATTTCTTTGTTTTTTCATTGTACAATGTTACTCTATTGTAACCTTTAGGGCCAGTGCCATTAATTTTGTCAACCATTACAGTCTCCTTTTTTTATTTTTTATTACTTATCAAGTCTGCCAAATTGTTTTTTTATACCGTTTGCAACCTCATTCCAAAATCCTTCATGAGCATACTCATGTGCCTTTAACATAATCTTGTCACCTTCATGTAGTGTTACGTAGTCAGGATTTGCACGCCAGCCAACACCTTGAATAAATTCTCTTTGATCAGTATCACAAGCGTAGTCATAGAATTTTTTGGAACATTCGGGGAATAAATCCCTAAACTCACTCACAGTAATATCCTTTTTCATTGTTAATACAAGATTTATACCATTACCGGCTTTTGTAATGTCTGCAGTCGCATCTCTTTCTTTTTTCTTATTCATTAATTCAATATACTGCTGCTCTAGATTTTCACGTTCCTCTGGTTTTAAATCAGGATTATACAATTGCATATGAACATCATTGATTTTGTTATTGAAGTAAGATATTTTCTTATCTAAAACATTGTCATTAGAGCTAGGTAATTCCCACTTTTTCCCAATAGGAATATTTATTTTTTGTCCTGTGCTCAGTTTTCCATCTTTCATCTTATTCGCATCTTTTATTTCATCGACAGAACAGCCATACATTCGTGCGTATAAGACTAATGTCTCTCCCGATTGCACAGTGGTAGTTATATTACCGTCACTCATGAAAATATATCTCCTTTTTATTAACTATTACGTATATACTTATTAAATATTTTTGATATAATTAATTGCCTAATATTACAAATTAATTTACATTCGTTAACATAAAATATCTTTTTGTAGTAAAATCTATAAAAAAGAGGGATTTATCAAATGAAATTACACAATTCATACACAAACAAAATAGAAGAATTTAAGCCAATTGAAGAGAATAAGGTAAAAATGTATGTCTGCGGACCTACAGTATATGATTTTGCACATCTGGGACATGCTAGATGCTACATAACTTGGGACGTCTTGTACAGATACTTAAAATTTAAAGGGTATGATGTAACATACTGCAGAAATGTTACTGATGTAGATGACAAAATCTTAAAAAAAGCAGAAAAAGAAAACAAAACACCGGAAGAAGTTTCTCAATATTGGTATAAAGCTTTTGCTGAGAGCATGAAATCTCTTAATACACTTAAGCCTGATATAGAACCGTTTGCGACAAAAACTCTTGGCGAAATGATTTCTATAGTAAAAGATTTGATAAACAAAGGATATGCATACGAAGCTGATGGTGATGTGTATTTTAGAGTAAAAAAATTCCCTCAATACGGAGCACTTTCTAAACAGCCGATTGACCAATTAGAAAGCGGTGCAAGAATTGAAATCGGAGAACATAAAGAAGATCCTCTGGATTTTGCATTATGGAAAAAAGATGAAAAATTCGGATACAAATCACCTTGGGGTGTAGGTAGACCAGGATGGCACATTGAATGTTCTGCTATGAGCCGAAAATACTTAGGAAAAACAATCGATATCCACGCAGGCGGTGCAGATTTGATATTCCCTCATCACGAAAATGAAATAGCTCAATCTGAATGTGCTAACGGATGTAAATTTGTAAACTATTGGTTACACAACGGTTTCGTTACTATTAATAAAGAAAAAATGTCAAAATCTTTGGGCAATTTTTTAACTATTGATGAACTATTGAAAAAATATGATTCTAATACAATAAGATTTTTTATTCTTACAAATCACTACAGAATGCCTGTTGAATTTTCTGATGAAGCCCTTTTATCCGCTCAAGCAGGTGTTAAAAGAATGCTTAATGCTAAAAGAACTAAAATTAATGAAGATTTAGATATTACAACAACAGAAGAATATAAATCTTTTGTGGATGCAATGGATGATGACTTAAATACTTCAAAGGCTCTTGCCGTATTATTTGATCTAACCAATAAAGCAAACAAAGATGAAAAAGATGCATTCACAATTCTATATAAGCTTGCAAATACTTTAGGTTTTACATTTGCAAAAGCAACTTTATCTGATGAAGAATTGAAAAATGCAATCAAACACGTTTCTGACAGTCTTGGAAAAGAATTCTCTTCAATGGATGATGTAATTTCGTTCAGAAAAGAAGCAAGAGAAGCTAAAAACTGGGAAATTGCAGACAAAATAAGAGTTGCATTGGACGAAGTCAATATCATCGTCAAAGATTCTAAAGAAGGTACTGTTTGGGAAGTTAAATAATTTAACTACCAATTATCAATATCTTTAAAGTCTTTTAGTCCACCTTTTATTGAACTATCTTGATTTATACAACCACGTCCAAGATATTCAATGTAACTTAGGGTGTCTAATGTTACTTGAAACAGGTCATAACTTGCTTTGTTTGGACCTTTTAAGCCATTTACATCTACAAGCCACAAAGAACGCCAATCTGCACTATAAGGTATGATGATAGAACCGTCTGCTAATACATAAACTGTTGCATTGTTATATATATTATTTTCATTAAAAGCTGGACAAGCTGATATATTCAATCCTTGATATTCCGGAATACATTTATCTCTCAAAGCATTTTTCTTACAAGTCTTTATCACTTTTAAATTATCAATTACAGCCTTATTATAATCAGCCCAACCAAACCCATCTTTTAATGTGAGGCCATCGGCATAATCAAAAATAAGCTTTTGCTGTATTTGAGATAACATGGAATAATTTTTCTTTATCTCTACTTTTAAAGTATATTTCTGAAACTTCCCCACTATTACAGAAATAGTTAAGGCTGCAACTACTCCAATTATTCCTAATGTTATTAGAGTTTCAGCAAGAGTAAAAGCCTTTTTCATAAAATTTTAATCCTTTTCATTAATAATGCCGTACTTCAACTTAAGACATATAACCTATTTGCATTATCGCGTTCGCGATAGATTCTTCTACATATTACATTCAAAATGAGAAACATGCAAGATGTAAAGAAAAAAATAATATTTGAAGCAATTGCAAAAACAATAAAAAGATTGCGTGGAAATAAAAGCCAATTTATGCTTGGAGCTGAATACGATATTCCATCATCTGTTCTAAGCGATTTAGAAAGAGCTGTAAAAGATCCGCAACTAACCACACTATTTAAATTATCAGAAGCTTTTGGGCTATCAATTTCTGAATTTATGCAAGAACTTGAAAAAGAGTTGCCAAAAAATTTTTCAGTCAGTGAAGAATAATTTGAGTATATTTTAACTTTTTTATTTTTAATTTCAAAGTTTTGTCATATAATAATCTTATGAAAAGATTAATATTATCAGTTTTTATAAGCTCATTTGTATTGACAACACCTGTTTATTCTCAGATTTTTCCGCAAATTCCGGAGGCTACACTTCAAGCTGCACAACAAGCTGTAGCAGTACAAAATCGACCATCATCTGAAGTTGTAAGAGTTGGAATAGGGACTCAAAACTTTGGGACTTATCAGTATAAGGAAATAACAATTTTTGGAACAGGAGATACCCAAATTTATGATAACAGACTATTAATAGGTAATTATCCTGCAAATCAAACTGTTAAAATAAGTATAAAAGATGGGATGTTTAATATCTATACTCCCGAAAGTACTGTTCCTGAAAAAGTTACGGGCCCGATACAAATAACCAGCAACTACGGCCTACTGGGTGTTAGCGGATTAAAACGTGCAGGGAAACAAGCTCTTTATCATGGTGCATTTGAACTTGTAAAAAACAATAACGATACTTTTAATCTGGTAAATATGATAGAGGTAGAGGAATATTTGAAGGGAGTAGTTCCGAATGAAATGCCAGTAAGCTTTGGACTGGAAGCTCTAAAAGCTCAAAGTGTTGCGGCAAGAAACTACGTACTTTCTCCCAGAACAAAGGCCTCCAAAAATTATGACGTTGTAGATTCTGTTGCAAGCCAAGTATATTATGGCGCGAATACAGAAAAACCTCTTTCAAATCAGGCTGTAAAAGAAACTGAAGGAATTGTTGCAATTTACAACTGGGATTTAATCCTTGCGCAATATTCTTCAACTGCAGGGGGATATACTGAAAGTTATTCTAACGCTTTTTCAGATCCTAAAACAAAAGAGTTTCCTTCTTCAGAAAAGCCTTACTTAAAAGCAAAACCGGATATAATTACTCAAACGCCACTAAACTCAGAAGCTGCAGCAAGTGAATATTACAAATCAAAACCTGATGCGTACGACATCCGTTCACCATACTTTAGGTGGGAAAAAGAATGGAATGCGGAAGAATTAAAAAATATCCTTGAATATACTCTTGTAAGCCAATCTTCAACTGGTTTTGTTCACCCTGCATTCAAAAAAGGTGACAGACTTGATGACTTAGTAGAAATAAAAGTACTGAGAAGAGGTGAATCAGGTAAAATTATAGAAATGGAAGTAGTTACACGCTCCCAAACTTATAAAATATTCAAAGAATTGGTTGTAAGAAGACTTCTGACAAAAGATGGAAAAGCTTTACCGAGCGCAAATGTTGTGTTTGAAAACAATTATGATGAAAATGGAAACCTTTTATCAGTACACGCGTATGGCGGAGGTTTTGGCCACGGCGTAGGAATGAGTCAATATGGAGCTGGTTTTATGGGTTCTGAATTACACATTCCTTACGAAAAAATACTTCAACACTATTACTCTGGCATTACGCTTGCAACAAAACCTGTTATAATATCATCTAACAGCGCTCAACAATCAGTTTTACAAAAATTTTATGTAAAAGATAAATATGCAAAAATAGTTATTGATAACAAGTTTATGGTTTCAAAACTTATTGCAAACATAAACGGAAAAGATTATACATTTGAACTTGAGCCAAATATATTGAAAAGGAACGCTGAAATAGATATTTCAAAATTTATTAAAAAAGGTGAAAATTCAATTATTTTTTCATACCCTTTAGATGAAAGTGATAAAAAAGCATTAAGATTATATGTGGAATTGGTGAAAAAAGATGACAGCAACTACATCTGGTGATTATAAAGAGAAAACTACAAGTGTACTAAAAGCTGCTTGGATAATAGCAGTAGTAACTATTATAAGTAAGTTAATAGGTTTTATAAGAGATATAATAATTGCAAACTACTATGGAGCTTCTTTAGTATCAGATGCATATTATTACGCTTATCAAATTCCTTCACTATCACTAATTTTACTTGGAGGAGTTGGCGGACCATTTCATAGTGCAACTGTAGCAGTATTCTCCAAGCTAATTCCAAATTTGAACGAAAAGCCTGAAGAGAATGTAAATAAATTGTATTCAACATTTATGACAGCTACTACAATATTTTTCTTAGTTTTATCTGTCATAATGTTTATATTTCCGCGTCAAATAATGGGATTAATTATTTCAAGCGGCTCTGCAGAAATGATTAACCTTGCAGCTGAACATTTGAAAATAATGACTCCTCTTTTAATAATCGGAGGAATTGTTGGGATTTATTATGGAATACTAATTATTTACAAACAGTTTATGCTCCCTAATTTATCACCAATTATTATGAGCGCGGCAATAATTGGAGTTGTTATGGCTGTTCCCAGCGACAATAAGGGGTACGCATTGGCTTTTGCAACCACAATAGGGGCAATTTTACAACTTGTGATTCAATACCCTAACGTCAGAAAACTTGGATTTAAATGGAGACCTGACTTTCATTTTCTAAACAACCCTAATTTTAAGGAAATAATGGAATTACTATTTCCTGCAGTACTTAGCTCTACTGTGGGACAAATTCATATATATGTTGATATGTTTTTTACCTCCTCAATTTCAGAAGGTGCTTGGACTGCTATAGGATATGCGAACAGAGTATTCCAGTTCCCTGTCGGAATTTTAGTAACAGCTTTTTTAGTCCCTCTTTTTCCTATTTTTTCAAGACTTGTTGCAGAAAAGGACTTGGAAGGAATTAAAACTTATTTTAACAAAGGGGTCGGAGTTCTATTTTTCGCAGCGATACCAATAATTATAGGGATTTTAACAGTAGGAATGGATGCTGTTAGATTAATTTTTGAACGCGGAGCTTTCGATGCTAATGCAACTTTTATGGTAACAGAAGCACTATGGTTCCTATCAGTTTCTATACTACCTTATGTTTTCAGAGATTCTATCACAAGAGTATATTATTCATTCAACGATTCTAAAACACCTTTTATTGTAGCCTTTTCTTCAATCGTATTAAAATATCTGCTTAACGTAATATTCATAAGCAAGATGGGAATGGGAATAGGTGGAATTACACTATCTACATCGCTAGTCACATTATTTAATGCCTGTGTACTTGGCAGTTTAATCTATAAAAAAGTAAAAATGGATTACAAAGGACTGTTCAAAAATCTCCTAAAAATGATTATTGCAGGTATAATTTCTCTTGGAATATGCTTTGCACTTGCATATAGCTTCGACAAATTTATTAACATGCCTAAAGCTTTGTTTGAAATCATAAAAATTGGAACTGTAGGTATTATTTGTCTTGTAAGTTATACAGGATTAAATTTAATATTCAAAATGGAATATGCTAATGAATTAGCTCAAAGATTTATGAGGAAGATAAATGTTAGAAAATAAAGAAGAAATAAGGAAAGTACTGGAAAATGATGGGGTAATCGCTTATGTAACTGATACCGTATGGGGGTTAGGCTGTCTTCCAACATCTGAAAAAGCTGTAAAAAAAATATATGAAATAAAAAAAAGAGAAGCTCAAAAACCATTAATTTTGATGTCTAATGAAACATATAATCTACTTGAATACGTAAAACCAATACCAAAAATCGGATGTCGTTTAATAAAAAAATATTTTCCTGGGGCACTTACACTTGTGGTTGAAAAAAGCGAAAAAACACCCTATTTTATTACATCAAATATGGAAACAGTAGGCATAAGAGTACCTGATAACGAAATTTTTAAAGAAATATGTGAAATCACACCCGGTCACGTACTTGCAACGACAAGTGCTAACTTATCACATCAACCATCAGCAAAAACGTATGAACAAGCACTAGAAAATATGGAAGGACTTGCAGACATAATCATCCCTGATTACGATCATATATGCAAGGGACTTGAATCAACTGTTTGCGGTGTATTTGGAGACGAATTAAAAATCTTCCGTCAAGGAGCAATTACAGTCGAATTATAGAGCTACCTTTACTCTATTAACTGTTCCATCGTGGTTGTAATATGTTGTTTTTAACTCCTTCCCTGTTGATGGGTCATAATCGACTACAAAATCCAGAGTTTTTCCATCTTTTTGAAAAGAAGTCCACTTAATTTCCTTTCCTGTTGATGGATCATAATCGACTACAAAATCCAGAGTTTTTCCATCTTCTTTAAAAGAAGTCTGCTTAATTTCCTTTCCTGTTGATGGGTCATAATCGACTACAAAATCCAGAGTTTTTCCATCTTCTTTAAAAGAAGTATACTTAATCTCTTTTCCTGTTAATGGGTCATAATCGCTGATTGAATATAAAGTCTTACCATTTTTTGAACTAAAACATCTTATTAACTTCCCATCCTCATTAAATTTATTAATATATTTAGTACCCCCTAATTCATAAAATTCACCCTGTATCTTGGTAAAATCAGAAAAATCAATATCTATCACTTCAGAAGCTTTATTTTCTACACTTTCAAGAGCATTTTTTCCACCTGTTGACAAATCATCCGCAACTTCAGAAACATTGCGCCACCAATTATTTTTATGACCAATTATACCAAGCGCAATAGTTCCTGCTAATATTGTTGCTCCAAGCATATACTTGGCTGCTTTTGATTTCTCTTTATCTGGGGCTTGAGTAGAATTTTGGACAGACACCTGTTTTTGAGGAGATGAAACTTTTGGCGCTACCTCAGTTCCCTTAAATGAAATCTTTTCTACCGACATTTTTATAATCCTTTTTATTTTCCCTTTATAATTATTATAAGTTTTATCAATTATTTTTTTTGCCTTTTACTATTGTTTAATATTACAAATTGTAATATTAAACCAATTCTGATGCTCGATAAGAGCTCCTTACCAATGGACCTATTTGATAATGTTTTATTCCTATTTTTTCTGCTAATTGTTTTAATTTGTCGTACTCATCAGGAGTATAATATTTAGAAACTTCTAAATGAGCTTTCGATGGTTGAATATACTGACCTACTGTCAAAATATCACAACCTGCATTTTTTAAATCGACAAAAGTTTGCTCAATATCTTCAAAAGTTTCGCCCAAACCAATCATTAATCCTGATTTTGTTAAAATATCGCTATTATCCTTAATATACTTTAGGACTCTCAAAGAACAATTATAATCACCTTGAGGACGAGCCGTTTTAAATATATCTTTTACAGTTTCAATATTATGGTTAAAAACATTCGGATGTGCCTTTATAATTACATCTAAAGAATCCTTGTTACCTTTAAAATCAGGAGTTAAAATCTCAATTTTCACATCTTCACAGAATTCCCTAATTTTGTAAATACAATTTGCAAAATGCTCCGCTCCACCATCAGGCAAATCATCTCTTGTAACAGAAGTTATCACAGCGTATTTTAGACCTAAATCCCTGACAGCTTCTGCAACGTGCAAAGGCTCATTTACATCTAAAGGTTCAGGTCGTGAACAAGTAATATTACAATATCTGCAATTTCGTGTACAGTTATTACCCATAATCAAAAATGTAGCAGTATTTTTGGTATAGCACTCATTTTTATTTGGACAACGAGCATTCTCACATACAGTATTTAAACATTTTGTCTTTAAAATTCGGCGAACTGTCCGTGTTTTGTCAGTATCTATAATCGGTCGTTTTAAAAAATCAGGAAGTCTTTTTTGCATATATTAAATTATATAGCAAAAATATTGATTTCTATACCTTAAAACGTTATAATGTAGTAAAGGTCAAACAAAAGGAGATGTTCTATGAAAAATCTTATAACCGTTTTATGTTTGTTATGCTTTGCAGGTTGTGCTTTCGCTGAAATGTACGAAGTACCTGGTACAAGAGTTGAAACAACAGAAGAAGTTCAAGTTCAACAAGACAATACCAAACAAGTAAGCGAAACTAAAATTGAAAGGAAAAAACGAGCAAGACGCAAAGACCTTAACCCAACAAATACATATTGGAACTTTGGGAAAGTTCCGTTCTGGACAGGTACTATTTAAGCCTTAAAAGACATTCAAAAATCCCTTCGGAATAAGTCGGATGGGCAAAACATATTTTTTTCAAATCATCAATCGCTATGTTATTTTGCATAGCGATTGTTAGTTCTTGAACTATTGAAGATGCTTCCTTAGATACCACATGAGCTCCTACTATTTTATTGTTTTGAACTAAAATTTTTATAAACCCATCAGTACAATTATCACAATGAGATTTTCCCAGTGCTGAAATTAAAAGAGTTGATTTTTGGAAGGTATCCGGTTCAAGATCTTGTTCTCTTTTTCCAATCCAAGCAATTTCAGGATTTCCATAAACCACTGAAGGAACATAATTCTCATTAAATTCTATTCCTGCGACCTCTGATACAGCTTGTTTTATTGCAAAATGAGCCAACTGAATTTTCCCGCAAGCATCACCTATACACAATGCGTTATCAAAACTATTATCAGGTCTGCGTCCTACCGCTAAAAGCACAACTTCTGTTTCTATAACTTCTCCTGAAGATAAATAAACCTTTTTATCCTCAATTTTTTCAACAGAAGTACTTAAAAACATTTTTATTTTTTTTGCTTTAAAAATTCGTTCTACTCTTTTTGAAACTTCAAAATCTGCCAATGGAAGTAAATGATTTGCTAGTTCTACAATTGAAACATCTACTCCAAAAGAAGAAAAAATTCTTGCCCATTCAATTCCAATAGCTCCAGAACCAATTATAACAATATTTTTAGGTAATGTTTTAAGATTCAGAATATCATCAGAATTCAAAATAAACTTATGGTCAAATTTTATATTATCAAAATCTTTAGGACTTGATCCCGTAGCTGCAATCACATTATCAAATTCATAAATATCACCATTCGCGATTACTCTATTTTTTTCAACAATTTCTGCTTGAGCATTTACAACCTTTACTCCGGAATTTTTCAAGGATAACTCTAAAGATTTTCTTAATTTCTCTACTATTGTATCTTTTCTTGCAATTACCTGTCCGTAGTCTACAGATACATTATCACAATTTATACCTAATTCAGAGGAATTTTTTAATTCTTCGTATAGTTCAGCACAATGTAAAATTGCTTTTGTTGGAATACAACCTTTATTAAGACAGACCCCACCAACTTTATCTTTTTCAAAAAGCACTACAGAAAGCCCCTTATCCCTAGCCTGAAAAGCTGCAGTATATCCGGCCGGACCGCCACCTATAATACCCAAATCGAATTTATTTTCCATAAAGACTAACCCCGAGTATAAATTCTTGGTAATCTAACTTTCAAACGACAAGTTAATTCATAATTAATTGTATCGAGAATTTTTGCCCACTCATCGATTGAATGTTTTTCATCCAATACAGTAATAACATCTCCAAGATTTGCTTCAACACCAGTTATATCAAACATCATCTGGTCCATTGTAATATTGCCAATTTGCGGAACAGGTTTTCCATTTAAAAATCCGCAAATTTTATTTGACAAGCCCCTTGGAACCCCATCTGCGTAACCCAAAGGTACTGTAGCAATTTTTCTTGTGCCATGAGCTGTAAAAGTATGTCCATAGCTGACACCTTCACCATCTTTTGCTTCATGTATATTCACAATACGAGCTTTCAATGACATTACCGGTTTTAAATCAGGCTTCCTCACCTCTCCATCTTCTGGCAAATCAGGATATAGACCATACAGCGCTATTCCTGCGCGACGCATATTTGAATTTGGGACATCATAACACATTGCCCCTGCAGTATTCAAAATATGCAACAACAAACCATCTGTATTTATCTGAGAAATAACCTGATTCCATCTATCTATTTGAACTTGAGTTTTTTCTCTTATCTCAGCATTTGCAAGGTGGGTAAATATTCCCTCAAATTTTAAATAATCAGCGTTTCTTACTTGGCTTATAAACTCAACAGCATCATCTATAGAAACTCCAATTCTATTCATGCCCGTATCCAATTTTACATGCACTCTCGGCTTTTTACCGGTTCTTTCATAGACTTGCTTACAAGCCTCAAGGTGTTCAGGAGAAAATATTGCTATTATAAGATTTGCATTAACAGCACTTTCAACAGCCCAAACAGGCACAGCTCCCAAAACCAAGACATCACAATTTATTTTTGCCTGTCTTAAATCAACACCTTCATCTATTGAAGCAACACCTAACATATCAGCTCCAGATGCTAAAAGAGTAGGTGCAAGCATTACCGAACCGTGTCCATAAGCATCAGCTTTAACTACTGCAAGAAGTTTTATCCCTTCCGGAGTATTCTTCCTTATTGAACGCATGTTATACGCTATATTTTCTAAATTTATCTCAACCCAGCTATCTCTGTGAATATTTATATTAGTCTGTCTTACGTTTTTCATAGTAAGTTTAGTATATTACTAAATTATCCTTGGTGCAAGAAATCATTCAAAATTTTTATAAAATACTTAGCCGGTTCAGACAAATACTTTTTATTATCATAAATTACACAAAATTCTCTGACTGCTTGACAGTTTTTAATTCTATAATAATTTGTGTCTTTTTTATCCCAATGTTTTACAAAAAGTTCAGGTACAAAAGAAGCACCTAAACCTTGAGCAACAAAAGCATGTGCCGTTTCTACAGTGTGGCATTCTAATAATATTTTAGGTTCAAAACCATTTTTTATACATAAATCTCTTGAAATCCTTCCGAGCAATTGTTCATGAGCCAGCATTACAAAAGGTTTTTCGACAAATTCAGAAAGATTAACTTCTTCACCTTTAATATTCCAACTCTTAGGAACATCTATTAATATATTTTCCTTAATTAATGGAATACTTGTGTAATCAATAGTATTAGGATGAGGAGTATCAATTAATAAATCCATTTTCCCTTCGTCCATAATAGAATGTAACATTGTGGTAGGATGTTCCTCGACGACTATGTAACTTTCCGGATATTTTTGTTTAAACTGCTTAATTACTTTTGGCAAAATACACGTGCTTCTATAAGGAGAAATACCTATAACAAGCTTTATATTTTTCTGCTCGGATATGTCTGTAATAACCTTGTGTATATCATCGTAAGAGTTTAATACACCTCTTGCCCAATTTATATACATTTCACCAGCATAAGTAATTTTTAACGGAGTTCTGTTACGTTCAAAAAGTTTCGTCCCCAAATCCTTTTCCACAGAAGCGATACATTGGCTCAATGAGGGTTGAGAAACATAAAGCTTTTCTGCCGCTTTGGAAATATTAAGTTCATCTGCGATTGTTACAATGTACTTTAATTGGTTTATATTCATAACAAAATTATATCATAAAATTAAATTATCATAAGAAAAACTTATAATAATTATAATTATTTTCGTATTTTACTTATCTGCTTTAGAAAATACAATTATAATGGTGAAAGTTATGAATACCCCGTTAAGACAAAAATTTAAAGATTTATGTATCAGCTTAGGTAAAAACAATAAGGCTCTATATGGAGCACTTACTATAGCAGTTTCAAAAGGGATTCTTCGTCCGACGTTTACAATGATGGACAAAAAACAAGAAAAAGATTCTCGAAAATATACAGCTTTTAGAGAAGGACTCACAGGAGCAGTAGCTTTTGGTTCCTACCTTATAACTGATAAAGCTGTAGAAAAACTTGCTACACACATTGCAAAACAAACTGGAAACTTAAAAGAATTACCAAAAATGAAATCAACACTTTCACTTATCACTGTAAGTTTAACAGCCCTTTTTATTATCCCTGGAATTTGCAACGTTGCAACTAAACCTTTGCTAAACGCTTTTACAAACGATAAAAATAAAAAAAATGTAAATCCTATATCTAAAAAACAAGTCAACTTCAGTGGATATCAAAATTTATACCCTCCAAGAAACTTTGGTGGTATGAGAATAGGAGGAGTGTAAGATGCTGGATAAAGTCGCAGGAATTCTTCTAAACCCTCAATTCGTAAATTTTGCAAATAACACTAAATACACTGTAACAACAGAATCCTTATTCAAGGCAACAGGCAGACCTGCTGCAATTATGATGGATAAAAATGTTGATGCAAAAACAAGAAAATATGCCGCAACAAAAGAAGGTTTATATCAAGCACTTTGCCTAGGCATTTACTTGACTATGATACCTTTTATATTCCAAAAATACGGTTTCAAAATCGCACAAAAAATTCTAAAAGGAGATAAAGATTTACCAGCCTTTAAAAATGCTTCAGAATATCTTAACTATGCAAAGCTTGCGAAAATGAATAAAAATGAAAGAGGAAAACACAAGCTTATAACAAAAATTTCCGAAGACCTAAAGGCTTTCCCAGAAGATAAAATAACCCTAAAGGAACATCTTCTAAACGATGAAACCCCTCCGGAATTTCCGGCAGCAAAAGGTGCAATAGAATTAAGTAACTTAACCGGAACTGTAATTGGACTTGCATGGATAGCATCTGAATTAAGCAACTACATACTTCATCCGCTAATGAAAGTATTAGGATTTGAAGAAAAGAAAAAAAGTAGTACAATAAATTTAAAAGCATAAAGGAGAAAATATGAGCGTATTTGAAGCTGGAATGATGGTTTGTTTTGGGATAAGCTGGCCGGTCGCTGCATTAAAAACATATAAATGTAAATGCGTACATGGTAAAAGTATTCATTTTTCAATGCTAATTTTACTTGGCTACGTTTGTGGTATAGCACACAAAGTTATTGACAATATGGACTGGGTATTCTGGTTGTATATTTTAAATACATTTTTCCTACTTGTAGACATGTACCTATACTGGCTTTACAGAAACAACAAAGCTCCAATTCAAAAAGTTGAAGAACAAGTTAAAGAAAAAATTGAGATAAACTAGTTTTTTGTAATATAATTTTGTTATGGACAGAAAAGAATTTATCAATGCAAAACGTATCGTTTTCAAATTTGGGACAAATATTTTAAGAGGTGATGACGGTTATGTATCATTGCCAAGAGTTTTTTCTTTTATAGAAGACATTTCTCATCTTGCAAGACAAGGTAAAGAGGTTATCGTTGTAACTTCCGGAGCTGTAGGACTAGGGAAAAAGCGTTTAGGATTAGAGAACACTGAAGGTGTTGCTCTAAAACAAGCTTGTGCTGCAATTGGACAAGGAAAGCTTATGTCTATTTATGAAACAGGATTTGACACATACGGTCTTATCGCTTCTCAAATCTTGCTGACTGAAGACGATTTTTCATTAAGACAAAGATATCTTAGTCTTAGAACAACTCTTAACAAATTACTTGAACTAAAAGTTATACCTATAATAAATCAAAACGATACAGTATCAACAGTTGAAGTACATCCTCAATTTGAACATATGCAAGTTTGTTTTTCTGACAACGACAAACTTTCTGCACTTGTTGCAAGTGAACTTGATGCCGATTTACTTGTAATTCTTTCTGACGTTGAAGGATTATATGATAAAAATCCTAAAACAAATCCTGATGCAAAAATTATAAGAAAAGTGGAAGAAGTAACCGACGAAATAATGGCTCTTGGAACAGATGCCTCAGAAGGCGGCAGAGGGGGAATGAGGACAAAACTAAAAGCTGCAAGAATGGTTACAAGATTCGGAGGGAAAGTTCTTATCGCAAACGGAAAAATTCCTTACGTAATCAAAAAAATATTTGACAATGAAGAAATAGGTACAATGTTTCTTCCTCAAACTGAAAATTTATCTGACAAAAAACGTTGGATTGGTTATGCGACTAATATTATAGGTCAAATAGTAGTAAATAAGGGAGCTAAAAAGGCACTATTAGAACAAAAAAGTTTACTACCAATTGGAGTCCTTGATGTAATACACGAATTTAACAAAGGAGATGTAATATCAATCCTTGATGAAAATCATAACGAATTTGCAAGAGGAATAGTAAACTATGATTCAGCTTCCTGCAGAAAAGTAATAGGAAGTCACTCTGACAATATTATGCAAATTCTGGGATTCAAGAATTATGATGCTATAATTACCAGAGATAACATTACAATACTGTAATTAATAAAAAGGGGGGAAAAATGGATTTTGTAAGTATAGCAAAAAAAGCTAAAGAAGCCTCTTTAAAAGTTGTTGATACTTCAACGGAGCTTAGAAACAGAGCTCTTTTAAAGATTGCAGAAGAACTTGAAGCTGCAAAAAATGAGATATTTGATGCTAACAAAAAAGATTTGGAAGCTGCAAAAAGTCTTGTAGAATCAGGCGAACTTACAAAATCAACATTTAATCGTTTAAAACTTGATGAAAATAAAATGCGTGATATGATTCAAGGAATTGTTGATATTGCAAAACTTGAAGATCCTATCAATAAAAAGCTTTTAGTTAGAGAACTAGATAGCGACTTAACTTTATATAAAGTATCTTGTCCTATCGGAGTTTTAGGAATAATCTTTGAAGCAAGACCTGATGTCATTGCACAAATTTCATCACTTGCAATAAAATCTGCAAATGCCGTAATCTTAAAAGGCGGGAAAGAATCAATAAACTCAAATAAAAAAATCCTATCAGTAATAAATTCTGCACTCGAAAAAATCGAAGGATTTCCTAAAAATGTTATCCAACAAGTATTTACACGCGATGATGTTGCAGAAATGCTAAAATGTGATAAATATATTAACTTGATAATCCCAAGAGGCGGAAATAAACTCGTTAAATTCATAAAAGAAAACACAAAAATCCCTGTACTTGGTCACGCTGACGGGATTTGTCATATATTTGTAGACGAAAGTGCTGATCTTGATATGGCAATAAAAGTTGTGACAGATGCAAAAACTCAATATCCGAGTGCTTGTAACGCTGTTGAAACTTTGCTAATCCATGATAAATTTCCTAAAATTGATAATCTGCTTGCAGCATTGCAATTATCAGAAATTCAATTAATAGACAAACCTGAAAGCTGGTCACATGAATACGGTGATAAAATTTTATCATTCAAAACCGTAAAAAATGTCGATGAAGCAATCGAACATATTAATACATACGGTTCAGGCCATACAGATAGCATTATTACAAAAAATGTAGAAAATGCAGAAAAATTTATGAACAAAGTTGATTCTGCAGGGGTATATTTTAACGCATCTACAAGGTTTGCAGACGGCTTCCGCTACGGATTTGGTGCCGAAGTCGGGATTTCTACAAACAAAACCCACGCAAGAGGCCCTGTAGGCTTAGAAGGTTTAACAATTTATAAATACAAACTTGTCGGCAATGGCAATATCGTGAAAGATTACGTTGACGGGACAAAATGTTTTCATCATAAAGATTTAATTTAAAAACACTTAGTCAGCTACCCTATAAACGTATAATTTATTATTTTTCAAAGCATTAACCAGCTTTAAATAAGAATTTGTTTCAGGATCAAAATATCTGAATGTAGATAAATCAGGACTACCATCTGCTTTTTGTACAAATGCAGCAAAACCGTCATTTGACATATTCATATCTTTAAAAGCGGTGATACACTTTTTGTCCTCTAATACTTGAAACATTTTCTCTAATGTTGACTTTGGAGCTAAAATTATTTTGTCTCCTCCTTGCAATTTACCCTCTTCATACCATTTCTTTGCGATATTTTTTTTCAAAAAATCCTGAGAAAACTCTTGCGGTTTTTCAAGCATTTTTTTAGATGGAATCGGTAATTCATTCGCGACATTATCTGAAAACTTTAACAAATTTTTCAAAGGACTTGAATCAAGATGACGCTTTACCATCAAACCGCCTATTATAATTGCCGCCGCTGCCCCAAGACCTATCAATGTTTTTTGAGAAGTTGACATCCCATCTTTAGTTTCGTGCTGCTGTTCAACAACTGGGTCTCCTTGGAAAGATGTTCTATAATTTTTATTCATACTAACAGAAGATACTGCACTTATCATTTATTTCTCCTTACTAATTTACGTAACCTTACATTTTTATTAAATCAAAAAGTCGAAAAAATTTGCATGACACGCACCGCATCCATTCTATCCTATCTGGCATTATAAGCAGGTTTTGAGTACTTTTAATCCACTTTTACATTTCGTTACAATATAAGTATTTTATACTTTTGCTGTTATAAAATTAGAGATAAGGAGAGGTGTCCGAGTGGTTTAAGGTGCGGATCTCGAAAGTCTGTGTGCAGCGATGTACCGTGGGTTCGAATCCCACCCTCTCCGAACTTTGATAAAAATTCTGTTATGAATCCTTTTTTACAACAACAATTGTTACCCCTAAAAGTATCAAAATTATCCCGATTGCAATTCTTAATGTTAAATGCTCATTAAAAAATAATATTCCAAAAAAGATTGCGGTCAAAGGCTCCAAAGCTCCTAAAATAGCTGTTTTAGTCGATCCTATTAATTTTATTGCAACATTAATTGTCTCTAGCGAAATAATTGTAGGAAAAATTGATAAAGCAATGACTAAAAGCCAAGATTTTATGTTTGATAACACTTGTAATTCAGTACAGAATTTCAAATTTATAATATATACCAAAAGTCCAAAAAACATCACATAAAAGCTCAGCTTTCCACGATTAATATGCTTTATAGTTTTAATATTTTTAATTCCAACAATATATAAAGCATAAAGCAATGCGGATGTAAGAACTAAAAATATCCCATGAGAATCCAATGTACTGCCAGGTTTCCCCCTATAAAGCAAAGTAATACCGACAGAGGTCATAAAAATAACAGAAATTACTCTTTTAGTAAGTTTTTCCTTGAAAAAAATTGCCATAATCAAAGCAACCAAAACAGGATAAATAAACAATATAGTACAAGCAATTCCAGATTCAATATACCTAAAAGAATCAAAAAGAGTCAAAGATGAAAATGAAAACAAAAGCCCTAATAATAATAAAATGCCAAATTCTTTAAAATTTATGTGAAAAGAAATTTTTTTCACCAATTTTAACCAAATTCCATATATCAGAACTGCAAAAGCATAACGATAGAAAAGAACAGAATTTACTCCTATGCCTGAAGCATAAAGAGGAAGTGCAAATAATGGGTTTGTACCATAACTCGCAGCTGCTATAATACCATTTAATATACCTTTTGTACTTCTTTTCATCAAATCTCCGCCTACAATATTAATAATGTTATACAAAAAATATTTTTCAAACAAGGAAATTAATGCTATAATTCTATAGTTATGAAAATTGGAATTATTGGACTAGGTTTAATAGGTGGGTCATTATTTAAAGATCTAAAAAAGTTACACGATGTAATTGGAATTTCTCAATCACAAAACGGTGAAAATATTTTTAAATCATACGAAGTTCTGAAAGATAGAGAATTAATTTTTGTATGCACTCCTATGAATAAGACTCTAAAAGTTTTGGATGAATTGGAAGAAATTTTGCCGCCAGATACTGTCGTTGCAGATGTATGCAGTCTTAAAGAATTTGTTTCACAAAAGCAAAGACCATACAAATTTATACCATCACACCCTATGGCAGGGACTGAAAACAAAGGTTTTGAAAGTTCTTTTTGCGGATTATTTAAAGGGGCAAAATGGGTAATTACCGGAGAAAAAAATGAAAAATTAATATCAATTATAGAATCATTAGGAGCAACACCTGTTTTTACGACAGCAAAAAAACACGATGAAGCTGTTGCAATGATTTCTCATATGCCTATGGTGATAGCTCAAGCACTTGTATTAGCTGCTAAAGAAAACCCTTTAGCAATAGAAATAGCATCAAGCGGTTTTAGAGATACAACTCGCCTTGCTCTATCAAATGAAGAAATGGCCTGTGATATGGTAAAAATGAATCATAAAAATATCGAACAATCTATCCTGAAACTTTATAAAGCTGTAGGAGACCTGACAAAAGGCGACTATCCGAAGACAATCGTCGAAATTAAATCTATACGTTCTAAAATGTTTTAAATTAAACAAAACATTATCTCATAAACGCATCCGCAATAGATTTGTTATAATCAGGTCTTAAAATACCTTTTTCTGTGATTATACCTGCAATCAGTTCGTGAGGAGTAACATCAAAACCAGGATTGATAATATTTACCTCAGGAGCACAAATAATCTTACCGTTAATATGAGTAACTTCCTCTCTTGAACGTTCTTCTATTACAATTTCATCACCTGTTTTAATACTTGTGTCAATTGTTGATAGAGGAGCTGCAACATAAAAAGGTACATTATGATATTTTGCGGCAATTGCAACTGTATAAGTTCCTATTTTATTTGCAGTATCACCATTTGCAGCAATTCTGTCAGCTCCTACAACAACCATATCTATCATACCCTTTTTCATAAAGTATGAGCACATACCGTCAGTAATTAATGTTGTAGGAATGCCATCCATAGTTAATTCAAAAGTTGTAATCCTTGCACCTTGCTGACGAGGTCTTGTTTCGTCTGCAAAAACCTGAATTGTAGGATCATTTGCAAAAGCAGAACGTACAACGCCCAAAGCTGTTCCATATCCAACAGTAGCTAATCCACCGGCATTGCAATGGGTTAAAATTGTTGCACCCTTTGGAACGACTTCTGCTCCGTAATCACCAATTTTTTTATTTATAGCAATATCTTCATTTTCAAGTTTTATGCCGTTTTGCTTTAACTCTTCAACAATACCCGCGATATCAGATTTAGAATTCTTTATAACTTCTTTTTGCTTTTCTACTGCCCACATCAAATTAACTGCAGTAGGACGAGATGTTGCCATATAATCAGCTTTTTCCAATAATTTACTTACAAATTCATCTCTTGAGAGATTTTCTTTAGCCAATTCTTGCGCATACAAAACAACCCCATGAGCACCTGCTACACCAATTGCAGGAGCACCACGCACTATCATTGTTTTTATTGCGTCAAACATTTCCTGACCGCTTGTAATTTTCACATATTCAAAATGCTCAGGTAAAATAGTTTGATCAACCATTTTTGAATAATTATCTACCCACTCTATAGTTTTAATTTTTGAATGAAATTCTGCCATAATAATTTTCCCTTTCTATTCAATACTAATCTAAATATAGCAGAACGTAAAGTTAAAACTATAAATTAGAAAAAACTATTTACGCATTGAGTTCAACAAATCCAAAACGCAATATGAAAGAAATCCTGTAAATGCGTTAACGGTAGCTCCCAATACTCCTAAAAATAAAGATATTACAATCAATATAAAAAAGTTTGCATTTTGCAACATAAGCCCCACGCCATAATTAGCAGCCAAATGAAAAAACTTCATAAGAATAACAGATATTGGCACATAAATCACAGAAAATGCCATATAAGCAACAAACCCCGCAACGGCGCCAATTATGACACTATCCTTAATTGTAGACAAAGACAAACAACCATACTTAACTAAAATCCAGATTACCAAAGGGGCAATAAAACAAATTAAAAATACAAAAGATAAAATTCCCAAATATGGAACTAAAGTTGCCAAACCAAGCAACAATCCAAAAAATACACTCAATATTGAAATCTGTCTCAGTAAAACCCAATTAATATCCATAGACAAATCATAGCATAATTGAACGAGTATGACAAATTGCAATAGCAATAGAATCTACCGTATCATCAAGTTTTGGTAAATTATCAACTCCTAAAGCAATTTTCACCATCTGCTCAACTTCTTTTTTATCAGCTCGACCATATCCAGTTAAAACTTGTTTGACCTCCATTGGAGTATACTCATAAATCGGAATGTTAAATTTTTCTAAAACAGTAAGAATAACCCCTCTAGCATGCGCAACTGGCATAACTGTAGTTTGATTTCTAAAGAAAAAAAGTTTCTCAACAGCAGCACAATCAGGCTTGTACTTTTCTACAATTGTATTCATATCTTCAAAAATTTCCAACAGTCTCGCTGATTCTTTTGCACCTTTTTGGGTTTGAATAGAACCTGAATGCATTAAAACAGGAGTTTCTCCATCATATTCAACAATAGAATAACCTACAATACCTAAACCCGGATCTATACCTAAAATCTTCATAAAAATTATTATACCATAATTTAATTAATAGATTTAAATAATATCTATTTTATCTTACGTCCTAATGACAAACCTGCAGGAAATGGTAAAATAACATTTTCATAATTAGGATTAGAATTTATTGCGTCAATATATGGTTTGCATTTAGCTTCATGAGACAAAACATTATCACAAGCAATAATACCGCCTTTTCGTAAATGTTTGTCAATTATTTCAAAATATTTTATGTATTCACCTTTATTTGCATCTACAAAAGCAAAATCAATTACAAAATCATCAGGCAACTCATTCAGTAAATCTAAAGCAGAGCCTTTTAAAGTTGTAATTACATCATCGACTCCGCATTCCTTAAAATTCACCTTTGCGATATCCAATCTTTTATCCCAAAACTCAATAGTAGTAAGGTTTCCTCCTGTTTCCTTAACAGCTTTTCCTAACCAAATTCCTGAATATCCGTTAGAAGTTCCAACTTCCAATACATTTTTAGCATTCTCAGATTTTATGAAATTGTATAAAAATTCTGCAGTTACACGAGATATATTCCAGAATTCTTTTTGTGTAGCTTCCAAACTCTCAAGAATGTTTTCGGTCTTTTCATCAAAATATTTCATCATTTATTAATCTTCTTTACCTTTTCTGTAACAACTATAGCACTTGCTGGAACATCTATAGGAACTGATTTTATAACTTTGTTCATACCCAAATCAAAAACTGTATATAATGAAGCTTTTGTATCGGTAATTAAAGCAATATTCGTTCCTTCAATGCGATATATCTTAGTAGAAAAACCATTTGTATTCAAATATATTGAATCTGTAATCTGATCAGTTTTGGTGTTTAAAATCTGTATAGAATTATCACCAGCCCCAAGAATAAACAACTTGTCATTGAAAGCAAGCATATCTATAGGTTTTTCACATATTTCAATTTCAGCAATCAAACCTATAGTCTGGTAGTCAATTATTGCCAAACGATTTTTGGTTCTGCTTGTTACATAAACTTTGTTATTCGTAAACCCTATTTTTGATACATTAGGGAATTTGCCAATTTCTTTAAGTAAATAATTATTATCCAACTCTATTGCCCAGATATCACGAGTTTTTTTATCATAATAAAACAATTTTGTACCATCTCCTGACAAAGTGAGTTTCTCACACATCCCAGTAATTTTTATTTGTTTTGAAAGAGTCATAGTTTCAAGGTTTACAGTATATATGCTTGAATCTTCTGAACTCGAAATATAAGCAATATTCTTATTCTTATCAATCAAAATTTCATCAGGCTGAGTCTTTGTATAAATCTGTTTAATAATCTGATCGTCAGCTAGTGAAATCACATCAACAGATGGCTTTTCATAAGCCGATACTAATAAAAATTTATCATCAAATGCCTTCATATCAATTGGGACATTAGTCTGAGCCAAAGAATACTCAGGAGTTTTTGCGCCCAAATTCAAAACTTGAATATTTTTTGAATATGGGGATGATACATAGAAATTTTTATTTTTTAATTGTGGAATTTGAGCCAATGTCTTCAATGTAGAACCGGAAAGTTGTGTTACTACAGGTTTTGAACTCTCTACACGAATTCCGGGATCATTAACTGTTTTTATTTCTAAATTTCCAACTATAGACTTAAGATTTTCAGGAATAACCAAACCTTTCGGCACTAGCATATCTTGAGGCAAAAGACCGTTACGAACTTCCAGCGGAGGATTTGCCATCTTATAAATTGTTTTGTTTCCATTCGTATCTGTCAAAACTTTCAGCAATACAAAGTCGTTGTTGAAGACAATAACATTGGGCTTTTCCGACAATTTCTTGCCTGCAGGATAAGTCTGTTTCAAAGTAATACTTTCAGGGTTTAAAATTTTTGCAGGGAATAAAGGTAAATAAACAGTCCCGTCAGGCAAAATTACAACCCCGTCAAATCTAAATGTTGTTTTTGGGAAATCGTTTTTAACGTATTTCTGAATATTTTCAGGAACCGTTGCAGCTATAGAAGCTGTAGATGTTATCAACATAATTCCTAAACAAGCAATCAGTTTACGCATTATTAAATACTCCCTTAACTTTATCCATAATTGATGTCTGAGTTTGAGCTTTTTTGTTATTTTGAATTTCATACAAACGTCTGTATAAATTTCTTTCTTCATCAGACAACTTAGTTGGTGTTTTCACCGCAACTATTACAACATGATCCCCTCTTTGAGAAGGTCTTTGAATATACGGTATTCCAGCATTCTTAATTTTTATTGAATTACCGCTTTGAACTCCTGCCTGTATCGTAATTTTTTGTTCTCCGTCAAGAGTTTTAACAACAACCTCGTCCCCCAAAGCAGCTTGGGCCGGTGTAATATCCAAACGAGAATATACATTGTTACCTTCGCGTTTGAAATAATCTGAAGGTTTTACATGCAATACAACATACAAATCTCCTGCTGGTCCACCGTTTGTACCGGCGTCACCTTCTCCTGAGACTCTGATTTTTGACATATTATCTACACCTGCAGGAATTTTTATGTTAATTTTCTTTTCCTTCTGAATTTTTCCCTGTCCTTTACAATCACTACAAGGAGTAGAAATTTTCTGACCTTTACCGTGACAATCAGGACAAGTAACAATTTGAGCAAAAGAACCTAAAGGTGTTCTTGTAACTTGCTGAACTTGACCTGTACCATGGCAAGTCGGACAGGTAACAGGTTTTGAGCCTTTAGCAGCTCCTGTTTCGCCGCAAGAAGGGCAGTTTTCTAAATGATCAAACTTAATTTCCTTTTCACATCCAAATACTGCCTGTTCAAAATCAATTTCTATATCCAATCTTAAATCGTCACCTTCAACAGGAGCGTTTGGATCAGGTCTTCCTCCAAAACCGAAACCACCCATTCCACCAAAGAAAGAATTGAATATATCGTTCAAATCTCCAAAACCGCCAGCGAAAGGACCTCCTGTATCAAAACCGGCATTTTTTAGTCCGTCTTCGCCATATCTATCATAAGTAGCACGTTTCCCGTCATCCATTAAGGTTTCGTAAGCTTTTCCAAGTTCTTTAAATTTTTCTTCTGCGTCAGGAGCTTTGTTGATATCGGGGTGCAATGTCCTTGCCTTCTTTCTGAAAGCAGATTTTATCTCATCCTTTGAAGCATCCTTAGATACTCCTAATATTTCATAATAGTCTGTCATTTATGTATAGTCTTCCCTATTCTCAGTATATGTATTTTTCCAATCCTTCTTACAACTTTAATTGAAATTAGTTTTCAGCAGTTGCAACATTTACGAGTGCAGGTCTTAAAACCTTATCACCCATTTTATATCCTTTTTGTAATTCATTTATTATAGTGTGTTCAGGCTTTTCAGAAGTAGGGGTCTGCATAATCGCATCATGGAAATTAGGATCAAATTCCTTGCCTTCTGTTTCAATAGTTTCAAGCCCAAGTTTTGTTAATGTTTCAACAACTTGTTTGTGAACAAGTTCAAAACTTTCTTTAACTTTTTGACAATCTTCAACTGACTCAAGAGCTTTTTCTCCTCGTTCAAAATTGTCCAAAACTTCAATTAACTTTTTCAAAGCATTTTCTGTACCAAATTTCAATAATTCTTCTCTTTCATGCTCTTGTCTTTTTCGGTAGTTGTCAAAATCAGCAGCAAGTCTCAAATATTGCTGATTTAAAGCATCATATTTTTTTTGTAATTCTTCAGTTTCATCCTTTTTCTCTTCAGAAATTTCTGAAGATTTATATTCTTCAACAGCATCTTGGCTAGCTGCTTTCTCTAGATCTTCAGTATTTTTAAACGGATTATTATTATGATGTTTATGTGTCATATCTCTACCTCTTAACTATCTACATATATAAATATTATAGTTTATCAATAATAATTAACAAGGAAAATTTATTATTTTTTAATAATTTACAGATTAAAAATTTCGTTACATTATTTAACTTATTTACACCAATAGATTCTAATTGTATTATTATAATGTAAGGTAATATAAATTTTTATTTGAAGGTAAGAAAATTGACTGATAAATTTTATATAAAAGGTGGTACCCCTTTAAGAGGTGAAGTTTCAATCGGCGGCGCAAAGAATTCTGTATTAAAGTTAATGGCAGCCGCACTTTTAGCTAAAGGTGAAACAAAGATTTATAATGTTCCTGATTTAACTGACGTAGAAATTATGTTAAACGTAATTGCGCAATTGGGAGCAAAAACAACATATGACAAAATTGAGAAATCAGTTACTATTGATGCAACTGATTTGACCAGTGTGACTGCAAAATATGAATTAGTAAGTAAAATGAGAGCTTCATTCATAGTTTTAGGAGCATTGGTAACAAGATGTAAAGAAGCAGTGGTTGCACTTCCTGGCGGCTGTGCAATCGGAGAAAGACGTGTAGATTTTCACATCAAAGGTTTGGAAGCTCTTGGTGCTAAAATTAAAATCGAAAACGGATACGTTCATGCAAAAGCTTCAAAGCTTGTTGGAACAGATATTTATCTTGATATCCCATCAGTTGGAGCAACCGAAAACCTTATGTTAGCTTCAATTTTGGCTGAGGGTTCTACAAGAATTCAAAATGCTGCTCAAGAACCGGAAATTGTAGATTTAGCGAACTTCCTAAACTCTATGGGCGCAGATGTTGTAGGTGCGGGAACTTCTGAAATTGTTATAAACGGAGTTAAACAAGATAAACTTCATCCTATTGAATACACAACAATACCTGATAGAATTGAAGCCGGAACTTTTATGTCTGCAATTATTGCAACAAAAGGTAAAGCTATAATAAAAAATGTATTCCCAGCTCATTTAACATTTTTCACAGATAAACTGTTAAAAATGGGAGCTAATATAAAACTTATTGAGCCAAATTCTTTAGAAGTATCTTGTAAAAACAGATTAAACTCAATAAACTTTATAACACAGCCATATCCTGGGTTCCCTACAGATTTGCAATCAATGGCTATGACTTTGTTAACAACAGCAAACGGTGTAGGAATAATTACAGAAAGCTTGTATGAAAATCGTTTCATGCAAGTTCCGGAACTAAGACGTATGGGCGCTGATATTCATCAAGACAGAAATCACGCAATTATAAAAGGAGTTAAAAAGCTTACAGGCGCAACTTTGGCTGCAAGTGACCTAAGAGCAGGAGCTTCTCTTGTAGTCGCAGCTCTTATGGCTGAGGGAAATTCCACAATCGAAAACTTACATCATATAGATAGAGGATACGAAAACTTTGAAAGTAAGCTAAGATTGTTGGGAGGAAAAATAGAAAGAAGAGATGATGAAATAATTTCTTCTACTGTTGATCCTAAAGTAAATATATCGGAGGGACTAGTTTAATGACACCTGCTTACAAACGCTGGTACGATCATGATCCTTTATTACTTGAAGTAATTGAGCTTTTAAGAAATTATCAAACAGAATTAAGAGCTCAAGCGGAGATTTTTCTGCAAAAAATAGAAGAAAAAGTCTCAAAAGAAACTATCGATAAATTTTACGCAATGGTAAAACCGGTTAATGCTAATAATCGTTGGTATGACAAGGATCCGGTAATATCAAAGACAGTTGAAATTTTGAGGATTGTACCTCCGGAAGCTCAAAAAATTTGTGCCCAAAACTTTATAAGAACTCTTAAAGAAATGGGAATTGAGTATAAAAGTCCAAATCAAACAGATGTTAAATAAATAAAAAAACTCCTGAATCTTCGGGAGTTTTTTTATTTTTATATTATGATAAAATATACCTATGTTTACAGTAAAAAGTCCTGAAAATGACCCAAATTATGCTATATTTGAGAAGTGCCTTGCTAAATCTTTTTCATTTGCAGTGACAGGGCTTACTACTCTGTTAAGACTTTTACTAATACAAAAAATAAAGAAAATTACTGATAAAAAAATCCTTTTTATCACATCTACTGAACAGAATGCACTAAAGTATCAGAATGATTTAAAAAAAGCATACGGAGTCAAGTCAGAATTAATACCTTTTCAAAACATTTCAATGTATGAAAGTGTGTCTCCGAACAAATACGATTATGCTGAACAAGTGAGAATATTATTCGAAAAACCTGAAGTAGTAATTGCCCCTGTAAAAACACTACTTGAAAAATTCCCGACGGAAAACTTTTACAATGAAAACTCTCTAGTATTTTCTGTGGGAGACGAAATCAATATAAAGGATTTATCTCAAAAATTTATAGACCTTGGTTATAAAAGAGCAACTATGGTTAGTGACATTGGAGAATTCAGCATTAGAGGAGATATTATTGATATATTTTCTCTGGATAAAAATGCTGTAAGAATAGAACTTTGGGGAGATGAAATCGTTGACATCAGATACTTTAACAACGAGACACAAAAGTCTATTGAAAAAATTAAAAAAGCCAAAATAATGCCAATGTATAAATTTACGATTAAAAACGATATTCCTGATTGCATAAAAAAAGAAGATGAGGAAGGATACTTCGAAGGGATTGATGTATACCAAAGTTATTTTAACAACAATTTTATCGGAATTCTTGACTATTTTAAAGATTACATTCTTGTATTTGATGAGACATCAGAATTGTACGCAAAATACGAATATTTGGATAAAAATTATGAAGAACAAATACAGGAAAATTTAAAATTAGGACTTAATATTGAACTAAAAGATAGAAATCATATACCTTTTGAAGATTTTATTCAAAAAAGTGCAGGTTTTGTAAAAGTAGCGATGAACAATTTCATTGACAGTGAAATGGATGAAATTATTGAATTTAACTCTCAACCTGTTCAGAATTTCGGAGCAAATCTTGATGATATCGCAAACTATATTAAATCAAAACAAGATTACAGAATAATAATCGCAACTGATTATCCTGAAAGAGTAAAAGAAATACTTGGAGAAAGAAACATTTTCAATGTTGAGTACAACGAAAATATATCAAGTGCCGGCTCAATTTTGGAAGATTTTAAAACCATAATACTTACTGACAGAGAATTATTTAATAAAAGAACAAAAGAAGTAACTTCTGCAAAAAGGTCATATTATAAAGAAAAACCTGAATATATAGAAAATATAAATGACATAAAAGAAGGTGAATACGTTGTACATAGCGTACACGGAGTCGGAATATATAAAGGTCTTTCACAGCAAGAAATTGACGGACAACTAAAAGATTATCTGACTATTGAATATGCAAACAAAGATAGACTGCATATCCCTGCAGAACAAATTAACTTACTTGTAAGATATAGAGGTTCAGGCTCTTTAAAACCAAAACTTTCAAGAATGGGTGGAAAAGATTGGGAAAACACCAAAACAAGAGTAAAAAAAGAGGTCGAACAAGTTGCCTATGATCTTTTAAGACTTTACGCAAAAAGAAAAATGAAACAAGGTATACAATTCCTGCCTGATACAACTTGGCAAGTAGAAATGGAAGAAGCTTTTGAATACACCGAAACTCCGGATCAAATGAAAGCTATAAATGACGTCAAAGCAGATATGGAAAGTGAACAGCCAATGGATCGACTTATCTGCGGGGATGTTGGATTTGGAAAAACAGAAGTCGCGATGAGAGGAATATTCAAAGCTGTTACATCCGGGAAACAAGTAGCTGTAGTAGTTCCAACAACAATACTTGCATTACAACACTTCCAGACAATATCTGAAAGGTTTAAACCTTTTGGGGTAAATGTAGAATTGTTATCACGCTTTAGATCATCTAAAGAACAAAAAGAGACTATTAAACATCTTGCAACTGGAGAATGTGATGTTGTGATAGGTACACACAGGCTTTTACAAGATGGAATAATTTTCAAAGATTTGGGCTTACTTGTAATTGATGAAGAACATCGATTTGGAGTGAGACACAAAGAAAAACTTAAAACTCTAAGAGAAAATATTGATATAATTACAATGTCTGCAACTCCTATTCCAAGAACACTTTATATGTCATTATCTGGAATAAAAGATATGTCTATAATTAATACTCCTCCAAAAAATAGACTTCCTATAAAAACTTTTGTTGGAGAATGGAATGAAAATACGGTAAAAAATGCAATTACTCACGAACTTGATAGAGAAGGGCAAGTATTTTATCTTTACAATCGCGTTGAGACTATTGATGAATTTAGAATGCAACTACAAAAACTTGTTCCAAATGCACGCATTGCAATAGGACACGGTCAAATGGATGAAAAAACATTGGAAAAAGTTATAGTAGATTTTGCTAATCAAGAATACGACATTTTACTTGCTACTACGATTATTGAAAACGGAATTGATATACCTAACGCCAATACAATGATTATTCATAATGCAGACAAGTTCGGACTTGCTCAACTTTATCAACTAAGAGGAAGAGTCGGCCGTTCTCAAAGACAAGCATATTGCTATTGTTTCTACACCAAATCAAAAGAAATCACGAAAGATGCAATTCAAAGACTAAAAGCTATAAAAGAATTTACAACCCTTGGCAGCGGATACCAAATTGCAATGAGAGACGTAGAAATCCGTGGAGTTGGAAATATACTCGGAACTAAACAACACGGACATATGGTAAATGTGGGATTTGATACATATTGTCAATTACTTGAAGAAACAGTACAAGAACTTCAAGGAAATACTGTCGATAACTCTCAACCTACAATAGTTGATATAAATGTTACTGCATTTATTCCTGATGAATGGGTAGGTTCTGCTGATCAAAAAATGATCGAATATAAACGACTTGCGGATGTAAAATCCGAAATTGAGCTGGATTATATTACTGAGGAATGGAAAGATCGCTTTGCTAAACCTCCAGAAAGTGTTGAAAATCTAATAAAACTAATCAGAATAAGACTTGCTGCTACCGAAGCAAAAATTACACTTATAAGAGAAACTGATAATAACATAAGAATATATACTCCTTACCTGCAGGCAGAATGGAAAATAATTCAACAAAAACTACCTTCTGAAATTCTTAAAAGAATAAAATTTACGCTTGCTCCAAAATCTTGCCAAGACGGAAATTCTATACTATTATTAAACAATTCTTATATAAACTTTAATGAAGTATTTAACATTTTGATTGATTTGTTTTATTATATAAACAAGACTCGCAATGAATTTGCATAAACAATAAAGAGAGAACATAAAAAAAAGGAGAAATCATGAAAGGTAAAAAGTTATTGGCAACATTAGCAGTTTCTGCTGTATTGTTTGCCGGATGCGGTCTAAAATCTCAAGAAGCAATTATAAAGGTTAATGACCAAACAATTACTCAAGCTCAGTTTGATCAACTTTTTGACAAACAATCAAGCGGCGGAATGCTTGCAGCTATGGGAATCGACGTAAAAAAAGATAAAAATAGCTTTATTTATCTTTTAATAAAAGATAGAGTTATTAACGAACTTATTGTTAAAACACTTTTGAATGCAGAAATTGAAAAAAGAGGAATTAAAGTTACAAATAAAGATGTTGACGATGCAATAAAAGAAATAGTTGATAAACTGGGTTCAAAAGAACAATTAAATACATTATTAAAAGAACACGGTGTTTCAAACTCTGATTTCAGAAAAGATTTGAAAGAAGAAGTTAAAATGAAAAAACTTGCAAAAGAATTGGGTGTTCCTGCAGTATCTGATGCTGATGCAAAAAATTTCTACAACAAAAATATCGACAAATTCAAATATCCTGATAAAGTTAGAGCATCTCATATCTTGATTTCAGTAAACCCTCAAGAAATTAAAGAAATCATAAAATCAGATGAAAAAAATAAAAATCTTGATGAAGCTGCAATTAAAGCAAAAGTAAATGAAGAAATAAAAGCTAAAGAAGCTAAAGCTAATCAGTTGTTAGCAGAAGTAAAAAAAGATCCTTCATTATTTGCTAAATTAGCGAAAGAAAATTCTGAAGATACAACATCTGCAGTTAAGGGCGGAGATTTAGGATTCTTCACTGCAAAAGAAATGGTTCCTGAATTTTCTAAGGCAGCTTTCTCTATGAAGCCAAACACAATTTCTGAAAAACCTGTAAAAACTCAATATGGATATCATATCATAATGGTTACAGACAGAGCTGCTGCAGGTCAAACTCCTTTTGAAAAAGCAAAAGCAAACATCAAAGGTTACTTAGAAAACCAAAGACAACTTGAAGCTATTGACAATTTGACAGAATCATTGAAGAAAAATGCTAAAATTGAATACCTAAACCCTGAATATGATCCAAGTCAAGTAAAAAAACAAGTTGATGAATCTGTAAAAAATAGTGCAGAAACTGCAAAAGAAATTAAAAATAAAGCAGAAGCGAAGAAAAAATAATATATACTTAAATAAAAAAAAGGCCGATTAGAAATCGGTCTTTTTTCTTAAAAAAATAAAGCAACTCATAAGCCGTGTTCTGTTTCTAAGTAATCATCTGTCTGGTAATGGGATTACTCCCAATCTCTAGCGGTTTTTCTGGAGTTGACGGACCGCCTTTATAACCTCCAATTCAACCTTGCATTCTACAGGGGGTTGCCTAGCCGATATTTCTCAATATCGCTGGTGAAGCTCTTAACTCACCGTTGCACCATCGCTCGTACCTAAAAGGTCGTTAGCAGTCTACATTTCTGTGGTCCTATCCACCGGCTCACGCCGTCCGGGATTTCCCCGGCTGTCTGTCCTTGAATGCACGGACTTTCCTCACTTGAAAGAATTCAAGCGCGATTACTCGATTGCTTTATTATAGACTATCTCTGATAGATGTGTTAATTGTAGCAAACTCACTTGCTTTTCTATCACTTGCACTAATACGCAATTTACCACTTGCGAGAACTTCTATAACGTATTGGTCAAAATCATTTCCTGCGTCATCACAATCGCCTTCGCCTTGTCTGCAGTTAGGTCCATCATCACCGTTTACATCTATAAGAATTTCTCCGATACCCGCATCTTCAGGTTTTTCATGGCCATCTTCCCAGGCATCAACTGTACCTGTTAAATCCCATTTAGCACCATCATTGGTATAAAATACAGGTCTTATGCTATCTTCACCTGTCGCACCACTAACAGCAGCAACACTTGTATCATCCTTTGAAACATTTAAGCTGCTCTTAAACAATCCTAGGAATTTTGATTTAGCTCCATTGCTATCCGCAGAACCGCCATATTTAACACCCATGTGCTTTACTTCATTTGTATAATCAAATCCCCAAGCACAATAGAAATTGTCAGTAATATCAACAGTTCCATCTTCAGCATCACAAGCGAGATGAACATCTGGATATAATCTTTGATCGTTTATCAATGTACTTACAATTTGTTCAGTTGCATAAAACGTCTTTTTTACCATCATCTTATTTTTATTAGGTCTTGTTCTCATAATCGCCGGAGTAACGACAGCTACAATTATACCGACTACAGCAAGAGCAATCATCAACTCTGTTAGCGTAAAACCCTTAAATCTTCTCATAAATATCCTTCCTGTTTTATCGATATATTAACATAATAACATATTTAAATGCTTTTTTCAAGGTATAAAACAGGCCTGTGAAGCTACTCCGGAGGGAGAATAGAAAGTTATGATAACTTTTGTTAAAATTTGTTAACAAGGTAGCAAAATAATATATTCAGATGAGTTAATAAAATATTCAATCTGGTATCATTATCACGAGATAGAATAAACACACATAGAGGGTTAGAATATGGTCGATAACAGATCAGCGGGATTCTTCGGAATCGGAGGCTCTTTCAATTTCAAAAGTGGGGATATTTCCGGCACTGCTGCTAAAACCCAAGATGACAAAATGGGACAGGGCGGAGAATATTTTGCACAGCAAAGACAAGGCGAAGAAGAAGAAAATCAAGATAGTCAAAAATATACTGACAGAAGCGCTGTTTTAAGAGCAACGTTAAATTCTCTTGCAATGATGAATGTTGCTAATGTTATCAATGCCAAGAAAAAAGCTATTGCCGAACAAAAAGAGAAAGAACAAAACTCCGGCAAAAACCAAGACAAAAATCAAAGAAAACAAGAAAGCGCAGAACAAGAACTTGAAAAAGAGTTCTATAATATCGCTAATGAACTAAAAAACGACAAAGACAGATAATCGGAAGTTCGTACTTATTATTCGTTAAGCAACTGCATTAACTTCATCTTTTTCTTTATCTTTTTTGATAAACAAGAATTCACCCTTATAAGAAGGTGCTGAGCCGTTTTTGTCTTTTCCTGCAGCCAAACTTACAATACTGTTAAATACAGGAGCTGCTTCTGTTTTTTGAGTATTACCAACTCCTTCATTCAATGCAACTGTAATTTTACCTTCAACATTTTTTTGAACATTTTGTGCAGCTTTTGCATTTAAGTATTGAATAGACTGCAATACTTCATTATTTAATTGAACTTGAAAACCTGAATTATTCATTGCGACTTGACGTGCAACTTGTGTATCAACATTTCCTTTATATAAATCAATACCTAAATCTGTTGTTTTGAAAATATTATTTGCAGATGTAGTGTTATATTGGCTGTTTTTTTCAGCAGCACGTTTCAAAATTTCTTGAGATACTTGTTTTAAAACACTTGTATCAATCCCTAATTTATATTGTGCATTATAAACACTCATTGCCATTTTACAAAATCCCTTTTTTTTGTTTCCTTATTATTGTATTCGGCTATTTATGGAAGAAACTTTAAGGTTTAAGAATAGTTCTTTACAATAGTTAACAAATAAGAAAATCTTAGCAATTTTTATATAAAAATCTACTTTATATATATACGAAGTATATAATAGAGAGATTACTATGAGTTTAGACAACGCTATATACGCATTAAGCAATTTTAACGCTCTCATGGGAAGTACCATGGGAATGGTAAATGCGCGAAACAACGGAGTTCCTGCAGGAACTGCGCTTATGGATTTTGGATATAATATAATGAATGGAGCTTTAAGGAATGAAGCCTCCAGAGAAATTCAAAGGCATACCGGAAGTTACTTGGGCTATGCAGTAAATAGCGCAGCCGGTTACGGCAATCCTGTATCAAATTACTATGGAACTGTCGGAACAATGAATGCTGCTATGCTTTCATCTCCGTTCGGGATATTTGGATGCTCTCCATTTATGACATCCAGTATATATGGTTGCGGGCCTTTCGGTGGAGGATTTTTTAATCCGGGATTTGGCTGCGGATTTGGCAGATTTGGGTTTGGGCTTGGAATGCCAAGCTTCTTTAGTCCTTTTGGATTCTACTGTTAAATCATCTATTGAATAAGTTCTTTATATTTTTTACAGACTTCATTCAGAATATTCTGGATGGAGTCTTTGTCTATTAAGATCTGTTGTACCGCAGTGTTTACCAAAGTATTAATCTCTTTTTGATTTTTTAATGGACGCATAGGCGGCTCTATTTTATTTAACTGAGATGCGCTTATTACTCTAGCTTTCGACATTAAATCATTTTTATCATAATTAGTATAGAATTCATCTTTCAATGCTTTATCATTTACTGCTAAAACATTCGTTAATTTTGCAAGTTCGAGTTGATTTTCATAATTTGTCAAAAATAGAGCAAACTTTAATGCTTCATCTTTATTTTGAGCTTTCAGTGGAATTACAAAATTCATCAATGAAAAGTCATTTTGCCCCAGTTTTCCTGTAATTTGTGGAGCTACATCAGTATTTTTATATGTAGAAGGAGCATTCTCTTTTATCATTGTTAAGAAATTTGCACCTGCTTGGAAAAATACAATGTTTTCAGCCATATATTTTTCCAAAGCTTCTCTATGAGTTTGAGTAATTGATTCTTTAGGAATCAAATCTTTTTCGTATAGAGACTTGAACATTTTAAAAACATCTTGAGATTGCTGAGAATTAATGTTTTCAGCGGAGTTTACTCCATATTTATTAAGAATTCTGAGCATTGTATCATTTTCAGTTATATTAGGAAGCAGAACATAAGCTCCGGTTTTTTCCTTTATTACAGGTGCTATTTTAGCTAAATCTTCATAAGTGGCAGGCAATTGCACTCCGGCTTGTTCCAATAATTTTTTGTTATAAATCGTCACTGCAGACGTTGCATACCAAGGTAATGAATAAAGTTTTCCGTCGATTTTCAATGAATTAATTACAGAATTATTAAACTGCTCAGCATATTCAGTATTAATTTCAAATAAAGCGCCTCTTTGGGCTAAAAGAGATGCAAAATCAGGATTTAAGTTTATTAAATCAGGAGGATTATTACTTAATACCGCTGCAAGAGTTCTTTTTTCTCCTTCAGAAAATGGGACATCAACCCATTTTATTTTCACGTTTGGATTATCACGTTCAAAATTCGCAATGACATTATTTATGTAAGGTGCGAAATCATTCATTTGCAAAGTCCAAAACGTAACTTCTTTTACAGATGATTTACTTTCCTTTTTTAAAGGGAAACACAATACCACCAAAATGATAATCAGAAATATTAAAAGAAACTTTTTCATTAGACACCTTTTTTCTTTGATGTTAAAATTATACTATGAATAATTTATTTACGGAATTAGAAAATCAAAATAAACAAGTTCCACTTGCAGAAATCCTAAGACCTAAAACTCTTGAAGATTTTTTAGGACAAAGTAACGTTGTATCTCCTAACAGTCCGATTTTAAATTTACTTAAAACAAACCGATTATTCTCACTAATTTTTTGGGGTACACCCGGATGTGGCAAAACAACTCTTGCAAGACTTATTGCCACTAAGACAAATGCTAATTTTATTGAAATATCAGCCGTAACATCCGGAGTGAAGGATATAAAAGATGCTGTTGAAAATGCCAAAGAAGCTCTGAGAAGCGGGATTAAAACAATTTTATTTATAGATGAAATTCACAGATATTCAAAAACCCAACAAGATGCATTGTTACCGCACCTTGAAAACGGGACACTATTCCTAATAGGCTCAACTACAGAAAATCCATCCTTTCAGGTTGTCCCAGCTCTACTTTCAAGAGTTCAAGTCGTTAGATTAAATTCTATTGACGATAGAAGTATGGACAAAATCATCAAAAAAGGCTTTGCTTATCTTGCAAAAAATTACCTACCAATGGACTGCGAGTCTGGAGCTATAGATTTTATCATTAACCTTGCAAGAGGGGATGCAAGATATGCATTAAATATTGTTGAAAATGCTTATTTTGCAAGCGATTTAAAAGATAACAGACGTAACTTAACCGTAAAAATTATTGAAGAAATTTGTCAAAAAAGAAATACACGTTATTCTCAACAAGAACATTACGATTGTGCATCTGCTTTTCAAAAAAGCTTAAGAGGCTCAGATCCTGATGCGGCAATTTATTATCTAGCTAAAATGATAGCAGCTGGAGAAGATCCAAGGTTTATAGCAAGAAGATTAATCACCTGTTCAGCAGAAGATGTTGGGAATGCAGATCCAAACGCTTTAAATGTTGCAATTAATGCATATAAGGCAGTTGAACTTTTAGGACTTCCTGAAGGAAGAATTCCACTGGCACAAGCTGTAATATACGTAGCAAGAGCTCCTAAATCAAATGAAACAGTATGCGCAATTGATGCAGCTCTACACGATATTTCAACAGGGAAAGATTATCCTCCTCCAATGCACCTGAGAGATGCTCATTACAAAGATGCTAAAAACTACGGTTTTGGCATAGGATATGTATATTCACATGATGCTCCTGGAGAATATCAACAATTTTTACCGGATGAACTTATAAACAGAAAATACACAAAATAAAAAAACGGTCGATAAAGACCGTTTTTTTATATAATTTTATTTGTTTATTGAGCTTGTTCTTCCATCGGAATAATTAACTTTTGACCGATTGATAACTTATTAGGGTTTGTCAAGTTATTTGTCTTCAAAACAAGAGACTCTTTTTCTTTACTATATGAGCCATAAAATCTTATTAAAATAGCTTCCATAGTATCACCACTTTGGACAGTGTACTGTTCATTTGTAGCAACAGCCTCCTCAGTCTTTTCAGATGAAGACGGAATGAAACTCAAGCCCAACTTTTCTTTTTTCACAGGAGCAGGAGACGATGCCAAGTTTTCTTTAAACGCATTAAGTCCGTTTGCGGAAAAACTTATCAACACCATCAAAATCAACATAACAACGGCACCACCAATAAAACCTGTTGCAAGATAAATATTTGGAGATTTTTCTTGTTTTTGGTTAATCTTAAAATTCTGCCACAAAATATCCAACTCTTTTTCTTTGTTAGGTCTTACATAAACACTTGGAGAGTTGTCATGATATGTTGAATTATACTTTGACAATGCTTCAAGTACTGCCATTTTTTCCTTAGATAAATTTGATCTTCTGATAGTTGAACTTTTCATATTTCCATACCCTAATAAATATTATAAATTGTTCTTATCTGGAATATAGCATAAGACAAAATTTTATTCAAGTACCGGCTAAAAACAGCTGAAATAAGGTATTTGAAGACATGACTTAAAGTATTTTAACATGCTGCTTGATTTTTCTGATTTTTAATATATGATGAGAATACACAAACTAGCTAGAAAAGGAAATTGAAATTATGTCAAAAAAATGTGATGTATGCGGTAAAGCACCGATTAAAGCAGCGAAATTAACATTCTCGCATAAACAAATTGTTCACACTCAAGAACCTAACTTACAATCAGTTAAGGTAAATGTTAACGGAACAGTTAAAAGAATCAAAGTTTGCACATCTTGCCTAAGAGCAGGCAAAGTTCAAAAAGCTGTGTAAGTTTTGGAAATACGTATTAAAAAAAAGAACTCTTTTAAGAGTTCTTTTTTTTATGTTTACATAACAGATTTTTTGAACTTTTTGTACTCAAAAACAAATTGATAAATCAAATCTTTGCTATTCTTCTTCATAAATGATGCTTTTGGAAAAGGTACTGTCTTTTCAATAGCTGAAATAATTGACCTATCAGTCAAATCATCTCCGGATTTTTGGGCAAAATAGTATCTGTCGATTCCTCCGGAAGAGTCTAGAGAAACTATTACAACAGCTCTTGAGTTACGACCTGATTTTGGAGGATTCCAATTTTTATTCAATATAATACCAACAGATTTTACATAATCCTGTAAATTATCAACAGCAATTTCTTCTTGGAATTTTGCTGTCATTGTTTTGTAGGCAACAGGTTTAATATTCGATTTATCTACTTCTGAAGTTTTAGTTTTTTGCATATTTGTTGGCAAAGATTTTTCCCCACCAATGACTACTTTAGAATCGTAATTTGCTAATCTGTCTTCTTTCTCATAAAGCGATGCTACATATTTATGAGAGAAAACTAAAAATGAACCATCTTTAAGAGGCTTCATAAAAACTCTCGGATTAAAAAATACTGCACTTGGTCTGTATTTCTCCAGTTCATAATCACCAGCAGTTATTATACCAACATAATTTGTATTTATGTTAGATTTGATATAAGCAACTTTTTCTACAGAACCTTTTGGAATATATTTTATTGCGTACAAAAATTCTTCATCATTCAAAGGTTTTAACGAATCCATATCAATATACAAACTAAAGTTTGGTATACTTGTCTCAACTTGTTTCCAATCCGCCGCATTCACACTAACTGCAGACATCATCAAAGCTAATAATACTAAAAACTTTTTCATAAAAACCACCCTTTTTATAAAATTATAATAAAAAATTACGAGATTAGGCAAGTATTTTAAATAAACCGTACAGATGATTTTTGTATATTAAGTGATGTTACAAGATTGTAAAAATATTTGTCTTTTTTCTATATGTAAAATACAATATTAATGGAGAAATTTTGAGGGATATAAGATGATATTAGAACAAGAGTTAAAGGGGAAAACTTTATCTCCGCAGGAAGTGAGAAGTATTCTTAAAACAGATAATAAAGAGATTGTTGAATTATGCAAACGTGCCTCCATTTTGCCGAGAAAAAACAGCAAAGGTCAGACATATTTCTCTTATGAAGAGGTGAAAAACCTCAGAAAGGTTCAAGCAATGAAAAATGCTACATTACCTCCGGCAACTGTTGCAACTAAACAGTCAAGTGCTATAAGTAATATTTTAAGCTCTTTAAAAGAAATGGAAAATAGCCTCAGTGACAGAATTTCAAAAGTTATTGACGAAAAACTTGAAGGCATGGATGAGGTTGTTGTAGAACTTATAAGATGCAAAACAGATAATGAAACTTTAAGACAAAAAATTATTGATTTAAATAAAGAAATTTATCAATTAAAAAATGACCTTAACTCTTATAAACCGGTAGGTTTAGGTTTTTATAAGAAAAAAGAAAAACATGTTTGGGAATAGGCATTTTTAATCAGTACAAACATTTAAAAATAGTTAAAGGAACATAAAATGGCTTTAAAAGAAAAAGATACAGAGACATCTTCTAATATGGATGAAAGAAGTAAAGCCCTTAAGCTTGCTATCGAAAAAATAGAAAAAGATTTTGGTAAAGGTTCAATAATGAAACTTGGAGATAAAGCTACAGTTAATGTTGATGCTATACCAACCGGAGCATTATCTCTTGACGTAGCCTTAGGAATAGGTGGTATTCCTCGTGGACGTATAATTGAAATTTATGGACCTGAAAGTTCCGGTAAAACAACTTTGGCTCAACACATAGTTGCAGAATGCCAAAAACGTGGCGGTATTGCAGCGTTTGTTGATGCGGAGCATGCTTTGGATCCTGAATATGCTAGAAATTTAGGAGTCCAAATTGATGATTTGTTAATTTCACAGCCTGACACTGGAGAACAAGCTCTTGATATTACAGAAGAATTAGTTCGTTCCGGAGCTGTTGATGTTGTAGTTGTCGACTCAGTAGCTGCATTGGTTCCAAAAGCTGAAATTGAAGGGTCTATGGAAGATCAACAAATGGGACTTCAAGCTCGTTTAATGAGTAAGGCTTTGAGAAAATTGACAGGTATTATAGGTAAGACCAACACTACTGTTATTTTTATTAACCAGTTAAGAATGAAAATTGGAGTTATGTATGGTAACCCTGAGACTACAACCGGTGGTAATGCCTTGAAATATTATGCTTCAGTTCGTATGGAAATCAAGAGAACAGAAGGCGTTAAAGGCGAAGATGGTGATGTCGGGAATCATGTCAGAGTAAGAGTACTAAAAAATAAAGTAGCTCCTCCTTTCAGAACTGCAGAATTTGATATTATATTCGGTAAAGGGATTTGCAAAATAGGTAATATCCTTGATGTAGCAGTTAATTTAGATATTGTAAAAAAAGCTGGTTCTTGGTTTAGTTTTAACGAAGAAAAATTAGGACAAGGAAGAGACAAAGCTCGTGATTTCTTATCTGAAAATCCTGATATATTAAACCAAATTGAAACTCTTGTAAGAGAAAAGTTAGCAGCAGCATAGCATTGTAAAGTTTTATGAATAGCTGAAACACACATATATCAAGAAATTATAGAAAAACATGTTTTTTGTATGATTTTATTAGCAACTAAAAACATGTTTTTTATTTATATACATACTACCTGAATATAAAAAATTGGAGGCAAAAACATTATGAATGTAAATGCAGTTAATGGATTATCTACTTTAAATTTTGAAGGTAAGATAAGAAAACAAGAAAAAAAACAAAACATTAATAAACAAGACGATTACCCACAATATACAGACCCTGCATCTAAAAATTCTGCAAGAGCAATGAAAAATCTAATATACGGTCTAATGTTACTTGGAGCATCTGCTGGAGCTCCAACAGTACTAACTAGTTGCGAACCTCTTGTTCGTGCAGAAGCACATGCCGAAGCTTATGCTTGGGCTTACGGAATCGGTGGCGGATGCCATAATGACACAACAATAATTCATGACACAGTTATAAATACAATTATAAAACCAATTTATGTAAGAGAATACCCATTCCACTTAGCAGATTCATTAATCCGCCAAGGGTTAAATATTGATGTACCTCTAGACGGGCCTGTTCCTGCAGATGAGAATAATGATGTAGCATTCGTTGCTTCAAAAGCTCACAATAGATATGATGATAAGTTCTACGAAACACAAGTTGACAGTGTAGGTACTAATAAGGAAAGACTTGCACTTGTTACAAAAGTTCTTGATTTCTACCATGCCGGTAACCCTAAAACTTCTTGGATAAGAACAGAAGTTGCGGATGTTCCTGGAAAAGGTATCAAACTAACAAGATACGTTTCAAATTCACCTAGAAAACCTGAAGAATGGGAATGGAATTATGCAGGTTATGAAGTTCGTTCAAACGGAAAAAATAATTCCCATAATACAAAATACATCTTTGATAATAATAATAAGCTAATATGGAAAGGTGAATACAAAAAAGGAGAAACTCCTGGAACATTCATGTATGGAACCATAGTTTACGATGAAAACGGAAACCCTAGTATTGGAGAAGACGGCAAACCTGAAGTTGCATACTATGATTTCGATAAAGCTAAAATGTGGTCAGAAAGAGTTGAATTAGAAAAAATTCCAAACCCAGATTTTGGTATTCTTGACTAATTTAAATTAAAAAATTAACTAAACACCCTCTTGAACAAAGAGGGTGTTTAGTTTTATAATTATCATATTATGAAAACTTTAGCTCAGTTTATACAACACAAAAGAGATGAGGCAGGTTATTCTCCAAAAGGACTTGCTAATGAATGTAACTTACCACTCAGCTTGATTGAAGACATTGAAGCAGGTAAAGAACTTTTTTTACCTGTTACAGTCAGACAGAATCTTGCAAAAGTGCTAAAATGTCTCCCAAAAGAAATTAAAGCACTTGAAAAAGACTTTAGTTATTACACAATTTCACAAGAAATTATAGATAGTTTAAAAGAACTTATTTTGAATGGAGCAGGAGGCCTAAAATGTCCTAAATGTGGAGCACCTTTAGTAACAAGAGTTGCGCGATTATATGATTTAGAAGACAATTTAATGCTACATCCTAAGGCTCACTGTTCAAAATGTTCATTCCATATCACCGAATAACTTGAAAATTAAAAAATAAAAGTTATAATGTATGATATAAAGCACTTTGAAATTTAAATATGGGGACGTTTTGGATTTGACAGGACGTTCGGTTGAGATAGACTGCGAGTCCGAGAGCTGTTCTCGGTTATCAACGGGCAAACTAAATTAAATGCTAACAACGTAATTAAAGCAGACTTCTCTAGAGCACAAGCTCTAGCAGCTTAGTCGCTGATTATAGCTACTCATAAAGCCCAGCTTGCCGGTTTTATGGGTCCATTATGCAGGCACAGTACATTGATGATGGTAGATGTATCAAGATAACCATCAAGGGTTTAGAGTTTCCCTTAAATAAAACCTAGGATTGATTTAAGGGTTTTGATATTTTCCTGAATCAATCGAGATAATAAATATCTACACTCGTAGATGTTTATCAAGATCCGTTTTGGACAGGGGTTCGACTCCCCTCGTCTCCAGTATTTATAAATAGGGAGGCAAAGAGACCTCTTTTTTATACAAAGTTTATTTGAGGTCAAATAAATTTAAATGTTGTATTGTATGACCATCTTCTTTTAATCTTTTTATATAATCAAGTCTTGCATTTTTAATAGCTTCCGAAATTTTGGGATAAGAATGTTTATTCTTTAATGTTATATTAATCAAATCAATTGATAAATTATCTACATATTCATCAACTGTATATGGATTTTGAATTTCTTTGTTAGGTATAAGACTATACTTATTAGCATTCATATCTACAACATAGGCCTTTGGCCTTTTTATACTGTTTAAAATATCGCCACTTGAGAAAGGATGAAACCCTTTATTAATTAGGGCATATTCAGCTTGTGGATACTCGGACCCGAACTGTAATGGATGGTTATGTATTGATATCAAATTTTTATCTTCTGCAGATGGGCAACATCTACTAGAATTAAAAGTCCCATAATGGCGAATTTGACCATCTGTAGTTATTCCAAAAGATTCTTCTATGCGGGATTTATAGATATCATTCATAATTTTGTTTGATACAAGTTTTTCATATCTATTTTTAACTATAAAATCAATTTTCTGTTCTTCAGACATTTTTGACCAAAGTTTTGGGAGCTCAACTCCATTTTCTCTTTCAAATTTTTCTATAAAATACCTATTATCAGATAATGTACAAGGTTTTTTACTTAATCTTCTAAAAGGTGTATATTTTTCAATCATTTCTGCAGGAACATTTCCATCTCGATAATGACGAGCTCCAAAAATTTTTATATCATTCATTTGCTTTGCTAAAAATTTTTTTGGCTTTTCTGAATTATAAATAGTTTTAAAATAAGACGCTAATGATTCAATAGACTTAAATTTTAAAGACATAAAATTATCCCCTGCATAAATATAAAGTTTTTTTTGATACAAAAATTGCTTAATTAGATTTATAATATGAATTTTTGCAAAATTTATTATTAATACAAATAATTTAGAATTTTTGATTTTTGATATTTTTTTGTACAATTTTATTTTATTATGGGTATTATATAATTATAGAGTTACAATATATTTGGTAAAAGTTATGAAATCAGTTAAAGAAATTTCGTTAGAATCAAAAATACTAAAAAGACTGGAAAATCATCCAACTTGCCTTGAGCTGGTCAGCTACTTGTTTGCAGATGAAGAATTGCAAGAAATGCAAGATTATGCAAATAATGTCTCTATTAAAAGATTAGGATTTAACGATCATGGCCCAGTTCACATGAGACAAGTTGCAGGAAATGCAATAAAAATGCTAAATCTTTTAAGAGAAGCAGGAATTAAAACATCTTTGGAAGCTGAAGAAGTAGGCACTTTTGAAGACAGCATGTGTGCAGTTATAATTGCCGGACTTATGCATGACTTGGGCATGATGATTGGAAGACAAGGCCATGAGGATATGTCTGCAATATTTGCACAACCTATTATTGAAAGAGCTCTTATGCATGTTTTCCCTAATGATTTAAAAAGAAGGGTAATTATTAAATCACTAGCAACAGAAGCAATTGTTGGTCATATGTCATCTAAAAAAATCCATTCAATAGAAGCTGGCATAATATTAATTGCAGACGGTTGTGATATGACCAAAGGCAGAGCAAGAATCCCAATGGCAATTAACACTACCCCAAGGGTCGGAGATATCCATAAATATTCTGCAAATGCTATAAACAGAATAGGCATACATCACGGACACATAAGACCTATAAGAATAGATATAGAAATGTCGGGAGATGTCGGATTTTTCCAAATTGAAGAAGTATTACTTACCAAAATAGACTCAAGCCCTGCTAAACAATTTGTTGAGCTATATGCTGGAGTTGAAGGACAAGAAAAGAAAAGGTATCTATAAAGATACCTTTACTTAATTAATGCTTCTGTAATTATTGTTTTCTTCATTTCCGTCAGCATTGACTTAATTTGTTTATAAAATTTTGAATTTGTTTTATTTATTGAGACAAACAAAATCAATTTATCAGAAGAAGAAATACGACTTACAAATTCTTTTGAAATATCTGCTTTAACAATATTTATATTTTGAATTGTACTTAAGTCTGATAAAACTTTTTGAGGTACATTTTCAAAAGTTACAATGCTTACTTGTTTATCTGAATTTGCTAACAACACAATCTTCAAATCTGAATAATCTTCTTCCAAATCATAAATAATATTATCCCCTAACATTGAATATGTTAGCTTTTTATCAGTATTTTCAGCCAGAATAACTGCAAATAGAGATGCAATAGCACCAAATACAATACCCAATAAAATATTTATTAATAAACTTGGAGAAGAATATTCAAAATCTCTCAATTTTTGAGGCTCTTTCAATACTAAAACTTTTGATGAATCAGACATTTCATCAACCATTTTAGCCCATTCCAGTTTAGATGAAAGAGCTGCAACTTTAGATGCTTCTTCTGTAATCTCTATTTTAGCACGTTCTCCTGCTCTAACTTGACCGGTTAAATTAGCCATTGCTTTTTGCGCAGACTTTGAAAATGCACTCATTGCGGAAATTCCACCTGATGTTGCCAAGGCTTGTTCTGGAATACCTGTTGATGCATTTAGCTTTGTATTTAAAGCTTTTTTAGCCTTATTATACTCTGCCTCAATAACCTTTTTATCTGATTTTGACTTTTCACTATTTAATCGTTTGTGCAACTCAATATAATTGCTAATTATTGAATTTACTACATTATATGCTAATTCAGGATCTTTATTTTTATACTCAATACTTATTACATTAGTACCTTTTTTATTCTCAAAGGATATATTCTTCTTTAAGAAAGCTTTTGTTGAAATGTATTCACCTTCTTTTTTATTAGGAATGATTCCAAACTTTTTCTTATAAACAAGATTATTTTCTCTAATAACTTTATCAATTACCAAAGGAGACTGCATCAATTCAAGTTCGTTGGTTAACGCACCTCCGCCACCTGCCATTAAAGCCGCAACTCCTCCACCAGCACCCCCTAATTCTTCTATAGCATAAGGGTTAATTTCCATCATATTTGAATTATTTGCTTTATTTACATACAAATCACTTTCCACTAAGTACTTTTTAGGCATAACAAAAGCTAAAGCTGTAAATAAAGAAATCATTATTAAAAAATTGATTACTATAAGAAACTTTCTACTCCATAAGGATAGAAGTATCTTTTTTAAATCTATTGTTAATTCTTCATCAAATTCTTGGTTATAATCATAGTCTACCATTATTATCTCCCTTATAGTAATATAATTTATAACAAAAACACCATAATCTTACAATTTGATAGGAGTTTTTATTTTATACAATGTTGAAGTTAAAAAGTCTATTTCTATATAACTTTCAAGACTTGATAGTTCTTCCGACATAATATTGTTTCTTTCATCAAATTCACTAACTTTAGCGTTATTTATCATTTCATTTGCGACATAATTTTCTGTAGGAATAGTAGAAAACCCATCTAAACCAGCTATTGTAACAGATTTTATACCAATTTTAATTAATAATTTAAAAATCATTAATGCTACATTATCAAACATCTTGGAATTATTCAAATACGATGAATAATTTATCAATTTTGCTTGTTTAGGAATATTTTCTATATTTGAAGAAATTACAAGCGGCATTGAATAATCTTCTAAAGACTCGAAACGTTTCATATTTGTAATAAAAGCTAAGTCGGTTCTATATTCTTTAGGAATAAAATTCAGTGAAATTACAAAAGGATTATATTTACTTATGTAATCATTTACCTTATCTTTTTCTTTTGTTAGAGACTTTCCTGGAGCTAAAATCAAAATTTTTCTACCTACTAATGTATTTTTTAGATAAGTCAAAGTCTCTGTATCATCTATTGAATTAGAAAAATTATCCAAATATATTTGCTTAATTAAATTAGAATCATAAGATGATTTTTTTTCATCAGGAATTGTCTGCAATAGATGGTTAATGATCTCAACAGGAACAGTTTGTTTATCAACCAAGTATTTAGCATAATTTGGATGACAATGATTTGTTGCTGCAAGGTAATATGGAACGGAATATCCCCAAGGAGTTTTAGCAAATATCGGATTTATTTGTTCATCAACAATTTTCAAAATCGGAATTAGATCATAATTTCCGTTATAATTATCATTTATGTATTGCGTCAATAACTCTGTACAAAGATTTCCTGCACCTCTACCCATCCCAAATACTGTTGAGTCAATTATTAATTCTCTATCTTTACATACTTTCATTAAACACTGAGCGTTGGAAAAAGATAGCTGTAAATTATTATGAGAATGAAAACATAAAGCAATATCTTTGTTGAGATTATGATTTATTAAATAGTATAACCTCAATAAATCTCTTTCTTTTAATACTCCCATTGAATCAACTATTGACATTCCATATGGAGCGATCTTATTAATTTCATGTATAATATCAATCAACTCAAGATCACTGAATTGATCTATAAAAGTAGGATTTATAAATAACTTATATCCTTTTTGCTTTAGACATTTACAATATTCTAGCGCATCTCTTGTTTGAGATTTCTTAAATATTAATCTTATTCCATTAATCGGAGACTCTTTTTCCTCTGGCACACCATTAATTGGGAACTTACCATAAGTTATCATTCCAAATAATTTATTTTTATCTATATTTTCAGGAATAATATTTTTAAAATCTATAAAATTATTAAAAAGGGTCATATTATCATAGGATTTTTCTTTTGTTAAAAAACCTAATTCTATGTAATCAATATTTGAACTGTACAATAAATTAACTATAGACTTTGATTTTTCTTGTCCAAATTCCCAGTTATTTATATAACCGCCATCTCTAAGTGTACAATCTAAAACTTTTATATTCGACATAATTAATTCATCCTATATTTTTTATACATAAACTCTGCAAATTCAAAATCAATTTCGTTATCTATATCGATTGATTCAACCATATCCAAAGGGAATAATAAAGGGCTCTTACCTACAATACTAGAATTCTCAATTGCATAATCTCTATAAAAAATGTTAAGTGCAAAATTTAGAGCATAAATATCAGGTAAATTCTGGCTTTTAGGCATTTTATTCAAATCATAGTTTATAGGTTTTCCATTTTCCCACATAAATTCTTTTATTAAGTGAGCTGTATTTAAAGTATCATTGGTATTTGGTTTGTTTATGAAGGTTGTTATAGCTTTATTAATTGATTCGATTTTTAACAATGGATTTGTCACATTAGTATAAACAATAATATTACTATTCATATTTTCTGCAATATTTTTATATACCTCATTTATTGGAACAGAAGAAGAAGCATAATAAGGGTCTCTTTTAAAAACTTCAACACCTAAACTTTCTGCAACTTCTAGCATTTCATCAGAATCAGAATTTACTACAATTCCATCTAACCCATCTACCTGCTTTAATTGTTTAATCTTTATTTCTAATAAACTACTACCGGCAAAAGGACGGATATTTTTATTTTTTACTCTTTCTGAGCCAGCTCTCACAGGTATTATCGCTTTTATAGTTTTTCCATTTATCATAATATCAAAACTCCTTTATTTGATTTAAAATATATGAACTATTATCCAACTGTTTTTGGGGTTCAACATACCCCCACCTTGCACGTAGACACTTTAAATTATTTATATATTTGCATTCAATCAAATTATCTAGACTATCATCTATAAAAATAGCTCGTTTTATATTATTTGCTTTTATATAAGTATCAATAAAATTAGACTTCGTTTGATATTTCTTTAATTTTTCTTTCCCTATTATCTTTTCTTCAGTTATATTAAATTCATAATCTTCTAAATGATTTTTTATTGCGAACTCATTTTTTGTAGAAAGGATTACTATATCTAAAGTATCTTTTATTTTTTTAATTTCATAAAAAAAGCTATAAGGTTGTTCTAATTTCTTCCAATAATTATAATCATATTCTATTAAAAATCTCCTTTGCTTTTGATATTTTTCGTCAAATAAATTATCCATTTCTTTATTTCGGCTATTTACTAATTTATAATATTCCTTTTCAAAATCGACAACATTATTTTCTAAAAGTTTAAAAATATAATAATATTGCCAAGAATGAGTTACGAGATAACGATATTTTCTAAATTTTTGATAATGCTCATAATCTATATTATCCTTTATTGGAATATCATAAAAAGCATATCTGGCAAGTAAATATGCTTCTTTTACACTATCAAATAAAACTCCATCAAAATCTAAAAATATTGTTTTCATCAGACCCCTTCACATTACAAAACTATGGTCATAATAATATTATTATATGTAAAAACATTATAGTATAAGTAAATAAAAGTAAAAATGGAATATAATAGATTGTAATAATATTTAATAAATCCTTATCTATCTAAACTGACATTTTAATCAAGTAAAAACTGATAACCAAAACTACTATCCTATAAGATAGGGAATAATAAATTTAAAATATTTTCAAAAATTATCACCTATAATCCCATTATAATATCTTTTTTGAAAATTCTAATGAACTCATCTTTTCATAAAAATATTTATAAATTTTTTCTTCATAATCTACGTATTTTTCGTTTGACTTTGAAATTTTTACATAATTTTTTTCTTTTTTTATATTTGGCATTGTATAATTGTATGTTTTACTCAAAATTCCATATACAACTGATTTTGGATGCAGAATCTCATAATTATAGTCAGTATTTTGAACAGTTGAGTATATTATTTTAGGCGTTGCAAACAAAAATAAAGATTTTAAATTATTATATTCACAACATTGTACATTTACATAATCGTCTGATCCTTGCATAAAACCATATATTTTGAGGTACATTAAAAGTGCATATTTATTTTTTATAATATTTTTTATACTAATTATCAATTCTTTTATTTTATTGTAATATCCTAGACTCACACTTTTGTCAAATATTGGCATATAAGATACAACATCAAAAAAAGTAGTAGTATATTCATCTTCTGTTCTTACATTCCTACACACATTATATTTTTTACGAGCCAATTTTATTACTTCTAAAAATAAAAAGCTCATAACATTAAAAGGCTTAAACAATATATGCCTTATAAAAAAATTCCCAATATTTTTACTGGTTGGTCCAAAATTAAATATTGAATCTGAAGCTTGACCATTTAATAATATTACATCATCTCCAAACTGCTCTTTTATTTTCTCTGCCATCTTAAAAAATATTTGTGTTATGTTTCTATCTAAGAACATTATATCAATAATATCACTAGAAATATTTTCATTAATATCTACTTCTATTTCTAAAGGTTCAATACCTAGTATTTTTGAAGAATACTTTATTTTTAATATATCATCGTAATTCATTGAATTAGTTGGAATCAATTTCCCGAAAACTGGAATAAAATCAACGTTTTGTTCCTGCAACATTTTTACTAACAAAGTCGAATCTGCCCCTCCAGAGAATAACAAAATTTTCTTTTGAGGCATTTCCTTTATTATACTAACAGTATCTCTTAGATCTTCTAAAACGTCTGCAATATGTTGTTTTCTATTTGGGACATTCTTAAAATCTTTATAATACAATTGCTCATAGATATTATTATCTGTAAATGTGTAAATATGAGCAGGTTTAACCTTTTTTATTTCTTTGCAGATCGTATCTCCACCCGTTGTATATCGATTTCTATACCAATATTCCAACTCAAAGGAATTTAACGTCCTTTTATTTTTGGGTAAAATATTAAATAATGTCATAAAATCGTTTGAAAAATAGATTGTATTACCTATTTCCATATAATAAAATCTATATAAACTTGCAATATCACTTATTATTTCAATAGTACTATCTTTAATAATAAACTGTAAAAAGTAACCCTTTACATTATCTAACTCATCTTTTGATATAGCTCTATTCTTAACATTAAATGGAAATCCAAATATTATGACATTCTCATTATTAAAATAAGGATTATGGGTACAAATAATTTTTATATTTTTATCACCTAATTGGGAACTTTTCTCAAACACTTGTTCCTCCTTTTTTTAAACTCCACAAATTATACTTAATTACTCCATAAACTCTAATTGAAAGCATTATAGCATAAGGTAAAATAGTTAACCAAGCAATAGTTTTAATATTTAAGAATTTTATTAAGTACAATATAGATAACATTATAATATGTATAAACGCAGCTATTGTTAATGAGTAATTTACAATCTTGGTATGCCCCATAGCGGCAACTAAAGGATAACCTATTAACCCAGATGTTGCAGAAAATATAACTGTAACAGAAAATATGCGCAGTATTTTATAAGCAGGAAGCATTTCTTGTCCATAAAAAATTGTAATTAGGTGTGGTGCAATAAAATATATAATTACACTAACTAGTAGGATAAAAATCAAAGTAGGAGTGAACACTTTTTTGTACAATTGCACATTTCTACTTTTTGCAATATAAGGGTAAAGTGTTATTCCTATTGGAGCAGTTAACATGTGTACTGCTTGAAAAATTTTCTCTGCAGAAACATAATACCCAACAAAAACCGGAGTAGCTATCAATCCTAATATAAAAGAATTAGTATTTGTATATAAAGTTTCAGAAGCCTTTGCAAAGAAAAATTCACTACTGTATCGAAATTGATCTATTATACTTTTTGAATCTGGAATAAATATTTTCAAATCAAACCTTTTGATAGCAATAAATATACTTAACACCCCCGAGATTATAAAACCTAAAGAATTTAAAATTGCAACATAATAATAATCTGATGGAGATTTTATAAATATAAAAATTAATATAATAAAAATTGATTGAGAAACTATTTTCAGAAAAGTTACATATTTCATATGCTCTATCCCTTGAAAATACCAAATTGGATACAGTGCATTACCTATCACCATAAAAAAAGTTAAATAAAATAGTAACCACTCTTGTTTAAATTGTGGAACAATTAATATGAGCAATGTCAGTATACAAAAGCTAATCAGAATTAGTATAAATTTAACTACCATTACAGAATTAAAAATATTTGATACTGCATACTTATCATTTCTGTTTATCGCAATTTCTCTTACGGCAGATAAATTAAATCCATAATCAGTTAAGATAATAAAATATACCATACAGGATTGAGCCCAAAAAACAAGTCCAAATTTCTCTACTCCTAAAACTCTTGATAAATAGGGAAGAGAAATAAATGGCATAACATATGTCACAATCTGTGTAACTACCATCGCTATAAAATTTTCTATCAATTTAATTTTATCGTTCGTTGTATTTGCTTTCATAATTAGTTATTCTCTTATCTGATAAAATTGTCACTATTTCAGTTATTTTATTAATTATCAATGAATATAATATACCTCCTAAGATTGACAACATCAAATGTTGATAAAACAGTAAATCATATCTCCAAAAAGTAGTAACTAATGAATCTATCAAAAATATTTCCAAACTATTTTTCCCTACAAAACTTAAAATAGATGTCACAAATTTTAATTTATCAAGGACAAAAGTCAAAGTAAAAATAAATCCGGGAACAAAGAAACACATACCATAATATATTAAACCATACTTAATACGATACTCATACAAAAACAAATAAATAATTACTAAAGCTAAAAATGCAAAAATCGACACAAATTGAGCTTTATATAGGAAATATTTTATATTATCCTTTTTATTAACATAATAATAACCACAATAAAAACCTATTAAAAATATAGGCAATCTAGCTACTCCCTGAATTCTACCATCTCCCCAAAATGGTATTGTTAAAATAAAAATAAATAGTAAAAATAATAATTGATTTTTGACCGATTGCAAATGCTTATTTGTTATATCGAAAAAAATAGGAGATAATGTATAACACAAAAATGCGTAAGAAAGAAAACCAAAATGCCTCTTATCTAACCAAAAATTTTCTAAAGTAAAATACCCAACTATAGTATGAAATACTGTAATTTTCATAAGTATAAAATATACTATAAATATAGGAACTGCCGGTAAAAAACGATATATCCGTTTTAGGAAAAACTTTCCTAAATCAATATTCTTGTTCAAAGAATAATATATACCAAAACCCGACAGAAATAAAAAAATCTCTACTCCACCAAAACCAAGTCCCATAAATGGGAATTTTATGAACAGTGGTAGATTTATAGACACATATGAGTGTGCAAATATTATCCATATCATTGCAATACCCATCAATGCACTTCTATATTTACTTATATTCGTTAAAACTTTCTGCATTTTATTACTCACCTTATATTTAATTTAAATATTTATTTACACTTATATTTTTAGATAGTAAAGGCTTACTAGCCATAAAAGTATTATAAATGTTCATTATATCTTGTGCTAACATATCACTTGAACGATTTTTTACGTCTAAATCTAATAATTCACTATAATTTGGAGAATACTCATTTACAATAAATCTAACTAAATTTAATAAAACTTTATTAGATTTTACTTGTATAGCCTCAGGCGTAACATTAGAGAATGAAGGAACTTGCCAATAATGTGCATATGACAATGACGCAGTTGACGAAATAGAAACAACAGCTAAAATATCAAGTTTATATAATTCTATTGGCAATCGTGTGTTTATAAATTCCACATTAGGATTCTTATCCAAGCCATAAAATTCTGTATCTCTAGGGTGAGGTTTATATAATATCTTATATCCAGCCTTTAAAAGATTATTAATTGTTTCATTTTGTAATTTTATAAAAGATTTTCTGTCTAGACCAGATACTTCCCAATAAATTCCACAATATAATATTGCTTTATCTTTAGCTTTATATTTTGGTGTCAAAGGATATTTCTCAGAAATAGTATTTGCAATTTTTCTAAATTCATTTAGATCCAAAGATCCAAAATTAACAAGATCAATATTATCTAATCCACAAAAATCTAACTTGTTTAAATATCTGTGCGTTTTAAAAACTTTTATTTGTTTTAAAAATTGTTTATCATACGCAATTAAAGAAGCTGGACCTTCGTCAATAAGTATAAATTTAGCTTGTTTGTACAATGGTATAATTGTACTAGTATGTGCAGGATGATTTAATAAAAACACTTCATCAACTTTAAAAATATTATGCAAAACAGCTTCAACTCCAGAACTTAATTGGTAGCCAACAATAATTTTTTTAAATTTATGGAGTTTGGCAATTTCCAATTGTGTGTTTACAAATTCTTCACGACCTTTTCCAGTATCTATAAATAAAATATCATCGTATAAATGTTTATCACCAATTTCATTTATTAATGTTATAGTGTTTATTAAAGATATATTTCCTGTTGTTGCAAAAAGTCTATTAATTTTTTTACTTTCTCTCTTTTTTAAATTTTTAAACAAAATATAAATATTATATTCAAAAATAACTATTACACGAAATATATAATAAATGCAGTATTTCAAATACCTAATAACCCTATAATCATTCATTTTCATCTTTATTAATCACTACCCTTCTATGCTGTTGCACAGCACTCAAATATTTCACGTGCATAATAAAACACAATGTCAAACCAAATATGAACCAAAAATATACAAAATTACTACGTATATCGTATATTGAATATAACATAATTGATAATATTGTATATTTAAGCCCAATACCAAAATCTTTCTCTATTGAATCTGGCATAAATCTACCTAGCTTGTTTAACATTATTAAATTAAATATTAAAAACATATAAAACAGTATAGTTCCAATAATACCAGTATCTGATAATGCATTCCAGAAAATCGCTCCAGACATTTGGAAGTGTCCTGTTGATAATGCTTGCTCAAAATTATGATTTAATTCAACTGTTAATGGTAAATTAGAATTTGTAATAGCACTTATTGCATGGTATTCTCCATTTTTGTAGCCAACACCTGCAATTGGATTAATTGTAAAAATTTTAACTCTTATCAAATACGATATTATTCTTGTTGCTAAAGAAGGTTCAGTGTAAACTAATTTGTTTAAACTATTTACAGCTTCGTACGTGTTAGAAATTCTATTTAAAAAAGTCTTAGACACATCAACACTTTGTATAACAACACAACTTAATGTAACAAATATTGCGAATATAAAAATAACTATTAAATTTTTTAAGTTCTGAATTTTTAACTTATTTTTAAAATAAAAAACAGTTGAAATAACAAAAAGAATAAACCATATTGGAGATTGAACTAAAATAATCGTCAAAACTAAAATTGGAATATATGTTTTTTTCAATACTTTGTTCAAGAATTTATTATTTACAATTTTATATTTAGATAATACAACTTTATATATTATTGGTAAATTTACACACAAAAAGCCTCCGAAATGTCCAGGTTCTTCAAATACACTATAAACCCTTGAAAAGACAAGATTATTTCCCAATGCCAAGGTCCGTCTATTTAATATTATATTATTAATGGGGTCTAGAAAAGATAAATGAAAAACTCCATTAACCAAATAGATTAATAATCCATAAATACAAGTGAGATATATACCAATAATTATAAATTTAATTATTTTTTTTAAAGATATTATTCTAGGACAAATTAAAATTGGGAAAAAATACCAAACAAAGTTATTGTATAAAAATAACAAAAAACATCCATAAAACATATTGAAAATCGTATATTTATTATAAATTAAAAGCAATAAAGAAGAAAATATCACCCATAAAACATATAAAATCAATATCTTAAAAAAATTAAATTTATAAAAATATGCAATTTTATTTATATTATTTTTATAAAAAACAAAAATTAAAAACATTTCAAAAAAAATGATAACATCATACAAAGGAACAGCTCTTCCAACAATGTATAAAGAAGGTAAAAATAAAAAAATTAATGTGATGAAAGTAAAAATGTTAATTGTTTTTTTTATTGCGTTATCACTCAAAACATACCTCTTTTATTACTTTATCCCAATCAACAGCAAATTTATACCAAGAAAATTTTTCTGTAATAAATTTTCTAGATTTTATATTTATTTCTTTACATATATTGTCATTTTTAATTAATTTAATTACTCCCTGTGCATATTCTTCATCAGAATTGGCTACTGATAATATATCTTCACTTGCCCCTATTCCTTCAGCGCCTTCCGGAGTGGTAACTACAGGAATCCCAATTGACATTGCCTCTAATATTTTATTTTGAATTCCACCGGCTATTTTTACAGGGCAAACAGAGACTTTACAATCTTTCATATATTCCCTAACATCATCAACCTTGCCAGTAATTTCAATACCATCAATATCTTTTACAGCGTCAAATAAATCTTTTCTTGGATTCGCCCCAATTATTACAAACTCAGCATCAGGTATTTCTTTTTTTATTAAAGGAAAAACTCTTGTAGCAAAATAAATTGCAGCTTCCGAATTTGGTATATATTGCATTGAACCAACAAAACATATTTTATTTTTTTTAGGGCAATCAATCGGTTTATAATATTCTGTATCAACTCCATTACCGATAATTTTAATATTTGAATCTTTCGCAAATTGTTCAATGTAATCTTTATCAGCTTGCGATATTACAGTCTGCATCTTAAATATTCTTGCACATTTTCTCTCATAATTTTTAACTTTTAAATATTCTACTCCTATTTTTAATTTATCAAAAATAGATCCTACATTTTTAATTCGACGCTCATACATCATTGAAACAGCATCAACAAAATCAATAATTATATTTTTATCTTTATATTTTTCCAAATAAGGAGCAATTCTAATCATATAGCCAGTAATTACATCATAATCATTTTCTGCAATTAATCTATCCACAACCTTTTGCATATCTCTACTGTAAAAATATTCAACAATAAAGGGTCTATCATTAAGAACAGCTCTTACAGCATTTAAATATGCCAATTTTTTATTAAACTTAACAGGGACTAACTTATCAAAAAATTCTTTATTTGAATAACAAGCATCCAAATCATCATCTGCGGTGACAAGTGAAACTAAAGTAATTTCATATCCTTGCTTCTTTAATTGCTTCAAAATATTGAACATCCGCAATTTATCACCACCTATCACTGGGAAAGGTAATCTAGTTGATAAATATAAAATTTTCTTTTTATCCATGTCTGCCACCTAGTGCTAAAAATACAGCTTTTACTAAAATTCCAATTTCCCACAATACATTTCTATGTTTCAAATAATACAAGTCATACTGCAATTTTTCAGAGACATCATCTGATGATACACAATGACCTTGATTTATTTGAGCCCAACCAGTCCAACCTGTCTTTGCCCACATACGACAAGAATAATAAGGAATTTCTTTTGAATATATTTTCACTAAATCTTCCCACTCTGAACGAGGACCAACTATGGACATTTCCCCTCTTAATATATTTATCATTTGAGGGATCTCATCAAAGCGCGCTTTTCTCACGAATTTACAGAAAGGAATTACCCTCTCATCTTCATCTTGCGGTTCTGTATGCCCTATATTCCCTTCAGAAGGAACATAATCATTTGAATACATTGTCCTTAATTTATATGCTTTAAAAACCTTTCCATCCTTACCTACTCTATTTTGTGTAAATATTGCCTTTCCACCATCAATATTTTTTACCCTTAGGCCGATATATAAAAGAATCGGAGAAGTAACTACCAAAATAATTAGGGCCGCAATAATATCAAACACACGTTTGCAAAAGTCATATAAACAAGAACGACTGTTCATGTAATCGTAAAATAACCAGTTAATAGACATTCTATCCACAAAATATTTACCAGTTACCATCTCGTAAAATTCTGGCATTTTATAAACTTTTACATTATTTGGAATACTATTTACCATATTAGTTAAATAAGCTTCTTCCATTCTTCGTTTTACAGCAATTATGACAATATCAACTTTTTTATCTCTTATAATCTCATCCAACTCATACACTTTAGCGAAAACTGGAAAACTTTTATCCTCTATAATTTCTTCTTCACCTTCATCAACAAAACCAAGGACATTCATCCTCAAAGCTTTTTTAGCAACTATCTCATCTGCAATAAGCTTCCCATTTGAATTGGCTCCTATAATTAGGACATTTTTAATTTTTTTAATGTTAAACAAATAATAATGAAAAATTCTTCGATAAACAAATAAAACTACGTAAATAGTCAATAAATTCATTAATATAAATTCAAAAGCTTCAACTCCTTGATCAAAAGTTAAAAGTAAAGCTGTTGCTGGAATTTGAGAAAATACAACTCCTTCAAAAAGTAAATACGAATTTTTTAAAGTACTATTAAACTCTCTTACTTTATAATTATCTTTTAAAAATAAAACAACTACACCTGCCAAAGCGGTTAAAAGAACTGTCAAATCTAAAAAGTCAGGTAATAAAACCATATGGTTATACCAATATACAGTTGACAATACAAACACTGCCAAATCAAATAAGAACATTAATAATGTTGATTTCGATAATAATTTATTAAACATCATCACTCCAAACTATATCTAATATATAATACAACAAAAATAAATAAAATATAGCTATTTGGCTAAAATTTCCAAACCAGTAAATTTGGAATAACACTAGACTGATTTGATTAATTTACTTTTAACAACTTTAACATAAAATAACAGTAGTATTCCTCCCAATATATAAGCACCTAAAACATCTGTAGGGTTATGTACTCCAAGCCAAATTCTACTTAATCCTACAAACAATATCCATAACACTGAAATTAAAAATCCAACATTACGTAAAACAGGATTTTCACAATATTTATTTAAATACCAAATCACCATGCCCCAAAGACATATAGTTACAAGACTATGACTTGAAACATAACTATAACTTTCAGGATGAACTTCTGAAATCTGCATCCATAAAGGAGGTCTCTCGCGCCTAAAACAAGGTTTAATAACACAATTCAATAGAAATGTTACCAAGGGAATAGAGCAGAAAAAAACTAAATCATAGTAAAGTCTTTTCCTAATAAAAAAGATTCCAAATGACAATAATGGAACAATTATCATAATTGTATATAAAATACAATCAGGAAGCATAGGAATCCACAAAGGCATAAAAGACAATTTATCTTGTACAAAGAATATTACACTTCTATCCCACATAGTTAAAGCAGGATAGAAGTGTACACAAATAGATAATAATATAAAAAGTATCAACAAGAATGATAATTTTTTCATATTATTTCCCACAACAAGAGCAATTTCCTGAACATTTATTTTTTACAGGAGGCTCCTTTGAGCAAAAATGATCTCTATCAATATAATATTCACCCTCTAGAGGGAATATTGTCATCCAAAGATTATTTCTCCAGTCTTCATCAAGAATTTCTTTAACATCTTGTGAATATTTATCAATCTTTGATGTAATTTCAGGATTAGTCAAGTATGCTGCAGCATTTTCATGAGTTTCATAAGGCTTAAATTCTTCATAATACTTACGAAGTACTTCAGGTCTATCTACAATCATACAAGGTCTCAACATATTGCCATCTTCATAAGGTATACCATCCCTTATTGCACGCATAAATGGAGCTGCAAGAGCTTCCGTCAAAGTACAGTCTTTTAAATTATGTGTAGCTAAATGAACAAATGTACAAGGTTCAACATCTCCTCGTGGATTTACGTGTACATATTGTCTACCTCCTGCAATACATCCCATCATCTCAGGGCCATCACCCCAGAAATCAACTGTCATCATTGGTAATGTATTTCTTGCGTTATAAACAGCTTTCAATATTTTTTGTCTTTGCTGTGCATTTGGTACCATACTTACATCTGGACTATCCCCAACAGGAACATAATGGAAAAACCATGCCCACAAAACTCCTTTGTCTGACAGCATTTTCATGAATTCATCAGATGTAACCTCATCACAATTTTGACTTGTTGCTGTAATACTTGCTCCAAAAAATATCCCTGCTTTTTTAAGCATATCCATTTTTTGCATAACCATATCAAAACAACCTTCACCACGGATTGCATCTGTATTTTCTTTTAAGCCTCCAAGTGAAAACATAGGCTGAACGTTACCAAGTTTTTTGAGCTTTTCTACAGTTTTTTCAGTAATTAAAGAACCATTTGTAAAAGTTATAAATGTACAATCATTAAATTCTTCTGCTAATTCCAAAAACTCTTTTCTTGCAAAAGGCTCACCTCCGACTACAGGGATAATATGGATACCCATAACATCACGAGCTTCGGTAAAAATTTCACGCCATTTTTCTTTTGTCAAATCTTCTTTAACATCATATTCATGCGCCCAACAACCCTTGCAATTAAAATTGCAGCGTTTTGTTATACTTGCAAGCAATACAGTTGGAGGAAAGAAACCATTCTTTTCATTAAACTCAGAACGCTTTCTTAAATTATCTCCATAATATCCGTTAACAAAGAAATTTTTTATCCACTTATTTCTACAATTTGGATCAAGTTCTGTTAGAATTTTTTTCCACCAATATAAATGCGGATGCTCAGATTCAAAAAGCCATTGCATTCTTTTCGCGTGATTTATTCCACCTTTTGAACCTGCTATTTTTTCAAAAATCTTTGCAAGATTTATCAATTTTTCTTTACTAAAATTATGCCCTAAATAGTTAAGTAACATATCTATTGCAAAGTCATTAATTTTTAACTTTAGCTTATCAAATCTTCCCATAGAGTTTGATTGCCATACTGTTGATTGTTTTTCTACTCTCATTACATACTCCTTATTATTAGATAATTATACTCCAAACATAATAATTATTACTAAAATTATAGACAGGTTGCTAACTTTTATTAAACATGTAATAATCGACTTATGCAAAAAGTCTTAGTTATAAACAATCCTAATGCCGGAAGAAAAAAAGCTGTAAAATACAAAAAAACAGTTCTCAAATTTTTGTTAAAAATTAACTGCAGATTTAAAAGCATAAGTATAGATGAATTAAATGAGATTAATTTTAAGGATTTTGACACTGTATTTGCGATTGGCGGAGACGGAACTATAAATAAAATTATACCATATATCGCAAATACGGGAATCGTTTTAGGAATAATCCCATGCGGAACTGCAAACCTCCTTGCTGCGAAATTAAACATTCCAACAAAAACTGAAAAAGCCTTAGAGATAATAAAAAATAATAAAATTAAAACTATTGATATGTTAAAAATTAACGACAAATATTCAGCACTAAGAATAGGACTCGGCTATGACTCAGATATAATTTGTAAAACTCCACAATCGTTAAAAAATAAGTTTGGATATTTTGCATATTTTATGGCAGGAATTTTATTTGCACTCAGATTAAAACAAAAAAAATATAATATCTTATTTGAAGATAAAAAAATCTCAATAATAGCAACTTGTATAATAGTCGCAAATGCCGGAAATATGTATAAAAACATCTTTTCAATATCTAAAAATTGCAAACTTGACGACTCTAAAATGGATGTTTTTATTTTAAAAGTTAAAAACCCAATTCTATTTTTCTTAGAATTTTTAGGGATAATTTTCAACTATAAAAACTCAAATTCAAAAGCAATGTATTTCCAAACAAATTCACTAACCATAAAAAACGAAATTTTAACAGGACACATAGATGGCGAAAAACACAAATTTAAAGACGATATCAAAATAGATATCGTCCCTAAATCAATTAAAATTTTCAGCAATTAATATTACCATTTATTAATAGCAAATGCCATAACAATAATTGATGCTATGCCTTTAAGAGTATCGCACACAGGAGTAATCCAGTCATTACCTGCAATTCTTCTTGGAACAACTATTGTATCTCCAGGTTCGATATTGCTGTTGTTTCCGATTTTTTCAGCACGACCGTTTACAGATACCTTGTACAGTCTAAATTTGTTTGCATTTGGAGTATATCCTCCAACTTCTTTTATATAATATCTTGCATTTGCACCTTTTTTGAAAACAAATGACTGTTCGTTGTATACCTCACCAATTACGCTAACATGATTTGAAGTTCTTGGAATATAAATATCATCACCATCTTGAACTTCAATATTATCTAACTCAGATACTTTGTTCAAATCATTACTTTTAATATTCAATGCAATCTGACCATTATACTTGGTAGCTAGAGTTAAATCATCAGCTTTCAACATTTCAAGCATTTGCATTTTTGACTCTTGATCACCTACAGAAGGTTTATATGCACTTGCCATTCTACCTTCAATTAACTTTATGTCACGTTCATTGTTTTTATGAGCCAACTCAACTTGTTTACCTTGCAAATTTGTTCTTTTGAAAACTAAACCGCGCAAATCAGCTTCATTTGTCAAACCTCCTGCAAGATTAATCATATCAACCAATCTTTTGCCTTCAACGAAAGTATAAGTTCCTGGTTTTTTAACAAAACCAGACACTTTAACTGTCTTCATAATTTCATTTCCACGCAAAGTTCTGAAGAAAATTTTATCGTCAGGCATTATCTGAATAGATTTAATTCTATCAGAATTAATCATAATATCATATAAGTAGTACACCTGAGTATTTCCATCAAAATTTGTAATCTCAACAGCTACATTTTCTGCAGGAATCAATTTATTTGAATTTGCTGTAGTTGCTGCAAGTTGTACATCATTTTCCTCAACGGAACCTTTGTACGAAACTTCAGGCTCATTTGTCTGCTCTGAACTCTTACTATCTACATCAGACTCTAAAAACTGAATATCAGTCATGACATCATTTAATGTCATTTTATCAGTATAGGTCAAATGTTTTGGAATATTTATACAACCATAAACATCTACAAATTGAGAATTTGTACTTTTATAAACATTAATTATATCTCTAGGTTGCAACACAGGGTCATTCATACCTGCGAAAAATTCTTTCAAAAACACAGGTATAGTTTCTATAGTATTATCTTTGCCAGAAATTCTTCGAATAACTGCTTGATTTATGAAAGTTTCTTCAAGAAGTTCATCTTCACTTTTCAAAATATCAGACAAACGCATCCCTTCTTTATAAGCATATGTTGAAGGGTGTTTTACATTACCTTGAATTGTTACAACGTTTTCTGCCATATTGTATAATTCTCTAAACTCTACAGAATCTCCACTGTGCAATTTTGTAGTTTTTGCATCCTTCCAAGCTATATTTTCAGCTGTTTTTTGTTTAGAAGATGCATTGTACCCGATTAAAGTTACCTCACTCACTTGTGTTGCAGGTAAAAGACCTCCTGCATATGACACAACTTTTTGCAAGTCTTCTCCGGATTTAATTTCATATATACCAGGAACTGTAACACCATTTTTCAAAGCAACAACTTCCCCAATTTTTCCTACAAAAATTTTGTCATTAGGGCGAAGAATTATCCCCTCATCATTACCTAAAAACAGTGCTTTATACACATCAACATTTTTTGATTTTCCGTTTGAAGTATAAGTTATATTTCTTAAAGTACCAGTCTTTTTTACCCCTCCTGCAGCATTCAACGCGTCTAAAACAGAAGAGTTATTTCCAACTAAAATCTTTCCGGGTCTTGTAACCTGACCGTATACAAATACTGAAAACTCTTGACCTGTAGCAACAGTCAATTTAACTTTCATACTTTTATATTTTTGGTTTGCCAGCCTGTTAACTTCATTTTCTACTTCACTAATTGTTCTGTTCTCAGCTTTTACAAGCCCTAAACCTTGAACAAATAAGAATCCTTTTGAGTCAACCTCTGTCCTTGTAGTCGGATTAAGCAGATTTGCACCTGAAATAGCCATTACATCAACTGAATCACCATACAAATACACATTTACTTTTTCACCAATACTTAATTTATAGTTATTATCAAATTTACCGGCAGTGCCGTTAACAGAAGAAGTTGTTGTTCCAAATAAATCATATCCAACTTGTTGCAAAACTTTTCCTGAGACTTCAACTTCTTTGCCATTAAACAACTTTTCAATAGGACTTAATTCTCCCATAACAGGGTTCATCTCTTGCGCGGTCTGATAATTATTACTAAATGCGTTAGGATTTAATCGAACTTCCTCATTCATAGAAGTACCTTGATATCCATATTGATTGTGTCCTTGAGAATAATTGTTTGTATTTGTATAATTCAAATTAGTGTATGCACCAGAATTATATTGAGTATTCAATTTAGAATTTTGCATACCTTGCTGATTTGGTTGCTGAATACTTCCTTGAACTGTCGCACAGAATACTGATTGAGAACAGAAAGTAACTACAAGTATTGAAGCAATTATTTTTTTCATATCATCCCTTTACTATTAAAATAAAATTCAACTCAGTTAATTTACTATGTAATTGCAATTTCCATTAAAGACTTAATTGCAGGCCATTCCAACTTCCATAGCCCTGAAGCATCAAGTGCATAGTTCCCAACACAAGCGAGTTTACAGTCCTTACATTTATTTACGGTTTCGATAAACAAAGGATCTTTAATAACATCTTTTAACGGTCTGTTTCTCACGCTTATAAAAGGCTTTCTATCATAGCATCTCAACATATCGCCATTTGAATAGATTACTGTAGCTATCCTTGGCCAATGACACTCATAATATGTTTTTTTATTGATAATGTAATCCATAAAGTAATATGAATTTCTTATTGGATAACCATTTTTCTTTAATTCTTTTATTTTTATGAACATATCAGCCAATTGCTCATTTTCTAGTTCTGTTTCCACAACATTTTGAGCTTCTTCTGGTCTTGATGCAGCTTTATTAACTGTAAAGTAAAGTAAAATATCAGCATCTTTACAGTACTGAGCCACTTCTTTAATTTGTTCAAAATTAGTCTGAGTAGATACTGTACAACACACATAAATTCTCATTTTTGGAGAATGTATTTTATGATACTCAATCCCTGACATAACTTTGTCACAAATACCCGGCATATGTCTTATATCATCATGAGCTTTGCCAATAGCATCTAGTGATACAAACATTAAGTCTGTATATTTTGCAAAATCAGGATTTGTTTCCAAAAACCAACCATTTGTTGCTATTTTTGTATACAAACCAGCATCTTGAGAAGCTTTACATATCTGAGCAAAATCTTCTCTTAATAAAGGTTCGCCACCCCATAAAATACTGTCCATATATCCGATCTGCCCTGCTTCTGTAAGCAATCTTACAATTTCATCAGTCGGCATATCATCATTACCTTTTTTAGATTTCCAATAACAAAAATCACAGTCACAATTACATTTACTTGTAACCATTAATGAAAAACACAAAGGTTTTGGGGTTTTTGATAAACGACTCGCTATACATTCCAAAGCTCCACCGCCTAAGTGACGATAATACTTCAAACGTTCAAAAGTCATTTTGTTTCTTGATTCTGTAACCATCCTAAAATTCCTACTCCTAGATTTATTAATTTAACTTAACTCCTCATGAAACTAACATGAATACAAATACATATCAAGAAAAATTAACCAATTGGCTAATTAAAGTATTATAACTTTACAATTTATTTTTTTAACTTTTTCCTTTTAACTAAATCTACAAAAGCTTCTATTCTTGTAATATATCCAGCCTTACCTGTCTGTTCGTCAAGAACTAATGACATTATAGGAATATCTTCATTTCTACCGACTTTTGGCAATATATTTTGAGCTACAATTTCAGGCATACATGAAAATGGAGAAATATGAATTACGCCATCAACTCCATGTTTTGCTGCATAAACCGTATCCCCAACAGTTTCAATACACTCACCACCGATCGCTCTTTTCATATAATCAGATGCATAACGTACAGATCTTTCTCTATGAGACTCTTTACGATAAAATAAAGATGGTTTTAAAACGTGTTCAAGCCAATCTCCAAACATAATTTGTCTTTGTACTTCGACTCCCATTTCACCCAATTCTTTTTCTATATTTTGGTTAGTGTAAGGATCCAGAAGAACAAAAAATTCTCCTATCAAATATATAATCGGAACTTTTTTATCTTTATCTATAGGAATTTTTTTAAAATCTTTTATTATCTGTTTCTTTAGTCTTTTAGCACCAATCACAGAATTTGTTTCATCAGTAATTTTCAACCATTTTTCATAACACTTTTCAGCATCACCTTTATGTAATTCTCTTGGTCTTGTATAAAATAAAAGTCTTTCAGCCGTATCTATTGCAAAAAACTTATTAAATCCCAGACTAAATCCTTTGTAATAACGCCAAGGATTAATACAATGAGTTACATGCCAAAAAGCCTGCAATGTTTGTTTCATCTTGCTTTTATACATATCAAAAATAACCATATCAAACTCATATCCCATTGATTTAAGAGTTTTTTGAGCCATCTTTGTATAATTACCTAACCTACAAGAGCCAGGTGCTTGAAACATCATTAGAGTATTTGCGCCCTTTTCAAGAGCCATTATATAATTAGCAAGATTTAACTTATATGGAAGACATATTCCCTCAATGCTGTTTTTAACTCCAAGTTCCAATGCTTCATTACTGTTTGGGGGAGGAATAACAACTTTTGCCCCAAGAGATACCAACAGAGCCTTCAAAGGTATATCAATTCTACCCATTCTTGGCCAAGCGATTATACGCTCCTTGGTAGGAATCTTATTTTCCATTTTATTAAGTTCTAATCTCTCTGCATTATTCATAATATCAATACTAACACAAACTTAAGATACAATAATGGGATTTGAGAAAACCCATGGCCTGCCTTTTAAATAAATTTCCACCCGATATTTCCCAACTTTCTCAAGTTTGTAGGAATTACCCTCTTTTGGCGGTATATCGTAAATTTTACCATTCAAAAATATTTTAAATTCCGCACCTTTTATAGTTTTTATATTTAAAAACGTAGTATCATCTTTCTTGAGAGTATCTCCACAATAAAAGTCACCTAAACTATTTGAAACAAAAATATCTGGAATAGCTGCAGAAATATGTCTGTTTATTATTAGGTTATTACCAGATTTTATTGCATCTAAAATTAATTTTTTCGCCTCAACAAAATCCATTGGAAGTTGCTCAGGTAAATACAAAATATTTGTTAAAGTTTTAAATGACGAAATATAGGGAAAAACCGTTACAGGTAAAATATATTTAGAAATCCTAAGAGCATGAGCATCGACTCCACATATTGCAGGAACTATATCCCTGTCAGATTTGTTATTCAGATTATCCCACCAATGAATAGTTTCATTTTTCGGACCTTTTACGAGATTATGCCTAAAAATATAAGAATAGGCTACACTAAATATACTCGAATCATCATAATGGTCAGCCCAATCAGAAAACCAATTCCAAATTTCAATCCCATCAGGCATTAAAGATTTATCTTCCCACCTTATTGGTCTTGCACTATTTTTCCGTTTCTCAGATTCATCCGGATGCGCAACAAAGCCAAAACCACCATTTTCTCTAACGGAATCAATATAATCACAAGGGGCAATATCAGAAGGGATTACATTATTAATTCCAAAAGCAAGATAATGATTTGATACCTTTGGAGAAATTTCTTCTCCCTTAATCACATATACTTCATTAAAAATACCTTCTTCAATGTCCATACAATCATGGTCTGTTATTATAATCCATTTAAGTCCGGCATTTTTGGCAGCTTTTGATATCTCAAAAACATCTCCTGTACCATCAGAAAATTTTGAATGAATATGAATAGCTCCCGCATAAGAATATTTTTCTGCCATAACCTACTTAGCCGATCCTACAGGAATTTCTTGAGGGACAGAAACATTTACATCATCAGGGCTTATAAATTTATCTGATTTTTTAGTAATAAATGCTCTTTTCTTTCTCATTAACATATCAACAAAAGCTTCAATTCTTGTTACAAAACCTGCTTCTCCGGTATGTTCATCTATTGTTAAATGAATAAGTGGCATATTACGTTCCTTACAATGGTAAGCAATTTCATCTACCATCAAAGAATCAGGACCGCACCCAAAAGCTGAAAGAGCAATAATCCCATCAACTTTTTTATCCAAAAGAAAATGTGCAGCAGTACCAGTCAATTCGAGTTCATTTGCCCAATACTGAATTTCTCCTAAATTCTCAATAGATGAAATTGCTTCTGCGGAAGTAACATCTAACGATGTGTATACTTTCACATCCATTTTCTCAAGTTTTTTAATCAAATTCAAAGATATTCTATCATCAAACAAATTATAACCGTGTCCCATTATTGCTACAGACAAAGGCTTAACAATATCTACAGGTCGACCTGCAGACTTCCCTGTAGTCGATGCTTCAATGGCTATACTATAAGGCACTCCGGAATTTGTCATAGAGTGAAAATTATTATAAACATCCCACCCTGCATGCATAGCTTCTCGAATTAATTTTTTATCAAATATATTAAAGAATTTGGCTGTCTGGACACAAAAATCAAAAAGTCCGATACCTTCAGTCTTATCCAAAGTAGGCTCAACCATTGTAAAAGGTCTGTCAATAACATTCCTTACGATTTCAGGAAGACCTCTAATTTTACTGCAATTATTGATTTTGTAGCCCGTAGACTGTATTGACGGAACAAAAATATATTCACATTCTTTGTCTAAAAGATTTATAATATGTCCAACATAAACCTTTATAGGTAAACATGTATCAGATACAACGTATTTTGCTCCTTGATTAATAATCTTTGTAGTTGTTTTGTCTGATAAGATAACCTCAATACCTAAATGATTGAAAAATCCATAGTAAAAAGGGTAGTTGTTATAATATGAAATAGCTCTTGGTATTCCTACTTTCAAATTACAGGGATTATTCATGATAAAAAAAGTTGTCCTTGTTTGTTTTACTTCCGATTTCTTCATGAGTATACTACAAGCATAGGAAATAAAGCAAATTAATTTATAATAAATCCTTTCTCAAAACTTTTTATCGTTCACTTGGAAGGAATGTTGGTCTTTGCGCATAAAAATCACTTAGATATTTTGCGGACAAGTTGTTTGAAGTATACTTTTTAATTTTATTTTTAACATTTTTCTGAGTACTTTCATATAATTCAGAATTAGAATTTAAATTTTTTATATCTGCAATTATATTTTCGTACAAAATATTCCAATTTTGATAAACTGTTGAACAATCATCAAATTCTTTTGGAAAAAATTCATTATTATACACAGCAAAAGAAACACTTCCTGTCAAATAAGGTTCAACAAAATATCCGTCATACCCCTCCCCAAAAGTTATAGCAAATTTGGCCTTTGCAATCAAATCAATATACTCATCTATTGAAATATTATTTATCTCTACTAATTCAAAATCAGGTAATCCTTCTCTCAATTTTTGCAATATATTTTCTTTGCTTATTCCACAATCGGAAGGTATATCATTATCAGGAGATATTACTATGATATTTTCTTTTTCGTGAAAAGTTTTTTGAGGGAATTCAGGTAAAAAAGGAGGTAATAAATATACAGGACAACAATATTTATCAGCAAGTTCTTTAGTACAGTATTTTGCGTGAGCGCAGGTAATAGAAACATTATTTGTGTAGTCAAATAACTTATTAAATACAAACGTACTTGGCATAAAATCTATATTTTGGTTCAATATATTGATACGTAAATTTTTAATTCCCTTTAACCACAATTTTTGTTTATGCGACAAACTGCCATTAAATTCTTTCAAAAATGCCTCAGGAATATTTATTAATAAATTATCAGGAGACACACTATTCGATAACATCTCAAAATCAACCATCTCAATAGCATCTTTAAACATAGAATGTCTTATTGCAGCATTAAACAAAGGAATTCCACAAAGAACCAGATCAAATCCCATAGATTCTGACAAAATCTTGGAATGCTCAACAAACCTGTTTATAGAAAGAAGTCCTCCTCCAATTAAATCTCTTGCAACAGAAAAATATAAAACTATATTATTACTTTTTTTATATTTTTCAATTAGCCCCTTCTGAATTGTCTTATAATTTGGAATATCAGAAGGCTTAAATCCTCTAAATTCCTTTTCTCTAGAATAGGTTTTGAGTTTTAAATGAGCTACTTTTAACTTATTAACTAAAGGCAATCTTTTTACAAGCCTTTTTCTTGGATACTTGCAAAAATTCCGAACCTTTTCTTTTAACAATATAAATTTATCTATCTGGTTTAAATATTTTCTTATATTTGGTTCGAAATTCTTTTCAATCATCGCAATAAAATTATTAATGTCAGCTATCCAAACTGTATCACCTGTAAATATTTTTGCTTTAATTATAGGAAGTCCATCTTTTAAAAGTAAAAATGCTCTGTAATTGTATATATAAACCTCAGGATAAACTCGATCAATGAAAGTTCCAATATAATAATTCGCATCTTCTAAAAATCTTGTAAGTCCCATTTCGTAATGCATACAAACATCTTCTCTGGACTTTTCAACTTTTACGCTATTTAAAAATGTTCGGAAATTTTCATCTTTTATAACATTTTTACCTAATACTACAAAATTAGAATTTAACGTAAAGTATTCAGAATGTAGCTCTTTATGATTTATAAAATACTGAGTTGGATATATATTGTGTAAATTCCTTTCATCAGTTGCAGTCAGACTCCAAGCATCATAACTAAACTCTGACATTTTTTCAAAAACTTTATCAAATGATTGAACACAAATACAAGAATCATTTGCCAAAATAAGTTCATCATATTTTTCTATTTCATCCCAACCAACATATTTTTTAGCAAGTTCAGAATAAGAACCAAAATCATACTTTTTATGATCTAAAACCCAAGCACCTTTTACATATTGTTTAATTTTACTGAAATCAATTCCATCAAACTTATCATCTGACATATAATAAATATCAGCAAATTTAGACAACTCTTTTATGTAACGAACAAAGTAACCTAATATTTCATTTTTATGATTGTGTCCCGCAAATAAACATATTCTGCGCATAAATTCAAATCCTAATATCCTTTTACTTTACTGAACTAAATCTTTAAACAACCCTTTCAATCCAACAGGATTTACTGATATAATTTCTGTCTCAGGGTAATACGTATCTGCAAATTTTTTAAGTTTTTCCCAATGTATTTTCATCCAAGTCGGGTCAAGCGCTGAATTTGTCCCTCCCCCTGAAAAATACCCGTTATTTGAGCAATCACAACCAACTAAATATATTCTTCTTGGATTTGTATATAGTAAAAATTGCATTGCAGGAAAAACTACAGAGCCGTGGCAAATCAAAGGTAATGACTCAATATCATAAGAAAAATTCTCAGCTATAACAACAGAATTAGGATCCCAAGAAGATCTTACGTAATATCTTGATGCGTTATGTCTTATAGCCAAACTCTCTGGAATTGTCCAACCATCAACTAATTCAGGTTGTAAAATCCCATAAAATCTTTTTAAATTAGAATTCTTATAATTTATAGAGTTTTCAATGTAAGATTTGACCGCAATATAATCCTGCATAAACAAGTAGTCAAATTTTACTTTATCATAAAATATTGATCTGTTAACCGCTAAATTTACGGTATTCTCAATTGGGATATAATCATTTAAAGAAGGACCTGAAGCAACCAACACAACATCTTTCCCCGCATTACAATTTTTATATTGAGCAAATGTCTCTTTGTGAATTCTTGAGGCAGAAATTGCAACTCTTAATTCATTTATAATCCTTGTTTTTATACCAGCTTCTGCATTAAATATTTTACCATCAAGAAATTTAACACCTTGCTTATCTATTATACGGCTAATTTTAAATTTCTTCCCTAAAATACAAAAGACCTTACAATTGCCTTGATTTCTCACTGAAAATATATTTTGTAAAAATTTTTTTGTATCCAAACTACACTCTCCAATCAATCAAAACTTCCAACCCATCTACATCAAATGTCGGAATATTAAATTTATCCTTAATTTTTACTCTTTCTTGATAAGCATTATCCACAAAAATTGCACTATTTGAATTTTCTATATAATTTGCTTTTTCATCTTCTTTAGACAACTTGATTATCCTTGAAAAAAGCTTATCAGAAATTGCAAAATTATACAATGAATCATATATATCATTTTCATGCTTTGTTAATAAAACAACTCTTTTATTTTGATTTCTGCACTGGTATAAAAATCTTATCGCAGGAAGATGCACTTTCCCATTAATTATCAATGTATCATCAAAATCGAAATACACTGTATCATAATCATAATCTAACTTATATCTGGAAATTAACGTTCTATCCAATATTATATCTTGTTCATTAGGTGATACTTTTGTCTCATACCCCAAAGCGTTATACACACTCAACAAAGGTATATTGATACCTCTAGCTCTTGTGAGACACATTGTACCTGCACAACGAGTAGAAATTTCAAGCAATTTCCATTTTCCTAAATTATCTTTTTTAATTTGGAACCACCAAAGTCCGTTAAATTTCAATTTTGAATTAATTGTTTCCGCAATTTTTCTTATATCATCGGATAATTTTTCAGTTTTACCACTCACGCAAACTCCAGCAAGAAGACGTTTTCTTGAACGAGGAGAAATTACCGTCAAATCACCTTTATATGTGGTAAAACAATCTACAGTATATTCTTCCCCCGGCAAATACTCACAAATAACATAATCATTTAAATCAATATCCGGAATATCCTTGTCAGATTTCAATAACTTTGCACCAACTGCCCCTTGTCCTTCCTTTGGCTTTATAAACACAGGGAAAGTATCTATTTTTTTAAACAATTTTGGTAAAAAATCAGCACCTTCAAGAGCTTTATAAGTTTTTTCTTTATCTCTACAGATTTCAGAAGTTAACTTGTCTGCAGCAATAACTTTAGCTTTTATCTTATCTCTATTGTCAGCAAAAAACATTGCAACAGTATCGTGAGTTGGAAAAATTATATCAATATGATTTTTCTCAATAATCTCATTGAATTTATCAAAAAAATCAGGAGCATTTATCATAGGAACATTCGAAATATAATTTCTAAAAACATACTCTCCATGCCTGTCAATAGACGAAGCTCCAAAAAGTTCGATATTAACACAAGTAGACAAAGCATCGTGTAATTCAATGGAATTTATCTCTCCAGCCGGGAAAATCAATACGTTAATCTTTGCCATTCAACACCTCAATTATTTTTTCCATATCAGCCTTATTGTACCTTTGATCAATAGGTAGAGGAATGAGATATCTTTGAAATATCCCTTCTTGATAATCCTCTGGCAAAGGATTCCAATAAGTTGCAACATATATTTTGTTTTTTATTAAATTCTGCTTTATACCATCTTTTTTTAATAAAAGCGGGTACACCATTGGTACATCATATTCTCCAAGCTCTAATTTCAATTCATTTTTTTTATTTAACTGACTAGATAAAATTCTAAAATTCTCAATTCTCTTTTGTTTTGCCTTATTTACATCAACAGAAGCCAAAATACTTTTTGTTAAATTTGACATATACTTTATCGGCTCATTGCAAAGAGAATCATCATTTTTACAAAAATCTCCATAACCAAAAGAAGCAGATACATCAATTCTTTTTAGCAAATGAGAAAATCGCTCAAAAGAAACATCAAACTCAAATTTTTCATCCAAAAATTTATCACATTCAAGTATTGCACCATCAGAAACCCCAAAAAACTTTCTTACGGAATTAAATGAAGCAATACCAAATTTTGGCATATAAAAAGCTTGAGCATTATCTATTATTAAATTTTTATATTTTTTCACAAGTTTTATTACATTTTCCCCACAAACGCCAAAATAATTTGTATACAAAATATACGCATCATCCTCAAATTCTATCTCAGGATAAAATTCTTTGTTAATATGATAAAACTTAATTTTACAACCTTCTTTTTGTACAGACTGCCATACAACCGGACATGTATAATATGGAATCCAAATTTCTTTTATTCCAAAGGCTCTTATAACATATCTCAGGCAACTACGCGCAGAATTGAGTAAAACAGATGACTTATTAAATTCATAAATATTTTCGCCGCCCAATTCTAATCCAAAATATCCGCCGATTTCTTTTTTATCACAACTATATGAGCTCATAATCATCTAACATCTCCCTTACAGCTTCTGGGGAATTAAACATTAAAACGTCTATTATAGATAAATTTGGGACAAAATCATTTTTTAATTGTTGATATGAAATATTATTCATTTTTAAAAAATACAAATCAATACCATCAGATTTAAAATCATCTCGATTATATAATTCTTGTCCACCAATAGCATTAATATATGTATCACCTTCCAAATACTTTACAATATCAATCACCTTATCTTGAGCTTTGAGTTCCAATTTTTTCTTTATTTCTGAAGATATAATAATTTCTGTATCCAAATCCAAATATTCAACAATATTACGTATTGAATAAATCAATGCTTCTGAAATATTTAAGCTTTTATGCATTATTGTAGCTTCCACAATCGGATAAATTTCATTATAAAAAGGAGCTTTTGAATATGCGTTACTTAAAGTTCTTAATAGTTTTAATTTAACTTTCTCATTTTGTATAATTTTTGTATTATTTATCAATTCAAAAGGAGAAGCTCCATCAAGAGGTAAAGTTAACAGGTGCTTTTGTCCATTTAACAGGATAAAATTTCTATTTATCCAACCATTTTTTATATAATTAACATCATCATAAATAACATATTTATCAACAACTTTTATTAACTGCCAATACCCTAAATATGGGAAAAAATAAGGCTGCATTATTCCTATTTTCACTTATTAACTCTCCTTTTTTGGGACAAAATCATAATCCTTCATATAAAATCTTCTCAAATTTTCTTTATACTTATCCGGATTATACAATTCATCATGTTTTTCTCTATTAATTGCCGAAAGCTTTTCATACTCATCATTATTTTCGTACAAATACAAAATTCTGTCCGCAATATTTTCTATCATATCATCATAATTTTTAAAGACATTACCTAAATCTAACCAAGACTTATCAGGGAAAAAATTCTCATTATATACCCCCATTCCAAGACTCCCAAGTTTGGAAGGTATTATGAAATATCCATCAAAACCTTCTCCAAAAGTAACAGTTAAAAAAGCTTTTGCAACTGCATCTTGGAATTCATCAAACTTCATGCCTGAAATTTCGATAAACTCAAAATCAGGTAATTTTTCACGCAATTTACTTAATACGAAGACCTTATTCAAATTTTTATCAGGAGAATACATTATAATTTTCTCTTTGTTTTTATAAAAATACTTATCGGGACGTAAACGTAAATTACAAGAAAATAGATGTGCAGGCATATTCCACTTATCGCATATTTCCTGAGTTGCATACTTATCATGAGCAATAGATTGGGTAATATTATCTGTCAATTTATATATATCCCCCAATTCAACAGGCATAGGCATCAACTCAATGTTTTGGTTCATTATGTTAATTTGTAAAGAATCAATTGATTTTAAAAAACTAATATCACTTGGGACTGAATCAATACAAAAATACTTTACATAATACTCCGGAATATGCAAAATCATTTCTTTTACATTTTTTGCATGGTTAACTATTTGCTCCCATCTGTATATATTTTCAGAATTTTCAAATTCTTCATTACTCGCATAAGTTAATTTACCTGGGTGAGTGGAAATCAAACATAAACTATCAGGATTCAACTCTCTACTCATTTCACAAATCGAATAAATAGACATTATTCCACCTGATATTTTACCTTTACTTGGGACAAGAAATACTATTAACTTTTCTGCATTCTCAAGCTCTGTTAAATCATAACTATCTTGTATTTTCACTGCTTTAAGAGTCTCACCCAAATATTTCTTATTCAAAAACTTAAGTTTGATTCCTAAAAAAGTTACAATCTTTCTATCAGCCTTATTTTTAATGGAAAAAATTTCCTGACATATTGACTTAAACAGGCTCATTCAAAACCTCACAAATTATCTCTAGAACATCACGACTCAAACTTCCATAAAATGGTAAGCATAAAACGCGATTTTTAACATCATTAGCAACAGGCAAATTTTCCTTAGAAGATGATGGTAGATTCTTATAGCATTCATAATCTGAGCACAAAGGATAAAAATATTTTCTTGTCATGATGTTTATAGTCTTGAATTTTTCATAAAGCTCATTTCTAGTCAAAGGATAATCATCGCCGATAACTATAGGATAATATTGATAAGAATTTGTAGTGTTTTCTGGCATTTTAGGAATGCTTATACCTTTTATATTTGAAATATGCTTGTCATAAAAATCCTTTACTTCAGCTCTTTTTTCTTGTTCTTTTTTAAACAAATCTAAATTAAGAAGCCCAACAGCTGCCTGAATTTCATTCATTTTTCCGTTAATACCAACATCCTCGACCAACTCTTCAGATTGAATACCAAAATTTCTCAAATTATATATTTTTCTGAATAACTTATCATCATTGTATGTCAGACAACCACCTTCAATAGTATTGAAAAGTTTTGTTGCATGGAAAGAAAACATCGTAATATCACCAAACTCTCCAATACCTTTTCCATTAATTTCTGTAGAAAAAACATGAGCTCCATCATAAATTACTTTTAAATTATGTTTTTTTGCAATCTTATCAATTTTTTCCACATCACAAGGAAATCCATACACGTGTACTGCAACTATTGCCGAAGTATTTGGAGTAATAAGTTTTTCAATTTTATCAGCATCAATTGTCATAGTATCAGGTTCAACATCACAAAAAACAGGTTGCAGACCATTCCAAAAAATGCAATGAGGAGTAGCTGCAAATGTAAAAGGAGTAGTTATTACTTCACTTCCATAAGGCAAATCCAATGCCTTAAGAGCAGTTAACAATGCAATTGTACCGTTATTGAAGAGTGATACATTTTTTACTTTCAAAACACTTTTAAGTTTTTCAGCCAAAAGATTATGTTTGGTTCCCATATTGGTAATCCATTTTGATTCCCATATTTCTTCCAATTGCTGATTTACACTATCAAGAGAAGGTAAAAGAGGCTGTGTTACAAATATTTTTTCTTCAACAGCATTCTTTTTAACAATAAATTTATCCATATATATACCCTCACTCTCAAGTAAACATATTACCATAAACAAACTTAACAGTTTGTCTGTAATCTCTGGTTTATTAATTATTTTAACATTGAATAAATTCTAATATTTATCAATTTTTTTGATTAATTTTTTATAATCGTCGTTAGAAGATTTTTTTGCATAACGCAATAATCTACGCTTTGCAATCTCTTTAAGGAATTCCAATTTTTTAGGGTTACCTTTTTCAACGAAAAATAACATTGCTTGTTTTCTATGTTCAAACAGATCCTGCTCAGACTGTTTTGCGAGCACATCTCCAAAAGTTTCAGGTCTTGACTTTCTATCCCACTCATAAAGCGGAGTCTTTAAAAAGCAAAATTTTTCCGCATAAGATAATATACAAGGTGTCCAAGAAACATCTTCATACTTCAAAAGACCCAAAGGATGGGCTTTTACAAGCGATGCTTTATATAATTTGTTCCATATTGCACAATTATAATATCCTGGAGTATACATTATATCCAAATATTTATCGATATCTATAGGAATATCTTCAACAAATGGCAATTCACAATGAGTTGTATAACCATCGTCAATAATCCTGTAAAGTGGAGCTATCGCTACATCGCAACCATTTTTCACAGCTGAATTATATAGCTTGGAAATCATATTAGGACGAATCAAATCATCATTATCCATAAATGCAATAAATTCACCTTTTGCAGCACTTATCCCTGCATTTCTGGCATCTGCAACACCACCGTTTTGCTTAACGATTGATACCACGTTAGGATAATTTTTGTCATACCAATCAATGATTTTTTGAGTATCATCAGTACTACCATCATTTACTATGATTATTTCAAGATTTGAAAAATCAGATGCAAGGGCACTATCAATGCTTCTTGTAATATAATCTTGCGCATTATATGCAGGTATAATTAATGAAACCAAAGGTTTTGAATATTTTCTTATATTCAAGGAAACCTTTTCAGACACTGCAGTAATCACGCGTCCATTTAATGTATTCACAAAAGCTTTTACTATAAACTTTGTTGCACCTTTATAATCGTACAAAGACAGATAATGCCTTAGATTATCATCTGTTTCAAAAATTGGGACTTCGGAATTTTCTGTGTATACCAAAAATCCATCGGCATCTTCATTAAAATTCCAAGATAAAAACAAATTGTAATTATATGACTTATACACAGAAAGTGACTCGAATTTATTTGAATCTGCATTAACAACTGGGGATGATGATATAAACTTTCTTTCGCCATCTTTATTTACAAAAGGTTTAATTTTAAATTCTTTTTCCTCTCCCAACTTGAAATTTAAATAATCAGCATCAGAATTTTTACACCCGTTAAAACCGACACCTGCTTCATTTTTATATAGCCTGTATCCTTCAGCTTCATCACAATGACTATACATAAATTTAATATTTCCATTATTTTCATGGCAAACTTCAACATCAACAGTATCAAATAAAAATTTATGCCTGTTTGATTGCGCTATTAATCTTCCATTTTTAAATGCCTGTACAAAACATTCATGCTCGCCATAAGGCAGAAGAGAAAGCCTTACAAAGTTTTTTGAATAAACTTTTGCACATTCATAAAACACATCATCTTTTTTCATAAAAAGAATGTAATAATCAGCCTTCATATCCAACCAAGAAACAAATATTTTTGATTCTTTTATTTCAATATTTAAATCCATAAAAATTTCTTTTAACTCCGATAATTTACTAGAATTATAGCAAAAATCAGGGAATTTATAAACCTTTTTGTAAAAAAAGTTTTTTTGCTATAATACTGCTAAGGATTATGGAGGTTAATTTATGAAAAAAGTTTTCACATTGGCAATTATATCAATAGTATTCGCGATACCAACTTTCGCAGATGAAATTAACCTAACACCACATTACACTTTTTCTGGAACTTATAATAAATCAGTTAGACCTGCATATCCGCAATTAAAAAAGAGTCTTTCTGCATCAGATATAGTTGAAGAAGAAGAAATGGATGAAATGATGGGACCAAAATCCGTTAAAGAAATGGGTTCTGTAACTCCCCAAACAAATAAACAAGCACCTATGACATATGGACAATTCCCTCAATATATGGATAGTTCAAATAGCATGATGATGATGCAAGGCGGAATGCAGAACATGTTTATGGGCTACTAATTTAATGATAATATTTGCTGATAAATGCTTTAAAAATCCAGTAAAAACAATTAAAGCATTCAATACAAAAGAAGTTATACAAGCTTTCGAACTAATTGAAAGTTTGAAAGCTAAATATTACATAGTAGGCTATATTCGCTATGAGGCTTTTGAAAAACAATCTTGTGAATACCCGCTTTTATATTTTGAAGTTTTCAAAAAATATAAAAAATACATTAACAATTTTTCAGGAAACTGCACTATTGAATGTTCGCCGCTTATAAGCTTTGAAGAGTTCAAAAACGCTATTAACAAAATTAAAAAAGAAATTGAATACGGGAATACGTATGAAGTAAATTATACTTATGATTTTCTGGTTAATGCAAATTGCAACGATTTTGAACTATTTGAACATCTTATTAAAAACCAAAAAACACCATACAACTTTTATATAAAAAATGATTATGATACCGTACTTTCATTTTCCCCAGAATTGTTTTTTGAACTTGAAGGGTCTCACATAATCACAAAACCAATGAAAGGTACTATAAGAAGAGGAAAAACTCCTGAAGAAGATAATAATTTAATAAAATTTTTGCGAAATGATGAAAAAAATAGAGCAGAAAATGTCATGATAGTAGATTTACTAAGAAATGATTTAGGTAAAATTTCGAAAACAGGCTCTGTAAAAGTCTCCAGACTATTTGATATCGAAACACACAAAACTCTTCATCAAATGACATCGCAAATTGAGGCAGAATTAAAAGATAACATAACCTTGCATGAAATATTCAAAGCAATATTTCCATGTGGGTCAATCACAGGCGCTCCTAAAATAAGCACTATGAAAATTATTGAAAAAATTGAAAAAGGAAATAGAAATATATACTGCGGAGCAATAGGACTAATCTCTCCTCAAAAGACAATATTCAGCGTACCTATAAGAATATTGCAAAAACAAAATAACGAAAAACATTTTAAATACAGAGTTGGCGGAGCCGTAGTTTGGGATTCAAACCCTCAAGATGAATGGGAAGAAACAATTACTAAAACTAAATTTTTAAATGGGGATTTTAAAATTATAGAAACTATTTTAGTAAAAAATGGAAACCCGATATTTTTAAAAGAACATTTAGAAAGAATGAAAAAATCCGCAGAATTCTTTGGATTTAAATTCAACAACTTTATCATTAAACCTGAAAAAGATGGAATAATGAGAATTTTGCTTAATAAAAACGGAAATATTACAACGGAATACAAACCGGAAAATAAAAAAAACAGTAGCAACAAAATAAAAATTTCTCCAATAAAAATCGACAGTACAAATTCTTTTATGTACCACAAAACAACCTATCGCCCTTGGTTTTATGATAGTTACCAAAAAATAGCTGAAGGGGAAATTTTTGATGAAATATTCTTTAATAAAAAAGGTGAACTGACAGAAGGAGCAAGAAGCAACATAGTCTTACAAATTGATAATCAACTCTACACACCGCCGATATCTTGCGGACTTTTAAACGGAATTTTACGAAAATATTTAAATGTTAAAGAAAAAGTTTTATACGAGACAGATCTAAAAAATGCTCAAAAAATATTCTGTATAAATTCGGTAAGAGGAATAAAAGAGGTAAAACTATGATACTTATAGATAATTATGACTCTTTTACATACAATATTGTTCAGTATCTGCAGGAATTAGGCATTGAGCCAAGGGTATATAAAAACGACGAAATTACAATCAATGAGCTTATTAATATAAATTTTTCAGGGATTATAATTTCTCCCGGACCGGGGAATCCAAAAGATTCAGGAATATCAATGGATGTAATCAAAAATTTTTATAATAAGAAAAAAATTCTTGGAATTTGTCTTGGACACCAATGCATAGCAGAATTTTTCGGCGGTAAAGTTGTAAAATCAAAAAAACCTACTCACGGAAAAACATCTCAAATATACTTTGATAAAAATAGTCTGTTATTTAAGGGGATGAAACAAGGCTTTAATGTTACAAGATACCATTCTCTGGAGGTCAAAAATTTACCAGAATCATTAAAAGTCACTGCAAAGACAAAAGATGGAGTTATTATGGCTCTTGAACATAAAACTCTTCCTATATTTGGAGTACAATTCCATCCGGAAGCAATACTCAGCGAATATGGACATGAATTACTCAATAATTTTATAACTTTATAACTGCACTGTGACGATTTGTTGTACCATTTTCTTTCCGATATGAGAAAAACAAACTGTTGTTACATACAGTACAGTAAGGGCATACATCAATATTATTTTCTCTTAAACCTGCTTCTAAAAGTTGTCTTTTATTTATACCCTTTAAGTCCACAAATATATTCCCTTGGCGGATTTCAGACAATCTTTCTTGGTTTCTTACAGATACCATAAGCTGTTTATAAACGTCTTCACCAACATTATAGCAGCAAAATGATATTGCCGGACCTATTGCAGCCCTCAAATTAGAAGGATCAGAGCCAAACATTTCAGACATTTTTTCTACTGTTTTTGTCGCAATATTCCCTGCAGTTCCCCTCCATCCGGCGTGAGATACCGCACCAATATTATTTTTTGAATCATATATTATTATCGGTGTACAGTCTGCAAAATTCAGATATATCGCTTTTGATTTATCAGACAAAATTAACCCGTCAGTATCAGGATATGAAGAAACATTCTGTTTGACAAGTTCAACATTTGACGTATGCGTCTGTGACGGGGATATCAAATCTGATTTATTAATTCCAAAATAATCGCATATCAAGGATTTGTTCTCATCAACTAAGTCTTGATATTCAGGTTCTTTTGATTTTATTACACTTTCTCTTGTTGTAAAAAAATGATTAAGCCCTGTAAGTATAGAACTTTTTAAAACTTTTTTGCCTTTAATCTCTTCAAAATAAAACATAAAATTTTTATATCACAAAACAGATAAAATTAGTACTAAGATTAATTGCGTAAAAAAAATATACATGCTAGAATTCAGGACAAAAAGAAGGGAGATTTATATGAAAGAAACACTAAAAAAATGTTTAGTCGAATTTATCGGAACATTTTTTCTTGTCTTAACTATAGGCTGTTCGTTATTTCCAAACGGTCAAATAAGTTTTCCTCCAATGGCTATAGGATTTATTCTTATGGTAATGATATATGCCGGAGGGCATATTTCAGGAGGACACTATAATCCTGCAGTATCTCTATCAGCTGCAATTAGAGGAGCTCTAAGTTGGAAAGACTTTTTTGCTTATGCAGTTACTCAATGTATTTCAGGCTTTTTAGCGGCACTGTTGGTTAAATATCTTGTAGTAATACCACCTTATTCAAACGAAACTGCATATAGCATAGTACCTATGATAATTTGTGAATTCTTGTTTACTTTTGCACTTTGCTACACTGTATTAAACACTGCAACATCTGAGGATACAAAAGGAAATTCATATTATGGTCTTGCTATAGGTTCAGTAGTACTTGTAGGAATCATAGCTACTGCAGGAACTTGTTACGGAGCATTCAACCCTGCTGTTGCATTGGGAATACTTGCAATGGGTATTGCTCAATGTAAATTGATTTGTTTTACTGTGTTAGCAAATCTATTTGCAGGAGCAGCTGCTGCCGGAATTTATAAATTAACAAACAATAATTAGTTTTTTATACAAAAATCCCAAAAATTAAAGTTCGTGGTAAAATGTTTTCATGAAGAAGATTTTTGGGATTTTATTATGTTTGATTTTTGTGCAAAATTTAACATTTGCACAACCTACTGAAGTAAGTTTTATTTATATTAACGGCTCAAATAATAACAATGAAAAAATGAAAAATTGGTATATTAAAGGAGTCAGCAAATTACACCCTGTACTTAAGGACAAATTTGAAAAAGATAAAGAGATAAAACAAGTTTTTTCTACCGACAAAAAATATTGTATTAATCCAAATCCAATAATATTTTTCTGGGGAGACAAAAGTCAAAGAGATTTGGATTTTGTAAAAGAGCAACTTGATATCACCAAAGCACTAAGCCCAACCATTGCTTATAAAGTAAGATCAATGCTCGCAGCATATTTGCATGATGCAATATGGGTACAAAAACAACATAATATGCTGCCTATTTTGGATGAATTGAACAATAAAGTCATAGAAGAACACGAAAAAGGTAACGAAGTTGTACTATATGGTTATTCTGCAGGAACTTTCGTAACATATGAATATCTTTTTAACAAGCTCCCATATATAAATGCAGAAAACCTTTTTGAAAAAATAGACGTAAGCGATAATGTAAAAAAGTTTATTAAAGCTCATCCTTCAAAAAACACTTGCATATCAGCTCTATCAAAAGCTCAAATAGGCGTAGTTTCTGAAAATGGTCATTTAATATTGAAAGAAATAGATGATGAATCTTTAGAACAAAATTATCTTAGACTAAAAGATGCCACAAAAACTGCTTGCATACCTGATAATGCTGTCAAAGGTGTTGTTAATTTTGCAAGTCCTCTGGTTTTATTTTATTCAGACCTTGCTGATCCTGACTATGAACTAAATTATTACAATAAGCTTATGCTAAAATACATTATGGAAAAAGGATTGTTCTTTTTAACAGTAAATTACAGAGAAGATCCTTTAGGATTTCCATCCTCAAGGAATTTGACTATTGAGGAAATGGAAAAAATTGCAGATATACAAATTGATAATCCAAAAGGTTTTATATATGACAACTCCGGAGTATGGTCAAAACGTTCTGTACTTTTTGCTCATACCGCTTACTGGAGTACGAGGAAAACGTTTGCTAAAGCAGTTGTAAAAGCTTTCTCTAACGGCTATAGACTGCAATATGACAAAGATTTTCAAGAAAAATTTTTAAGAAACAACAAAAAATAATTTGATATTACATACTTAAAAAGGAGATAAAAAATGAATTTTGAAGACGGTGCACAATTTGATCCGGGATTTGTACAACATATAACAGCTTTTGTCCCAAATATTGAATACATATATGGTACACTTAACAGGTATAGAAATTTCACACAAAAGAAGCATCAATTCAAAATGTTTTACCCAAAAATTGTAAAGCTTTTAGAAACATATTTGGGATTTTATCTCGGATGCATACTATGGGCTGTATACATCAAACAACTAGATAACAAACAACTTTTAAATAACCTTTGCTATGGAGGAGAATATTCTGAACAAGAAACTCTTGGAGAAGTTGATTTTGTAAGAGAATATATTGATCAATTACAAAAAGATACAAAATATTACATGGGGCAGAATTTCTCTATTGATATTGATTATGAAAAAATACTCACAGCTTATAGAAAATTCCTAGAAGTAAACAAAGGTTTTGTAGATACAAAAACCACAAATGATATAGTTATACCTGACTCGTTCAAAACTCCAAACAGTGAAGAACTTGAAGAAATTCTAAAGACTATAGAAAAAGTAGTTGAAGATGGCAAATTCAAAGAATTATTTTCACTTGAATCAAAGGTGTTTTAATGAGCGATATTAAAAACAAATTATATCAGATGTTTATTCTCGGGACAGACGGAGATGGTTATGAAGCTGCTCTGAAAAAAGGTCTTGGGGGAATAATATTTTTCACTAGAGACATACAAAATCCTCAGCAATTTAGAGCTCTTACGGAAAAAATTAAAACGCAAGCGACTCTCCCACCATTTCTTTCAATTGACCAAGAAGGCGGAAGAGTTGAACGAACAGAAAATATTCATAACGGAAAAAAATATTTATCTGCAAAATTTGCTTATGAAAAAGGTGATAAATTCCTAAAAGATCAAACAAAGGAAATCGCGACAGAATTATCAAGTTATGGTATCAATTTAAATTTTGCACCATGCATTGATGTAAACACAAACCCAAACAATCCAATTATTGGAGAACGGGCATTTTCAAATAATCCTGATGATGTTATAAAAGCTGAAAAAATAGTTTCTCAAACATACAGAGAAAATGGCATAATACCTTGTGCAAAGCATTTTCCCGGACATGGCGATGCAAATGCAGATAGTCATTTGACCCTTCCCAAAATCAGTCTTTCCTTGGAAGAAATGGAAAAAACTCATATAAAACCTTTTGCAGCCTGTGCAAAAACAATTGAAATGATTATGGTAGCACACCTTCATTGCACTTGTTTTGAACAAGAAGTAATTCCAACATCTCTAAGCAAAAATGCAATTTCTTATTTAAGAAACAAATTGGGATTTGAAGGAGTAATAATTTCAGATGACATGGTTATGGCAGGAGCGACACAAACTGTTCAAAAACAAAAACCAAATAAATCAGCAAAAAGTAACAATAGCGTATCAGCTTGTGAAATTGGTATTCGTGCCGGACTAAATATGTTTATATACAGAGACTCTAAACCTGAAACAATTGAAATAATAGAAACAATTGCCAAAAAAGCAGAAAATGATACCGAGTTAAGAAAAAATATTGAAAACTCCTACAAAAAAATCATCAAATTAAAACAAAAATCACTTAATATATTTTTGTAGTAACAATTTCTTCAACGCTTTTGAATGTATTGCATTCGGGTCTATTTCAATAGCCTTATCCAAATATGTCAAAGCTGAAGAATAGTTTTTCAATTTCTTTTCTACTACAGCAGCATAATAGTATGCATCAATAAATTTATCATCAAGCTCTATTGCTTTATCAAAATCTTTCAATGCCAGTCTCAAATCCTCCCCGCTTAAATTATCATTAGCAAGTAAAGCCTGTGCTCGATTAAAGTAAGCATCCGTCATTTTCGAATCGTGATTTAGAGCTTTTGTGTAATTTTCATAAGCTTCTTCAAATTTTCTAAGGTTATGGTATACAATACCTTTTGAAAAATAAGCTAAAGGCATATATGGATTTAACACGATTGCTTTGTCCAAAGATTCAAGAGCTTCATCAAATTTTCCCTCATTAGTTTCAGAAATCCCTTTATCTAAGTAAAATTTATAACCGTGATCCTTTACCATAAAACATCTCCTTATTTGTAAATATAGATAAAAAAAGTATTTTTTACAAGTACTTTATAGAATATGTAATTATGCTATAATTTTTTTATGAAAATCCTATTTATTACTGATTTATATCCTGTTAAAGATAATGAACATACAACTCCAAAAACATTATTGAACTTTGTCAAAGAATGGGAAAAAGCAGATATTGAAGTTGATGTTATTAAACCAAATTTTATACTTAACTCTTTTTTGAGAGGGAAACCTTTTTACAAAACCGGTTGGTATAACAAAGTATATAACGTAAACTTTTGGACCCCTTTTTGGTTTAATGTAAAAAACAAATTACCTAAAACCGATCATTATGATTTGGTAATTGCTCATATGCCATCAGGAATTTTACTTGCAGATAAACTTGATCAACCTTTCATTGCAGGAATTCATAATTCTGATTTGGAAGTACTAAGAAATCCATTATACAAAATTCATTTTAGAAAAAGAATGGAAAAAGCTATACAAAACGCAAAAGCAATAGCTTGCAGATCCTATGTTATCGAAAAAAAATTAGTAAAAATGTTCCCTAATCTAAAAGGAAAAATTTTCACCGCACCATCAGGAATTGATGAAAATATAATAAAAGATTTTGATGAAAATAAGGTCATAAATCCTCACAAAATCAAAGTTTTGACCTGTGCACATTTAAAAAAGAGAAAAAACATAGACAAGTTAATAAAGGCTTGCAAAAACCTTGAAAATATTGAATTAACTGTTATTGGAGATGGTAAAATTAAAAAATCTCTGGAAAAAATTGATAAAAAAGTAAATTTCACAGGACGCCTTACTTCTGAAGAAGTTTACGAAAAAATGGCTCACAGTGATATTTTTATCCTACCTAGTGTAGGTGAAACGTTTGGTATGGTATACTTAGAGGCAATGGCTAACGGCTGTATTACTGTGTGTACAGAAAATGACGGGATTGCAGGAATAATAAAAAACGGAGAAAATGGTTTTTTAATAAAACCAAATGTTGAAGATATTGCAAATTTGTTAAAACAGATTTCAAGCACTAATCAAGAAACCTTGAAAGCTATACGGTACAATAGTTTCACTACCATAAAAGAAATTACATCAAGGCGTTGTGCAGATGAATATTTGCAACAAATTTTTAAGATTTTGTAAAGATTTGACATCATGTGAGCATGTTTCTGCTAGTATAAAATCTGGGTTGGTGATTTACCCTTGTAATTTAGCCGGAGAAAAAACCTACGAGGAATGACCCGAAAGGAAAATATTAATGAACAAAATTTTAATTGTACTTTTGACACTTTTATTTAACATTCAACAGGCTCAAGCCTTTAGTATTGATACTTTTATGGATGAGAATATCGCTCCAGTATCAGATGCTGTTGCGAGAATTATCTTCCACCCTATAAATGTGTTTGGTACGGATGTTCCGATTATTATTTTCTGGATATTATTTGCAGGGATATTCTTCACGTTTTATCTTCGCGGAATAGCTGTTTGGGGATTCAAACACGCTATAGATTTAGTATTCAAGCCTAAAAAATCTGACGACGGTTCAGGAGAAGTTTCATCTTTTCAGGCTCTTATGACTGCTCTTTCAGGAACAATTGGACTTGGAAGTATCGCAGGTGTTGCTATTGCTATTTCTATGGGAGGTCCTGGAGCTGCTTTTTGGATTATTGTCGGAGCACTTTTAGGAATGTCATTAAAATTCGTAGAAGCAGCTTTAGCTGTTAAATATAGAAGATTTAACCTTGACGGTTCAATATCAGGTGGACCTATGCATTATATGGCACACGGTCTTACAAGAAAAAAATTAAGATGGTTAGGACAGCCTCTATCAGTAATTTTTGCAATACTTTGTATCTGCGGAGGTATCACTGGTGGAAATATGATTCAGATAAACCAAGCTGCTAACCAATTTGTTAACGTATGCGGTGGAGAAAATGGATTTATGCATAATTTCCACTGGGTAATCGGGTTAGGAATGGCTATAGTTGTTGGATTGATTGTAATTGGCGGTATTAAAAATATCGTTAAAGTAACAGAGAAAATCGTTCCTTTAAAAATATTTGTATACCTGTTTGCAGCTATGGCAGTTATCGTATGTAATATTCATTTAGTACCTCACGCTGCTTGGGTAATTGTTAAAGAAGCATTCAAACCGGAATCAATATATGGCGGAATGTTTGTTGCTATGATTATGGGGTTGAGACGTTCTGTTCAATCTAACGAAGCAGGTACAGGTTCAGCACCAATTGTATACGCAACAGTAAAAACAGATGAACCTTTATCACAAGGATTTGTTGCTTTATTAGATCCATTCTTGACTGGATTTATGTGTACTTTAACAGCTTTTGCAATTGTTATCACTGGTGTATATAAAACTCATGCAGGACACACTTCAGGAATTGAAATGACATCTGACGCAATTTCTTCAGTTATGCCTTTCTTCCCAACATTGCTTGCAGGTATTGTATTATTGTATGCATTATCAACAATTATTAGCTGGGCATATTACGGACAAAAATCTTGGAACTTCCTTTTTGGAGAAGGTAAAAAACGTACTCTTACGTTCCAATTTTTGTACTGTGCATTTATAGTTATTGGTTCTGTATTGAACGTTACATCAGTTATCAATATTACAGATGCTATGATGATTGCAATGTCATTACCAAACATTATTGCAATGTACATATTGGCTCCAGAAGTTAAAAAAGATTTGGCAGAATACTGCAGAGCACATCAACTTGGAAAATGGATTAATCGTGACTGGTTGCAACCACAAACAATAGAAGTTAAATCCGAAGAAGATGAAATTATAACTCAAATAGATAAATTATCATAAAGCTTATATAAATATGAGTAAATAAAAAGTCCTTAACAAAAAATTGATTAAGGACTTTTTATTATTATACACTTTTTTCCATTTAATGATATAATATTCTAAAGAATAGCATACTGGTATAATTTTATTATGATGAGTCAAACAAAAAAATTGTCTATAGCATTCTACTGGCACATGCATCAGCCTGTATATCAACTGACTCCTACAGGTGACTTTTTAATGCCTTGGGTAAGATTACATGCTGTAAAAGATTACCTTGATATGCTATTGATTATAGATAAATTTAAGGGTATAAAATTAAATTTCAATTTGGTACCTGTACTTTTGGATGCTCTTATCGACTATGGTGAAAATGAATTACATGATATTCACTCCAGACTAACAATAAGCCCCATTGAAGATTTAAACGAAGATGACAAATTGTTTATAATAAACAATTTCTTTGATGCGAATTATCAGTCAATGATTTTGGCAAATGACGAATACAACAGATTATTTCAAAAATATCAATCCGGAGAAGAAAACGATATTAGCATTTTTTCCGACCAAGAATACTCTGATTTAATGGCTCTATTTAATTTAGCTTGGTTTGATCCAATGTTTAAAAATAGTTATCCCGTACTTAAAAAACTAATAAAAAAAGGAAAAAACTATACGCTGGATGACAGGATAAAAATTATTGAAATTCAAAGAGATATCATAAGAAAAATTATTCCGACTTACAAGAAATTTCTTAAAAAAGGGAAAATAGAAATTACAACAAGTCCTTACTATCATCCAATAATCCCAATTATGCTTGATATTAAAGGGATTAAAAAATCTGCAGAAAGCAACTTACCTGACAATTTAAAGATGGAACTGGATGCTAGAATGCAAACAGAAAATGCTCTTGATAGAATTGAGGAACTTTTTGGGAAAAGACCAAAAGGTATTTGGCCATCAGAGCAATGTGTAAGCGGAAAAGAATTAGATTTATTTAGAGATTTGGGGATTGAATGGACAATCTCTGATGAAGGGATTCTTTCTAACTCTATAAATTTTGAGTTCGTAAGAGATTTCAGAGGCTACTTGGAAGACCCTTATCATCTTCTTAAATCTTATAAATATAAAAATGGAATTAATATTATTTTTAGAGATTCTGTAGTCCCAAATTTAATCGGATTTGAATACCCTAATCATGATCCGGAAAATGCAGCAAATGATTTGTACGACAGAATAAAAGTTGCGCAAAGTAAGTTGTTATCATCTCCTGATGAAAATCATCTGCTCACAATAGCCATGGATGGAGAAAATTGTTGGGAAAACTACAAATCTGACGGTGCAACATTCTTAGAGACAATATACAAACTAATTGAAAATGATCCTACTCTTGAGACCGTACTAATAAGTGATTACCTTGAAAAAGATACTCAAAAACCTTTGAATAGAATATGTGCAGGATCTTGGGTAAACAGAAACTTCAAACTTTGGATCGACGAACCACTAAAAAATCTTGCTTGGACTTACTTAAAACAAGTTCGCGATGACTTTTCTAAATATGTAAAAGAAAATCCGCTTAATCCGAATATCGAAGCTGCCAGAAAAGAATTATTTATATGTGAAGGCAGCGATTGGTTCTGGTGGTATGGAGAACCAAATGATTCAGGCAGAGATAATATTTTCGATTACATATTTAGAGAACATTTAAAAAATATTTATGTATATCTTGGACTTGAACCACCTGAATATCTTGATACACCATTACTTTCCGTAGTTGCAAAACCGTCAAGATATCCTAAAGGAGAATTCACCCCTGTTATTGACGGAAAAGATAATGAAGATGATTCCTGGCTTAATGCCGGATGTATAAGTATTCCTGACGGACCTGTACTTAAAGAAGATAAGTTCTATGACAAAATATGCTTTGGATATGACAAAGACAACCTATATTTAAGATTTTATGTAAATGAATATACCAAAAGTATTCCATCAGTAGCTAAAAGAGTTAACCAAATGTATATTTACATGCGTAATCAATCCAAAAAGCAAACTCTTTCTCCGATAAGGATTATTCAAAAAGCAGAAAGTCTACTGCCTATCTCAAAAGAGAAATTCCATAATGAAATTCAAATTTCAATATATGATGGAGAAATAAATCTTGTAAGACTCGTTGAGGCAATCCCAAATAATCTTTGGGCAATAAAAAACTCCAAAAACATAAAAGCTGTCTACGACAAATTTGTAGATATAAGTATTCCATTTGAAGATATCGGAATAGCAAAGGATGAAGTTCTTGAATTTGTATTCATCAATGCTAACTTTGGAGTAAAAAATTTCTATGTACCAAACGAAATGCTACTTACGATAAAAAGACTGTAACAATATTTTAACAAATGACTAAAAATACTAAAGTTTTTTTATTGTCTGACGTTAAAAAAAATAAGCAAAGGGAAATTAAAAATGGTCGATTTTAACAGTGATATACCTAAAGGAAAGCCACAAGTTGATCCTTCGTTCTTTAAACCAGCTCAAAAGAACGAAGAACAGAATCCTATATTCAACGAAAACATAAATTACAGCTTTACTAAGGATTTCTCAAAAATTTCTATCTTTGGTAAAGATAAAAAATAAGTTTATTTTCCTCTTTTTTCTCGTGTAAAATGTAACAAAAAAAAGAACCTATTTGATTAATCAGGTTCTTTTTTTGTTATATATTTGGAAATTTTATTTTCCGGTTGAGCCAAAACCTCCTGCTCCTCTGGCAGTATCTGTTAATTCTAACTCAACCTTAATTTCAGCTTGCTCAACCCTTGCAATAATCATTTGGGCAATTCTTTCATCCGGTTGAATTGTGTAAGTCTCGTTTGATAAATTAACAACAGGGACACAGACCTCCCCTCTGTAATCCTCATCAATTGTTCCTACACAATTAATTAAAGTAATTCCATGTTTAATAGACAATCCAGAACGAGGTCTTACTTGAGCTTCGTATCCATGTTCCAACTCAATTTTTAATCCCGTAGGAACAAGAGTCCTTTCAAGCGGTTTTAAAGTTATAGGTTCCGAAATTGCTGCACACAAATCCATGCCCGCAGCACCCTCTGTTTTATACTCCGGTAAAAATTTATTGTGAGGTAATCTTTCTATTTTTAACACTGTCATATCATAACTCCTTTGAAACATACTCCGGTAACTACTTATATTTTTCCAAAAAAGTTTAGCATAAACAAGACATAAATTCTTTTAAGTAAAAGTTACCCTACTTTATATCCTTAGTTTTTAAATTAAATTCATACTTATTTATACGCATGAATTTTTCTATAACTTTTCTAAATGCATCTTTTACAGTCAATAGAGCATATTCTTCAGGCTTTGCACCATCCTTAGCAGCATATAAAGCATAATGAGGTTTCCCGTTGAGTATAACTCTTTCATGAAATACATTTACATCACTTAAACCATAATACTTATATGTATCTACTTTCTTTTCGAAAGCTTCCAATTTTACAGGATTTTTTTGAAAATAATTTTTTGCAGCTTCTGTAAATTTTGAAGAAACTTTTGCCTGAAAACTTGGCTTGCAATCTGATTGAATAGAATTTATTTGCATTTTATACCCCCTTTTTCACTAAAAAACCTGTCAAAAAATATTTTGACAGGTTTTTTACAAATTTTAACTAACTCACTAAACCTTAACGGATTTTAATTCATCCGAAACTTTAGTCAAAATTTCATCAAGCTTGGAGGCATCTTTTACACCACCTTGAGCAAAATTAGGACGACCGCCACCATTTGCTCCGGTAGCTCTTGCAATTTCTCCGACAATTTTACCTGCATTAACACCATTTTTAACAAAATTATCAGAAACTTTTACTGCAACAGTTCTTTCTGACGCCAGAACAATAATACTGTCTCCTAACTTTTGAGCCATGAACTCTATACCAGTCTTAATCGCATTACCATCAAAGTTTTCAACCTTTGATACAAAAAGTTTTCCACCCTCAATATCTTCAGCTTTTGATAAGAAAGATGCAAATTTTGCTCTGGCATTTTCTTCTTTTGCCTGAGTCAGTTCTTTTTGTAACTCACGATTTTCCTCTTGAAGTTTTTCAACACGTCCGATAACTTCTTCCGAATGAACTTTAAACATTTGAGAAAGTCTATCCATCTCTTTAACTTTATCATTCATATATTCAAACGCAGCCTTTGAAACAGCTAATTCAATACGTCTTGTACCGGCAGCAATTGCACCTTCAGAAATTATCTTGACCAAGCGTAAATCACGAGTATTTCTTGCATGAGTACCTGCACAAAATTCTTTTGAAATACATTCAGAATTTCCAATAGATACTACTCTTACAACATCATCGTATTTTTCACCAAACAAAGCAGTTGCACCTGTAAGTTTCGCTTGTTCAATATCCATCACATCAGTGTGAACATTCAAGCCATCTGCTACCCAGTTATTGATTATTGATTCTGTTTTTGCAATCTCATCAGGAGTCATTGCTCTTGAGAAAGTAAAGTCAAAACGCATTCTGTTTTCATCAACCTGAGATCCTGCCTGTTTAACTTCATTACCTAACACTTTTATCAAAGCAGCTTGAAGCAAGTGAGCAGATGTGTGATGTAATCTTATTTCTTCACGTCTTGGGGAATCAATTTTTGCCTTGACGCTATCACCAATTATGACATCACCATTTACAATATTTGAGCGGTGAACAAAAAGTTGATTTACTTTGAACGTAGTAAGCACTTCTGCTTTAAGATTTTCACTTTCAATATAACCGCTATCACCGGTCTGACCACCGCATTCTGCATAGAACGGAGTCTTATCCAACACGATATCAACATATCCTTCACCTTCAACAGTTGCAAGGATTTTAGCATCACATTCATTTTCAGTATAACCGACAAATTCTGTTGAACCTACTTCGTTCTCAATCTTTGCATATTTTATATCACCGGTTACACTTATTTTTGCAGTTGCAGCTTTTGCCCTGTCTTTTTGTTCCTGCATAGCTTTTTTATATCCGGCCTCATCAACTTTCAACCCGTTTTCTTCTGCAATTTCTCTTGTTAATTCAAAAGGGAATCCAAAAGTATCGTATAACTTGAATGCACTTTCTCCGTCTATATCTTTCTTTTCAGAGATAAATTCATCAAGCATTTTATACCCTCTATCAAGAGTCTTTGCAAAACGTTCTTCTTCTTTTTTGATAGTATCAATAATTTTAGCTTTATTCTTAACTAAATCAGGATAAGCTTCACCATAATTTTCTACTACAACATCTACAAGTTTGTATAGGAATGGCAAATCCATACCAAGAATTTTACCATGACGCAAAGCTCTTCTTAGAATCATTCTCAATACATAGCTTCGACCTTCATTTCCAGGAATTACACCATCTGAAATCAAGAATGACACACATCTAGCGTGGTCTGTAATTATTCTCAAAGAAATATCTGTTTTTTCAGATTTTTTGTAAGGTACACCACTCATTTCAGAAACTTTGTCCATTATCGGTTTTAACAAATCAGTTTCAAAAGTAGAAGCAACTCCTTGACATACCATTGTAATTCTTTCAAGTCCCATACCGGTATCAACGTTTTTGCTTTCCAAAGGAGACTGATTACCTTCTTCATCTTGATATAATTCAGTGAACACCAAGTTCCATATTTCTACCCACCTGTCACATTCACAAGTATCTATTCCACAATTAGGATCATCACATTTATATTGCTCACCTAAATCATAGTGGATTTCAGAACAAGGTCCGCAAGAACCAGAAGCTCCAGGAGGCCCCCAGAAATTATCTTTTTTACCTTTACGTTTAATTCGTTCTGCAGGAACTCCAACACTTCTCCAAATTTCGTAAGCTTCATCATCAGTCTCAAAAATTGTAATCCACAATCTGTCTTTATCGAGTTTTAAGACTTCTGTTACAAATTCCCAAGCCCAAGGAATAATTTCTTTTTTGTAATAGTCTCCAAAAGAGAAATTCCCTAACATTTCAAAAAAAGTATGATGGCGAGGAGTTCTTCCAACATTTTCTATATCTGAATCCTTACCACCTGCTCTGGCACATTTTTGACAAGATGTTGCTCTCGCAGGATCATAAGGTGATTTTACAATTCCTAAAAATATAGGTAAAAACTGTAACATACATGCAGTTGTCAATAAAACAGTAGGGTTATCAGGCACAAGGCTTGAACTTTCCACAATTGTATGTTGATGTTTTTCTTTAAAATAATCTAAGTATAATTTTCTTATTTGATTTCCGGTTAGCATAATTAATTACTTCCTCTCAATTTACCTTATTATAAGGAAATTATATCTTAAACAAAAAACACATGCAAAAAAGTAAGGAGTTAAATTTGACTCCTTACTTTTTATATTGAGATTTTACTATAATCAATTATCTATCGACATCAGGTTCATCCTGATTTCTTCTTTGCACATCTGCCTCATGCCCTAGCCTAATAGCAGGACCTGCTAAACCTGGCATAACTGTGCCCGCAATTCCGCCAATTATTGCTCCACTATTATCACTAATGGCATCACGCGCGCCTTTAACAGCTCTGTTTGTGCCCAAAGGATCAAGTGTATCTATAATATTATCTGCTTCTTTTCTTACTGTCTCACGAGTTGCATGCCCCTCATTTTGTACAGTAGCACGAGTTGCGTTAGCTTCATCTCGAACTGTATCACGTGTCACTTGAGCTTCATTTTCAACAGTGTCACGAGTAATATCTCCTTCAAATCGGACTGTATTACGTGTAAATGCGCCTTCTTCAGCGACAACATCACGTGTTTTCATCTCTTCATAAGCGTTCATAGCTCTAGTCAATTTTCCTTCTTTTCTTACAGTTCCTTCAATATTTCTTGCTTGTCTATCTGTATTAGCATTGATTTTTTCTTCAGCTTGAGTAACTCTTTCATCAACTTTATCAGCTAAAATCTCAGTAGCAGCAACAGTTACACCTGCATTAAATTCTGCGTTATTATTATCATTTTGCATTATTTCATTTTTAGCAACGTTAATCTGATCTTGCACACAAGTTTCTCTTTGATTAGCAATTTGAGTCAAAGCCATATCTTTCCAATCTTCAAGTTGCTGTTGATAAGTGAAGAACCCTTCACGTTTTTTTCCGCAAGTTTTTGGGTCTGGCATTGGAGGGAACTCAAGACTCACATCAGGAAATTCATGTTGAAGCTGCATATAAGCTGTCTTTACATCATTAGCAGCCGTATTTGTCATTCTCATTGCATCATGTTTATCATTACCTTTAAATTTTGAGAAGTTTTCAATATCTTTACCATAAACATTAAAATCTTCTCGTTGGTTTCTTATTTCTCTGCCATTAGTAGATTGAGAGAAAACACTTACTGGTGGTTGATCTGGAAGTGTATTTGCATTTGATGCTTGTCCAAATCCTTGATTAAAAGATGCTCCATTCACGCCGTTCAATTCTGCCATTCAATTTCTCCTTTTTTTAATACACACCTAACATTTTTCACTTACGGAAAACAGAAATAAAAACTTTAATAAAAAAATTAATTTAAAATATATAAAAACCTTAAAACTATCTGTGATCAAGTACTTTCAAGGATATTTTCATCTTTACATATCTTCACAAATTAAAATAATTTATTATTTTTTCAAATTAATCTTGCAAAGAAAAATGTTTGTGCTAACATAGATTGTATGAGGGATTATACAGGTACCCCACGAAACCAAACGCTTGTCTAAGCCCTCTGGATCCAAGCCCGAGTAGCTCAGCTGGATAGAGCAACCGCCTTCTAAGCGGTAGGTCATGCGTTCGAATCGCATCTCGGGTAAATAAAAAGAGGATAGGATTTACCTAGTCCTCTTTTTTTATTAGTTTTAATAACTTATTTCAAAACAATAAGAAAATTCTAGAGAATTTCTTGTTGTTTTTTTATTTGTTCCGAATTTTATAACTTGATTTGGCTATATTAAAGTACCCTAAAAGAGGATGAAGTATTTTATTAAACCTGATTAAATACAAAATAAAGGAGGGAAATATGTTTTATAACGTTCTAAAAGCTAAAGATTTGATTAGTAACAAAGACAACAAATTTGAAAAAAAAGTACTAATGGAAAATGGTAAAAACTATTTAACTGTTATAGCATTACAAGAAAACGAAATAATTGATACACATACATCTGAGACAGATGCCGCAGTATATGTTATTGATGGAGAAATTGAACTTCATTTTGATGCAGAAAAATTCAAATTAGATAAAGGAGAAATTCTGATGTTTAAAAAAGATAAAGAACATAAAGTATTGGCATTAAAAGACAGTAAATTTTTCCTAATTAAAATATAGCCGAACTAAGAAAAAACTTTTTTAATCAAAAAAACAGGTATAAATACCTGTTTTTTTTAATTTACCGGCGGCAACGGGAATTGAACCCGTGTCAACAGAATGAGAATCTGCTATCCTAACCTCTAGACGATGCCGCTATAGATTTATGAAATAAAATCTTTCACAAATCTATTCTACATCAAAAAAATTTTTTAATTACACTGTTTTTTTAAAGATAAATCTTCACATAAGATTATTGAAACTTCTTCTCCAGCCTTAGCATGATATTTTAGACCTGGAGTAACAAGTCCTGTTATTAAACCAACTGTCGTACCAACAGGAATACCTATTGCATAACCGACTCCCAGTTTCGCAGGATTTGGAATAAATGCAAAACCTGTACCGGTACCGGCACCAACTATGCCGAGACCTAAAGTATACGCCGTTAACTTTCCTGCAGTATTCCAAGGACCTTCTTTAAGTGCACCGTCTTTAGTAAGAGGTTTTGCAGACATAGAATATGCAGTTCCATCCGGGAATATAAGACATTCAAAATTTAAATACACTCTTGCATTTTTATTTGGAACTCTTTGTTTTTCAATTCTTATTACTGTTGCTACTACTTTTGAACAAGCAGGAATAAGAAGTGTTCCTTCTTGAGTATAAATTGCATTAGGGACATCAAAGTTTACTCTATCACCAGCTTTTGCACAATCCGACCAAAATTTACAAGAATAAGCTACCTTAAAAGCATTGCCCTTACAAATTATATTTCGAAGATTTGTTATTGTCACAAGATTTGACAAAGCTCCCTTTTCACAGAACATATGTTCTTGACCGCAAACCTGTTCTCCTTCACAAGGGCATCCCTCTGCATTAACGGGCAAGCCCATTAAAAATATTAAAAATAAAACTAAAATTCTTTTCATAACAACCAATTTATTACATACCTTTAGAAAAATAACTATTACCGTATAAGTGAATAATTCAGACTATTTTATAAACCCAAAAGTTAATCTTTTCGACAATGATAAAACAATCCGTTACATTCAAAATATCTCTGATACTCAGATAAAAGGAGGTATAAAATGTCTGAACCTAATTCTAAAAAACCTAATTTAGATAATGTATCCAAAAAGTTTTTGGAAGAACTTAAAAATACATCTAATACCCCAATATATGAAATGCAACCTGATGATGCAAGAAACTTCCTACTAACTCTTCAAAAAAAATACTATACCACCATTGATGCAAATATAGAGGATATCAACATATTCAGCCTAACTTCAGGGGATATAAATGTAAGACTTGTAAGACCCAAAGACAAAACAAACGAAATACTGCCATTAATCCTTTATTGCCATGGAGGAGGTTGGGTAATTGGCGATGCCGAGGCATATGATATGACAATAAAAACTATCGCTGATAATACAGATTCCGTGGTAGCATTTGTAAACTATTCAAGAGCTCCTGAATTTAAATACCCTGAAGCTATCAACCAAATTTATGCAGTATTAAAACACTTATATGAAAATGGCAGTGACTACAAAATAGATACAAATCATATTGCTATTGTTGGAGACAGCGCAGGTGGTAACATGGCTTCAGCAATAACTATAAAAAATAAAATTGAAAAAGGTCCTAAAATAACTTTCCAAGCTCTAATTTATCCGGTAATAGACGCAGAGATGGATTCTGATTCTTATAAAGATTTTAAAAACGGCCCTTGGCTAAGCAAAGATGCTATGGAATGGTTTTGGAATTCTTATTTATCCGATAAAGAACAAAAAAAAGATATTTTTGTTTCTCCAATCAATGCAGACATTGAGACTTTAAAAGACCTGCCTCCAGCATTAATTATAACCGCAGAAAATGATGTCTTAAGGGATGAAGGAGAAGCTTATGCAAGAAAACTTATTGAAGCCGGAGTAGATACTGCTTGTGTCCGTATAAATAACACTTTTCATGATTTTATGATGCTGAACGGACTAAGAAACAGTAAAGCTACAAAGGCTGGTTTCAAACTTCTTTGTCAATTCCTAAAATATTCACTTCACGAAAACACCTACAAAAGTTAAAAGACAGGGGAGATAAACTCCCCTTTTTCTAATTAGTAATTGCAATTTTTAAACAATTATCGTCTTTATTTTCAAATAACTTATATGCTTCTTTTATATTTTCTAAACTAAATTTATGAGTAATCAAAAAGTCTGTATTAATCTTATTTTGCGAAATCAATTCCACAAGCTTTTCACACTTTGCAGCATCAACACCACCTGTTTTAAATGTCAAATTTTTACCATACATATTAGGCAAAGGCAAAACTTGATTTTTTTCATACATTGCAACAACAGCAACAATAGCATTTGCCCTTGCAATCTCCCAAGCCATTTGAAAACTTGAGCTGCTCCCTGCAGCCTCGATAACAGAATCAGCTCCTCGTCCATCAGTCAATTTTCTAACTTCATCACCAATATCACACTTATCAGGGTTTAAAAAGATGTCTGCAAGTCCGTTTTCTTTTGCAACAGATAGCCTTGAATCATCTGTATCAATCGCAACTATTCTTGAAGGTCCAAACATTTTTGCACTAAGCATTGAACACAACCCAACAGGTCCTGCACCAATTATTGCAACGACATCATCATGCTTTATTTCACAAAGTTCTGCGCCCCAATAACCACTTGATAAAATATCTCCGACAAAAAGAGCATTTTCAAAACTTACACTCTCAGGTAATTTTGTTAAAACACTATCTGCATAAGAGACTCGAACATATTCAGCCTGACACCCGTCAGTACTGCATCCGATTTCCCAACCGCCATTTTCACAGTTATTCACAAAACCACGTTTGCAAAACCAACATTCACCGCAGAATGTTTCACAGTTAGCACTCACTCTGTCACCGGGAACAAATTTCTTTACTCCACTCCCAACACTATGTACTTCTCCAACAAACTCATGGCCCAAAACTATTCCCTTTGAAGCTTTTGGAACAAATCCTTTGATAATGTGTAAATCACTCGTACAAATAGAAGACATAACAACTTTTATTATGGCGTCTTTATCCGAACACAATTCAGGCATCGGCCTATCTACAAGTTCAATTTCTCCTATATCTTTCCACACTAAAGCTTTCATAACAGAGTAATTATAACACAAAAAAGCCCCTTAAAAAAGGGGCTTTTTCTAATCTTTGTTATCATTTGGAGCTATCATATTAATAACAAGACCGAGGAAAGAAAGAACTACCGACCCTAAAAAAGCTGAAAGGAAGCCGTCAACATAAAATCCCGGAGCAACATACCCCGCTAACATGAATAACAAAGCATTTACTATAAGTCCAAATATTCCAAGGGTTAATATATTTATGGGCAAAGTTATAAAAACTATCAAAGGTCTTATAAATATGTTAATAAGTGCCATTATTACAGTCACCAGCATTGCACTTTGAAAATTTTCAACAAAAATGCCAGGTACTATCCACGCAACAACAAGTATTGCCAAGGCAAAAAATATCCATCTCAAAAGTAATATCATAACAAATTCCTTTCTACATGAACAGTTTAACCCTTGTACAATAGTATTTCATTATACTTTAGAGTAACTCCAAACTTGAAAATACTAACCTTTAAGTGTATAATTTTGTCTGTAAAAAAGAGAGAAAGGATGTTATGAAACAAAATATTTTAATTGCACTTGGTGTCGTAATACTTGTATCTATGTGGATTCAATTTTCTCAACAAAATGCAAACAACAGATATACAGTTGTTACAGGAAGCAATATGATGACTATTTTAGTAGATAAAAAAACAGGTGTAACTTGGAGAAATTGTATCTGCTCCGAAAAATCAAATATCCCAGGATGTTGGGAAAGAATGATGACAGTAGATGTTCCTAACTATAGCAAACCTATTGGAGAAGTTGTAATAAATAAAAAATTAAAAGCAGATATGGAAAAAAATAAAAATTCACAACAAATGCAGAAATAAAAAAGGAGCTTTTAGCTCCTTTTTTATTTCTTATCCAAAACTTTTATCAAATGCCATCCAAACTGAGTGTACACAGGATTCGATACTTCTCCCACAGGAGTTGAAAAAGCTGCCTTTTCAAACTCCTTTACCATTTGACCTCGTTTAAAATACCCCAAATCTCCGCCGTTTCTTCCTGATGGACATAAAGAATAAGCACTTGCGTAATATTCAAAATTTCCACCATCGTCAATTGCTTTTTTTATCTGTTGCGCTTCAGCAGCAGTCTTAACTAAAATATGCTCAGCATGGACAGACTCATATTCTTCTGCAGAAACAACCCCTGTTAGTAAAATCATAAATACAAATAATTTACATAAATTTTTAATCATATTCACATCCTATCTTAAAAATTATAAAATCCTATTAGCCAAATGACCTAATACAATTCCTACCCTCATCCTTTGCCTCATAAAGAGCTTTGTCCGCATTATCAAACATATCTAAAGGTTCTGCAACATCCGAATTTGATGCAACACCAATACTTACTGTTACATCTATTTGGTTCTGTTTAAAAGAAAATAAATTATCTTCAATCAATTTCCTCAATCTCTCAAGAGGAATTTTTGCCTCGTTCAAACCTGTCTCGGTTAATATTACAACGAATTCCTCCCCGCCATATCTAAAAATTATGTCAGTCTGCCGGAAATTCTGCATCAACAAATATCCTACTTCTTTTAAAACATAATCGCCACAAGAATGGCCATAAGTATCATTAATCTTTTTGAAATAATCAATATCGATTACTGCAATACTCAAAGGCGAATTGTATCTTTTAGCCCTTGCGAATTCTCTATCAAAAGAAGTTTCAAAATATCTGCGATTGTATAGATTAGTCAAAGCATCAGTAATTGACAACTGCTTTGTTTGAGTATACATAAAATTAATTTTTTTTATTACATCCACCTTGTTTGAATCAGGTATGTCAAAACTCTCAATTATATTTTGAATATTCAACTGTATTTCATCCAAAACATCTGATGGAATATTAAAGTCAGTATTTGTAATTTTTACATCCTCCATAACCAAATTAATCATAGCAAAAATATTGCAGACAATCCATTTTTTTGATAAATTTAATACAAAATTATGAAATTAACTGTTGACGAAATGCTTACCAAATATTGCAAAGACACTACTCATGCAAATGAGGTGGAAAGGCTTGCAGTTTTAATTTTTGATGAAGCTTCTAAAAATTTAGAGGAAATGGGAGAAAAAGAAAAAATATACCTCAAAGCAGGTGCTCTTTTACACGATATCGGATATTTTATTGAAGTGAAAAATCACAACAAACATTCTATGAACATTGTAATCGATGATGGAATAGAAGGACTTGATGAAAGAGAAGAAAAGATTGTAGGATGTATTTGCAGATACCATCGAGGCGGATTACCGGATAAAAACTCTCATGAAATATATGCCTCTCTTGATAAAAAAGATAGAAAACTTGTTAAAAAATTGGCAGGAATCGTAAAATTAGCAGATGGTCTTGAAAAAAATGAAAAAAATTTGATTGATAAAATTAAAATTAACTACAACAAAAAAGACAACATTGCAGAATTGATATTATTTTTAAAAGATAAGAATTCTGAAATTAATATATCCGCAGCAATAAGAAAAAGAGATCTTTTTGAAATCGGTTTTAAATGCCAAAGCGTTTTAAAAATAATGGATTAACATATTGTAAATTTTTTGTTACAAATATGGTGATTTTGTAACATTTCTTTATGAAAAATACTTTATATATATAAGGGAAAAATATAAAGGAAAAAGTCATGAGTTTCGATGTAAACGTTTTGAGCACAAAACCTGTAATCAAGGCAGCTGCATCTATGCAAAATGACGGCGGCGGCGGTAACTTAGGTTACATGGCTCAAGGGGAAAAAGAAGAAAAACAAGAAAAAAAATATTTAGATGAAAGTATTTTTGCCAAAAAACCAGAAGTTGATACTTTCAACTTTGAAAAAGAACCGGAATTAGTTGAAGAAGAATTTTCTTTTTCTAAATTTTTTGCAAAAATCGTATTACAAATTAAAAATTTATTCAAAAAACAATAGTCAAAACGTGCAATAATTTATCAATTGTGCTATCATAATTGAAGTTATAGAGAGTACGTGATGATAAAAGTTAGTGTTATAGTGCCCGTATATAATACGGCAAAGTTTTTAGAAAGATGTCTTAATAGTCTCATTAATCAAACGCTAAAAGACATCGAAATAATTTGTGTAAATGATGGATCAAAAGACAACAGTCTTGAACTGTTGGAAGAATTTGCAAAAAAAGATTCAAGAATAGTTATTATCAATCAAGAAAACGCCGGGTTATCAGCAGCTAGAAACTCCGGTATGGAAGTTGTAAAAGGCGAATATATCGGTTTTGTTGATTCTGATGACTGGGTTGATTTGAACTTTTTTGAAAAGCTTTATGATGCTGCAAAAAAATATGATTGCGACATAGCTGTAGCAGATTTTATAAGACAACATCCTAAAAATAAAAAAATCAGACTTAACATTACTGAAGAAAAAGTGTATGAAAAAGCAGAAGATAAATACCTCGCTTGTAGAACTTATAGAGAAGGATGTGTCTGGAATAAAATTTATAGAACTGAATTACTAAAAGATATAAATCTCAAATTTATAGTCGGAATGTACTATGAAGATAGAGATTTCACTGCAAGAGCGCTGTATTTTTCAAAAAAACTTGTAACAGTACCCGGTACATATTATGACTATTTTGTAAACCCTAAATCAATCGTTAAAAAGGGAATAAATAAAGTACAAGGGGAACACTATATCCTTGCTCGTCAACAAGTACTTCAATTTATTAAAGAAAAAAATATAAATGTACCGGATGGTCTTTATAGGGCTGAAAAATACAGATTCCAAATTTTTGGAAAAACATTATTTACAATAAGGGAAAGTATTGAAACTGAATATATTTATCTTTTTGGCAAGATAAATATTTTTAAGTATAAGAAAACATAAATATTTTACTGGGAATAATATGGAATTAAAAAATAAATTAAAATATATTTTTTCTATAGATACGAAAAGCTCTAATAGAATAATAATATATTTTTTAGGAATAAAAATAAGACACCTTAAACCAAATATTGAAAAGCAAGGTTTTAAATACATAGAATGGGAAGGTTCTGCAACAGATATCCCAAAAGCGACTGGCACTGTTAGAAAAATTCAACTAGCTAATTTAAAAATGATGACAATTTTTAAAGACTTGTGTGATAAAAACAATCTGCAATACTGGTTGGATTTTGGGAATTTGTTAGGGGCTGTAAGACATAAAGGATTTATTCCATGGGATGATGATGTAGATTTGGGAATGATGAGAGAAGATTACGAAAAATTCATTAGCCTCTATAAAAATGGAATTCCGGAATACGAAGATTTATATTTAGAATTTGATAATAATGGGAAAAATAAATGTTTTTTAAAAATTTTGCATAAAAAACTTCCGAATATTGCAATAGATATTTTTCCATACGATTCATATTATAAAAAAATTAGTTTAGAAGAAAAACTTAAAATTACAAAAAAAATACAAAAACTTATTGCAAAACCATATTATAAAATACTTTATCCATTTTATATCAACCAACCGCAAAAAATGAGACAAAGATTAATCAAAATCAGAAATGAAAAAATATTAGAAAACAATATTGCAAAAATAGAGACTCAACCTGCAATTTTCTATGGGATTGATTATCCTCATAATTACAACAACTATTTTTTTGACTTTGATAAGATTTTCCCTCTAAAACAAATTGATTTTGAAGGCATAAAGTTTTCTTGTCCAAATGATTATGACTTCGTATTAACCCAAACATTTGGAAATTATATGGAATTACCTAAAAAAGATTGTTATCCTAGACATACTAACACTGAAGGATTTAATGGAGAATCAGGTAAAATTTTGGATAATTTTATAGGAGTAGATAATGAAAAATAAAAAATTATTAATGGTATTAGGCCCAACTGAAATAGAAGATGACATTTTGTCTCTAGGTGCTGAACCTCAAGTATATATGAGAACTCCTGACTATTCTGAAACATTAAAAAAAATATTTAGGAATTTACAATACATATTCCAAACAGAGAACCCCGTAGTATTTTTTGCGGCATCAGGTACTGGAGCTATGGAAGCTGCAGTAACCAATGTCTTATCGAAAGATGACACAATTTTGTACATCAACGGAGGCTCTTTTGGTGAAAGATGGGGTAAAATTTGCCAATTGCACGGGATTAAAACAATAGAATTAAAAGTACCATTTGGAGATAGTGTAAACCCTAGTGACGTTAAAACCATACTTGAACAAAATTCAAATATCAAAGCAGTGTTTGCTACATTGGATGAGACATCTAGTGGAGCATTAACCGATATCAAGTCAATTGGGGAAATAATTAAAAAATATGACAATACCATTTTTGTTGTAGATGCAGTATCAGGACTGATTGTTGAACCAATACAAACTGATGATTGGGGAATAGATGTTGTTATTTCTAGTTCACAAAAAGCAATGGCAATACCACCTGGATTAGGTTTTATGTCTATAAGTAAAAAAGCTATTGAATTTGCCCAAAAAGCAAATCTAAAAACATTTTATTTCAATATATTTGATTATATTGCCAATTGGAAAAGAAACCAAACCCCATTTACACCTCCGGTAAGTCTGCTTAACCAGCTAGATCTCAGACTTGACAAAATTAAAACTGAAGGTCTCGAAAATTACAGACAAAGGTATTCTCACATAACTCAACTAATTAGAGATGGCTTAAAAAATCTTGGATTTAAAGTTTTTGCCAAGCAGCCTGCAAATTGTGTAACAGGAGTCCTATGTGAAAATTACGATGCCTCCAAAATCGTAAGAATTATGAGAGAAAAATATAATGTTGAAATTGCACCATCAGGAGGGGAATTAAAAACAAAATTCTTCAGAGTTGGAAATTTTGGAGCAATTGGAGAAAAGGAAGTTGAAATATTTTTACAAGCAATGGCAAAAACTTTAGAGGAGTTGAATAGATGATAGGGAATAAAACAGTAGTTTATACATCAGGCACTTTCGATATGTTACATTTTAATCATTTAAAAATGATTGAATATGCAAGAGCTTTAGGTGACATACTTATAGTAGGGGTAAATACTGATGAATTAGTAGCTTCTTACAAATCACAGCCAATAATCCCATTTGAAGAAAGAATAGCTCTAATGAAAGCAATAAAAGGACCCGATATAGTTATCCCTCAAAAATCTCTGGATCACACTGATAAGGTGGATAAATTACATTTTGATATATTTGTAGTTGGAGATGATTGGGTTGGTAAATACGATTATCTAAAAGAAAAAGGGGTAGATGTTGTATATTTCCCTTATGGAGACGGGATAAGTTCGACAAATTTGAAGAAGAAAATATACAATAACTATAAAAAATTACAACAAAAGGTCGATAACCATCTCCCAGCTGATTTAGAAATCAGAAATAAGTAAAGTTTTATATAATAAGGAATTGGTGTTAATATTAAGCTATGGAAAAGAAAATTAAAATCGGATTAATAGGACTAGGAACAGTTGGTTCCGGAGTATTCAAAACTCTTAAAAGTTTTGACAACATTGAAGTTAAAAGCATTGCTGTTAAAAATTTAAATAAGAAAAGAAATATTGAAGGCTTGGATAATTCAATAATTACGGACGATCCGTATAAGATTGTTAATGATCCGGAAATAGAAATTGTTGCCGAACTCGTCGGAGGACTTGAACCTGCTTTTGATTTAATAGTTACAGCTATCAAAAACGGAAAACATGTTGTGACTGCGAACAAAGAACTCCTTGCAAAACGTGGAGAGGAACTATTCAAAATCGCAGAAGAAAACAACAAAGTAGTGTTATATGAAGCAGCAATTGCAGGTGGAATCCCAATAATAATGCCTATCAAGACAATTCTTGCAGGCAATAAAATTTCTCACATAGAAGCCATTGTAAACGGAACCACAAACTATATTCTTACTAAAATGGATGTACAAGGAGCTTCATATTCAGATGTGTTGAAAGAAGCTCAAGAACTTGGCTACGCAGAAGCTGATCCGACAGGAGATGTAGAAGGTTACGATGCTGCATACAAAATTGCAACCCTTGCATCTATTACTTTTCAAAAACGCATAAATATAGAAAATGTGTACAGAGAAGGTATTACTAAAATTCGCACAGAAGATATGATTGCTGCAAACGATTTGGGATATAAAATTAAACTTATCGCTTCTGCAAATATGGATGAAAATGATAACATTGATGTAAGAGTACATCCTATGCTTGTATCAAAAAAATCAACTCTTGCACATATTGACTATGTAACAAATGCAGTAATGCTAAAAGGACACCCTATAGGCAGTATAACTCTTTCAGGTCCAGGAGCAGGAGAATTTCCGACAGCAAGCTCTGTAGTTGGAGATATTCTTGCTATTGCTGCAGAACTGGGAAAATCAGAATATATTTTACCAATGATGAGGTGTAAACATAATTCGTCAGCTAAAATGATTGACATTTCCGAAACAGTAAATAAATATTACCTTTCAATTAATGCAAAAAATAACAAAGGGGTAATCGGTAAAATAGGCACAATTTGCGCTAACAATAATATCAGCCTTGCAAGTATTGTCCAAAGATGTGTTTCTGAAAACAACACTGCAGATATCACAGTTATCACAGAACTTGTAAAAGAAAAAGATATGCAAAATGCAATTAATCAAATTGTCCAAGATGACAATATAGTTAACAGTCTAATTAGAGTTCAGGTGTAATTAAAATAAAAAAAAGGGGGAATTAAAATGACTGTAAATAAACAAACCATAACAGTTCCCAACAAATTAGCTATAATAATTTTACCAATAATTGTTATTTTATTTTGCAACTATAAAATCTCAACATCTAATTTGGTATGTTCCTATTCAGGATGTAGAGTACTTGAACAAAATCTATTCAAACGTACTATAAAAGAAAAACGAGTAAATTTAGATACCATAAGAAAATTTTATGTTTCAAGTTCTGTTGATGTTTATGGGTTATGGAGATATTTAACAGCAAGCTCCGGAACTCAATCACGAATCAAGAGAAAAGAAATACGTAAATATCATATTTATGCAATTACAAAATCAGGACAAAAACAACAATTTTTCTCAGCAAGTTCAAATAGTGAATATAAAGCAGAAAATGTTGCTCGAGAGTTAAATAATGTTTTAAATTCTTCTGATAAAAACATTAATATTCGATATTAAACTTTATTTATTGTATTTTTTATAGTAACATTTCCATTAAGAAAAGAGGGAAAGTATGTACTATCAAGGATTAATTAATACATTTAGAGAATATCTTCCAGTGACTGATGCGACTCCGGTTGTAACACTGAACGAGGGGAATACTCCATTAATAAAGGCAGAAAATTTAGCAAAAAAAATTGGGCTTGATGCTGAAATTTATTTGAAATTTGAAGGTTGTAACCCAACAGGCAGCTTCAAAGACCGAGGAATGACAATGGCTGTGTCAAAAGCTAAAGAAGCCGGAGCTGGAGCTATAATCTGTGCATCTACTGGCAACACATCTGCATCTGCAGCAGCTTATGGTGCAAAAGCCGGTATGAGAACCTTTGTACTTATCCCTGATGGATACATTGCACTTGGCAAACTTTCTCAAGCAATGATGTATGGGGCTGAAATCATTGCAATTAAAGGAAATTTTGATGAAGCCTTGGAAATGGTAAGAAAAATTTCCGAAAACTACCCTGTAACCCTTGTAAATTCAGTAAACCCATATAGAATTGAAGGTCAAAAAACAGGTGCATTTGAAATTTGTAATGCCCTGGGACAAGCCCCTGATTATCATTTTATCCCAGTTGGAAACGCTGGTAATATAACCGCATACTGGAAAGGTTACAAAGAATTTCATCAAATCGGAAAAATTCAAAACCTACCAAAAATGATGGGATTTGAAGCAGAAGGAGCTGCTGCAATCGTAAAAGGTGAAAGAATATATAAACCGGAAACACTTGCAACTGCGATCCGTATAGGTAATCCTGCAAGTTGGAAATACGCAGAAGCAGCAAGAGATGAAAGTAATGGAATGATAAATTGTGTAACCGATGAAGAAATCGTAAAAGCATACAAACTTATCGCATCTTGCGAAGGAGTACTTGCGGAACCTGCCAGTGCAGCATCCGTTGCCGGACTAATCAAAGTAAAAGATCAAATAAAAGAAGGCTCAAAAATTGTGTGCATATTAACTGGAAACGGTCTGAAAGATCCTGACAACGCAATTAAATATTCAAATTCAGATGTTAAAAAGACATCTACAGATATGAATGAAATTCTAAGAGCTATGAACATTTAAAACTTATGAAAATGCTTTAAAAGAACGTTCTACGTTTTTTTCTATAACATTTTTAACGGATTCATATTCAGTCTGAAGTGCAGAGTGTTCTGTATCAAGTTTTTTCAAATCTTGATCTAGTTTTTTGTCTTCATTTTGAAGTTCCTGCAAATCTTTTTTATACTTAACTTCTGCGAGTGCTATAGCAGCTTCGTCATCTTGTGATGTAATGTCAGAAGCGTTTGTATAAATAATTGAAACCCAATCATACATACCCATATTCGGATATTTTGTAGACCCGTTTTCTTCAAATTGAGCTTGTTCAAGAGTTACAATACCATGTTCCAATGCAAATTCAAGCCATTCTGCATTGTTTATAAGATTTTCATCTAATTCCTTATAGTTACGACCAGATGGATCCTTACTTGATTCATCAATTCCACCCATACGGTACCAAAGATTTTTGTACCATAAATATTTTGAATCATTTTCATCAGGAATTTCTTTAACTGGAATATTTTTAACGTCATTTACATAATTGCTTTTCAAACTTTGTACTTGTTCTAACCATTGCTTCATTGACTCTTGCCAATTTGCAATATCTTGATAATACTCATCTTTAACTTTGTTCAAAGTACCTTCCATATCAGTTTGGAAGTTTTCAAGATAAACTTTCAATTCATCATAAGTATAGTTAGTGCCATCTGATTTTTGCATTTCAGGGTCATTAAAATGCTGCATTACATAATACAAATCAATAATCTTTTCTTTAAATGTTTTTAATTCAGCATCATTTACGTCAACTACGCCATCGCCATTGTTATCATTAACTATTTTGTAATTACTTAACAACTTTTCAACATCAGCTGATTTTTCAGTAATATCAAGTCCTGAATCAGGAGCCATCAAATCTTCTTTACCGTCTCCATCTTTATCAGCACAAACATATTCTGATACTTCTGCCATATCATCACTTCTATCATCTGCATTAATTGCAGAACCGTTTATTTCATGATAACTGGTCTTTATTGTTCCATTACCTAGAGTTGTTGTATACTCTTGTCCCCAATCTGCACCAACATCACCATTTTCCATTATATCAGAAGATTTAAGATCTAAAAGGTGAGCTAATACGTGGATATAACAGCCAAGAATATCCCCTTGAATTGCGTTAATATAGCAAGATTCTGAAGCTATAGAAAATTTATTAGATAAATCAGATCCTTCAGTTACCATATAATCCTCAATATTTGGGAAAGGTATACTAGGAGGGTTCAATAATTTATCAATATAATTACCTAAAGACGAACCTTTTAGTGTTTGGTAATCTTCCAGCAATCCGTTATTGTCAGATACAACCGAATTTTCCCAATTTTTTACGGTATCAAGAACTTTATTGGCATCATCCTCAGTCATTGCCATTGGATCTTTATTTAAAATATCAATTATATCGTCAGTATCCGCATCATCTAAAGACCCAATATCATCTTCAGTTAGTTGTGAGAAATAAACATCCCACTGATCTCTCATATTACCAGTACCATCATCTACTAATACATCACTGTATAAGTTTTCATAATTTGCACCGTAAATGTTTTGTAATGCTTTTGTATACTCAGGATTTTCAACCTTTGGAACACCATAGCTTTCTAAAAATTCTGTCATATTAGCAGAATTCATATAATTTTTAATATCTGAAGCTCTAACAAGAACCTGACCTGAACTATTTACCAAAGAATATTGATTTTTTAATTCTGAAAAAGTAAATATAGTACCCGCAGTCAAAAGCTCAGAAGTTTTATCTCCATTAGGATTATAGTTAGAAAAAACTAACTGCTGAGAATTTAAAGCCTCCATATATTTATCACTTAATTCTGAAGACTTATCTGCAAGACGCAATTTGGTATTTGTTAACATTTGAGAGCGCAATTCATTATCAGTCAAACGACTGGTAATACTTAGTAATCTAGCTTGTCCTGCTGACATTCCCATAATAATCAGTTCCTTTTTTCCATTGTACAATAATGGAATACGGTATTTTAGTAAAATAACTTTAATAAATTATGGAATTTATCTTTACAAACTTAACATAAATAAACAAATTACTTATTTCTAAGATCTTGCTCTATAATTCCGCCTGATCCTCTGTCAATTTGACGTTTTATCGGTTTGCCTGATTCATCAAACCAAGTTTTTACGGATCCTCTTTCTTCGTATTTCTCTTTAAATTTACCATTTTCATCAAAATTTGTTACAGTGACTATTTCAGCAGGAAAAACTTTTAAAGTTTCTGTTTTTTTTGCTCCATTGTCGTAATATAAGTAACTGTATTCATTTTTAAGCCCAAGTTTATTATTTTCATCATATACAGCATCAAACTTGTAGACTAATCTCTGCATTTCATCATATATACGTCCTATTTCAAAATTTTTGCTTCTCGCATAATCTGACAAAAGATTCCCTTTTTTATCATACCTTCTAGACAAAAAGGCCTTATCAGGACATATTTCATATACAAAACTCCCAAACGGCATATCTTTTTCATACACCTTTGTACCATCTTCTTTTATGTAAGAAGGTGCATTAAGATTTTTTTTATTCTCTTGCTCAAGTGGATTTACAAAAAAATTTTTAAACATGGTAGATATATCGGTACAATATTTATAATACTTTAATATTTCATACATTTGTATGAAAATATGATATAATTTTGTTATGAAAAAGTTGGTTTTGTTATTTTTGTTTTTCCAATTTTTAACAGCAAATGCAAGTGAGCTAACAGAGGATTATCTGGATATAGCTGCAAATTATTGTACTTACGGGGATTATCAAAAAGCTATAGAATATATAGACAAAGTTATTCAAGCTGAGCCAAATAATTATGATGCGATTGAACTTAAAAATACAATACTAAGAATAAACAATCCGAATTCTAAATCTTACCTGAATTCAAAAAACAAAAATATCCAACAAGCCCAAAACTACAAAATGCAAGGTAACAAGAACAAACAAATAAATACTCTTGCATCTTGCCAAAATGATTTTTGGGCAAATTTTATACTGGCTGAGACATATTATGAAAATAGTGATTATGTAAACGCAATTAATTATTACAAAAAAGCTGAAAGTATCACACCTTCCTACAGTCAGACATATTTAAATCTTGCACAATGTTATTCTGCAATAAAAGATTGGCAAAATTCTCTTGCTTATCTTAACAAGTATTTATCATACAATAAGAATTCAGACATAGCGTATGCTATGAGAGCTGAAGTTAATTTAAACCTTTCTAATTTAAAAGAGGCTGAAAATGATATAAAAAAAGCACTCAAAATTGAAGATAATTTGTCCTACCGTCTTATAGAAGCTAAAATTCTATACTACAAAGGGGACTATGAAGATTCAAGAAAAAAATTTATATCATTATCAAAAAATATACAAACTTCAGAAGTTTACAAATACATAGGTTTATGCGATTATGCATTATGCAGCTATGCGAATGCTCTTTTGAATCTTGATAAGGCAATGATATTGTCAAATGAAGATAAAACATTAAATCAAACATACAATCACATAAAAATATTATTGGAAAACAAATGACACGAAGATATAAAAAACGAGTAATAAAAAAGGAAACAACAATGACAAGAGTCAAAAACTGGTCTATTTCTATACTACTATCAGCAGCAATGTTATTCGGATTACAATGCTATAGCAGTACATCCAGTTTAAAATTTGCACAAGTAAGCGATGTACATTACTATACAGGAACAAACAACACAACATACAAGATGATTGCGGAATCCCCAAAATTACTTGACGATGCTATTGAACAAATTAACGCAATTCCGAATCTTTCTTTTGTAATGTTTACAGGAGACCTTATAGACAAAGCTTTTGAAAAAGAATTAAGTGCCTTTTTACCACATACAGAAAATATCAAAGCTCCTTGGTATTTTGCTTTCGGAAACCATGACACAATGATGGGAGGTTACCTAAATCCGTCTTTGTACATGCAATTAGTGAATAAGTACAACAAAAATTATAAATTTGAAAAAACATACTATTCTTTCATTCCACAAAAAGGATATAAAGTTATAGTGCTGGATACTATAATAAGAGACAGATTAACATCTAACGGAAGACTTGGAGATGAACAAATTGCGTGGCTTGATAATGAATTAAAAAATTCTCAAAAGGACACAGTTTTAATTTTTATGCATATTCCTATTTTAGAGCCTTATGTAAGTCCAAATCACAGACTGCTTGATGCTTATAAAGTTGAAGATATTTTAGCTAAGTACAAAAATCCAATCGGAATTTTCCAAGGACATTACCACGGAGCTAAAATAACTCAAAAGGGTAATATATTATATGTAAGCTGCCCTTCTTTAGTTACTTATCCAAACGCTTTCAGAGTAATTACCGTAACAAACTACAGAAACAAAGTCGTTTTTGATATTCAAAATAAAGAAACAGGATTAAAAAATATTCAAAAACTTGCTAAAATGCTTGTATTTGGAACAAATGTTTATGCAGGAGAAGCAAGTGACCAAAATGCTACAATAACTATAAAAAAATAAGAAGCTAAAACTTCTTAAAGAAACGAGGAAAGTATGAGTAAATTTAGTGTAAAATTTAGAGGAGTCAGAGGAAGTTATCCTGTAGCCAACAAGGATTTTCTTCAATTCGGGGGTAACACTTCTTGCGTAGAAGTAAATGTAGATGGACATCTTATAATCCTTGACGCAGGGACAGGATTGATAAGTCTTGGCAATGAACTTTTAAGTAAGTATATCTCCTCAGGTATTTCCGCTTCAGAAAGAACCCCTATTAGTGCAACTGTTCTAATTTCTCATATACACCAAGATCATTTACAAGGTTTTACTTTCTTTAGACCTCTGCATATTCCATCCTCAAAAATAAATGTGTACGGAAATGTGAATTATAATGAAAGTCTTTCAGATGAACTTGCAGAATTACTTTTTGGGAAATCATTCCCTCTTGATTTAGGTGATATTGCAGGAAACTTAAATATCAGAGACCTTAATGAAACTGAGGGCATTATACTGAGACACGGAGAAGATCCTATAATTAAAAGAATAGAAAACGAAAACGATACAAAAGTCAAAAACAATGATGTTTTGATAACTTGTTACCGTTCCTATGCACACCCACAAGAAGGAGTTTTGGTCTACAAAATATCATATAAAGATAAAGTTCTTGTATATGCAACAGACAAAGAAAGTTACCCTGGTGGCGACAAAAAATTGAGTAGTTTTGCTCGCGGATGTAATCTTTTAATACACGATTCACAATATACAACTGCAGATTACCTTGATCCTTTTGTTCCAAAACAAGGCTATGGTCATTCAACATTTGAGATGGCAGTTGAAGCAAAAAAACAAGCAGGTGCAGAAAAATTAGTATTTTTCCATTATGACCCAGGATATGATGACAATAAATTAAATAGCATTAAAGAAAAATATAAAGATATGAAAGATGAAATAATTCTTGCCTATGAAGGTTTAGAAATTGAATTATAACTTCATTTTTCAACAAAATGCATATGAAAAAGATAATTTTAACAGCATTAATATTTTTGAGCTTTTTAACATCCGGTTATAGAAAACCTGATGTATATGTTATTGATGCTACAAAAAATGCATACCTTCATAATAATATGGGACTTCGTTATATGGACGAACACTGCTACTATGCAGCAATACAAGAGTTCAAAATCGCAATAAGTTTAAGTCCAAATACACAAGCAACTGCTGTTTATTACAAAAATATCGGGGATGCATACATGAAAATAGGATACCCGAATCTTGCAAGGCAACCATATGAAGATGCAATAAAACAGTTTAGCTTAAACTTCCAATATTATCAAGATTTGGCTAAATGTTACAAAGCATTGGGGATAATACCAGAAAAAATAAAAGAATATAATAATGATTCAAATATATTAAATAAAGTTATGCTTGGTCTTTTATACATAGAAAACGGGAACACAAAGCGGGGAATAATCATTCTTGATGAATTTGCAATGTCAGAACCTGATTTACTTATTACTCCGGCAATAAAATATTACATAAAAGAAAATGTTAAAAAGCTAAATGACTTATAAATTCAATTTCATCATCTTTTGTCATAGCAGGATTTGCAAGTTTCTGTTTTAAAATTTCATCAAAAATTATTTGATACTTTGGAGATGGCTCAAAACCCATATCCTGTAAATCTTTACCAGTCAAAGATATTTTAATATTTTTCAAATCATCCAAATAATGACAAGCACCTTTTTTATCTTTTAATATTGCATACAACAATACTGTTTCCATTCTTGCATTTTCAAAAGATTTATAAAGTTCAAAATCCGTTTTCAAAACATTTTCAGGAATATCATCAATAATTTTTTTCTCAACTTTTGATAACGGCAAACGGCTTAAATCTCCGACAGTAGCCACATAAACAAGCCAAACTAATTCTACGGGATATTCATTTATCAAATCCTCAATACATACTCTCGGAAACTCCATATCCAAAGGTGTCAAAAGTTTATATATTCCATCATTAACAAATTTGTCATAAGCGGATTGCACGTTTAGATTAAAAGTTTCTATAAGTTCTTTTTTCAATCGTTTATAACTCATATCATAATTTATATTTGACAAATAATTATCCTGTAAAAATTTTGTTTTTTCATCCAAATCAAACCCAAAACGTACAGAAAACTTGAGCCCCCTAACTATTCTTGTCGGATCATCAACAAAACTTTCATCATATAAAACTCGGAGTTTTTTATTTTTCAAATCCTCAATTCCTCCGACATAATCAACGATTTCACCTGTTGAAACAGATTTTGCAAGAGCATTAATAGTAAAATCTCTACGCATAACATCTTCTTTCAAGGAACATCCAATTTTTTCGACAACAGGTAAATGTCCTTTATGAGGGTAAGTCTCAGCTCTTGTAGATGCAAAATCAACAACACAGCCACCAACATTTACTCGAACAGTCCCAAAATCAGGATTTTCCTGAATTACTTCTCCAAAACGCGAGCAGTAGTCTATTGCATTACCTACATAAGTAATATCAACATCAAAAGACTTGAGCCCTAAAAGCTCATCACGGACAACACCGCCTATATAGAACAATTTGTTAGAAGTATCATTTATATTGATGATTTCCATTACAAGCATTTTAGCGTAAAATAGTAAAAAATGGAATAGGAGTAAATTCATGCTACAGGAAGCTTCACGTGCAATAAATTCAGCATTTAACAATAGTTTTATAAAAAAATTAAGCCAATACCTCCACGATTGTGTGAGAGAAGAGGTAAAAAGTTCTACATTCAGAAACCTCAAAGGCGACAAAGATAACAAGTGGATTTTCCTAAAAGGGGAAGAACAATTATTTTCAACCGGTGCAGAGTATATATCACTTGACGGAAGTGATCCAAAACTTACTGAATTAATGATTCAAAGTGATTTGGGACAAAAGGACAAATACCTGATATACGGCTACTTGTTTTTGGTTGGAAAAAGTTCTAAAACAAAAAAACAGAATGAGTTTTTAACCCCGCTTCTTTATATGCCATGCAAACTTGAAAGAAACGGAGTAAACATAAACTGCATCCCTCTAGATGAAGTTCTTTCATTAAATACAGGTGCGCTTGCTGCATTAATGAGAAAAAATGACGATGAAGATGAAGTAGATTTATTACTTGAGGGAATATTGGACGTAGTTCCTGATCTGCCTATTACAAAAGAAAAATTGGATATATTTTTAACCACTCTTAAATCATTAGTACCTGAAGTCGAAATAGCTGCTGATATTAATGAATATAAAGAAGACGATAATATCTCTAAATCAAAAGATTTTTATAAAGAAAAAATTGATGGTGAAAATCTTGAAGAAATAATTGAAGAAGAGGAAGAAGCTGAACAGGCAAAACAAAAAGTAAAACTTGAAAAAGTTGCCGTAACATACCAAAGTGCGATTATTTTGACCAAAAGACCTTCAGTAACTGCAGGTGTGTTGCATGAATTGACACAAATCGCAGAAAAGCCATCAGGAATTTATCGTGAAACTGCTTTAAGCATTATAAATGAAGAATATGCTCAAAGTAAGGAAAAATCAGTCCCTCTTAAAGATTTAAACAAAATAACAGATTTTTACCCAATCACACCACTATCTTTAAGCGACAGTCAATTACAGGTTATAAAAAACATTGATAACAGTAAATTTGTTGCAGTGCAAGGGCCTCCTGGAACAGGGAAATCTCAAACTATAGTAAACCTTGTTGCCCATTTAGTTGCAAACGGAAAAACAGTTCTTGTTGCTTCAAGAATGGATAAGGCAGTAGATGTTGTTGCAGAAAGGCTTAATGACCTTGGAGCAAGCCATATGGCTTTGCGCGCAGGACGCCTGAATTATCAACGACAATTGAGCAATGAATTAAATAATCTGCTTTCACAAAACAGTGATTTAGACGAAAACATCGAAGACATACTTTTGGTTGATACAAAAGATATGAAAGAGCATCTTGATATGCTCAAAAATATGGAAAACAAATCCGAAACAATTATAAAACTTGAAAAAAATTGGCACGATAAACTTTTAGAAGTAGAAGAACAAGAAAAAATTCTCGGCAAAAAAGAATTCATTAAAAAAAATCTGAAAAAAAGTGAGATTGATATAATTGCCGGTATAGTTAAAATTCTTGAAAGCAATATGGAAAAAGTAGGTTTTATTTCTAAAATAGCCAACTTTACAAGCCTTGGACAATTGAAAAAAATATTGAACATAAAAGATTTTGAAGTAACATATGAAAATTTAGGCAAACTAAAACAAGAACTTGATTTTGCAAACATGGAATGGGCTCTGAGAAAAATTGAATCAGATATCCAAAAAACTGGCAATCTTCACATGTTATCAGAACAAATAAGAACAATGAAACGTAAGCAAAAGTCTCTTGCAATAAATATTCTTAAAAATAAACGAAGAGAAGCTTTAAAAGGACTTTTGCGTGATGAAAATAAACGCAGAAGACTGAAAGTTCATGCGAAATCATTAGTTACCAACAGAAAAAGACTCCAAACAAATATTCTGGAAGAAGAAGATTTTAAACCACTTCTTGAAGCATTCCCTTGTTGGTGCGTAACAACTTATGCAGTATCAGACTCTTTACCTTTAAAACCCGGAATGTTTGATGTTGCTATTATTGATGAAGCTTCACAATGTGACATAGCAAGTTGTTTCCCTATCCTATTCCGTGCAAAACGTGCAGTAATTGTCGGAGATGATAAACAACTTCCACATTTATCATTCTTGGAAAAGGCAAAAGAACAATCATTCTTAAGTCAATATGGAATTCCTGATAAATATCAACTTATGTGGAGATTCAGAACTAATTCCATGTTTGATCTTGCAGATTACTACTCAATGAATTCAGTCATGCTGGATGAGCACTTCAGAAGTCTTCCTCCTATTATTAATTTCTCTAACCACGAATTTTATAACGACAGAATCCGTGTAATGAGAAAGGATAAAACAGATGAAAATGTTCTTGAACTGGTGGAAGTCCTTGATGGAAAAGTAGATTTTGATGCAACAAGAAACTTGCCTGAAATTGAAGCACTTGTTAAAAGATTACATGAAATTATTATAGAAGATGAAAGACAAAACCCTGATAATCCTGTATCTGTCGGAATAATTTCACCGTTCAGAGCGCAAGTTGAACAGCTGAAAGTTTCTGTATCTAAAGTCTTATCAGACTATATGATAAAAAAACACCAAATAGAAATCGGTACAGCTCACACCTTCCAAGGCGATGAAAGAGATATAATGCTTATTTCTTGGGCAATTGCAGATAACAGCTTTAACCAAAGCTTGATATTTCTGCAGAAACCAAATCTATTTAACGTAGCAATTACAAGGGGGCGAAATAAAGTTATAAACTTTATTTCCAAGAACCCTAGAGAATTGCCGGAAGGACACTTTAGAAATTATATTTCGTTCATGCAGGAATACCAAAACAGAAAACAAGCAATGCTTTCTGGAGATATTGACGAAAATATTTATAAAAATTCTCTTGAAAGAGAAGTCGCAGAACAAATCAGAGCACTTGATCATAAAGTTATTGCAGGCGCTGAAATAGCAGGATTAAGCGCAGACCTGTTCGTTGATAATAAGTTTGTAGTAGAAATAGATGGACTTGAAGATAAAATTAAATCTCATATTCCTGAAATGAAAAAACAAGCAATAATTGAACGTTCAGGTTACAAAGTAAAACGGATAACATTCCGAGAATGGCAATACTCTCCAAAGGCTTGTCTCGACAGAATATTAATTGAAGACTAAAATAAAAAGCGGATATAAAAAATATTTTTTATATCCGCTTTTTTTATCAAATTATTTAAAACTACCAAGGATAATACTCTTTTATTTGCCAACTATCCTCATATATCAATGCGCCACAGTTATACCTACGATTTTTGTCAATATTCTTATTACAGCCATAAATTGAATTATCAATAGTAGGACTCCACTTAAAGAAAGATAATTTATTATCAGAAGGTCTTATGGTAAATATGAAATCAGTACGACTATAATTTCTACTTGGATCAGTCATTGCCCTCGTCAAATTTTTGCCACTATAAGTAATTACAAAATATATTACATGAGGAGGCTCCCCTTGAGTACTCATACCGTCAAAAAGAATCATAAATCCTGATCCGTCATTCAAGCGAACATAATACCTATTACTTTTTATACCATCTTCCTGATATTTAAGATATGGTAGAACATATCTTTTAGCAAACACAGAAACACTTTGAGGAGTATATGAAGTTCCATAATCCCAATTTTTTATTTCACCGTTTTCGTACTGAGATTGAACTAAAGCTTGACCCAATATACTATATGTCCGCTTTAAATTGGATATTAACTTTTCCTTTTGATAATTTGCTATAATAGTAGGCATTGTAAGGGCTGCAACTACACCTATTATACCTAAAGTTACCAAAACCTCTGCCAACGTAAAACCGGATTTTTTTAAGTGATATTTCATATCACTATAATACAATATTTCCTTGCTTTTGAAAAGAGAATAACTAATGAAAGAAGCTAAAAGTGCCCCCCCCCCGATGTTTGTGAGATACCAAAAATTTTCATACATTGCTCCTTAATTCACTGTTCCTTTGGTACTATAAC